>JAVRON010000052.1:0-108346 GCA_032162705.1 Acidobacteriota bacterium
ATGCTGGATGTCAGTTAATACAACATGCCTTAACTGACATCCAGCATCTCACATCTGACATCCGCACTTAAAAAGCCGGTTCTTCATACAAGCCGTAAACATCACGCAGCGCGTCGCAGATTTCGCCGAGCGTGGCGTAGGCGCGGACAGCTTCAATGGTCGCGGGCATCGTGTTGTCGTTAGCGCGTGCGGCCTGCTTCAGCTTTTCCAGGGCGTTCGCGACCGCGCCGTTGTCGCGCCGCGACTTCGCATGTTCGAGGCGCGCGACCTGATGGTCGCGCACACCTTCGTTGATGACGAGGGTGGGAATTTCCGTGGCCTCTCCCTCCATCGCGTACTTGTTGACGCCGACGATTGTCTGCTCGCCGCGCTCGACCGCCTTCTGGTACTGGTAGGCGGACTCTTGAATCTCGCGCTGCGGGAAGCCCTTCTCAATGGCCTCGACCATGCCGCCCATCGAGTCGATTTTGTCGAAGTAGTCGAGAGCACCGTCCTCCATCTTCTTCGTCAAGCTTTCGATGAAGTAAGAACCGCCGAGCGGGTCGATGGTGTTTGCGACGCCCGTCTCCTCGGCGATGATCTGCTGCGTGCGCAGGGCGATGAGCGCGGCGCGGTCGGTCGGCAGCGCCAGCGCCTCGTCATAAGCATCAGTGTGCAGGCTCTGCGTGCCGCCGAGAACGCCCGCGAGCGCCTGAATGGCAACGCGGACGATGTTGTTCAAGGGCTGTTGGACGGTGAGCGAGACTCCGGCGGTCTGCGTGTGAAAGCGCAGTTGCAGTGTGCGCTCGCTCTTCGCTTTGAAGCGTTCGCGCATCACGCGGGCCCAGATGCGGCGCGCGGCGCGATACTTCGCGATCTCCTCGAAAAAGTCGTTGTGCGCGTTAAAGAAGAAAGAGATGCGCGGCACGAACTCGTCAATGTCGAGACCGGCGTCAACGCCCCACTGCACGTACTCGATGCCGTCGCGCAAAGTGAAGGCCAACTCTTGGAGAGCCGTCGCGCCAGCCTCGCGGATGTGGTAGCCGCTGACAGAGATCGGGTTGTACTTCGGAACGTGTCGATTGCAGAACTCGAAGGTGTCGATCACGAGCTTCATCGCGGGGCGGATCGGGTAAATCCACTCCTTCTGCGCGATGTATTCCTTGAGGATGTCGTTCTGGAGCGTACCGGAAATCTTCTGGAAATCAGCGCCCTGCTTCTCTGCGACCACGAAGTACATCGCCAGCAGCACGGAGGCGGGTGCGTTGATCGTCTGCGAGACCGTCACCTGTTCGAGCGGGATGCCGTCGAAGAGAACTTCCATGTCGGCGAGACTTGAGACGGCGACGCCGCACTTGCCGACCTCGCCCTCGGATAGAGGCGAGTCGGCGTCGTATCCCATCAAAGTCGGCAGGTCGTATGCGACCGACAAACCGGTCTGACCGTGCTCAAGCAGGTACTTGAAACGCGCGTTCGTCTCTTCGGGTGTGCCGAAGCCTGCGAACTGTCGCATCGTCCAGAGTTTGCCGCGGTAGCCCGTCGGGTGTATGCCGCGCGTGTAAGGGAACTCGCCGGGGAACGAGACATCACGCTCGAAGTCTACGTCTGCGATGTCGGCGGGCGTGTAGAGGCGTCTGACCTCATCGAGCGAGACCGTCTCGAAGCGCTTCTTCATCTCGGGACGCTTCCTTAAAACGGGTTCGACCGTCTCGCGCTCCCAGCGCTCGACCGATGCGTCCGCGGGCGAATTGATCTCTTTCGTCTCGGGCATGAATCTGCACTCGCTCCGTATCTTCGATGCCGCATTCGGGACGCGGCAAGACATTAGAATTGTTTATAAAATTTGCAAGAAAACGATATTAGTTGACGCTCGCAAAGAGTGTCAACCACGTTCCCCGCGGGCGCATGTAGCAAAAAAAAGGCGGCGCGTCTGCCGCCTTTGCGTGCAGACGCGCCGAACAGGAAGGAGACCTTACGGCGGTAAAGGAGCGGGTCGGTTCAGGCGGGCGTCAGGCAAACAAGTTTGCGATAACCCGCCGTCAAGAAAGACCCGAGTTATTCCAGCGGTATGACGACTTCGTTTGAGTGAACCATGTTCAGACGCTCGCGCACGGCCGCCTCGATGGCTCGCGGGTCTTTGCGTAGACGCTCTACGTCACGCCGCAGCAACGCGTTCTTGTCCCGAATGCTCCTGACTTCCGCGTCCATCTGCCCGAACTTTTGCTCGGCACCGCCCTTGGCCGCGTTTGCACGCATAGTGACAGTGATGCAGACAGCGAAGGTCGCCAGCATAATCATGCAGAAGACGACCCAGGACGGGATTGAGAGGTCGCGCCGCCGGACAGAGACGCGTGAGCCGACGGCTCCAATCCCGGTTTCGTTAGCGGTCGAGGGAAGGGAGAGGGCGCGCATGACGGGGCGTTGTGCGTCAAGACGACTGTCAGTCCAAAAGGGATTTGCGGACATTATCGTAGAACTCCTCCGGGTCTTTATATCGAGTCAACGACGCGTGAGTCTTCCAGTGTTGAAGGACGCGACGACTGCCGGCATGAGTCGTTCTGCTGTGATTCGGCCAGAACGTCTCTGAACTTGAAACAACAAAACTTCTACAGAGGGGTTAGATCAGTATCGGTTTACCTGCCGCTTTGGATGTGTGCGGCAAGGTTTTCGGAATTTAGCATGTGCTTAACAGGCTGTAAAGATATACGTTTTCAAGGGTTTATACCGCTAAGTTCAACAGTTACTTGAAGTAAGAGCGTTCCGTGCTTGCTTTTGGCGTACAGGGGGCGAACGGAAATCCGCCGTGAGGGCAATGATTAGGGATTGTCTTCTTTGCCAGTAAGATAGACGGCTCACTCCTCCGCCACAGATGTGGAAAAGAATCGTCGGTTAAAAAGTGACTTCCCACGACGTAAAAGTCGAGCAATCTTTAAACAATAATTAAAGAAGTTGACACTCGACGCCTCAATTCATAGACTGAAAAAGACCTCGGTCGGTTCTTCAGACTGACATCCGGTCGAATTCGACATCATTCTCCCTAAAAAATACCATTTCTTGTCCCTAATTCCTCCCAGCTAGAATTGAAGGGGTCCGAAGCCTCGTAGTTTTGCGAGTTCAGCAAGGGATTTTATGTCAGGCTTGTCTCCACAGTCGCATTCAGGGTTGGTGGTGAACGACACGGCGAACGCTTTCCAACTGCCATTAGCGTCGATGTTGCGTGCCCTCTGCCGGGCCGCCGATACCAGCACGGACGCTCTATACGATGTCATGCTCAAAGTGGCGTTGATGGTTGACGCTGCGGCGCACACCTACGGCATGGCGACTTTTTCGCAGAAGGACGGCGAGCTTTCGCGTCTGAAATGGATTGAGGGACTTGATTCGGAAGAGATGGCCGACGCAGAGGCGACCGTTGAGGCGGCTTTGAGTGGAGCGGCGGGGGGGGATGAGCTAAAGGCAGGGGATCGCAAAATCTGTCTTGTCCTTTCCGCCACTACCCTGCATCGAGAAGGCGCTGCCATCTATGGACGCTTCGTGCGTCCGCTGACTGAAACACAAGCCGCGGAGTTGAGGATTCTTTCGGACGTGGCGAGGCTCGCGCACGCACACGCGCGTCTGCGCGAGGAGTTGCACCAGCCCTTGCAGAGTCCGAAGACTGCCGAAGTCGCCGGGGCCTCTTTGCCCGGCATGGTCTTCGTGAGCCGTGCGATGAATGCACTGGCGCACTCGGTCGAGCGGATCAAGGATTCCGAATCGACGGTGCTCATCACGGGCGAGTCGGGCACGGGCAAAGAGTTGATCGCACGCGCCGTCCACCGCCTGAGCAGACGCTCGCAAGCTCCCTTCATTCCCTTCAACTGTACGGCTGCGCCGGCAGACCTCATCGAGAGTCTTCTGTTCGGCCACCGCAAGGGCGCGTTCACAGGCGCGCACGCAGACCACGACGGACTCATCCGCTCGGCCGAAGGCGGCACACTCTTTCTGGACGAGATCGGCGATCTCCCGCTCGCTTTACAGCCGAAGCTCCTGCGCTTTTTACAGGAGGGAGAGGTTCACACGCTCGGCGAGCGAGCACCGCGCAAGGTGAACGTGAGGGTACTTGCCGCGACGCACAAGGATTTATACAGGGCCGCGCAGGAAGGGGCGTTTCGGGAAGACCTCTATTACAGGGTTGCCGCGCTCGCGGTTCATGTGCCGCCGCTGCGCGAGAGGCCGGAGGACATCGCCGCGCTCATCTCACACTTCCTCTCGCACTACGCGCGGCGCAACGAACGCGCGGTCGCAGGGATAACCGCCGAAGCCATCGGCGTGCTTCAAAGCTATTCATGGCCGGGCAACGTGCGCGAGCTTGCCGCCGAGATCGAGCGGCTCGTGCTCTACACGGACGAGGGTTGTTACATCGGCTCCGAGAACATAAGCGGGCGCATACGTCCCGCCAACACGCAGACGCACACGGCCGCGGCCGGGCAGGTTCCGGCGCATCTGGAGAACATGCTGGAGGATTACGAACGACGTGTCATCACTGAGACGCTGCGTCGAAACGACTACAATGTCGCGCGCGCGGCCGTGGCTCTCGGCCTTGGCTCTCGGCAGACTCTCTACAAGAAGTTGAAGCGGCTGACGATCAACGTCGGCGACTTCCTGCAAGACGAACAGCAGCCCGGCCTGCAACTGAGGGCCGACAGTCAATGACTTCGCGGGAGAGGCCGTGAGACTTCGCGGGAAGGGTGCAACCGACGCGCGGCAGGCGTAGCGCTTCGGTTAACAGGCGCGGAGCCACGATTAAGACAACGCGCTGTGGCCCGTACCCGAGGAATTGCCTCATACTCTTTCTTCTTGAACCGACGACTTACTCTTTCTTCTTGAACCGACGACATACTCCTTCTTCTTTAACTGACGACAGGACGTGCGCCTCTCAATGTTTCTCCTATACATCTTTTGGTTCGCTCTGGCTATGCTCATACACGAGCTGGGACATCTGGTGGCGGCACGCGCATGCGGAGTACCGGCGACCGAGTTGGGACTCGGTTGGGGACGGCGCATCGCGGGCTTCACGTTCGGGGGCGTCGAGTTCAAGCTGCACGCCTTGCCGGTGGGCGCATACGTTCGGCTCGATGTTGAAGAGTTGCAGAGGAAGTGCCTTTCGTCTCAGGTATTCGTCCTGCTCGCCGGTGTTCTCGTCAATTTGTGCGCGGCGGAGTTGGCGCGCGGCACTTGGTTCGGGACGATGAACTTGCTGCTGGCGGCGACGAATCTTTTGCCGCTCTATCAGCAGGATGGATGGAAGTGCGGCATGGTGTTGCTGCGTGCAGCGCTCAAGCGCAGGAGCGCGCTCGTCGAGTGGACATTCACCATCGCGGGCGGCGGCGCGAGCCTCGCACTCTTCACCATGCAAGTGCTGCGTCAACACTGAGGCGGGAAAGAGAATCGATCAACAACGGGACGGGAAAGAGCGTCGGATGAATCCAGCGGGAGAAGTCACAGCGCAGGGTCGGCGGGTGGGGCACAGCGTCGTCAACGCACTCGAAGCGTGCGGGGAGCCGCAACTCGAAGCATGCAGCGAGTCGCGACTCGAAGCGTGCAGCGAGTCGCACGAAAGTTGGGCTGGCTTTATCTGGAAGCTATATCCGGTTGTGCTCGTCACACTCTTTCCCGTCGCGCTGATGAGTAACTTCTGGCTTGAGGTCTGGCGCGGCGTGAGGTCGCACGCCACGGACGGCTCCGGCCACTGGGGCATCGCGCAGATTTACAACGCGGGCATCTTTCCGGACACGTTTGGCTGGACGGGCGCGTACTTCGCGGGGATGCCTTTCCCGAACTTCTATCCGCCGCTGTTCCATTGGTGCGTGGGGCTTTTGCAGGCGACGCGTCTGTTCTCGTTCGAGGACGCATTCAAGCTGGTGCTCGTCCTGCCGGTGCTGTTGATGCCCGCCGCCGTGTGGCTCGCGGCGTGGAGGCTTTCGAGCAAGAACGCGAGGGTCGCGTCGGCGTCGGCCTGCGCTTGTGTTTGGCTGCTCGTGGACATGCACGTCCAGACTTCGACGTGCGGGCTTGACTACGCAAGCACGTTCGTCGCGGGCTTCTATACGCAGCCGCTCGGCTTCGTCCTCCTGCTCGCGTGGTACGTCACATACCTCGGAGCGCATCGCAGTCGCCCGCGCGCGGCGGCGAGCTGTGTGCTGCTAGCGCTGACCATCCTCGCCAACTTCTTCAACGCGCTGACGGGCGTGCTGCTCGTCGCTTCGACGCTCGCCGTTGACTTGCTAAGATTGCGCGCCGCGCGGGGGCCATCTGAAAGAGCAGACAAGCGAAGTAAGTTTGAGAGAGCAGAGTTGAAGCGAGCGCTCCTCGCGCATTTCCTGACACCATTGGTCGCGCTGGCGCTCGGCCTCTTCTGGCTCGCGCCCGTGTTCGGGTCGTACGAGTATTTCGTGACGCGTCCGCTCGTCGTGCCGCTCGGCCAGATCGTCTCGCCGATGCTTCTGGCGTGGTACGCGGTCGCAGCCGCAGGCTTCGTAGTCTGGCTGAGAAAGCCGGGCGCGCACATCTGGCTGAGAAAGCCGGGCGCATATATAAGTGTCAACCAAGCTGCGAATACCGACCGGCGCACGAGCGGCAACTTGTATGCGCGCTCTTACCTGCTCGCCCTACTTATGCTGGCCGTGGGCGTCGTGTGTGCTTCGACGATTGCGCCGCCGTGGTTTCCGTTGCAAGCCTTCCGCTTTCTCTCGACGTTGAACTTTCTGCTCGCCGTCCCGGTCGGCGTCGCGATCAGTGCCGCGCTCGATCTCTTCAAGGTCGAGATCAAGAGGCCGCCGACGATGTTCGGCGTCGCACGACACGCGTGCATTGTCTGTCTCGCGCTCGTCGCCTTCGGCGTCTTTCAAGCGATGCGACCGACGGGCGGGATGGCCTTCTACACGCCCGAAGGCGACTCGCGCATCGAGTCCGTGCTGCGCTTCGCGCGTGAGCACAGAGACGGGCGCTACATCGTCGAAGCGCTCGACGTGAACGACAATCTTTTGCAGCCGGACTCGCCGGCGCTCAACGCGTATCTCGGCGCGCAGGGGAACGAGACGCTCGGCGTCGTCTACCGGGAGGCTTCGCCCAATTCGATCTTCTTCAACGCCGTGGTGAACTCCGTCTCGACGGGCAAGGACAGCTTCGGCATCAGTTCAGTGCTCGCCGACGACCGGGACTTCGCCGCACAGACGCTCGCGCGCCAACTCGAACGCGCACGCTGGCTCGGCGTCCGCTACCTCGTCGCGGAGACGGACGAGACAAAGGGCCGGCTCGCACGTGAGCCAGCGGTCGGCGCACGATACGACTTCGAGCGTTGGAGCATCTTCGAGCTTAGGGGCGAGCCGCCGCCGCGTGCGCGCGTGCTTGAGTACAGCCCGGCGCTCGTCGTCTCGGACTTCTCGGTCAAGGGGCGGCGTCAGAACGAACTCGACTTCGTGCGACTGGCCGAGGAGCAGTTTGCGGACGGCTGGTTCGACGTGCTGCTCGCGCGCGCGCCCACACGTCGGATCGACCGCCTCACAGACCTCGATAACTTTGGCGCGCTCGTCCTCGACACATACGACTGCGACGACGAGACGCGCGCCTTCAAGCTCCTGCGCGAATTCGCCGCGCGCCGCACGCTCGTGCTGCTCGCAAGCGACGCGCCGCTCTTCCGTCGCATACATGCCTCACTCGACGAGTTCCCAAACGCGCACGTCATCGAAAGACAGAAGGACTTGCCACCGGGCGAGCGCGTCGAGAGCTTTGGGCCGTCGCATCATTATGATGGAAGCCCCGTCCGCGAAGTCTGGCGAGGCGTACGCGAGGTGCTTGAGCTTAACAAGATGGCTGTGAAGACGGGCAAGGCCGCTGCGGATGCGCGGACAATTTCAATCGACATGAAAGTCGGGATTTCAGTCAATACGGAAGTCGGAAAGAACGAGATGATTTTATTGCCGGACGCAGAGCCAGCCGGGGGAGTCGTGCCGGTGCTCGTCTCTTCGACCTACTCGCCAAACTGGCGCGCGCGCGAGGGTAACAGAATCTACGCGGCCACACCCTTCTTTATGCTCACCTTCGTGAGCGGGCCCATTCATCTCGCATACGCACGCAGCACGGTTGATCGCGCGGGGCTTTGGGCGTCCGGGCTGTCTCTGGTGATGTTGTGCGGCTATGTGGGCGCGGGTCGCCTGCGCGTTCGTGGCCGCGCGCATGAAGAGAGTGACCGCGCGCATGAAGAGAGCGGTGACGAAGCGAGCGCGGAAGCGGTGCGCGTCGCCGTAGAGCGCGCGAAAGAAGGCTCGGTGTCTTCGAGCGTTTGAAAGTCTTCCGGCGTTTGAAAGCGAGGGCTTCTTGTGTTGAGAGAGTATTCGACAAGTGTTTCAGAGCCGTTGACCGCTGTTTCAGAGCCGTTGGCAGCGCCGTTCGGGCGAAGCGCCGGGGGCTTGGGCGCATTACATCTGTCCGTTCGACGCCTGCTGGCCTTCGTGCTGATGGCGCTCGTCTACGTGCTGGCCGTGCGTCCCGTCACAGACCCGGATTTCTGGTGGCACCTGCGCGCAGGAAGGTTCATTGTCGAGACGCGGAGCATCCCGCACACGGACATCTTCTCCTCGACCCTCTTCGGGCGCGAGTGGGTCGCGCACGAGTGGCTGTCAGAGGCATTGATGTACGCGGTTCACAGCGCGTTCTGTTACGCCGGACTCGTCGCCTTCTTCGGGCTGGTCATCTCGGCGGCGATGTGGATTGCTTACAGACGCGCGAGCAGCCGCGTCGGTCATCCTTACGTCGCGGGTTTCGCGTTGCTGCTCGGCGGGCTTTGCGCGTCGCCGACGTGGGGCGTTCGCCCGCAGATGTTCTCGTTCCTCTTCGCAAGTATCTTCGTCGCCGTTCTCGATGACTACGCGTGCGGCGAGAATCGACGACGCGTGTGGTTGCTCGTCCCGCTCACACTGCTCTGGGTGAACATGCACGCCGGGTTCGCGCTCGGGCTGGCGCTTATCGTTCTGACGATTACGGGGCTTGTCCTCGACGCGCTCTTGTCGGAGAAGAACAGCAGGTCGGACGAGGGAAGAGTTTCGGGCGGCTTTGAAGTCGAGACTGTTCCGAATGAAATTGAGATCGAGACCGTTCCGAATGAAGTTGAGGTTAAGACTGTCGCGAGTGGAGTTGAGGTTAAGACTTTTCAAGACGGAGTTGAAGTTAAGACTTTTCGAGCCGGAGTTGAAACGGTCTGGCGTCGTGTCCGCACGCTTGCATTCGTCTTCGCGGCTTGCGTGGTGGCTGTGGCTTTGAATCCTTCGGGCGCGCGTCTGTACCTCTATCCGTTCGAGACGTTGACCTCGCACGCGATGATGAAGTACATCAACGAATGGTTCTCGCCCGACTTTCATCAGACGATGTTCCAGCCGCTTGCCGTCATGCTGTTTGCGACCTTCGCGGCGTTGGCTCTCTCAAGCAGGCGCGTGCGACCGGGGAGTCTGCTGCTGCTCGCGGCGACCGGCTACATGGCTCTGCGCTCTGGTCGCAACGTGCCTTTCTTCGCGCTCGTCGCGACGCCGCTTCTGGCCGAGCATGTGTGGGCGTGGCTCACGCGGCAGAGTTGGGGCGGATGGCTTTTGAAGCCGGAGCGGCGTGAGGCGGGCGAGCGGGTCGCCTTGAAGGTCGTGCTCAATCTCGTCCTGTTCGTCTGCGTCCCGCTGGCGGTGTGTGTGGTGCGTGTCCAGCACGTCGCGGCGCGGCAGACCGAAGATGAGGCGGAGAACTTTCCCGTCGCGGCGGTCGAGTTCATACGCGAGCACAGGCCGCCGCAGCCTATCTATAACGAATACGGCTGGGGCGGTTACATGATTTGGAATCTCTACCCGGACTATCGCGTCTACATCGACGGCCGCGCGGACGTGTATGGCGACGCTTACCTCGAAGAGTTTCTGAAGACGCACGACGGGACGTTGAACTGGCGCACTCCGCTCGAACGCGTCGGCGTGCGAACGGTCGTCGTCAACCCCGAAGCACCGCTCGCGAGCCTTCTGCGGCAGGAGGGCGGCTGGCGCAATGTCTTCGAGGATAAGCAAGCCGTGATCTTCGTCAGGGAGTGATGAAGAGAAGCACACACACTGTCAAACATGATAAGCCCGCGCTCGGAGTCGATGCGCGGGCTTTCTGCTTTTCTACAAGGCCGCGGAGAAGTTGTCGCCGCTCGGGATAAGGGCGGCATTGATGCGTGTCAACCGGCGGCGACAAAAGTTTAAGTCGTTTATCTCTTCACACTTACTTCCAAACCGGCGGGCAGGGAAGACGACGCGGACGCTTTTCGTTGTCACCCGCGGTTGACAGAGCCGCCCGCACGCCCCGGCGAAAACTTCGCATTCAAGCTGAAAAAACGAAACGCAGCCAATGGCACGCGCCTTGTAAAAGGAAGTGTCGTCCACGTGACGCGAATCGCCGCCGGGGCAAGCCGAGGAAACAGGAGGTGTCGAGAAGAACATGAAGAAGCTGACCGCAGGGACATTCATCACACTCGCCGCCATCGCGCTTGCCGCGCCGTTCTTCGCAATGGCCGTTCTCGTCGGCGTCCGCGCCGTCGAGCTGGCGGTCGGGGCTGAGGAGAATCTACTGCTGCTCGCACTCGTCCTTCTGGCTGCGGCGTCCCCTGTGCTCAAAGCACGCGGCGACAAGGCGCATGCTAGGACGCGCGTGTCACACGAAGGGCGCGTCGCCATGCGGCGTCCCGAAATAAGCAGGGCTGAAACCCGCAGGGCTTCGGTGCTGCATCTCGGCTGGTAAAGCCGCAAGTGTCCTTACTGCCGCGCTCGTCTGTAAAGAAGCTCGCGGAGTTGGGCTTGAACGAAAAACCACCTAACCATTCAGACAAAGGAGCAACTACAACCATGATTAAGAGCTTTCTTCGCGATGAAACAGGTCTTGAGCTTTCCGAGTACGCGGTTGCCGCGGCGCTCGTGGCAATGGCCGTCGTCCTGGCCTTCACCACTCTCGGTACGAAGATCAGCGGCGTCATCAACAACCTGGCCGCCGTCATCAAGTAAAGAGGCGATGCGCGCTGCGGGTAGGCGCGCCCGGACTTCCCCCGACGGATAAACGGGCGCGCCGAACCGCACTAGCCGCACTCTACCGAACCGCCGCACTCTTCCTGAGGAGACGTGATGATAAAGAGCTTCCTTCGTGACGACAGCGGCCTTGAGCTTTCCGAGTACGCGATTGCCGCGGCACTCGTCACGCTCGCGGTCGTCGTCGCTTTTACGAAGGTGAGCGCAAGCATCACGGCGGTCATCAACAATCTCGCCGGTTACATCAAGTGAACATGTCCGTCCAGACATTCGCCATCGCCGTCGCCTTCCTCGTGCCGCTCGCGCTCGTCATCACTTATTACGACGTGCGCTACCGGCGCATCCCGAACACATTCGTACTGGCGACGCTGGCGACCGGGCTGGTCTTGAATTCAATCGGCGGCGGACTCGCGGGGGCGCTCGCCAGTCTCGGCGGATGCCTGTTGGCCTTCGCGCTGATGTTTGTCCTGCACGTCTTCGGTGCGATGGGCGCGGGCGACGTGAAGCTGTTCGCCGCCATCGGCTCGGTGGTCGGCGCTTCGCTGGTGCTGCCGACCTTCTTCGTCGTGGTGCTGGTGGGCGGCGTGCTTGGCGTCTTGACGATGCTGCGCGCAGGCTCCGTTCGCACGACTCTGCACAACACGCTGATGCTTCTGGTGGGTTTGCTGCCCGGCTGGAGGATGCCGCGCCTCGCTG
This sequence comes from Acidobacteriota bacterium, assembly GCA_032162705.1. GTDB lineage: Bacteria > Acidobacteriota > Blastocatellia > Pyrinomonadales > Pyrinomonadaceae > QHXN01. Next base: position 11,742 of record JAVRON010000052.1, read on the forward strand.
TGCCCGCCGACCGACGGAAGACGATTCCCTACGGCGTGGCGATCACCTTCGGCAGCCTGATTTCGCTGTTCATCTTCCACGTCTGAATCTTTCCGCGTTTGAAAGCGAAGGGCGTTTCGGCCCGTCTCGCTCTCGACGCCCAAGTCTGGAGAACCGTCCGTATGCGAAACAAAAGATTCCTGGTCGTTCTGGTGGGCGCAACCCTCTTCGGGCTTGTGGCCGCGGTCGCCGTCGGGCGCTACCTGTCGAACGCGCAGGCGCTGACGACGAACATGCGCAGCGTCGTCGTCGCCAAGGTCGAGATTCCGCTCGGCTCGAAGCTCGTCGCGGAACAGCTCGCCTCCGTCAACATGCCTTTGGACGCCGTGCCGGACGGATGCGTCGAGTCGTTGGATAAACTTCTGGGCCGCGTCAACGTCGTGAACATCGCGGCGCGCGAACCCGTAACCGACTTTAAGCTCGCGCCCGAAGGTTCGGCTGCGGGGCTTTCGGCGGTCATCCCCGAAGGCTATCGCGCGATGACCGTCAAGGTGGACGACGTGGTCGGCGTCGCGGGCTTCGCACGTCCCGGCTCGCTCGTGGACGTGGTCGTCGTTATTCAACCCTCCGACAACGCGACGACCAATCAGGGCCCCATCTCGAAGATCGTCCTTCAGAACATCAAAGTGCTTGCGTCGGGACAGAACATCGACAAGCCGAAGAACGACGACCGCGAAGCGCAGCAGGTCAAGGCCGTCACCTTGCAGGTGACGCCGGATCAGGCCGAGAAGCTTGCGCTGGCCTCGACTGAGGGCAAGCTCCAACTCGTCATGCGTAACTCGACCGATCAGGGCGACGAGCAGACGCAGGGCGTTGACAAGCGGACGCTCTTAGGCGGCGAGCACGCCGCGCCGCAGCCCGATCCCGGCTCGCTCAAGAGCGAACAGCCGAAGCAGAAGCCGATGCCTGCTGCCCCGCGACCGCTCTTCATGCACCGCGCCGGAGTCGTCTCCGCCGAGCCGAAGGAAGAGCAGAGGGCCGCGAGGCCGGAGCCTGCGCCCACCCCGCGCAACACCGTCGAGATGTTCGAGGGCGCAAAGAAGCGCAACGTCGATTTTCCATAAGCGTCCAGCACTTGGGCCTTCAGCCGTTCAGCTTTTCCTCTCATGAAAGTTAAAGGCCGAAGACGAGAGTTGATCGACGCGCTTAAAGAAAAAAAGCCGATAGCTGAAAGCTGCAAGCTTCTCTAACCCCTGAGAGCCGAACGGCTGACAGCTTCTCTGACCGAGGAGTCCGAAATCATGCTGAACCGTGCCAGAATCTCCACTCGCTTCGTGCTCGCCTGCGCCGTCCTGTTCGTCGTCAACGTTTCGGCGCTGGCGCAGTCAACGTCGGTGCAATCCTCTTTCGCGGCGGGCGCGCAGGAGTCCACGCCGATCAACGTCCTCGTCGGCCAGTCGCGCGTCATCAACTTCGACAAGCCCATTGGCCGCTTCTCGGTTTCGAACCCGGAGATTGCAGAGGCGGTGCTGGTCGCGCCCGATCAGGTGCTCGTCAACGGCAAGGCGTTCGGGCAGGTCAACTTCATCGCGTGGGAGCAGAAGGGCAGCCGCTTTGTCGTCTTCGACGTGTTCGTCCGCACCAACCTCTCGCTCATCGACGCGCAGATTCGCGCGCTCTTTCCGAAAGACGACATACGCCTGAGCCAGGCCAATGGCTCGGTCGTCATCTCGGGAAGCGTGGGCACGGCGAAGACTGGCGAGCAGGTCGAGCAGGTCGTGCAGGCCGCGGGCTTCAAGACCGTCAACATGCTCCAGTCGCCCGTGCGCGACATGACACAGGTGCAGTTGCAAGTGCGTGTGGCCGAAGTCAGCCGCAGCCGCATGCGCGACCTCGGCTCAACCTTCGCATACCAGTCAAGCCCCGGCGTCGGCGGCTCCATCGGCAGCGGCGGCGGGCCCTATTCCGTCACCAGCGTCGATAAGGGGCAGATGTTCGGCAGCGTCGCCAGCAGCGCGCTCAACGTCTTCGTGATGGGCGGCAACACCTTCAACTTCCTGCGCGCGTTGCAGACGCAGGGCGCGATACGCGAGCTGGCCGAGCCGAACCTGATCGCGATGGACGGCCAGCAGGCAAGCTTTCTCGCGGGCGGCGAATATCCCGTGCCGATGATTCAGAGCGGGCAGGGCGGCAACGCCGTCACGGTCGTCTTTAAGGAGTACGGCGTCCGCCTCAACTTCAAGCCGACCATCATCGACGAGGATCACATACGCCTTGAGCTTGAGCCTGAAGTCTCGACCATCGACTTTGCCAATGGCGTCAAGTTCGACGGCTTCCTGATACCGGCCTTGAAGACGCGGCGTGCGAAGACTGGCGTCGAATTGAGAGACGGACAGTCGTTCGCGCTCGCGGGCCTGCTCGACAACAGCGAGACGCACTCGCTCTCGAAAGTGCCCGTGCTCGGCGACGTGCCCATCCTCGGCGCGCTCTTCAAGTCAAAGTCGTTCCAGAGGCAGGAGACCGAGTTGATGTTCATCATCACGGCGCAGCTCGTTAAGCCTGTGAACCGCGACGACCTGCCGCAGATGCGCGGCCTCGACGGGTTGAAGAAGGAATCGCCGCTCGGCGTCGAGCCGAAGGGCGAAGGCATCAAGGGGCCGAGCGGCTTCTCGACCGGCGGCGATAAGTCGAGCGGCGCGGCGACGAACGTCCCGGCCACAAACGCACCGGCGAGCGACGCAACAACGAGCAACGCGGCGACAAGTGACGCGGCGACAAGCAACGCAACGACGACGACAACGGCGACAACGGCGACGACGACGAGCGCGCCCGCGAAGGAAGCTTCGTCGAAAGCCGACGCCGCAGCCGACAAGGTAGCTACAGCCGACAAGGCAGCGACCTCCACCGACAAGGCTACGCCTGAAGCAGCGCCGAAGACCACTGAGGCCGCGCCGAAGGCAGTCGCGGCTGCGCCCGTGGTCGCGGCTGCGCCCGTGTCGAAGGATCAGCAATGAGGCTGCGCGGACAACGCGGCGCGCGGTTGGAGACGGCCGCGCGCCGCCCTTTAACGCCGGAGTCGTTCGCCGCAGGCGGACGGGTTCTCGGAAGGGAAGGGAGGGGCGGAAATGTCTTTCATCAACAACGAACGGCGGTCGCGGGCCGGTAAACGCGGAGAGCGCGGCTCGGTTCTAGCCATCAGCACCCTCGGCATGTTGGCCCTCCTCCTCGCCACGGGAATGTGTGTGGACGTGAGCCACCTCTATCTCGTGAAGAACGAATTGCAGAACGCGGCGGACTCGGCGGCGCTGGCCGCAGCCGCTTCGCTCAACTCGGACGACGGCGGCATCACGAAGGCGACCGATGTCGCGGTCAGCGCGCTCAACAACTACGAGTTCAACAAGAAGGGCGCGACCGTGACTCGCACAGATGTGCGCTTCGCCGTCAACCTCGGAGACTTCGACGCCGGGATTGACTACAACGAGACGGGCGCGAAGGCCGTCGCGTCGAAAATCCGCTTCGTCAAGGTCACGGTTCCCGCGAAGCCCGTCAACATCTTCTTCGCCTCGGTCGTCCTCGGCGGCTCGCACAACATCGGGGCCGAGGCAATCGGCGGGATGTCTGTCGCGCCGAACTACTTCGAGCACATCCTGCCCGTCACGGTCATCACCAGCAACGACGGCCAGGACATCCTGCCCGGCAACATGTACACCATTCGCCGCGCGCCCGGCTCTTTCGTCTCGCCGGGCAACTACCAGATTCTCGCCATCGACGGCTCGGGCGCGAGCGACGACCGCACGGGACTCGCCAACGGCGTGCAGAAGGAGGTCGGCGTCGGCGACGTGGTGCAGACGAAGCCGGGCGTCTCTTCAGGCGCGGTACGTCAGGGCATCAACACGCGCTTCGGCGATTACGGCGGCGGCCTCGATCCGGCGCAGTACCCGCCGGACATGAACGTGCAGGAGAACATCACCTACCAGCAATACCTCGACACACAGCAGGCGGGCGGGCAGGCGGGCGCGAACTTCCAGTCGCCTTCGCGCGGCACGGGCGTCTGGGGTCGCCGCGTCGTCCTCATCCCGATCATCAAGCAGAGCGAGTTCGACAACGGTCGCGACTCCGTCCAGATTTTCAAGATCGGCGCGTTCTTCATTCGCACCAGCGTCGGCGGCGGCAACGGCGGAGACATACAGGTCGAGTACATCGGGCTGCGGACGGTCGTCGGCGCGGGCGGCTACAACCCGAACGGCGGCCCCGGCATGCCGGAACTGACCGTGCCCGTTCTCTACAAGTGAGGTGACACGCGATGCGCGCACTCCGCGTTAATGTCAAAGAAGGTCTGGGCCGCCTCCTGCGTCGCGACGAGACGGGGACGCAACTCGTCGAACTCGCCCTCGTGCTCCCCGTGCTGCTCCTCTTCTTCGGAGCGATAGCGGAGTTCGGCTGCTTCTTCTACACCTACTCGACGCTCGCGAAGGCTGTGCGGGCCGGTGCGCGCTACACGATTAATCGCCCGTTCGACTCGACGAGCATCGATGGTGCGAGGAACCTCGCCATCTACGGCGACCAGTCGGCTGCCTGCGCGGGCACGCCGGTCGTCTCGAACTTGCAGTGCGCCAATCTGGACATCAAGCAGACGACGAGCGGGGGCGTGACGCTGGTCACGGTAAAGATTATCAACTACCAGTACAAGCCTCTGCTCGACCTCGGAAAGCTGACCGGCATGGCGAGCGCCTCGCTCAACATAGATGTCAGCCCGAGCGCGACGATGAAGTACGTCTACTGACATGGCCGGAAGGCTTTGAAGGCCGGCGAAGTTTGAATGGCGGGAAGGCTTAGAGGGACACGCGGCGATGCGCGACAAATGTTTCGGACGAGACGAACGCGGGGCGGCCTTGATGGAGTTCACCATCGGGGCGGCGATCTTCCTGACGGTGGTCTTCGCCGTCCTGGAGTTCGGCGTTCTGCTCTGGACGCACAACGCCCTGACGGATGCGGCGCGGCGCGGGGCACGCTACGCCATCAACCAGTGCAACCCCGGCGAGGGCGGGTGCGCCAACTCCGCGACAACCATTGAGCGAACGCAGAACGTCGTCGTCTACGGCACGCCAAGCCCTGCGACGGGCGCGCAGCCGGTCGTGCCGGGCCTGAGCATATCGAACGTGCAGGTCAATTACTCCAGCTTCGGCGTCAACACAGGGAGAGTGAGCGTGAGCATCGTCAGCTACGACTACAAATTCACGCTGCCGCTCGTCGGCACTCTCATCAGGATGCCTTCTTACAAGACGACGCTCACGGGCGAGAACGCCGGATACGTACCCCCGAACCTTTAAGCACGTGCCACCGAACCGTTGAGCCGTATTCTTCCGTTCGACCCACAACAGGGAATAGACATGACCCAGACACTCGACCTCGTCATCCTGAGCACCGGCCTCGACGCGCTGCGCGAGTTGCGCGACGCGCTCGCTGCCGACGGGCGCACGCGCCTGCTCGCAGGCGGCGACGACATCGAACAACTCCACGAAGAGATCAAGCGCCTGCGCCCGCACGTCGCCGTCGTTACGCTCGGCGCGCAAGTAGAGGCCGCGCTCAAGTTCGTCGCAAGGCTTTCGGCGGAGATGCCGCACGTCGCCGTCATCTGCGCCTCGCGCGACGCCTCGCCCGATCTGATACTGCGTAGTTTACGTGCAGGCGCACGCGAGTTCCTGCGCCTGCCGCTTATCAAGGACGAGTTCCGCACCGTCCTCGACCGCATCTGCGAGCAATCGAGCGTGCGCGAGGAAGCGCCGCGTAAACAGGGGCGCACCGTCGCGGTCTTTTCGAGCAAGGGCGGCTGCGGCACATCTTTCATCGCCACGAACCTCGCGGCCTCGATGGGTGCGCCCACGGTGCTCGTCGATCTGAACCTACAGGCCGGAGACCTGACGCTCTTTCTCGGCGTCGAGCCGAAATATTCCATCGCCGACTTTGTCGAGAACCGCGAGCGCGTTGACGACGCAATGCTCAAAAGCTATCTGACCCCGCACTCGGCGAACCTCTCTCTGCTGGCCGCGCCGCGCGAGGCTGACGCCGCCGACGACATCGAAGCCGAGCACGTTTTCTCCATCATCCAAATCCTCCGCGAGCGCTACGAATACGTCATCATCGACCCGCAGCACACCTTCGACTCGATCACGCTCGCCGCGCTCGATCAGGTGGACGAAGTCCTTCTGGTCATCACGCTCGACATCCCTGCCATCCGCAGCGCACAGCGTGCACTCGCCATCTTCGACCGCCTCGGCTACGCGCGACACAAGGTTCGCATCGTCGTCAATCGCTGGTCGAAGCAGATCGACCTCGACCTCCGGCAGGTCGAGCGCTATCTCGGCGAGCGCGTGATGGGATTCGTCACGAGCGACTATCGCACGGCCGTCAACTCGATCAACCTCGGCCAGCCGCTCGTCGAGTCCGAGCCTGCTTCGCGCATCGCGGGCGAGATTCGCCAGATCGCCGCGAGCCTCATCGGCAGCGGCACACACTCCGCGCCGCTCGCGCCCGAAGCCGAGAGGGCACGTCGCGGCCTCATCTCCGGCCTCTTCCGCCGTCACGCGAAGGCGCAGGCAAAATCGGCGCACGCGCTGCTCGACGAAACGGCTGTCACCGGTCAGCCATCGTCGGCCAGCTAAAGACGGATTCGGCGGCAGGCAAAGAGCCGCCAGCGAATTGCTGAGAGCTTAAAACGCTGAGAGCTTAAAACCAATGTCACTTCGCGAACGATTGATTAAAGAGACTCTGCCGCCGGGCGGCGCGGGCTTTGCGCGCAACGGCAACGGCAATGGTAACGGCAACGGCGCAAACGAGGAGCCGGGCGTCAACCGCCAACAGGTCTTTCAGGAGATGAAGTCGCGCCTGCACCGCGCCATCATCAACCGGATGGACATGACCAAACTCGGCCAGATGGAGCCTGAACAACTCCACGCCGAAGTCTCGCGGCTCGCCGAAGAAATCCTGCACGTCGAGAGCACGCCGCTCTCGACGGCAGAGCGCGAGCGCTTAGTCGAAGAGGTGCGTCACGAACTCTTCGGCCTCGGGCCCCTTGAGCCGCTTCTGGCCGACCCCGCGGTCTGCGACATTCTCGTCAACTCTCCCCACAGCATCTACGTCGAGCGACACGGCAAACTCGAACGCTCCGAAGTGACGTTCAAGGATAACGAGCACCTGATGCGCGTCATCGAGCGCATCGTCTCATCGGTCGGTCGCCGCATCGACGAGTCTTCGCCGATGGTCGATGCGCGCCTCAAGGACGGCTCGCGCGTCAACGCTATCATCCCGCCGCTCGCCTTAGACGGCCCCGTCATGTCCATCCGCCGCTTTGGCGCAGACCCCCTGCGCATCGACGCGCTCGTCGAGAAGCAGGCGCTCACGCGCGACATGGCCGACATGTTTCAGATGTGCGTCCACGCGCGCTTGAACGTCCTCATCTCCGGCGGAACGGGCGCGGGCAAGACGACGCTTCTCAACGCACTGTCGGCTTACATCCCGGAGAATCAGCGCATCGTCACGATTGAGGACTCGGCGGAATTGCAGCTCCAGCAACCGCACGTCGTACGCCTTGAGACGCGTCCCCCCAACATCGAAGGCAAGGGCGAGATCACGCAGCGCGACCTCGTCCGCAACGCCCTACGCATGCGCCCCGACCGCGTCGTCATCGGCGAGGTACGCGGCGGCGAAGCCATCGACATGCTGCAAGCGATGAACACGGGGCACGACGGGAGTCTAACGACCATCCACGCCAACACGCCGCGCGACGCGCTCTCACGTATCGAGACGATGATTCAGATGACCGGCATGCGCCTTTCGGAGAAGGCCATGCGCTCGCAAATCGCCTCGGCCATCAATCTCGTCATACAGGCCGCGCGCCTCTCCGACGGCACGCGCCGCATTACCTCCATCTCCGAAATCACGGGCATGGAGGGCGACATCATCACGATGCAGGAGATTTTCCAATTCGAGCGCCGCGGCATGGACAAGGACGGACACGTCGTCGGCCACTTCAAGGCCACCGGCGTCCGCCCGCGCTTCGCCGAGCGACTCAAACAGTACGGCATGCAACTGCCGCGGGTCTTCTTTGAGTAGACAGTAGCCAGTAGACAGTAGTCAGTAGCCAGTAGAAAGACACCCTCTCTCGAACGGCACGCTGACTACGAAGATACAACCAAAGTGAAAATCAAATGAAAGTCGAAAACCTACTGACTACTGACTACTGACTACTGACTACTGATTAAAGCCATGCTTCCTTTCTTCGTCTTTCTCTTCTGTCTATTCCTCGTGCTCGGCGCGTATCTTCTGGCGACGCACGGTACGGAGAAGCGGCGCGCGCGCTTGCAACAGCGGCTGGCGGAGGCGCTGATGCATTCAGCGCACAGCGACGACGCAGAGGTACGTCTCGCACGCGAAGAGTTGATGAGCGAGATACCGCTCCTCAATCGCGCGCTGCTCGGGATGCCTCTCGCCACGCGGCTCCGGCGACTCATCGAGCAGGCCGATCTGAACATCACGGTCACGCGTCTGCTGATGTTCTCTGTGATGGCCGGGATACTTGCGGTGCTCGCCGTCTCGATGCTCACGCCGGTCTGGTTCGTCGCGCTGCTGGCGGGCTGCGGCGCGGCATCGCTTCCGCTCCTGCACGTCATCTGGAAGCGGAGCCGACGCCTGCGCGATTTCCTTGCGCTTCTGCCCGACGCGCTCGACCTGATGGCGCGCGCGCTTCAGGCCGGGCACGCCTTCGCCGAATCGCTCCACATGGTCGCCACCGAGATGCCGGAGCCAATCGCGACCGAATTCCGCAAGACTTACGAGGAGCAGAACCTCGGGCTTTCGCTCAAGCTGGCGCTTGAGAATCTGTCGGAGCGCATTCCGCTCTTAGACCTTCGGCTCTGCATCACGGCCATCATGATTCAGCGCGAGACGGGCGGCAATCTGGCAGAGGTTCTGGAGAAGGTTGCCTACACCATCCGCGAACGCTTCCGCATTCTCGAAGACCTCAAGACGCTCACGACCTCGTCGCGCATGTCTGCGTGGATTCTGTGTGGTCTGCCCATCTTCATCGCGCTGGGCGTGACGATCATGAACCCCGACTACATGAGCGTCCTCTGGTACGACCCGCGCGGCCACAAACTGGTGGCCGTCGCCTTCGCCCTTCAGACCACGGGCATGCTCATCATTCGGAAGATTCTGAGGATAAAGATTTGAGTAGACAGTAGACAGTAGCCAGTAGAAAGACACCCTCTCTCGAACGGCATGCTGACTACGAAGATACAACCAAAGTGAAAATCAAATGAAAGTCAAAAACCTACTGACTACTGACTACTGACTACTGACTACTGACTACTGACTACTGATTAAAGCCATGATGCTCATCATCACCATCTCCACCTTCGTCTGCATCACTCTAGGCGCGTTGGCCGCGTACTGGCTGATGTTCCGCCCGCCGTCGGCGGCGACCGAGCGTCTGAAGCGCATGGGCGACGGAGGCACGAGCGCGATGGCATCCGCGCCCCTCGTCATCGTCGAGGAGTCGCAGGTCGCGGCCTTCGCCGAGAAGATGGCGACGCCGCTCAGCCGTCTCGCGCCGCCTTCCGCCGCCGAGGCAAAGAAGCTCCAGAAGCAATTGATGCACGCGGGTTATCGCAGCCCTCGCGCTCCCGTCGTCTACCGCGCGCTTCAGTTGCTCTCGCTGGCCTTCTTCCCGGCATTCGTCGCGCTCGTGTGTGCCGTCCTGGGACGGCCTTTGGGTAGCGCGGTCTTCTGGATTCTCTCTGCCTTCATCCTGGGCTTCGCGCTCCCGCGCTATGCGTTGAGACGGATGATTAAGAGCCGCCAGCTTCGCTTGCAGTGGGGGCTGGCCGACGCACTCGACTTGATGGTCGTCTCGATTGAGGCGGGCCTGGGGCTAAACGCCGCGCTCGTCCGCGTGGGCGCAGAGTTACGGGAAGTCCATCCCGATATCGGCGAGGAGTTCGCGCTCACCAACATGGAGATTCGTGTCGGGCGCGACCGCGCGGAGGCTCTCCGCAATCTCGCAGAGCGCACGGGCGTCGAAGACCTCCGAAGCCTCTGCGCGATGCTGATTCAGGCCGACCGCTTCGGCACTTCGATTGCGCGCGCCGTGCGTGTCTACGCCGACAGCCTTCGCACAAAGCGTCGCCAGCGCGCCGAGCAGGCCGCGCAGAAGGCCGCCGTCAAGCTGCTGTTCCCGCTCGCCTGCTTCCTCTTCCCGACGCTCTTCATCGCACTGCTGGGCCCCGCGTTCATCAACCTCATGGACACGTTCGCCAAAATGTAAGGAGCCGTAAAGACATGTTCACGCGCAGAGTCACAACGATACTCGCCACACTCGTCCTCGCCGTCAGCGTCGCCGCCCTCTGGAGCGCGCAAGGCGACGAGCGCGACGGCGACACGGACACAAACGTCGTCGCCGCTTCGGGCGCGGACGCGGGCGCGCAAAGTCAGGACGCGCCGAAGAAGAAGGGCGGTGGACTCTTCGGAAAAATCTTCAAAGCGCCCTTCAGGGCCGTGGGCAAACTCTTCGGCAAGGGCGACGACGGCAAGCTCGCGCGCATGTCTGAGAAGGACACCGAACGCTTCGAGAGCGTGGGCGTCGTCCGTGTCGAGGATGAGACCACAAGACGCGAGCGTGCCGCCGCCACGGACGACGACGAGAGCGCGCGTGGATGTCTCGCGCGTGGGCGCGCTCTGCTGGAAGAGGGCCGGCTCAACGAAGCCATCGCGGAACTGTCGCGCGCCGCCTCGCTCGACCCGAAGCTCTCGCAGGCGCACAGCCTGCTCGCCGTCGCATACGATCAGAAAGGCTTGCACGACCGCGCGAAGGACTCTTACGAGCGCGCCGTCGGCGTGAACGAATCAGACCCGGAGGCTTTGAACAATCTAGGTTACTCGCTCTATCTCAACGGCAACTACCGCGCGGCTGTGGACAGGCTCAAGCGTGCGGCACGGCTCGCGCCCACAGACGCGCGCGTGCTTAACAATCTGGCGCTGGCCGAGACGCGCCTCGGCAAGTACGACGAAGCTTATCGTAACTTCGCGCGCGCGGGCGGCGAGTTCAACGGCCACGCGAACGTCGCCGCGCTGCTCATACGCGTCGGGCGCGAAGACAAGGCCGCCGAACACCTCGAAGCCGCGCGCCGCATCCAGCCCGACTCGGCAAACGTCCTGCGGCAGCTCGCAGAACTCTACGAACGCACCGGCAACAAGAGTAAAGCCGACGAAGCGCGGCAGGCTTTACAGGCCGCGGACGCAAGGCAGACGCTTGCCGCAGCCGGTGAGCGATAAAAGGTAACGTTGGCTCGTCCTTGTTCGTCAGACTTGAGAGTTATGAGTGTCGAAGTTCACCGCAGAGGCGCTGAGGACGCGGAGGAGGCGCGGAGGAAGACAAGTCTCTGCGCCCCCTCAGCGCCTTTGCGGTGAATTGCCTTCACTCTACCTGCAACGTTGGTGTAACCACGAACTGGCCGGGATGAACCCGTACAACAAACTGAAAGGCGGAACATGACCCACACCGCAATACTGACGCGCGCCGAGATCGAGACGATGGGGCCGCCCGTCTTAGAGGAGCTGCGCGAGGCCGACGTGTCTGCGAGCTTCCTGTGCGACCTTGCGCTGAAGCACGTCGCGCAGATGCCGGAGCCGACGACCGGCTCAATCTCGGATGAGCTACGGCTCCCGCGTGCGCTTGTCGAGGAGATGCTCATACACCTGTCGCGCGAGAAGATGATCGAGGTGCGCGGGCAGATCGCCGTCGGCGCGACACGCTACGAGATGCTTGAACGCGGCTGGGATCGCGTCTCTCGCGTGCGCGAGCTATGCGGCTACGTGGGCCCCGCGCCCGTCTCTCTGCGCGACTACGCGCACATGATGAGGTTGCAGGCCGTGTCTGCACGCGCCGCTTCGGTTGAGACAGTGCGCGCAGCCTTCCGCGACCTCGTCCTTCCGGAGTCGCTGATTCAGACGATGGGCTGCGTCATCAACTCGCGCCGCTCGCTCTTCATCACGGGCCCGGCTGGTACGGGTAAGACCGCCGTGGCCGAGCGCATCAACGCGGGGCTGCCCGGCCACATCTGGATACCCTTCGCCATCGAGATCGACGGCCAGATCATCCGCGTCTTCGACAATCACAATCATCGCCCCGCCCCCGAAGACGTGACGCCGAGCGATTACGACCGCCGCTGGATGCTCGTCGAGCGCCCGCTCGTCATCGTCGGCGGCGAGTTGACGCTCGAAGACGCAGACCTCCAGTGGAGCGCGGCGGCGCGGTTTTATGAAGCGCCCTTTCAGATGAAGTCGAACGGCGGCACGCTCGTCGTCGATGACTTCGGGCGGCAGCGCGTCGAGCCGCACAATCTTCTTAACCGCTGGATCGTGCCCTTAGAGAAGCGTGTGGATTACCTGACGCTGCACACGGGCAAGAAGATCGAAGTGCCTTTCGAGCAGCTCGTCGTCTTCTCAACGAACCTTGATGAGCGTGACCTCGTTGACGAGGCGTTCCTCCGCCGCATGGGTTATCGCGCGCGCGTCGAGCCGCCGACGCCCGCGGCCTACGTCGAGATTTTCAAACGAGCAGCATACACGCGCGGCCTGCGCGTCGAGCAAACGCATCTCGATCACCTGCTTAACAGCTACATGCTCGAACGCAGGCAGATGAAGGCTTGCGAGCCGCGCGACCTGCTCGACCGCATGACAGACATCTGTCTCTTCGAGGGGCGACCGCCCGAGGTGAGCGTCACGCTGATCGACGCAGCCTGGCGCAACTACTTCGGCGCTTCGCACGGCTTCGCTTCGCAGGAACTCGGCAGGAAGGCGACCGGAGAACTGGTTAAAGGCACGGGGGACTTGGTCGATGCAAACTCACTTCAAATCTGATGCGGCACGGCGGCGACGGCTCGCCCGTTCGTTGACGGGAGTCGCGCTGTTGTTGACGAGAGTCGCGCTCGGAATGGCGTTCCTGCTGTCGCTCTCGACGCATGCGCTCGCGGATCAGTTGCGTCTGGCGGACGGGACGACGATGGAAGTGGACGCGGCCTGGGAGGACGCGCAGGGCGTCTGGTACAGGCGCGACGGCGTAACCTACTGGGTCGAGCGAGCGCGTGTGCGCGAAGTCTTGAAGGTCGCGCATACAGACGCAGGGACGAAGGCCGCACACGGGGGCGAAGCGTCTAAGGTCGCGCGCGCGAGCATTGCCGCGAAGGCCACGGGCGATGTCGCGAAAGATGCGGGCGAGGTTAAAGATACTAATGACGTGTCGGTCGCGAGTCTCGCAGGCGAAGACGTAAGAAAGCCCGGCGACGACGAGCGAAAGGCAGAAGAAGTTCAGACCGTGTGGATTTACCTCGTCGGCGGCGCGAAGATGGAGGTCGATGAGGCGAGCGAGACGGGCGAGGGCGTCTGGTTCAAGCGCGGAAACATCTCGACCTTTATCGAGCGCATACGCATCGACCACGTCGAGCGCGAGCGTATCTCGAAAGGGGAAGTGGCAGGCGCGTCTGCGGGCGAAGTTCGTCGGCGCGAGTGGCATTGGACGACTGGCAGCACGCGACTCGACGCCATCATCCGGCAGAACGGCGCGCGCAACGGCGTCGATCCATACCTTGTCTTCTGCGTGATGGAGCAGGAGTCGCACTTCAACACGCGTGCTCTGAGTCCTTCGGGCGCGCGTGGGCTGATGCAGTTAATGCCGGGCACAGCCGCGCGCTTCGGCGTACGCAACCCGCAAGACCCGGCGCAGAACGTCTCGGCCGGTTCACGCTATCTGAAGGAACTGCTCCGGCGCTTCAATGGCCGCGTCGATCTCGTGCTCGCGGGCTACAACGCGGGCGAAGGCAACGTCATGCGCTTCGGCTATCGCGTCCCTCCCTTCCGCGAAACGCGCAACTACGTCCGCCGCGTCGGCGCGCGCTACACCAAGGGAGAGTGATAAGTGATGAGTGATGAGTGATAAGAAAAGAAAGTGCAGCTTGATTCTTTCTTATCACTCATCACTCATCACTTATCACTCCTTCTGGAATGTGCGCGTGATTCGCGCTTGTTTACCGTCTGAGGTGTGTTGCAGATGAAGTTGAGGTTGATGAGTTTCGTGTTGTTGTTGGTCGTCGCCTTCTTTGTCCCTGCGCGGGCGCAGGGTGGCGGCGGCGGGCAGGGGACGCAGACGACGCTGACGAACGCGGCGGTTGTTAAGCTCGTCCGCGCGGGCTTTCGAGAGAAGACCGTCATCGCCATTATCGGCGCGCGCCCGGTCAACTTCGATCTGTCGCCGGATCGATTGATCGAGTTGAAGAAGAGCGGCGTCCCGGAGCACGTTATCCTTGCGATGATCGCGCGCGCGGAGTCGGTCGATGTGGCGAGCGAAGATTGGGGAGACGACATGCCGCTCGGCGACGGTGCGGCGGGCGCGGGCGTTCAAGGGTCGGGCACAGACTCCGGCTCGACGAACATCTTCGGCTCGTCGGGCGGCTCGCGCGGGCGCACGCGTTCGCGCGGACAGAACGGCGGCGCAGACAACGACACGCAGACGACGGGCAGCGCCACTGTCCGCATCATCAAGCCGCCCGTGGAAGCCGGAGCGCCCTCGCAGGCGAAGCTCGAACGCACGCCGACGCTGACGAACGATTCGGTGGTCGAACTGGTCGAGGCGGGCTTTACAGAAGGGACGATCATCCGTCGCATCGAGCAGTCGCCGGTCGAGTTCGACCTGTCGCCCGCAAAGCTCACCGAGCTTCGCAAGCGACGTGTGGGCGAGCCGGTCATCGCGGCCATGCGCGCGGCGATGGGCGAGGACGCGAACCAGCCCGCGCGCCACGATGAAAGGTGAGACGGATGCGTGCGGCCCTGAATGGACGAGACGAAAGCATGGCGCGTGCTCGCGGCGCTCGGATAGCGAAGGCGCGTGGCGCTCGGGATGTCTGTGCGTCTCTGACGCTCGTCGCCTGCATGCTCGCGTGTCTCCTCTCTGTCCCGGCAGCCTTCACGCAGGAGCACACGCGACCGCGCAGGACAAAGCGTCCGGCGGAGTCAGCGAACGCCGCCGAGACTTCAGATAAAAAAACGACAACATCGGATAAGAGAACGACTGCGTCTCCGAAAGCAGAGGCCGCGCCGCAGGACATTCAGACGCGAAAGACCGGGAGCGAGTCGCCCTCTCAGTCTGTGCCTTCGAGCGAGTCTCGTTCGCAGAGTGTGCCCACGGGGAAGCAGGGCGCGGAGGAGGTTGACGACGAAGAGGTCGTCAGAATCAACGCTTCGGAGGTGCTGCTGCCCGTGACGGTGCGCGACGCTTCGGGGCAGCTTGTGGCCGATCTCGGGCGCAGAGACTTTCAAGTCTACGAGGACGGGCGCGAACAACCTCTGAGCGACCTCTCGCTCCGGCAGGTTCCGGTGGATGTGGCGCTGCTCGTCGATGCCTCTTCGTCGGTCGCCGAGAGCTTTGAAGACTTTCGCCACGCGGCGGACGAGTTCGCCGGGCGCATCGACCGTGAAGACCGTTTCTGTCTCGTCAAGTTCGACGACCATGTGGAGCTTCTGCTCGACTGGTCGAAGAGTCGCCTGCAACTCCGTCGCGCGCTCGGGCGTCTGACGACCGGCATCTTCACGCGCTTCAACGACGCGCTCCTGCTCGCGGCGCGCGACCAGTTCCAACGAAACGAACGTCGCCGCGCGCTCGTCGTCCTGAGTGACGGCATCGACAGCAACCGCGGCGCGGCGACTACGGAGGCGGCCCTGCGCGCGCTGCTCGAAACGCAAGTCACCGTCTACTGCATCGCCAACACAGAGATCGAGCGCAAGCGCAAGCGTGCGGAACTGGACAATCTGCTCGCCGCCCCCGACTCTACGGTGCGCTTCAACGGACTACGCATCGGCGACCTGCGCGAATCTTTGCGCGTGCTTGACGAGAGCGAGCGCAACCTCGAAGCCCTGACGCGCGCGACCGGCGGTCGTCTCTACAAACCGCAGAGCTTCGATGCGCTCGACCGCGTCTACACCGAGATCGCAGACGAGCTGCGCCACCAGTACGCGCTCTACTACACGCCGACGAATCCCGCGCGCGACGGACGCTTCCGGCGCGTCCGCGTCGAAGTGCCCGGCCACGACTACGAAGTCTCGACGCGCGTCGGCTACTACGCGCCGCGCCGCTAAAGGCAGAGCCGTTGGATTGACACGCCTTCGACGCGTCGGTTATAACAAACGCGTTCCGAAGGGCGATTCACAATTTTTGAGCATGACTGAACACCTCCACATCGCAGCGCCGCATCATCATGGTCACCATTGCCATGCGCGCAGACGCGTGTGGGGTGACTCGTAAAGCGCCGGGCGCGAGACCGGGCCGAGGGCGCTAAAAAGTTTCACCAACACACGCTGCCTGCGACACCGAAAGTGTCGGGCGGCGTTTTTGATTTTGATGATAAGTGATGAGCAATAAGTGATAAGAAGAAGACGGCCCGCGCTGTTCTTGCTTATCACTTGTCACTCATCACTTGTCACTCATCGAAATGGAGCCTCTTTCAAACATTCCGGGCGGCATGCGCTACTACTTCGGGCGCGAGGCTCGTCTGCGCCGCGCGGTCGAGGACGCGGCGATGAGCGTCTTCGACGGGTGGGGCTACGAAGAGATTGCGACGCCTTCGGTCGATTACTATCTACTGTTCGAGCGTGGGATGGGGCGCGAAGAGGCGCGGCGCAGCTTCCGCTTCACAGACACGGACGGGCGTCTGCTGGCGCTCCGTCCCGACGTGACCTCCTCGGTTGCGCGCGCGGCGGCGACACTCTTCGCGGGCGCAGCCCGTCCCCTGCGCTTCTGCTACGCCGCGTCGGTCTTCCGGCAGCGCCCACGTTCGCACGCCGAGTGGAGGCGACAGGAGCGACAGATCGGCTGCGAGCTGATCGGCGCGGGGCGTGCCGATGCAGACCTCGAAGTCCTCGCCATGACCGCAGAGGTGCTCGAACGTCTCGGCACGGGCGGCTCGTACCGCGTCACGCTCAATCACGTCGGCGTCTTTAACGGCATCGCCGAACAACTCGGCCTCGGCGCGGACGCACGCGAAGCGATGCGGCAGCTTATCGACGCGCGTGACGCCGCGGCGCTCGAACAGTTCCTCAAGGGGCTTGGCAAGTCCGCGCAGACCGTACGGCGTGCAGGGCGGCTCGCGAGCCTCGCGGGCGCGCGCGCGATACCCTTTGAAGCGCGAGAGCTTCTGACGAACGAGCGTTCGCGTGCGGCGCTCGACGAGTTAGAGAGGCTGCGTGCGGTCGTCGAGTCGTTGGGGATCGGCGACGGCTTTTCGATTGACCTCTCGGATGTTTCGGGTCTCGACTATTACACGGGGCTTGTCTTCAAGATTTACGTCGCGGGCGCGGGCGCTCGCGTCGGAGGCGGCGGGCGCTACGACGAGCTGACGGCCAACTTCGGGCGGCGCGAACCGGCGGTCGGCTTCGTCCTCGACCTCGACGCACTGACAGACATACTCGCGCGCACAGACTTCGGATCACAGAACGGCGTCCGCACGTCGGCCAACATAATCGAAGGGGCAGACGCAGCGGAGCGCTTCCGCGAGGCGAGACGCAGGCGCGCGCAGGGCGAGAGGATAAGGATGGAATAATTCACATGGATGGACAGGATTGACAGGATACAGAGCATTTGAAATTTCAAAATCTCAAAAAAAATCCTTAATCACTTATCCTGTTCATCCTGTCTATCCATGTGAATTCTCTTTGATATGCTGACGATTGCGATTGCGAAGGGGAGGATGCAACAGGACGCGCTCGAACTGCTGGCGCGCGCGGGCATTAGTGTCAGCACCGAGGCGCTGGCCTCGCGCCGCCTCGCCGTCGAGGATGAGTCGGGGCGCTACCGCTTCGTCTTCGTCAAGCCCGCGGACGTGCCGGTCTACGTCGAACACGGCATCGCGGACTGCGGCGTGGTCGGGCGCGACGTGCTGCTGGAGACGGAGGCGGACGTGTTGCAGCCGCTCGACCTCAAGATTTCTTGCTGCCGCATCGCGGTCGCGGCAAAGGATGGTCTGCGCGTCGAGCGACTCGGGGTGCTTCACGTCGCGACGAAGTACCCGCGCATCACGGCCACGCACTTCGGCGCGCGCGGCGTCCCCGTCGAGATCATACAGCTCTCAGGCTCGGTCGAGTTGGCGGCCGTGCTCGGTCTCTCGGACTGCATCGTCGATCTCGTCGAGACGGGGCGCACGCTCGCCGAGAACGGGCTGGCCGTCGTCGAGACGATCACGGAGTCCACGGGTCGCCTCGTCGTCAATCGCGCGAGCTACCAGTTGAAGGCCGAAGCGGTCGGCGAGTTGATTCGGGATTTGAGTCGCGCCCTGTTGGAAGACGGCGGCGAGGGGGGAGCAACGTCTTGATCGAGGTAATCACGGACGCCGCGCGCAGACGCGAGAAGCTGGCGCACATACTCGGGCGCAGCGTCGCGTCGGACACCGAGCTGATGTCCATCGTCGCGGAGATAATCGAGGACGTACGCCGTCGCGGCGATGCGGCGCTCGTCGATTACACGGCGCGCTTCGACGGCGTGCGACTGCGTCCCGACAAGCTCCGCGTCGAAGAGTCGGCGCTGCGCGACTCGGCCGCACGCGTTGAGGGCCGCGTGCTCGAAGCTATCCGCGGGAGCATCCGCAACGTGCGCGCCTTCCACGAGCACGAGCGCACGGAAGGATGGGAGATGGAGACGGGGCGCGGCGTGCGCCTCGGCCAGCGCATCACTCCGGTCGAAGCGGCGGGGCTTTACGTTCCGGGCGGGACGGCGAGCTATCCTTCGTCGGTCGTGATGAACGTCGTGCCCGCGCAGGTCGCGGGCGTCCGCCGCATCGCGGTCGTCACGCCGCCGCGCACACTCTCTGAGACTCCGGCGGTCGCCGCCGCGCTTCTCGAACTCGGAGTCACGGAGATTTATCAGGTTGGCGGCGCGCAATCCGTTGCCGCGCTTGCCTACGGAACCGAGACGATTCCGCGCGTCGATGTCATCACGGGGCCCGGCAACAAGTTCGTCGCTGCTGCCAAGAAGCTCGTCTTCGGCGCGGTCGGCATCGACTCGATTGCGGGCCCGAGCGAGGTCGTCGTACTCGCGGACGAGTCTGCACGTGCAGACTTCATCGCCGCAGACCTGCTCGCACAGGCAGAGCACGCCGAGGACGCCTCGGCGATTCTCGTCACCACGGATTCCGAGCTTGCCGAGCGCGTGGCCGTCGAAGTCGCGCGACAGGTCGAGACGCTCCCACGTCGCAAGATCGTCTCGCGCTCGCTCGCGGACTTCGGGGCAATCTTCGTCATCTCGACGCTCGAAGAGGCTTGTGAAGTCGTCAACGAACTCGCGCCCGAGCATCTGGAAATTATCACGCAAGACCCCGAAGCCGCTGCCGCGCTCGTACGCCACGCGGGCGCAATCTTCTTCGGCGAGCACACGCCCGAAGCCGTCGGCGACTACTTCGCGGGGCCCAACCACGTGCTCCCGACCGGCGGCGCATCGCGCTTCTCCTCCGCGCTCGGTGTCTACAACTTCCTGCGCCGCACGAGCATCATCCGTTACACACGCGAAGAACTCGAACAGACCGCGCCGCTCATCGCAGCGCTCGCCGAGGCCGAAGGCTTGGACGCGCACGCGCGCTCGGCGTTGATTCGAGTCGAAAGTTAGAAAGATTTAAAAAGGGCTTATTTCGTCCGGCTTGGGAGTTGTGAAAGATGAGATTCACCACAGAGGCGCTGAGGACACAGAGACTCGCAGAGGGATGCAAGTCTCTGCGCCCCCTCCGCGAACTCCGCGCCTCTGCGGTGAATTGCTACTCACTCTCAAGCGCAACTTCGAGGTGATGGTCATCTTAGCAAGGAAGGCAATATCCCTATAGACCATACTTCTATAGAACAAATTTCCGATGTCGAAACCTTTAGACAAAATCAAGCCGCGCGTGCGTGCGCTCAAGGCATACACGCTCAAGCCCGACCGCGGCGAGGTGAAGCTCAACCAGAACGAGAACCCCTGGAGTGTGCCGGAGGCCATCCGTGCCGAGACGCTACGGCGGATGGAGTTGCGCTCCTGGTCTCGCTACCCGGACTTCGTGCCCGCTTCGCTCCAGGAGAAGCTGGCCGGTTTCGTAGGCTGGCGCGCGGACGGCGTGGTCGCGGGCAATGGCTCGAACGAGTTGATACAGGCGACGCTGATGGTGACGGTCAGCGAAGGCAAGCGCGTGCTCATCTCGGAGCCGACGTTCGCGCTCTATCGCCAGATCACGACCGTGCTTGGCGGCGAGGTCTTGAGCGTGCCGCTCAATGAAGAGTTGCAGTTCGACGTTGCGGCGCTCCGCGAGACTATCGAGCGCGCAGAGCCGGACGTGACCATACTCTGCTCGCCGAATAACCCGACGGGCTGTCTGATCGAGGTCGAAGAACTCGAATCGCTCCTTGAAGCCACGGGCGGCATCATCGTCATCGACGAAGCCTACTTCGAGTTCTCCGGGCGGACAATCGCGCCGCTCCTGACGCGTCACGCGAACCTTGCGGTCTTCCGCACCTTCTCAAAGGCGATGGGGCTTGCCGGGCTGCGCGTCGGCTATCTACTCGCTTCGCCCGAGTTGGCGCGGGAGGTCGGCAAGGCCGTGCTGCCGTATAACCTCAACGCCTTCTCGCAGACCGCCGCCGAGGTGGCCGTCGAGATGTACGAGGCGGAACTGCGCCCCACGGTCGCGCGCATCATCGAAGAGCGCGAACTCTTGTACGCGGAGCTTGAAAACATCGAAGGACTCGCGCCCGTCGCCTCGCGCGCCAACTTCATGGTCGTCCGTTCCGAGATAGAGCCGCGTCGCGTCTACGACGAGCTGCTCCGGCGCGACCGAATACTTATTCGCGACGTGAGCAGCTACCCCATGCTCAAGGACTATTTTCGCGTCAGCGTCGGCACGCCCGCCGAGAACGAACGGCTGCTCCAATGCTTGCGCCACATCTTTAAAGGAAAGGGGAATGAAGTGATGAGGGATAAGTGATGAGTGATAAGAAAAATCTTCGTTTTAATCTCATCACTCATCACTCATCACTCATCACTTATCACTCATCTATGGCTACAGAACTTCAGACGACGGAGAGAGTCGCCGAGGTGCGGCGCAGGACGAAGGAGACGGACGTGCGCGTGCGGCTCTCGCTCGACGGCACGGGTCAGTCAAAAGTCTCGACGGGCATCGCTTTCCTCGATCACATGCTTGAGCTGTTCGCGCGGCACGGGCTGTTCGATCTCGAAGTCGAGTGCCGGGGCGACCTGCACATAGACGATCACCACTCGGTCGAGGACGTGGCGATTACGCTCGGGCAGGCGCTCACGCAGGCGCTCGGCGACAAGGCGGGCATCTCGCGCTACGGCGCGGCGATTGTGCCGATGGACGAGGCGCTGTGCCGCTCGGTGATTGACCTCTCAGGCCGCTTCTATCTCGTCTACGAAGTCGAGACGCGGCGGCAGATGATCGGCAACTTCTCGGTCGAGCTGGCCGAACATTTCTGGCGCTCGCTGGCGGAAGCCGCGCGTTGCAACCTGCACATAGACTGCCTGCGCGGGCGCAATACGCACCACATCCTTGAAGGCACTTTCAAAGCTACGGCGCGTGCGCTCCGGCAGTCCGTCGAGCGTGACCCGCGCGTCTCGGGCGTGCCTAGTACGAAAGGCGTGCTGTAAGAAAGTAAGCATGCGAGACGTAAGGAAGCGAGCATGCGAGGTGTTTTGAAAGAATGATGGAAGGGATGTTGAAGTAAGTTGGCGCGCGTAGCGATAATTGATTACGGGGTCGGGAATCTGCGCTCGGTCGAGAAGGCTTTCCACGCGGGCGGGGTCGAAGCGGTCGTCAGTTCGGACGAGCGCGTGCTGCGCGGGGCGGAGAAGCTCGTGCTGCCGGGCGTCGGCGCTTTCCGTGCGTGCATGGAGGCTTTACGAGCGCGCGGCTTTGACCAACTCGTCCGCGAGCGCGTCGAGGCGGGGACGCCGCTTTTGGGCGTATGCGTCGGCATGCAGATGCTCTTTGAAGAGTCGGAAGAGTTCGGACTGACGCGTGGGCTTGGGTTCCTTCGAGGCCGTGTGCGGCGTTTTTCAGATGGCCTGCGCGTGCCGCAGGTCGGCTGGAATCAGATCGAGTGGCGTGTGTCGCACCCTCTGGCCGAGGGCATCGGAGATAAGACTTTTTTCTACTTCGTCCATTCTTTCTTTTGCGACGCGCGCGAGGCGGAGACCGTGATCGGGGTGACGGAGTACGGCCTCAGCTACGCATCAGTGGTCGCGCGCGGGTATATATGCGGCGTGCAGTTCCACCCGGAGAAGAGTCAGACGGCGGGCCTGCGTCTGCTCAAGAACTTCGCGGATGGCTGAAAGAACGCTGACAAGGCAGAAGCCCGACCGTCAGGGAGGGCGTACCAACTATCAACAGTAGTATTTAATGAAGACATACGCCCTTCCTGACGGTCGGGCTTCCGCCTCGAATCCTATGCTGGCGAAAAGGATCATCCCGTGTCTCGATGTAAACGACGGTCGCGTCGTGAAGGGCATACGCTTCGTCTCGCTCGTGGACGCGGGCGACCCCGTCGAGCAGGGAAAGCGTTACGACCTCGAAGGCGCTGATGAGTTGACGTTCCTCGACATCACCGCTTCGTCGGACAAGCGCGCCATCGTCGCCGAACTCGTCCGGCGCGTGGCCGATGAAGTCTTCATCCCTTTCACCGTCGGCGGCGGGCTGAACTCGATTGAAGACGTTCGCGCCGTCCTGCGCGCGGGCGCGGATAAAGTCTCACTCAACACGGCCGTCGTCGAGCGGCCTGAGTTGATAACGGAGGGCGCTGAGGTCTTCGGTAGCCAGTGCGTCGTCGTCGCGATAGACGCGCGGCGCAAGGCCGTGCACGACGCGCGCGCGGGCTGGGAGGTTTACACACACGGCGGGCGCAGGAACGTTGGATGGGACGCCGTCGAGTGGGCTGCGCGCGCCGAACGTTTAGGCGCGGGCGAGATTCTGTTGACGAGCATGGACAAGGACGGGACGCGCGACGGCTACGACATCGAGTTGACGCGCGCCGTGTCGGATGCGGTCTCGATTCCAGTCATCGCCTCGGGCGGGGCCGG
This sequence comes from Acidobacteriota bacterium, assembly GCA_032162705.1. Classification (GTDB taxonomy): domain Bacteria; phylum Acidobacteriota; class Blastocatellia; order Pyrinomonadales; family Pyrinomonadaceae; genus QHXN01. The sequence continues at coordinate 34,867 of JAVRON010000052.1, forward strand.
CAGGCTGGAACATTTCTACGAAGCGCTGACCGACGGTGGAGCGAGCGCCGTGCTTGCCGCGTCGCTCTTTCACTTCGGCGAGTTCCAGATAGGCGAGGTGAAAAAATATCTACGCGGTCGAGGAGTCGTTGTCAGATGAATCTTCAAAGACATGTGAGACTGAAGCCGGAGGACGTTCGGTGAAACTGAAAGTCGAGGACGTTCGATTCGACGAGCGCGGTCTCGTTGCGGCGGTCGTGCAGGACGCGCGTACGCGCGAAGTCTTGACGCTTGCGTACATGAACGAAGAGAGCCTGCGGCGGACTCTCGAAGAAGGAGAGACGTGGTTCTGGTCTCGCTCTCGCTCGGAACTCTGGCACAAAGGCGCGACCTCGGGTCACACACAGCGCGTCGTCGAACTACGCCTCGACTGTGACTCGGACGCCCTCGTCGTGCTCGTCGAGCCTAAAGGCCCGGCCTGCCACACAGGCGCGGTCTCGTGCTTCCGCCGCGACGCTGAAATGCCGGAAGCGGAGATGCCCGAAGCAGAAGCCGCGAGAGAGAGTGGCAGCTCCGTTGTGCGTGGCCCGAGCATCGGCGACGTGCTCGAAGAGCTTTTCGGAGTCGTCGCGGCGCGGCGGCGCGAGATGCCGGAAGGCTCCTACACCACGTATCTCTTCGAGAAGGGGCTGAACAAGATTCTGAAGAAAGTCGGCGAGGAGTCTGCCGAGACCATCATCGCGGCAAAGGACGGAGACCTCGGTGCTCTGACGGCTGAGACGGCTGACCTCGTCTACCACCTGATAGTCCTGTTGGTCGAGCGCGGGCTGACGTTGGAAGATTTGAGCGGCGAGCTGGCACGCAGACGCAGCGAGAGGGGCGGCGCATGAGCGAACGTGAGCTGCAAGAGCTTCTCGACTTCGGTGTCTCAGCCGCGCGTGAAGCGGGCGAGATAACGCTCCGCTACTTTCGCAAGACGTTCGAGACGCGCCTGAAGGGGAAGGATAATTTCGTCACACAGGCCGACGTGGAAGCTGAAGAGTTCTTGCGACGGAAAATCTCCGAACGTTTCCCTGACGACGCGATCATCGGCGAAGAGGGCGGCGAGAGCGCTGGCTCATCGGGCAGGCGCTGGATCATCGACCCCATTGACGGCACATACTCCTTCGTCCACGGCGTGCCGTTCTACGGCGTACTCCTCGGGATAGAGATCGACGGCGAGCCTTCGGTCGGCGTTATCAACATCCCCGCTCTCGGCGAGATCGTCTACGCTGCGAAGGGACTCGGCTGCTTCTGGAACGGCGAGCGTGCGAGTGTCTCGCAAACCGGCAGACTCGAAGACGCTTTGTTGCTCTCGACCGACTTCGGCTCGTGCGAGCATTACGGGTTCGGCGCTGCCGCAGAAGAGTTGCAGCGCCGTGCCGCGATGCGACGCACGTGGGGCGATTGCTACGGATATCTTCTGGTCGCTACGGGTCGCGCTGACGTTATGCTCGACCCAGCGATGAACGTCTGGGACTGTGCGGCGCTTCTGCCTGTGATGGAAGAGGCGGGGGGAACCTTCTCCGACTGGCAGGGGCTTCGGACGATTCACGCCGGGAACGCGGTCGCGACGAACGGACTGCTGTTCCGAGAGGTTATGCAAATTATCGAGGAAAATAGCCAACCCACCTAAAACTTCACCACCCGAACGAGTCATAAAATAGTAAATGGCGAGCCGGACTTGCGAGATATGAGTCATGAGGCTACACTGGGCGCAGTTAAGTGAGACATGGGGGTCTTTGACTCGCTTCTTGCTGTTTGGATCACAAGCTGTAAGAAGGGTCGTTCGCAATTACCCTAACGATTTCTTCACTTGGACAAATTTTCGACGCTGGCATAGTCATTGCTCACACAGTGTTTGCCGGTCTATGTCTGACTGGCAATAAGATTTCGTAGAAGCGATTTTGACTTCACCGAAGCAGGCATTAACAAGCTTCAGAGCCTCCCGGTCAGGCGCTTTGAAAACAACCCCAATACAGACGATAAGGAACGAAGAATGAAACCGATTAAGCACGCAGAGAAGGCCCTGTCGATGGTCGCGGGCGGACTTTTCAATACAGTCCAGTTTTTCAATCAGTACCGGCCCAACGAGTCGTTTATCCCGAAATGGTCGGACAAGCCGCTTCTGAAGTCTTGGCAGAAGTCGAAGCCGCCGCTCGGCTTCCCGCGCACGACCGACTCCTTGTGTCCGAAGTGCGTCATCGAGGCGCGCAACAAGATTCTAAACGCGCCGACGATAGACCCTTCGATTCTCGTCAACGAGAAGGTGGGCGAGATCAAGGCGCAGATCATCGAGCGCGACGGCCAAATCTGGATGACCAAAGACTGTCCGCAGCACGGCCACTTCGAGGACATCATGGCGATTGACTCGAAGTTCCTCAAGCACATCGAGACGATGTTCCCGGGCCGCGACATACAGGCGCACAACGACGAGGGGTTGCACGACCACGGTTCAAGCTCAATCAAGTTCGGGCGCGGGTCTGTCCTGACCATCGACCTGACGAACCGCTGCAACATGATGTGCGACCCTTGCTTCATGGATGCCAATCAGGTCGGCTTCGTCCACGAGCTTTCCTTCGACGAGGTCAAGGACATTCTCGACAAGGCGATTTCCATCAAGCCGCGCCGGCAGATGTCCGTGCAGTTCTCGGGCGGCGAGCCTTCTATCTCGCCGCACTTCATCGAGGCGATTCGTTACTCGCGCAAGGTTGGCTACAACTCCGTCCAGTGCGCCACGAACGGCATCGAGTTCGCCAAGAGCAAGCAGTTCTGTCGGGAAGCGGCCGAGGCCGGTCTGCGCTACGCGTACCTACAGTTCGACGGCATCGGTAACGACGCCAACTCGCACCGGCAGGTCGGCAACCTCTTCGACGTGAAGCTGCGCGCTATCGACAACCTGCATGAAGCGGGAGTCGAGATCGTGCTCGTCATCACGTTGGTGAACGGCATCAATAACGACCAGGTCGGCTCGGTCATCCGCTTCGCGCTCGACAACCCGAAGAAGATCGCCTTCCTCTCGTTCCAGCCCGTCTCTTTCACGGGCCGCGATGAAGAGATTACCGACGAGCGACGGATGCAGCAGCGCTACACGCTCTCGCATCTCGCGCACGACGTGAAGACTCAGGTCGGCATCACGGAGCCGACGCGCGACTGGTTCCCGCTCTCCCTGATGGGCGCGTTCGCGGACTTCGCAGACCTCGCGCACGGGCCCGACGCCGAGTGGGGGCAGGTCTCTTGCGGCTGTCACCCGAACTGCGGCGTGGGCACGGCGGTGATGATCGACAAGGAGACGAAGGAGATGGCTCCCGTCCCCGAGTTCCTGAACATCCCTGGCCTCGTCCATGACATGAAGAGAATCACGGACGCGGGGCGCGGCAAGTGGATGTCGAACATGCTGATGGGACTGACGCTTCTGAAGCACTACAACCCTTACAAAGCGCCGAGCCAGTTCTCGCTCTACGAGCTGTTCAAGAAGTTCGACAAGTCGTTCGGACTCACAGGGCGTTCGTACGGACGCGTGGACGGCAAGCGCTCGGAGCAGGACATCAAAGCGCGCCGCTCCGACCGCTGGAACTTCCTCTTCATCGCGGGCATGTGGTTCCAGGACTTGTTCAACTACGACTTCCGACGCACCGAGATGTGCATCATTCCTTACGGCACGCAGGAGGGCGAGATCAGTTTCTGCGCCTACAACACAGGGATAGGCTGGCGCAACATCATCGAGCAGATGCACCAGAACGCGACCGTCGCGCAGTGGTACAAAGATAACGGCCGCCACGAAATCTTTGCGAAGGGCAAGGAAGTCGGCATGAACTTCGAGGCTCCCGTCAGTCTCGTGCTGAACGAAGTTGACCTCCAGCGCCCGAACAAGCCGGAGATGGAGGGGCCCAAGACTGCCGCCGAAGAGGCCGCGGCGATGCGCAAGCTCTATCAGGAGATGGTCTTGAAGAAGAAGCTCGGCGCGGACGTGGAGAAGAACACGCCCGTCCAGATCAAGGGCCTCTCGCGCAAGAAGCAAGAGACGACGAACGCTTAAAGCTTCCGCTCGCCTCAAGAAAACGCAAAGCCCCGCGGGCGCAACCTTCGTCCGCGGGGCTTTTGTTCGTGAAGCCGAAATCCCGACCGTCAGGAAGGGCGTATCCATCCTCATGCCGCATGGCTGAGACTTAAACGCCCTCCCTGACGGTCGGGCTTCTGCCACTTCTTACGTTCGCTTGAATAATTCCAATCGTTAAGGTGTAATGTCTCACGGCTTAATCTTATGGTTCGGATTCTCCTGACAAACGACGATGGCATACATTCCGACGGCCTCATGATGTTGGAGGCGGCGCTGCGCGCGGTCGGCGACGTGTACGTCGTCGCGCCGGTTGCGGAGATGAGCGGCGCTTCGCACAGTCTGACGCTCTCGCGCCCGCTACGCATACGCCGCATCGACGAACGTCACTGGACGGTTGACGGCACGCCGACCGACTGCGTTACGCTGGCGCTGAATCAGATACTGGGCCCCGAAGAGATGCCCGACATCTGCTGCTCGGGCATCAACTACGGCGGCAACCTCGGCGACGACGCGACATACTCGGGCACGGTCGCGGGCGCGCTCGAAGCAACCATCCTCGGCGTGCCCGGCCTCGCCTTCAGCCTCGTCGCGCGCGAGAATTTCGACTTCACAGAGGCAGCGCGTTTCGCCGTCGTCGCCGTCCGCAAGGTTCTCTCCGAGGGCTTACCCGAAGGGACTTTGCTGAACATCAACGTCCCGCCGGGCGAGGTCACAGGCGTCCGCGTCACGCGTCAGGGAATCAAGAAGGCGCGACCGATCATCACCGAGCACATAGACCCGCGCGGCAAGGCTTACTACTGGATCGGCGAGGAGTATTTCGGCTCAAGCAACGAAGACGGGACGGACTACTCGGCCATCGAAGCGGGCTGCGTCTCGGTCACGCCGCTGCGGAGCGACATGACGAATCACAACGCGCTCGATGCGCTCGACCGTTGGAACCGCGTGCGCGCTGATGAGGTTGGGAGCACGGAGCAAGATCAGCCGGCGAAGCTCGGGTGAGAAGTTCGAGGGTTGGGGGAAGAGAGCTTTTGAGTTCTTCGTCTTCAAACTGGTCGGCCGCGCAGTCGTCAGGTTTCCGCATCCCGCGCAGGCGCATGGTCGAGCGCCTGCGCGACCATTACGGCATACGCGAAGCGCGCACACTCGAAGCGCTCAACGAAGTGCCGCGCCACCTCTTCGTCCCCGAAGCCTTGCAGGGTCGCGCCTACGGCGACCACGCGCTTCCGATTGACGCCAACCAGACTATCTCTCAGCCCTACATCGTCGCGCGCATGACCGAGCTTTTGGAAGCGGACAAGTCGAGCCGCGTGCTCGAAATCGGCGCTGGCTCCGGCTACCAGACCGCTGTGCTCTCGCGCGTCGCGGGGCAGGTCTATGCTATTGAACGCATCGGCGATCTGGCGCGACAGGCGCAGGCGCGTATACGGAGCCTCGGAATCTACAACGCGACGGTTAAGTGCTTCGACGGCACGATGGGTTGGAGCGCGCACGCACCCTACGACGGCATCCTCGTCGCCGCAGGGGGGCCGGAAGTGCCCGAGCCTCTGCTCGCGCAGTTGAAGACGGGTGGCCGCCTCGTCATCCCGGTCGGCGCATCGCGCGGGGCGCAACGACTCGTCCGCGTCATCCGCACGGAAGAGGGCTACCAGCACGAGGAGCACGGCTCTTGCGCCTTCGTCCCGCTCATCGGTCGCTACGGCTGGTCGAATGAAACGTAGAGGTCAGAGGTCGGAGGTCAGAGGTCAGTAAGAAGACGGACGTTTAACTGACCTCTGACCCCTGACCTCCGACCTCTGACCTCTTTTCTTCTCTAACGGAGTGAAAGTTTGGTCGCGAAAATAATTGAAATCCTGTCGGCCTTCATCATAGCGACGATCTCGACGCTCGGGTATGCGGGCGTCGCTCTGTTGATGGCGATTGAGTCGGCGTGCATCCCTCTCCCTTCGGAGATCATCATGCCGTTCTCGGGCTACCTCGTCTATAAGGGGCAGTTCAATCTGTGGGCGGTGGGCGTGGCCGGAGCGGTCGGCTGCGTGGTCGGCTCATGGGTAGCGTACTTCGTCGGCCTGCACGGCGGGCGGCGTTTTATTGAAAAGTACGGGCGCTACGTCCTGATGTCGCGCCACGACCTCGATCTGGCCGACCGCTGGTTCGCGCGCTACGGCGAGGTCATCGTCTTCGCGAGCCGCTTGCTCCCCGTCGTCCGCACCTTCATCGCTTTCCCGGCGGGCGTGGCGAGGATGAACCTGACGCGCTTCACAGTCTACACGTTCCTCGGCTCGCTTCCGTGGTGCATCGGGCTGGCCTACGTCGGGCAGTTGCTCGGCGAGCAGTGGGACAAGAACGAAACCTTAAAGTCCTGGTTCCACCGCTTCGACTTCCTGATAGGCATCGTCATCCTGTGCGCCGCGGCGTGGTGGGTCTGGCGACACTTCAAGCACTCGCGCCCGCAGGAGAAAGAAGCGCAGTAGGTCGCAGACACGTTCATGCCAGCGAGGACGTGTTTGACATGCTGAAGTCTGACACTTAGAATGCTTTCACAATTCGTTGGTTGTCGGGGCGTAGCGCAGCCTGGTAGCGCGTTCGGTTCGGGACCGAAAGGTCGGAGGTTCGAATCCTCTCGCCCCGACCATTCATCTTAAACGTTAACGGTCACTCTTCGGAGTGGCCGTTTTCGCTTAGAGGGGTAGTTGGAGCCGGCCTCAAGATTCCAGTGACGGGTTAGTATCAGTGAACCCAACCGCCGGTTAAGACAGACGCAGGTTGCGGCACGTCGTTTGAATCATCCCTTGAAGATAAGTTTTGACGAGCCGTTTTCGGACAGGCCGAGTTCTGTCCGGCGGCAGGTGTGTCCGGAAAACATTTTCAAGAGGGAGAAGTCGAGATGGCATCAAGAGAAGAAACACTGACGGACGCGATGCAGACGCAGAGCCTGACGGGCGTGGATTCGACGAGCGGAGTGCAGACGCCGAACGTCGGGCAGGTCGAGCGTTTGGTTTCGTCTGTAGGCGGCGGCGCGCTGGCTCTCTACGGGGTGACGCGCGGGAGTCTGGGCGGCATCGCGCTGGCACTCTTAGGCGCGGCGCTCGTCCAGCGCGGCGTGTCGGGCCACTGCAACGTCTACGAGGCGATGAACTTCAGCACCGCGGGCGACGCCAGTTTGCGCAACAGCGAGAACGTCTCGGTGCCAGCCGAGCGTGGCACGAAGGTGGAGAAGAGCGTCACGATCAACCGGCCAGCCGAAGAGTTGTACAGCTTCTGGCGCAACTTCGAGAATCTGCCGCGCTTCATGAATCACCTCGAAGCAGTGCGCGTGACGGGGGAGAGTCGCTCACACTGGGTCGCGAAGGCTCCGGCGGGCACAAGCGTCGAGTGGGATGCGGAAATCTATAACGAGAAGGAAGGTGAGTTGATCGCGTGGCGCACGCTCGAAGGCTCTCAGGTGGCGAGCGCCGGGAGCGTGCGCTTCGAGTCCGCTCCCGGCGGTCGCGGCACAATCGTCCGCATCTCGCTCAAGTACGATCCGCCGGGCGGCAAACTCGGCTCGCTCGTCGCGCGCCTCTTCGGCGAGAACCCCGAGCAGCAGATCGACGAAGACCTGGGCCGCTTCAAGCAGTTGATGGAAACCGGCGAGGTCGCGACCACCAAAGGGCAGCCGTCGGGCCGCAGCGCCTCGGCGGGAAGATAGGATAGTAGACAGGAGAAGTAGACAGTAGACAGTAGACAGTAGACAGTAGTCAGTAGCGCTCCGCGTCATGGGCGCGACGGCTAACTCCCTGATGAGTCGCCACAGAAGGTTTTTCTACTGACTACTGACTACTGACTACTGTCTACTGTCTATTAATTCAGAGACAAGGGGGAGATAATGAAAGCACTTTGCTGGTACGGCAGGGCGGACGTGCGCGTCGAGGACGTGCCGGAGCCGAAAATTTTGAACCCGCGCGATTGCATCCTGAAGATCACGCGCACGGCCATCTGCGGCTCAGACTTACATCTTTACGACGGTTTCATCCCGGCCATGAAGCCGGGCGATATTCTCGGCCACGAGTTCATGGGCGAGGTGGTCGAAGTTGGCGCGGGCGTTAAGAACTTAAAGGTCGGCGACCGCGTGGTCGTGCCTTTCCCGATTGCGTGCGGCAACTGCTTCTTCTGTCAGAAAGGTTTGTGGTCTGCGTGCGACAACACGAACCCGAAGGCTTGGATGCAGGAGAAGGTCTACGGCTTTTCGAGCGCGGGGATTTTCGGATACTCGCACATGATGGGCGGATACGCGGGCGGGCAGGCAGAGTACGTGCGCGTGCCCTTCGCCGACGTAGGGCCCGTGAAGATTCCCGAGGGGCTGGATGACGAGAAGGTTCTCTTCCTCGGCGACATCTTCCCGACGGGCTGGATGGCCGCTGAGAACTGTAACATTCAGGAGGGCGACACCATCGCCGTCTGGGGCGCGGGCCCCGTCGGGCTGTTTGCAATCAAGAGCGCTTTCATGCTTGGCGCAGAGCGCGTCGTCGCGATAGATAGGTTCCCCGAGCGCCTGCGGCTGGCGGAGGAGAGCGGCGCAGTCACAATCAACTACACCGACACGGATGTGTACGACGCGCTCACTTCGATGACCGGCGGCATGGGGCCCGACGCTTGCATCGACGCGGTCGGGTTGGAAGCTCACGGGACTTCAATCGGCGCGGTCTATGACAAGGTGAAGACCATGATGTTCATGGCGACAGACCGTACGACGGCTTTGCGCGAGGCGATTCTGTGCTGCCGCAAGGGCGGGACGGTTTCGATACCGGGAGTCTACGGAGGCTTGCTCGACAAGTTCCCGTTCGGCTCGGCCTTCGACAAGGGTCTCACTTTCAAGATGGGGCAGACGCACGTACATCGCTACCTGCGCCCGCTGCTCGAACGCGTCGTGCAGGGCGAGATAGACCCTTCGTTCCTCATCACGCACCGCATGAACCTCTCGGACGCACCCGAGGCTTACAAGATGTTCAGGGACAAGCAGGACGACTGCATCAAAGTGGTCTTGAAGCCGTAAACATTTTCAGAGGAGAGAAGCACATGGCAGACGAGAAAGAAACGGACGACGAGCTGATCGGTCATGACTCGACGACCGCGCCCGGCGGAAACAAAGAACGAACCGGCGACCCCGGTCGCACGCCCGGCACGGCCGAGGGCGACGAGCAGACGGCTGATGAAGACCTGAAGCGACAAAGGAACTGAGACACTGAATTGTACCAGGCGGAAGCCCGACCGTGAGGGAGTGCGTCTCAACTCTCTCCAGACGAATCTTGAGCAACGCTGTACGCCCTTCCTCACGGTCGGGCTTCCGCCTGGTACCCGCTGGCTTACGCTCACGGTTCTAAAAACCGCGCGTGTCAGTTGAGCAATATGCGCTCAAACCTGCCTCAAAACATTTCGGCTAAATCCAACGCAGTCACGTCTAATACAGCCAGACGGGGGCCGCTCTACCCGTGCCGAACGGGGACGAGCGCGTGAGTTAGTAATTGTTGGCAATCGGCGCGCTGTGCTATAGTTTTTGTGCCATCGCAACGGGCAAGCATGCCTGCTCCGGTTCGCCCCGACTGCAAGTAAACATGCCTCATAATTGAATAGACCTTCAGGCGAAGTCCTATGACAGAGCATCGTTACATCCATGTTTCAGCGCGTCTGGCGCGTTGGCTCTGCGTCTGCGCGTTGCTGCTGCACGCGCTCGGGGCTACGGCTCCTGCACAGACGCCGTCCGCGCCCAACGTCTCCGGCAGCCCCGTGCTGCTCACGGAAGGGACGGGTACGACGACGCGCGGCGTCGCCTACGAGGCCGTGACCTTCCGCTCCGAGCCTTTCCCCGTCGTCTCGCCCATCAACTGGAACGCCGACAAATCGAACACGCGCGACCAGCAGACGCGCGTGATGCTGTTTGCGATGAGTCTTGACCTTCTGCCGGGCGAGGGCGCAAGCGCCCTTTCGGCGGACGCGCAGGACGGCGCGGGGCGCATCTACCCGCTCAAGGTCGAGGCGCTCACGAACCCGAAGTACGTGCGGCTTCAGCCCGCGCCGGGGAATCCCAACCTGCAAGTCCCGACCGAGGTCACGCAGAGCTGGCTTTACGCCATCACACTGCGACTCGACGACTCGATGACCGACACGCTCGGCGACGTGCTCGTCCGCATCAGCCTGCACGGTGTCTCTTCGAACCGCGTGCGTATCGCCGTCGGGCAGACGGGCGGCGGCCCTGCGACAGACCCCTCGACCGAGTTCATCTCGCCCGCACCCGCCACCGAGCCGACGCCGCCCACGCCGCTCTCGCCCAAGTCGTACGGCCCCGGCGAAGCTTCGACCGCCGACATCACGCGCCTGCTCGAACAGGCGACGTGGGGGCCGAAAGGTGACGGCAGCGATGTGGCGCACGTTCAGCAGGTCGGCATCAGCGCGTACCTCGACGAACAGTTCAATGCGCCCGTGCTCAACCCTTCAAAGGGTTCAGACTTTCCCGACCTCCCCTTCGTGATTGACGACTCCACGCAGCCGGGCGGATGTCCAACAGACCCTGTGGGTGATCCCAACGGCACTATCCGCAACGCCTGCCTGCGCGACAAGTATTCGATCTACCCGCATCAGGTACAGTTTTTCCAGAACGCACTGACGAGACAGACGCAGTTGCGCCAGCGTGTGGCCTTCGCGCTGCATCAGATTTTCGTCGTCTCCGGTCGGGATATCGCCCCGGTGTCATGGTGGATGACGCCGTACCTCCAGACGCTCGACCGCAATGCGTTCGGCAGCTACCGCACGCTTCTGGGCGAGATGACCTTGAATCCGGCGATGGGCGAGTATCTCGACATGCGTCGCAGCGTCGCCAACAACGCCAACGAAAACTACGCGCGAGAGATTCTGCAACTCTTCTCGGTCGGCGTAAACCAGCTCAATCCCGACGGCACGCCCGTGCTCGACGCGCAGGGCATCCCCGTCCCGACCTACTCGCAGACGAACGTCAACGAGTTCACGCGTGTCTTCACGGGTTGGAACTTCCAGGGTACTTTCCAGGCAGGCACGACGAACTATCGCGACCCGATGATTCCGCGCATCAGTAACACGACGCCGCAACACGACACGGGCGCGAAGAATCTGTTCGGTACGAATCTCGCGGGCTGCCCCGGAGCTTTAGGCGCGGCCAACTCGACGTGCGCGCAGAACGAGTTGACGACGGCGCTCAACGTCATCGCCAACCACCCGAACACGGCCCCCTTCATCTCGAAGCAGCTCATCCAGCATCTCGTCACGAGTAATCCTTCACCGGCTTACGTCGAGCGCGTCTCGTCCGTTTTCGCGAACGACTGCAACGGCCTCTATCCTGAGAATCCTTGCTCGAACGCGCGCGGGAACTTGAAGGCCGTGGTGCGCGCCATCCTTTTAGACCCGGAGGCGCGCGGCGACTTGAAGAACGCGCCGAACTACGGGCGTCTGCGCGAGCCAGTGCAGTTCATCACGAACATCCTGCGCGCCTTCAACGCTTCGAGCGACGGCGTGCTCGGCTCTTTCAATCGTGCGGGCGATTTGCCTGGCTCGCTCGACGAGCCTGTCTATCAGCCGACCACGGTCTTCAGCTACTACATGCCCGACTACGAAGTGCCGGGGACGAAGCTTCTGGGGCCCGCCTTCCAGATTCTTTCGACCTCGACGACGCTCCGGCGCGCGAACGTCGCCAACACGCTCGTCTACTCCGGCATCGCCACGGGCACGAACAACCCGACCGGCACGCAGCTCAACTTTGCTTCGCTCGACGCGCTGGCTTCCGCCGACACGTCGGGCGGGCAACTCGTCGATCAACTCAACACCCTTTTGCTGCACGGTACGATGTCGCAGGCTGCGCGCAACGCGATTTTGACGGCGGTGACGAGTGTTCCGGCGGGCGACGCGAGCGCCACACGCAGGCGCGTGCTGACCGCCGTCTACCTCGTGGCGACTTCCCCGCAGTACGACGTGCAGAGGTAAACGAACCAATGGCTCATTCACGCAGAGACTTCCTACTCAAATCGGCCTGCGCGCTCGGCGGCATGGCGCTCGCCTCGTCCGTCGAGAGCTTCGGCCTCATCGACGCCTTCGCACAGGAGGCGACGACCGACGCGGCGACCGACTATCGCGCGCTCGTCTGCGTCTTCCTGAGCGGCGGCAACGACTGCAACAACACGCTCGTCTCGCTCGACCAGTACAGTAGCTACTCAAGTGTCCGCAACGCTTCAGGGCTTGCCATCCCGCAGGCGAATCTCCTCCCCGTCTCGCCCGTCACGGGCGGCTCTTACGGGCTGCACCCGAGCATGTCGGAGATAAAGGCGCTCTTCGATCAGGGCAGTCTCGCCGTCGTCGCCAACGTCGGGCCCCTCGTCGAGCCTCTGTCGCGCACGACCTATCAGAACGGGACGGGCAAGAAGCCGCTCCAACTCTTTTCGCACTCCGATCAGGTCGGGCAGTGGCAGTCGTCGGTCGCCAACAGCGTCGTCCAGACCGGCTGGGGCGGTCGCATCGCGGACAAGACGGGCGGGCTTAACGGCGCGGCCTCTTTCCCGCAGGTCACGTCGATTTCGGGAATCAGTCTCTTCGTGACGGGCGTCAACGCGCGCCCGCTCGCCATCGGCGACTCGAACACCGCGCTCGGTAACGTGCTGCCGCTCGATAGCCCGCCCGGCTCGGCTGGCTTCAACACGGCGCAGAACACAGCGCGCCGCACGGCCTTCGACCAGTTGCGAGGGCTTGACGTGGACGCGGTGCTCGTCAAGGCCGCAGCCGACACGCGCTCGGCCTCTTTGCAAACTCGGACGGCGCTTCAATCTGTTAGCCCGACTCTCATCACCACTTTCCCGAACACGACGCTCGGTCGCCAGCTCAAGCAGGTCGCGCTCGTCATCAAGGCGAGCACCGACCAGACGGCAGGCATCAACATGAAGCGCCAGATTTTCTTCTGCACGCTCGGAGGCTTCGACACGCACAGCAACCAGACGAGCGCGACCTTCGTGGGCAGTCAGGGCACGCTCTTGCAGCAGCTCAGTCAGGCGTTCAAAGCTTTCTTCGACGCGACGGTCGAACTGGGCGTGCGCGACAACGTCACGACCTTCACGCTCTCAGACTTCGGGCGCACGCTCTCGCCCTCCGGCTCGGGCGTGGCGGGCGTGGGGAGCGATCACGGCTGGGGCAGTCATCACTTCGTCATGGGCGGTTCGGTTATCGGCAACAGGTTATTCGGCGCATATCCGACGCTCGCACTGAATGGCCCGAACGACGCAGACACACGCGGGCGCTGGATTCCGACGACCTCCGTCGAACAGTACGCGGCGACGCTCGCCTCATGGTACGGTCTCTCTCCGAGCGATTTCCCGGCGGTCTTCCCACTGCTCGACCGTTTCCCGACACCAAACCTCGGCTTCCTGATGTGAGCGTTGAGGTTTGAAAAGTTGGCTTTAACCACAGAGGGCACGAAGTACACACAGAGGCACAAAGATTTTCTTTGTGTTCTTTGGATGAGCTTCGTGCCCTCTGTGTTTAAGTTCTGTTCGTCCGCCTCAACCGCGCGGTGTTTTTGAAATGGTGCGGTGTTTCTGAAATGGTAAAGCTCAAACTCCTCGTCCTTCTCGTCTTCGCTGTCGGCACCGCCGCGCTGCTTCTGACGGACAACGCGGCCAACCCGCACGCGCGTGCATACTCCGCGGGCCCGCCCGCCGGTTACACACACGCGCCGGGCGAGCTTGACTGTGCCGACTGCCACACAACACCTGCGCAGAGCACGGGCGCGCTCACGTTGAACGTGCCGCAGAAGTACACGCCGGGGCAGACCTACGACATCACGGTCACGCACGCGAGCGCCGACCAGACGCGCGTCCGTTGGGGCTTTGAGTTGACGGCGCTCGACGCCGCAGACCAGAAGGCGGGCACGCTCGCCGCCGCAGACGACCTCACGCAGGTCATCGGCAGCCAGGGGCCTTTCCCCGCGCGCCAGTACGTCGAGCACACCTCGAAGGGAACCTTCTCCGGCCAGCAGAACGGCGCGAGCTGGACTTTCAAATGGACTGCGCCCACAGAAGACGTTGGAGCCGTCACCTTCTACGTCGCGGGCAACGAGGCGAACGGCGACGGCAATAGCTCCGGCGACAACATCTACTTCACCTTTGCGTCCGCCACGTTCCAACCGCCCGCGCCCGACTTCACGGTCGCGGTCTCGCCCACCTCGCGCACCTTCGCGCAGGGCGGCGGCACGACCTACAACGTCACGGTCACGCCGCTCAACGGCTTTACGGGTCAGGTCACGCTCGGCGTCGCGGGACTTCCCTCCAACACCTTCCCGTCGTTCCAGCCCACGACCGTCCAGATTACGGACTCTTCACCGCAGACTTCCGTGCTCTCCATTACCGGCTCCAACAATACGCCCACGGGCACGAGCACGCTCGACATCACAGGGACGAGCGGACAGCTCTCGCATACCGCGCATGCGACGTTGAACGTCGTCAGCGCGGGCGACGCGGACATCTCCATCAGTCAGGCTATCTCGCCGAACCCCGCGCAGGTGGGCGTTGACTTGAAGTTCACCTACACGGTAACGAACAAGGGCCCCGCGACGGGCGACGCGACCGTCTTGAAGGTGACGCTGCCGCCGAACATCGGCCCGACCTTCACTAAGGGCGAGGGAACCTGCACGCTCGTCGTCCTCCAATCCGGGTTCGAGTACGACTGCACGCTCGACACCATCAGCGCGGGGCAATCGAAGTCCATCGACTTCACCATTCGACCGACCGCGCCCGGCACGCTCAACACGAGCGCGACCGCCAACGCTACGGAGCATGACCCATTCTCCTCGAACAACACGGTCAACGCCGCCATCCCCATCGCCGACGTGGCGTCAGCGCCCTCGATGACCGTCTCGAATCTCGGCGTCCGCACCATCATCTCGGGTTTGAACCAGCCGACCAGCCTCGCCTTCATCGGCGCAAACGACTTCTTCGTTCTTGAGAAGCCGACGGGTCGCGTCCTGCGCGTCAGGAACGGGGTGATGCTGGGGCCCGTGCTCGACCTAGCCGTCAACAACGCGTCGGAGCGCGGACTGCTCGGTATCGCTTTGCATCCGGGCTTTACCACCAACGGCTTCGTCTATCTCTACTGGACTGAGAGCTTGACGGGCGTGGACACCAGCGCCATCGATGAAGTGCCGCTCCTCGGCAATCGAGTTGACCGATACGTCTGGAACGGCACACAGCTTAACTTTGACCGCACGCTCATCCGTCTGCACTCGCTTCAAACCGACGCGGGCCAGCCTTCGCGCGGCAACCACAACGGCGGCGTGCTTCGCTTCGGCCCGGACGGCAAGCTCTACATCATCATCGGCGACAACGGGCGGCGCGGGCTGCTTCAGAATCTCCCCTGCGGGCCCACGCCCACCTGCCCCGGCGCGACTGTTACCGACGATCAGTTTGGCGGCCCCGAGCCTGACGACGCGCACCTGACGGGCGTCGTTCTCCGGCTCAACGATGACGGCACGACGCCTTCCGATAATCCCTTCTTCAATGCGAACACGGGTCTTTCGGGTCAGGCCGCCGCGAACGTCAAGAAGGTTTTTGCCTACGGCGTGCGCAACGGCTTCGGGATGGACTTCGATCCTGTCGGCGGCTCGCTCTGGACGCAGGAGAACGGCGACGATGCGTTTGACGAGATTAACCGCGTCGAGGCGGGCTTCAACGGCGGCTGGATTCAACTGATGGGCCCCTCTTCGCGCGTCTCTGAGTTCAAGTCAATCGAGGTCTCGCGCGGCAACAGCCTGCAACAGAACCGCTGGCCGCCCACGAACATCGCCGACACACCTGCCGACGCTCTCGCGCGTCTCTACGTCCTGCCCGGCTCTCACTACACAGAGCCTGAGTTCAGTTGGAAGTATGCCATCGCGCCCTCTCCCATCGGGTTCGCGCGTGGCTCGGCGCTCGGCGCGCAGTACGCGGGCGACCTCTTCGTCGGTGCTTCGCGCACGACGCTCCTGGGCGGCTACCTCATGCGCTTTAAGTTGAGCGCAGACCGTAAGACGTTCGCGACGACCGACGCGCGTCTCGCCGATAAGGTGGCGGACAACACAGACAAGTTCGACGCGACCGAGAGCGAGAGTCTCGTCGTCGGGCGCGACTTCGGCATCACGACCGACATCCAGACCGCGCCGGGCAATGGGAATCTCTACGTCGTCTCGCTCTCGAACGGAGCGGTCTACGAAGTCTTCGCCAAACCGCAGCTCTTCGTCGCTAACCTCGACGGCTCGCAGGAGACTCCGCCCCACGCCGTCAACGCAAAGGGCACGGCCACGCTCCTGCTCGACAAAGATGAGACGACCGCGCAAGTCTCTCTGCGCTTTCGCGGTCTCTCGTCCACGCAGACAGCCGCGCACATACATACGCCCGCCGCCGCGGGGCAGACCGCGCCGCCCGTCTTCGACTTGCCTTCGGGCAGCTTTGATAACTTCCAGATCACGCTTACGCCGCAGCAGGTCAGCGACCTCAAGGCAGGACTCTTCTACGTCAACGTCCACAGCACCAACTTCCCCGCGGGCGAGATTCGAGGGCAGTTCGGCGCGATCTCTCAGCCCTCGGTCGTGCAGCTCGACGTGGCCGTACAGGAAATCCCAGAGTCGGCGGGCGCGAAGACCATAAACGTCGTGCGACTCGGCGACACTTCTTCGACCGTGACGGTTGACTACTCGACCGCCGACGGAATCGCGACCGAGCGCGCCGACTACACGACCGCGCGCGGCACGCTCCGCTTCGCACCGGGCGAGACACAGAAGTCTTTCGATATCCTCATCACCGACGACGGACTCTCGGAGCCAGCCGAGGGCTTCACCGTCAACCTCTCGAACCCGACGGGCCCGGCCACACTCAACAATCCTTCGAGCGTAGCGCTAACCATTAACGACAACGACCCGTCGCCTTCTGCCGCCAACCCTGTTGACGACTCGCAGTTCTTCGTCCGCCAGCACTATCACGACTTCCTCAATCGAGAGCCGGACGCGCCCGGCCTTCAGTTCTGGGTGAACGAAATCGAAAGTTGCGGCACGAACGCGCAGTGCCGCGAGGTCAAGCGCATCAACGTCTCGGCGGCCTTCTTCCTTTCCATCGAATTTCAAGAGACGGGCTATCTCGTCTACAGGCTCTACGACGAATCATTCGACCGGCAGCCGCGCTACGCGGAGTTCATCCCAGACGTGCAGGAGATAGGGCGCGGCGTCATCGTCGGGCAAGGCAACTGGCAGGCGCAACTGGCGGCCAACCGTCAGAGCTTCGCCGACACGTGGGTTACGCGCGCAGCCTTCCGTAGTGTCTTCGACGCACTCTCAAACTCCGAATACGTCAACAAGCTCTACGCCAACGCGGGGGTGACGCCCGCGACCGCGGAGCGTGACGCACTCGTGGCCGCGCTCGACACGGGTGCGAAGACGCGCGCGCGCGTGCTGCTCGACGTGGCCGACAACACGGCATACAAGCGGCAGGAGTTCAATCGCGCCTTTGTGCTGATGGAATACTTCGGTTACTTGAGAAGGAATCCCGATGATGCGCCCGACAACAATCGCGGCGGCTACGACTTCTGGCTCGCGAAGCTCGACTCCTTCGGCGGCGACTACATCCGCGCCGAGATGGTCAAAGCCTTCATCAATTCGACGGAATACCGAAAGCGTTTTGGTCAGTAGCAGAGGGGCGGCGGGCCTCTCTCTGTGCGTGCTCGCTCAACGCATGCCGATCATGAGCAACACGGAGCGGTCGTGAACCGTTCCGTCCTCCGTCTGCCAGCGGCGTAGCGCTTCGAGTTCGTCTTCGCGGACGGTGCGGTTCGAGAGGCGCGCGGCGGGCGTCTTCTCAAAGGCGTGCTCGGTCAGCGCGATGTGCGGCTCGCGCAATGGAAGCTCGCGCCCTTCGGCAAGCGCAGCCTCGGCGGATTCCACGTCCGGGTAGAAGTCCTGATAGACAAGTATGTGCCAGACCGCTTCGCGCCCCTCGCCCTCGACCGCGAGCACACGCAACAGTCCGAAGCCGCTCTCCACCTGAAAGACCAGATCATCGCCGGGTGCGAAGTTAAGCGCCATAAAACTCCTGCCTCTTGTGTCCCGCCTGAAGTACGGTCGAGCTTAGCATAAGCGCACGACATCCCGCCCACCCTCGCGGCCTTTGTGAAGACCTTCGTGCCCTCTGTGGTTAAAGAGAGTTTGGACTTAACCACAAAGTACACAAAGGGATTCACAAAGGGCACGAAGGGAAGTGATGGAATCGAAGGTGTGGACGAGTTGCCGCGCCCGGTTTACTATCTGGAGGCTTTTGCGGAGGTGGCCGAACGGGTTGGCCGAATTGATGAAGGACTCCAGGCCGGAGAAGGACTACTATTCGATTCTCGGCGCGGGCGAAGAATCGCCGCGCGAGGAGATCGAGCGCTGCTATAAGCGGCTCGCGCAGCGCCACCATCCGGATCGCGGCGGCGACGAGGATGAGATGAAGGCCGTCAACGAAGCCTGGCGCATCCTCGGTAACGCTGACTCGCGCCGCGCATACGACGCCGGGCGCACCGCAAGGCCGCGCGCGGCCTACGTGGCGCACACTCCGGTCAGTTCTCCTTCGGCGCACGCAGACCCTTTGAGCGGGCGCATCGTCGGCGCGGCGCTGTGTCTCTTCGGCGGACTCGTTCTGCTGTTTCTGGTGAAGGCGCAGTACGTCGTCTTTCTATTCCCGCTCGCGTTGCTGGCGCTTGCGTTGGTGGCGTTCGCAATCCTGATGGCGCACGGCGCGCTTTCGTTCGCACGCGAACAGGTGAGAACAGATCATCCCATGCGCAGGCTTGTGTGGGCGCAGGAGGTCTTCTTCTGGTTGTGCGTCGTGGCGGGAGGCTACAGCGTCTATCTCATGTTGCAGGCGGTCTGATACCCCGTATCAAAGGCGGTGGATGAAGATGAGTATCAAGGCACTTGAAATGCTGTTCCTCGAAGTGGACAGCCTCGAAGAGTCTTTGGACTTCTACTCCACCGGACTCGGCTTTGAGGTTGACCAGCACAAGCCCGAGGCCGAGCCGCCGATGGCGACATTGCGCGCGGGCCGCCTGCGCCTGTCGCTCGCGCAAAGACCTGCGATGGCGCGTCGCGGGCGTGGTATATATTTTTTCCTCACGGTCGAGGACGTAGACGAGTTCTACGACTTTCTGGTCGCGGGCGGGATTGAAGTCTTCGACCCGCCCGCGGACGCAGGCTGGGGCGGTCGCTTCTTCGCGATTGTAGACCCCAACGGCTATCGCCTCTTCTTCGTCACGTGGTACGCGGACGGGCCCTATCTGGACGACCCCAACGAGCTAGGCTTGTCGGATTGAGGCTTGAGTCCCTACAATGGTTTCCGTATTTTCCCTTGCGAATCTTATGCGCCCTGCACGCTCCCGAACGGCGCATCTCAACTTAAAAGTCAGACTACGATTGACGGCCCACTTTGCCGTCCGGGAGCAGCCATGCGCTACGTTGACAATCCGCCCAACCCCTGGCTCTCGACGAGTGTCGAGTGGATCGGCGAGCCGCCCGAGTCGAAGGTCGAGGTCTTCGAGGAGACCGAGACGCGCCGCATCATCACACACAACGACAGTCCCGATGTGGGTTTCGACTACTCGGTCAACTGCTATCGCGGCTGCACACACGCGTGCAGTTATTGCTTCAGCCGCCCGACGCACGAGTACCTCGGCTTTGGCGCGGGCACCGATTTCGAGACGAAGATCGTCGCCAAGATTCACGCGCCAGAGCTTTTGCGCGATGAGTTCATGCGCCCGTCATGGCGTGGGCAGACCATCGTCTTCTCGTTCACCTCCGACCCGTATCTTCCGCTCGAAGCGAACTACAAATTGACGCGTCGCTGTCTGGAAGTCTGCCTTGAGTTTCGCAATCCCGTCGGTGTCGTCACCAAGTCGGCGCTCGTTCGACGCGACAAAGATTTGCTCTCCGCGCTCGCGCGCGAGGCAGGGGCCAGCGTCTACTTCTCGATACCTTTTGCGGACGACGCGACGGCGAAGGCGCTTGAGCCTTCCGCGCCTCTGCCCGCCGCGCGCTTCCGCGCAATGGCCGAACTCGCCGAAGCGGGTGTTCCCGTCGGCCTCGCCATCGCGCCCGTCATCCCCGGTTTAAGCGACCCGGACATTCCGAAACTCCTCAAGCGCGCGAAGGAGGCGGGCGCGCGCCGTGCCTTCATCAACCTTCTGCGACTTCCCGGAAACGTCGCGCCCTACTTCGAGCAGCGGCTTCGCGAGCGCTTGCCGACGAAGGCCGAACGCGTGCTCGCGCGCCAGAGAGAGGTGCGCGGCGGGCGCTTGAACTCAAGCGAGTTCGGCGAACGCATGCAAGGGCACGGCGTCTACTGGCAGCTCATCGAAAAGAGCTTCCGCGTCCACTGCGCGCGCCTCGGCTTCAATCGGGAAGAGGAACGATCATACTCAACTCATCCGAGCACATTCCGCAGGCCGTCGGCGCAAGCGTCGCTGTTTGAATGAGGTTCTTGAGTGTGGCGCGTCGAGTGTTCACCGCAGCTCGCATAAAATTCGAGTGAGAGATAAACGCGCCCGGAGGATGGGAAAAGAGGGACAAACGCCCGTCACCAAAACTCTTCAACGCGCGGCGCGAGTGCCGGTATAATGTGTGCGCTCTTGGCAAAGAGAACCGGCAGGAGGGAGTCGAAGCGTATGATGACCATCAAGCACGTGGTATGTGATCGCGAGCCTTACTTCGTGAGCGATACGGCGACCGCTCTGGACGCCGCCGAATACATGGCGAGCCGCAAGATCGGGGCGGTCTGCGTCCTCGACGCCGAAGAGAAACTGTGCGGCATCTTCTCCGAACGCGACCTGCTCAACCGCGTCGTCGTCCGCAAGCTCGACCCGGCAGCAGTCCCCATCCGCGAAGTGATGAGCGAGCCGCGCGCGGTCATCGAGTGCGGCGACACCCCGCACGAGGCTTTAGAACGTATGGAGCAAGTCGGCAGCCGTCATCTTCCCGTCGTCGATGGAGACAAATTCATCGGCATGCTCTCAATGCGCGACATCATGCGCGTCGAGATCGGCGAGCAGGGAGCCGAGCTGCAACTGCTGCACGAGTACATCTCGCATTGATGAAGAAATTGCCGACCAGGAATCTGCCGACAAAAACTCTGCCAACTCAGAAGCTGACGGACAAAGTATCTATGTGGCCGCATAACTTTCTGGCGCTCGTCTGCGCCGTGGCTTTGCTGCTGTCTTGTGGTCAACCGCCGAAGGGTCGCGGCGCGGGCGAGGTCGCTTCGACCAGCGACGGCGCGGCCAGCTTCCGCGTCGAGACGGTTATCGGCAACCTCGAAGTCCCCTGGTCAATCGTCTTTACGCCCGATGGCCGGATGCTCTTCAACGAGCGACCGGGGCGCGTGCGTGTCTATGAGAATGGAAAGTTGAGGCCGCAGCCGCTCGCCGTCATCGAAGACGTTGAGCCTACGGGCGAGAGCGGGCTGATGGGCCTCACGCTGCATCCACGGTTCGCCGACAATCACCTGCTTTACATCTCCTACGCATACAAGTCTGGTGGCGACGAGCGCGTGCGCGTCGTGCGCTTCCGCGAGACAGGCACGGCGCTCGCAGACCGCAAGGTAATTATCGAAGACCTTCCGGCGGCGCAGTTTCATGCGGGTACGCGTCTGCGCTTTGGCCCCGACGGCAAGCTCTATGTGACGACCGGCGACGCTACTACGCGCGAGATCGCGCAACGCCTCGACTCGCTCGGCGGAAAGGTTCTGCGCCTGAATGACGACGGCACAGTGCCACCCGATAATCCCTTCGTCGGCCAGTCAAACGCGCGCCCCGAAATCTGGACGTACGGCCACCGCAACTCGCAGGGGCTAGACTGGCAGCCGGGAACGAATCTCCTGTTCGAGACCGAACATGGCCCCTCCGGCTTCGATGGCCCCGGCGGCGGCGACGAAGTGAACATCGTCGAGCGTGGTAAGAACTACGGCTGGCCCGTCATTCACCACACCGCGACGAAGGCCGGGATGGAGTCGCCTCTTCTCGAATACACGCCCGCGTGCGCGCCCGCAAGCGGGACGTTCTATCGCGGCACGTTGCTCGCACAGTTCAAGGGGAACTTCTTCTTCGGCTGCCTGCGCGGCGAAGGACTCCAGCGCGTCGTGCTCGACGGGCGCAAAGTCGTCAGCCAGGAGCGCCTGCTTCAAGGCCAGTACGGACGCATCCGCGACGTAACGGAAGGCCCCGACGGCGCGCTCTACTTCTCGACTTCCAATCGCGATGGACGCGGCTCGCCCGCCAAAGACGACGACCGCATCATGCGTCTCGTTCCACAACGATGAACGCGGAACGATGAACTGAAAAACAAGCTGTCTTCAGTTCATCGTTAATCATTCCGCATTCATCGTTTCATTCGTTCCAGGCCTTCAGCACTTCTTCCTCAAAGCGTGCGTGTCACTTTTGCGAGCGAGCGCGGGGCATCGGGGTCAAGCCCCTTAGCGTCCGCGAGCAGCGCGGCGAAGAGTTGTGCGGGGATGATGTAGGGGATGACGGACAGCATCTCGTTGATCCCGGCGGGGAGGCGGACAGAGCGCGTCGCAAGCTTGGCAACCTCCTCATCCGAAGTGAAGGCGAGCGTGTCGGCGCGAAGCTCCTTCAGGCGCGCGAGCAACTCGCGCACGCCCCCGAGCGTCACGCCCGGCGGGGCAAAGGCGAAGATCGGGAAGTGTCGCTCGACAACCGCGAGCGGCCCGTGCAGAAAGTCTGCCGACGAGAAACGCTCGGCCACGACGTAGCAGGTCTCCATCAGCTTCAAGGCCATCTCGAAGGCGTTGGCATAGACCAGCCCGCGCCCGACGACGACGCAGTTCTCCATGAAGACGTAGCGCTCGACCATCTGCTCGATCTGTGGACGCAGGCTCAAAGCACTCGCGGCGAACTCAGGGATAGCCTCATAGCCGAGTCGCGCCGCGCCGCCCGAGAGCGCCTCGGCCAGCATGTAGAAGTGTAGAAGCTGGCCCGTGTAGGTCTTCGTCGCCGCAACCGAACGCTCACGCCCGCCGTGCATCAAGAGCGTCTCGTCCACCAATTTCGTCATTGATGAATCGGCCTCGTTCGTGATGCCGATGGTGCAGTACGCTCCGCCTTCGCGCGCTTCGGCGAGCACGCGGTTGATGTCCTCGCCCTCGCCCGACTGCGAGACGCCGATGACGACCGCGCGTTCAAGTCGCAGCCGCGCCCCGTAGAGCGTGCTGACCGAAGGCGCGGCCAGCGCGACGGGGATGCCGGTCGTTATCTCAAGCAGGTAGCGCCCGAAGAGCGCGGCGTTGTCCGATGAGCCGCGCGCGACGAGCACGATCAGGTCAACTTCGCGCGCGAGCAGACGCTCGCCGAGGCGCGCAACCTTCCCGCGCTCCTCTTCGATGGTGCGCGCGAGAGCCTCCGGCTGCTGCGCGATCTCTTCGAGCATCAGTGACACGGCTGAACAGTTCTCCTCGCTAAAATCTCGTCCGTTGACTCGACATCTGCATAACGCGTTGCTCATCTTGCACAGCGCGTTGACTCTCTTTTGCCATCATGTTAATTGTCGGCGCAAGTGTTCTGACACCACATCCGAATTTTTTATTCGCAAATCGACGTGATGAAAACTACCTTGCCGCAGACACGTAAGACGGCGCTCGCCTCCATCCTACTACTTTTGACCTTCTTCGCCGCGACCGCATGGCGACCCGCCGCCCACGCGCAAGAGCGAAGGGCGGCAACACTCAAGCTCAAAGAAGCTCCGACGCAGACAGCCGAATCTCAGTCCGCCGTCCAGATCATCCCCGCGCCGAAATCCCTTGCATCGACGGGCGAAAACTTTTCGCTCTCGCGGGACGCGCGCATCACGCTCGCCGACCCGAAGTCTGCGGACGACCGCTTCGCCGCACAGGATTTCGCCGACGACGTAAGCGCAACGGCGAACGTCACGCTCCGCGTCGGCGAAGGGGGAGGGAAGCGAAGGATTCTCGTCGGACTCTTCACACTCCCGCGCGTGCGCGCTGCAATCGAGAAGGAAGGATTGAGCCTCCCCGATAACATGGACGAGGAAGGCTATCTGCTCATCGTGAAGTCGAACCTGATCGTCGTCACGGGTCAGACGGCGACGGGGACGTTCTACGGTCTTCAGACGCTCAAGCAGCTCGTGCGGGGCGAGGGCGACGCGGCGTTTGTGCAGGGAGTGCAGATAACTGACTGGCCTTCGATGCGTTGGCGCGCGCTCTCCGACGACATCAGCCGCGGCCCCATCCCTACGCTCGAATACTTCAAGCGGCAGATTCGCACAGAGGCTATGTTCAAGATGAACATGCACAGCCTCTACATGGAGCACGTCTTCGCTTCGGCTTCGCACCCGCTCATCGCTCCCGAGGGCGGCGCGCTTGCGCCCGACGAAATCCGCGAGCTGGTCGCATACGCGCGCCGCTTCCACGTCGAACTCGTCCCGCAGCAGCAGACCTTCGGCCACCTGCACAAGGCGCTCAAGCTTGAGAAGTATAACGAGCTGGCCGAGGTTCCATACGGCGACGTGCTCTCGCCGCAACAGGAGGGCACGTACAAGCTGGTCTCGGACTTGTACAGAGAACTCGATGAGCTGTTCCCGGGCAAGTTCTTTCACATCGGCGCGGACGAGACGGTCGAGCTGGGTCGCGGTCAGAGCGCCGAACAGGTGAAGACGCGCGGCGTAGGCCCCGTCTACTTCGACCACCTCAAGCGCGTGCGCGAACTCCTGCGGCCTTACAATCGGCGTCTGATGTTCTGGGGCGACATCGCGCTCAATCATCCAGACCTTCTGCCCGGCGTGCCGCGCGACATGATCGCGATGAACTGGGACTATGCGCCGAAAGATACTTACGAGGCGCGCATCGCACTCTTCAAGAAGGCAGGGCTTGAACAGTTCGTCTGCCCCGGCGTCCAGAGCTGGAACCAGATATTCCCGAACACCGAAGCGGCACGCGTCAACATCACGAACTTCATCCGCGACGGACAGAAGGCGGGCGTGCTCGGCGTGATGAACACCGAATGGGACGACGACGGCGAGTCGCTGTTCGAGGGCGCGTGGTACGGTGTCGTGCTCGGCGCAGCGAGTTCGTGGCAGGCAGCGCCGCTCGACCTCGCTGCCTTCGAGCGCGACTTCGACTGGGCTTTCTTTCGTCACGAAGGCCAAGAGCTAACGAAGGCCACGCGCACGCTCGGCGGCGTCAATCAGCTACTCGGCATCAGCTCAAGCGACCAGCTTTTCTGGCGCGACCCCTTCACGGATGACTTTCAGGAAGTGGTCGCGCGCAAGCTCGAAGACAAGACGCGGCAGATGCGTCTCGCCGTCGAGGGGGCCGAAGAGACCATCCTGCGCGAGCGTTCGCACGCCGGTCGCAATCTCCAGACACTCGAAGCGATGCGTCTCGCCGCGCGTCGCTTCGACCACATGGGACGCCGCGCGCAGGTCGTCGAACAATTCAGCCGCGACTACTGGGACGCATATTTGAACATGGGCGACCGACGCCGTGTGCGACGCCTGCGTTCTTATTCGGGCGCGGTCTACAACTCTCTGCGCGAGATGGCCGAGGAGTTGACGGAGTTGCGCGAAGCCTACCGCGAGCAATGGCTCAGAGAGAATCGCCCTTACTGGCTCGCGAGCGTACTGGCGCGTTATGATCTCGCCGTCTCGCGCTGGCTCTCGCGCTCGAAGCAGATGGAAGAGGCTCTGCGCGACTACGACCAGACCTCAACGCTGCCCGCGCCGTCCGAGTTCGGCCTCGGCCCGCGGCCCACGCAGGAAGATTGATTTAGACCTTCGAGAACTTTGTGAATCCCTTCGTGTCCTTTTGGTTAGAGAGCCAGCGCTTAACCACAAAGGACACGAAGGGATTCACAAAGGCCACAAAGAAGGAGGAGGTGTCGAAGATGAGTGTGAGTGTCGGCGAGCATAGGACAGGCGTGCGGACGGAAGAGGAGGCCACGCGTATCAGGGCGGGCGCGGCGACGGGCGGCGACGGAATAGAGCGTGCGCCGGGCGCGACGCGCATCCTATCGCTCGACGTGTTCCGCGGCATGACCGTCGCGGGAATGGTTCTGGTCAACAATCCCGGTACGTGGGGCGCAATCTACAGTCCGCTCGAACACGCCACATGGCATGGTTGGACGCCGACCGACCTAGTCTTCCCGTTCTTCCTTTTTATCGTCGGCGTCTCGATCACGCTCGCGCTCTCGCGCCGCGCCGAAGCAGTGGGGAGCAAGCGAGACCTCTACGTGAAGATCGTCCGCCGCTCCGTCATCATCTTTGCGCTGGCGCTGGTGCTCGCGGGCTTTCCGTTCTACAACTTCACGACGCACACATCTATCGACCTCTCGGCCATACGTCTGACCGGCGTGCTCAATCGCATCGCCGTCTGCTACCTCTTCGCCTCGATCATCTTCCTCAAGACAAACTGGCGCAGGCAGGCCGTCATCATCGGCGTGCTGCTCATCATTTACTGGGCGATTCTCGTGCTCTTGCCTGCGCCTGGCTCCGCCGCGGGCGACATGTCGAAGCAGGGCAGCATCGTCTCCTACGTTGACCGCACGATTCTAGGCAATCACATCTGGAAGGGCGGCGAGAAGATTTACGACCCTGAAGGTATCCTGAGCACCATCGGCGCACTCGCGACGACGCTCGTCGGTGTGCTGGCCGGTCAGCTTTTGCGCTCGCGCCGCTCGGCGCTTGAGAAGGTTTCGGCGATGTTCGTCGCGGGCGTCGCAGGGATTGTCGCGGGGTGGGTCTGGAACTACTGGCTGCCTGTGAACAAGGCTCTATGGACAAGCTCGTACGTATTGCTGACGGCAGGGATGGCGCTCGAACTGTTCGCCGCCTGTTACTGGTTGATAGACATACAGGGCTACAAGCGCTGGTCGCTTCCGTTTCGAGTCTTCGGAACCAACGCGCTCGCCGTCTTCTTCCTGACGGGACTGACCGCGCGTTTGCTGACGATCATCAAGCTGACGGGTGCGAACGGCCAACAGGTCGCGCTCCAGACCGTCATCTTCAAAAACCTCTTCGCCTCCTGGGCATCACCCATCAACGCCTCGCTCGCCTTCGCCGTCTGCTTCGTGCTCATCTGGCTCGGACTGATGTCGATACTCTACCGTCGCGGCATCTTTATCAAAGTCTGATGGGCAGGCACACTCAAGCAAACTTCAGATGAGTGTACGGAGTGGGGCGGAAGCCCGACCGTGAGGGAGGGCGTCTCGACTTCCGCCACACGCATCAAGATGCACTCTCTACGCCCTCCCTCACGGTCGGGCTTCCTCCTCGCTGCTCTCCAGCCAATTCAAAGAAGGCTCACTTGCGTTTGTACCCGGGCCCGCGCAGAGGGCAACCTGCGAGTGCTGCTGTCCGGCGTCCGGCGTCAACCTCCAACTGCCCATTGACCAGAACGTACTGGATGCCTTCGGGGTACTGGTTCGGCTCCTCGAACGTTGCGCGGTCGCGCACGCGCGCCGGGTCGAAGACGGTGATGTCTGCGAACGCTCCCTCGCGCAGCACACCCCGGTCGCGCAAGCCCACGCGCGCAGCAGACAGTCCCGTCATCTTATGCACGGCCTCCTCTAACGTCAGAAGGTGTTCGTCCCTGACATAGCGCGAGAGGATGCGCGGGTACGACCCCCAGCCGCGCGGGTGCGACTTCGAGCCTGCGAGAGGCCCGTCTGCCGCACGCGCGCCGCTGTCGGTGCAGATGCTCACGAACGGCTCGCGGAGCGCCGCGCGCAAATCGTCCTCGTTCATCATGAAATAGATCGCGCCCGTCTGCCCACGGTCGGCGGAGATGAAATCGAGGAGCGCATCAAGCTCGTCCTTGCCCTGCTCCTTTGCAATCTCTGAGACGCGCTTGCCCTGCAAGCTCTCAAGCTCGCGGTTGACGACCGAGCCGATGAGCACGCCCTGTGCGCCGCCGCTTCCGAGATAGATGTCCTCCCATTCGTTCGAGCCTGCGAGGATATCGCGCTTGATCCGCTCGCGCGTGGCCGGGTCGCCGAGACGCGCCAGCATCTTCTCGCTGCCTCCCTCCTGCGCCCACGGCGGCAGGCAGGCCGTCAAGGATGTGCTCGCGGCCGTGTAAGGATATACGTCCGCCGTCACGTCGAGCTTGCGCGAGCGCGCCGCGCGGATTTTCGAGAGCACCGAAGGCATGCGCCCCCAATTCTTCCGGTAGGCTGCCTTGAGATGCCAGATTTCCACGGGTATCCGCGCTCTCTGTGCGATCTCGAAGACTTCGGCGAGCGAGGCGTCGAGCGCGTTGCCCTCGCTGCGCTGGTGCGTCGCGTAGATGCCGCCGTACGAACGCGCGACCTTCGCCAGTTCGACTATCTCATCGGTCTTCGCAAAGCGAGCCGGGACGTACTGGAGCGAGGTCGAAAGCCCGAGCGCGCCGTCCTCCATCGCGTCGGCCACGAGTGCCTTCATCTTCTCAAGCTCGGCTGGCGTCGGCTGACGATTGTCGAAGCCGACGACGTATTCACGCACCTGCGTCGCGCCGACGAACGTGGCGATGTTGACGCCCGCGCCCTGACTTGCGAGCCGACGGAAGTATTCGTCGAGCGTGCGCCAGTCAACCGTCAGGTTGAAGCGTCGGTAGAAGTCCGCGTCCTCTCTGATGAGCCGCTCGTTCATCGGCGCAATCGAGCCGCCCTCGCCCGTGACCTCAGTCGTCACGCCCATCATTACCTTGCTCATCGCGCGCGGGTCGATCAGAACGTTCTGCTCCGACTGTCCGAGCATATCTATGAAACCGGGCGCGACGACTAAGCCCCGCGCGTCAATCTCGCGCGGCGCTCCAGCGCCCTTCGGCAGCCGACCGACAAAGGCGACGCGGTCGCCCTTCAACGCCACGTCGGCGACGGAGCCAGCGCGCCCCGTCCCGTCCACCACGCGACCGCCTCTGATAATGAGGTCGTACTGCGGCGACGCCGCAGCCTTCGCCTTCGTCGAAACACCGCCCGGCGATACCGCGACCAGTTCCGCAGCGGCAATGAGCAAGATAAAGAACAGCGCCGCCTTCGTCTCTATGAAGAACGGAAACGCCTTCGTCTTCCTGTTGAAGAACAGTGCCGTCTTCGTCTTTCTCCGGGCGGGTAAAAAAAGGCGTGTGGGCTTCGTCGCGTCGCTCTGTGGCATCTCGGGCGTCTCCTTGCAAGGTCGCTTGTCGGAACTGGCGCATTATAAACGCAGTCGTTCGTGGTTGTGATACAAATAATCTTACTGTGGAAGAGACAAAAGAGCATTTCATATCCAGCAGACCGTCACGGGCGGTGACGCTCGGCGATGTGGCGCGGGCGGTCGGGGGAGAGTTGACCGGGGACGCGACCGAGTCCGTCTTAGAGGTCACGCATGATTCGCGGCAGATCGTACGGGGCTGCATCTACGTCGCCGTCAGCGGCGAGAACTTCGATGCGAACCAGTTCGTCCCGCAGGCGCTTGAGCGCGGCGCGTGGTGCATCATCTCAGAGCGCGAGCGCCCGACGGGTCTCGACTGCTCCTGGATCAAAGTCTCGGACGCGCGCCGCGCACTTGCCCTTGCGGCGGCGGAGGTCAAGCGCCACCCCTCGCGCGAGTTGAAGCTCGTAGGCATTACGGGCACGAACGGGAAGACGACGACCGCCTTTCTTGTCGCGGCGATTGCCGAGGCAGCGGGCGAGCCTTCAGCCTTAGTCAGCACGGTCGAGTACCGCGTCGCGGGTAGGCGCACGGCGGCGCTGCACACGACGCCGGAGGCGAGCGACCTGCAACGCCTGCTGCGCCTCGCTGTCGATAACGGATGCCGCGTGGCAGTGATGGAAGCTTCTTCGCAGGCGCTCGACCTTCGACGCTGCGACGCGCTCCGCTATGAGGTCGCGGCCTTCACAAACCTGACACGCGACCACCTCGACTATCACGGCACGATGGAGGAATACTTCAACGCCAAACGCCGACTCTTCGACGGGAGCCTCGGCGAACGCCCGCGCTTCTCGGTCGTCAACGTCGATGACGTGTACGGCGCGCGTCTGTTTGAAGAGCTTTCGCGCGAAGGTCGGCGTGTGCTCCGCTACGCGCTCGACACAGAGGCAGAGGTGACGGCGCGCGACGTGGAGTTTGCGTTGGGAGGTACGCGCCTCGTGCTTGTAACGCCGGAGGGCGAGCGCGAAATCCTGTCGCCGCTCGTCGGGCGACCACACGTCTACAACATCCTGACCGCCGCCGGGGTCGCACACGCACTCGGTCTCGGTCTCGACGCGACGGCTGCGGCGCTCGCGACGTGCGGGGGCGCGCCCGGACGGTTCGAGCGCGTGCCGCATGCGGGAGACTTTGCAGTCGTCGTCGATTACGCGCACACGGACGACGCGCTCCGAAACGTTCTGCGAACGGCGCGCGACGTGGCGCGCGGGCGAGTCATCACGGTCTTTGGTTGCGGCGGCGACCGAGACCGGACGAAGCGCGCGCCGATGGGCGAGGCCGCCGCGAGCCTGAGCGATGTGGTGATTGCGACCTCGGACAATCCGCGGACTGAAGACCCCGAGTCGATACTGCGCGATGTCGAAGAGGGCTTGCGCGCGGCGGGTCGTCCTTACCTCAAGATCAGCGACCGTCGAGAGGCGATCAGCCGCGCGGTCGAAGAGGCACGCGCGGGCGACATCGTCGTCATCGCGGGCAAGGGGCACGAAGACTATCAGATTACGGGTACAGAGAAGCGCCACTTCGACGACCGCGAGGTCGCACGCGAAGCGCTGGCGTCAAAAGGGAAGCGATAAAATGCAGTCCTTGAAAGAGAGGCGCTAGCATGTTCAAGCTCGAATCGGGGCATCGTGCCTCTGCTTTTAAAATACATTTAGGAGACATCTGATGAAAGTTATCGTCACGGGTGCGACCGGCCTTGTGGGCCGCGCGCTGGTTCGCTCGCTTCTCGCGGACGGTCACGAGGTGACGCGGCTCGTGCGCGGCGACGCGCAGGGATTTCGCGCGCCGGGCACGACGGCAGTCCATTGGGAGCCGGACGGCGGCGTGATCGACGCGAAGGAGTTGGAGGGGCACGACGCCGCCATACATCTCGCGGGCGAGCCAATCGCCGACGGGCGTTGGGACGAAGAGAAGAAGCAGCGCATAAGGGAGAGTCGCGTTAAAGGCACACGTCTGCTCGCGGAGGCTTTGGCTGGTTTGAGTGAGAAGCCGAGAACGCTCGTCTCCGCTTCGGCCATAGGTTTCTACGGCAATCGTGGCGCGGAGGTCTTGCGCGAGGAGAGCGCATCAGGCGAAGACTTTTTGAGCGAGGTCTGCCGCGAGTGGGAGAAGGCGACGCTCGCGGCGAGCCAGGCCGGTATACGCGTCGCGCACATACGCATCGGCGTCGTGCTGAGCGCGGAAGGCGGCGCGCTGGAGAAGATGCTCAAGCCTTTCAAACTCGGACTCGGCGGGCGCGTCGGGAGCGGGCAGCAGTACATGAGCTGGATCACGCTCGACGATCTAATCGGCGTCATCAAGCATGCGCTGACGGACGAGAGCCTGCGCGGGCCCATCAACGCGGTCGCGCCGAACCCCGTCACGAACGAAGAGTTTACGAAGGCGCTCGGGCGGGTGCTCGGTCGTCCGACGTTTATGACAGTCCCCGCGTTTGCGGCGCGGCTCGCCTTCGGCGAGATGGCCGATGCGCTCTTGCTCTCGGGCGCGCGCGTCGAGCCTGCTCGTCTGAGAGAGGCAGGCTTCGAGTTCAAACAGCCGGAGATTGAAGGCGCGCTGCGGCAAGTATTGGGTAAATAACGTGGGGATTGGTCAGAGGGTATTCACCACAGAGACAGGAGAGGCACAGCTTAAGTCTTAAGCTGTGCCTCTCCTGTCTCTGTGGTGAACTGTCTCCTACTCAATGCACGAGATTAACAAAACCGGGAGCAGGTAGGGCAAGCTTTCACCCATAGCGTTGATAGCATCGCTCAATCTTCCTCGCCAGTCACAGGGCCTTCCCCGGAGGTAATGGGGTTCTTGCGCGCCCAGTAGAAATAGATGGGCAGCCCGAGCGCGATGATGCCGAGGCCCGTGAGCGCCTGCCGTGGCGTCGCTACGAGTGTGTTGTAGATGAGCCAGCCCGCGGCGAGCAGGAACACGATGGGCAGCACGGGGTAGCCGATTGTGCGATATGGACGCTCGGCGTTCGGCATCCGTCGGCGGAAGATGAAGACCGAAGCGGTGTTGAGCGCATAGAAAATCCACGCGGCGAAGATGACGTAATCGGTCAGCGTGTCGAACGAGCCGGAGAGCGCGAGCACGCACGACCAGACGCATTGCAGGATGAGCGCGTTGACCGGCACGCGCGTTCTTGCGGAGAGCCGCGCGAGCGGGCGGAAGAAGAGTCCGTCCTTCGCCATCGCGTAGGAGATGCGCGCTCCCGAAAGCGTCCCCGTGTGCAGAGAGCCGAGCGTCGAGATCATCATCGCCATCGCAATCGCGCCCACGGCCGCCGGGCCCAGATACTTGCGCGCCACCTCGGTCGCGACCGAGCTGGACTTCGCCACGCTCGCGACCTCTAAGGGTGAGAGCACATAGAGGTACGCGAAGTTGGCGAAGATATAGAGCGCCGCGACGAGAAGTATGCCGCCGATGAGCGCGAGCGGGAGGTAACGTTGCGGGTTCTTGACCTCGCCCGCCACAATCGTCACGTTCGTCCAGCCATCGTAGGCCCACAGCGCGCCCAGCATCGCCGCGCCGAAACCCGCCATTCCACCGCGCGCCGTCGCTTCAACACCCTCGCATGTTCCGCCCGCGCCGCTCAGAGAGAAATGCTCGAAACTTCCCTGCGCCAAAAGGAACGCGCAAGCGCCGATGCCGAGCACGATTAGAATCTTTAAGGCAGTGAGGATGACAGAGACCTTGCCGCTGACAGAGACGGCGAGACAGTTGACGAGCGTTGCGATGATGATGATGCCGAGCGCGATCACCTGTAGGTGGCCGAAGGGGAAGTCGTAACCAAAGAGGTGCGCCTTGAAGTACGTGCGGTCGAGCGCGCCGCCCGCCAGTGCGTTGAGGAAGATGGCGAAGCTCACGCCCTTCGCCGCCTGCGAGCCAGTGTAGGCGACGGCGAACTGCGTCCACCCGTAGAGGAACGCCAGCGGTCGCCCGTAGCCCTCGCGTATGAAGACGTACTCGCCCCCTGCGCGCGGCATCATCGCCGCCAGCTCCGCGTAGGTGAGCGCGCCCGCCAGACTCAGGAAGCCCGCCGCGACCCAAGCGATGATGACCAGCCACGGCGTCTCGACGTTGCACATCATCACGCGCGTCTTCAAAAAGATGCCCGTGCCGATGACGCTCCCCACCACAATCGAGACCGAAGCCGCAAGCCCTAGCCCGCGGACGAGCGTGACGTTCTTTCCTGAGTTGTTCATAAGTAAAGTGCTGACTTGTTCATAAGCGAAGTGCTGACACGTTACTCGTCGTCGGTGTTCTTAACGCGGGGCCCACTGACCTCCTCCTGAACGCGGCGCAACTCCGCCAGAAACTCTTCGCGCTCGCTTCTCGCCTTCCCAACTCGACGAGTCTTATCGGTCAGATATCGCTGGCCCTTGATCTCGGAATTTTGCAGGGAGTCCGCCCATGCCCTGAGTTGGCGTGAGATGTTCTCGGCTGCTAATTTGAAATTTGAAATTTGAAATTTCAAATTAGCGAAGGCCGGCAAACGCTCAAGAAGACAAAGCATCGAGCGCACTTCACCGGCCGAGCCGCGCGCAACATAGAGGAACATCAGAAGCTCGTTGTTCGTCCCTCGCTCGAAGCCTTCGGCGATGTTGTTGGAGACGGAGACAGCCGCCCGTTCGATCTGGTCGCGCAAGCTTCGCTGGCCTCTGAATGCCTCATTTGCCGTGAGATTGTAGATTTCCACGGCCAGTTTGATCGCGGCTTGCCAGACGGGAAGCTCTTCAAAACGGTTATACTTCATCAACAAGCCTCTTAACTCAAGCGTTAGGACTTCTGAGAAGAATTGTGTTTACCACACCTCGTTCGCGAGCAGGTCTTCGTATGTGTCGCGGCGGCGGATGACTTCGGCGCGGCCTCCTTCGCGAATAAGAACGACGGCGGGGAGTGGTCGGCCATTGTAGGGGAACATCTGCGCGATGGTGTATGCGCCCGTGTTGAGGAGCGCGAGCAGCTCGCCGGGGCGAACGTCTTCGGGGAGCTTGCGATAGTCGGGCAGACGGCCGCCGCGCTCGATGTCGAAGTAGACATCGCCCGAGTCGCAGAGAGGCCCGGCGATCTTGTAGGGCGTGTCGGCTGATTGGTCTGCGCGCGTGGCGGAGACGACGTGGTAGTACCACTTGTAGGTCGTCATCGAGAGCAGGAGATTGAAGCCCGCGTCGGTCAGAAGCCACACGTCGCCGGTCTCGGGCCGCCGCTTGATGTTGCGAACCGTGGTGAGCAGGACACCTGCATCGGCGATCACGCTGCGGCCCGGCTCAAGCAGGATGGTCAAGCCTTCGAGCAGATGCTCGGCGGAGACCGTGCGCGCGGAGTCTCGCGCCGCCTTGAGCGCGGCGGCCAGAACGTCGGTCGGCTCAAGCTCCGCGCCGAGCATCTCGCGCTCTTCAAAGGGCAGCTCGTCGGCCTGCGAGCGGTCGCGCAGATAGTTAACGGGGATGCCGCCGCCGAGGTTGATGTGTTCGAGCACGTGGCCCGACTCCTCGTGAATCGTCTTCAGGTGCTCCCACATCGTCTTGAAGGCTTCGGCGAAAGGCTCGACATCCGGCGTCTGCGAGCCGACGTGGATGTGGATGCCCGTGACGTGGAGCAGTTCGGGGTGGCGCAGGGCGCGGCGGAAGGCTTCGAGGACTTCGGAAGAGGTGATGCCGAACTTCGATGTCATCAGCGCCGTCTGCAAGCCCAGATGCGAGCGCGTGCCTATCTCCGGGACGAGACGGAGCGCGACGCGGGCGCGCTTGCCCAAGTGACGAGCGCGTGATTCAATCAACTCGATCTCGTAGACCGAATCGGCGTTGATCGAGTAGATGCCGGCCTCGATGGCTTCGTCAATCTCCTGGACGGTCTTGCTCGTGCCGTTGAAAATTATCTGCTCGGGGCGAAAGCCCGCACGCAGTGCCTTGAAGAGTTCGCCGCCGCTGTTGACCTCGCAGTCGATGCCTGCGTCGCGCACAATCGAGAGCAGCCCCATCGTCGAATTGGCCTTCGAGGCATAGAAGAAGCGGACGGGGTGTCGGACATCGCGTGCGGCCTGCTTCAGGCGCTTGACGTTCGAGCGGACGCGTCGTTCGGAGAAGACGAAGAGGGGCGTGTCGAAATCGTGTGCGAGCGCAGCGGAGTCCGCCCCGTCGATGAAGAGTCGGCCTTCGCGCGCTTCGAGATAACCGGGGATCGCCCAGGCGGGGGCGACCTTCGTGTCTGACATCTGGTCAGTGCTCCGTCAATAGTTAGAAGTTTTGCGGCAAGCGCCTGCGAAGATAGTGCGGTGAGTATGGAAGCGTCAAGCGACGGGGGAAGGAGTAGACAGTAGTAATATTAGACAGTAGACAGTAGACAGTAGACAGTAGACAGTAGGCTCCGCTAGGCGGGCGTCGACGATTGTATTGCTGGTTCAAGTCGGAAAAGGTTTTCTACTGACTACTGTCTACTGTCTACTGTTCAGATGAGAGATGACAACAGCGACGAACGAGTTCGATTGGCGGAGCGTGCGCGCGGAGTTTCCCATCACGGAACATTACGCGTACCTGAACAGCGCGGGCGCGGGGCCTGTGTCGCGGCGTGTGGCCGGAGCGGCGGAGCAGTTCTACCGCGAAACACTTGAGTCGGGCGACCGTCTGTGGGAGGTTTGGCTTGCGCGTCGCGAGCGTGCGCGCGCCGACGTGGCGCGATTGATAAACGCCGAGCCGGATGAAATCGCCTTCACTACGAATACGTCATCGGGGATGAATCTCATCGTGGATGCGCTCGAAGACGCGGGCGATGTTGTCTCGTGCGAGCTGGAGTTTCCGGTCTCAACTATCCCCTGGCTGCACCGCGGCATTCGAGTCCAACTCGTCAAAGCACAGAACGGCGTGCTGCGCACGGAGGATATGCTTGCGGCGGCGGCGCGTGACGAAGCGTCGATCATCTGCTTGAGCCACGTGCAATACTCGAACGGCTTCCGCATGCCGCTCGAAGAGATCGGCGCGAACAAGGGGCGGAACATTCTGGTCGTCAACGCAAGCCAGTCGGCGGGCGTGTTTCCGATTGACGTGAAGCGGATGAGGATCGATGCGCTGTGCGCAACGGGACACAAGTGGATGCTTGCGGGCTACGGCTCGGGCTTCGTCTATCTCTCGCGCGAGCTTCTCGATAAGACGAGGCCGCGCGCCGTCAGTTGGATGAGCGTCGAAGACCCCTTCGCGATGCGCAACGACTCGTACCGCCTGCGCACGGACGCCGCCGCACGCTCCGAGACCGGCTGCCCACACTTCGCAGGCATCTTCGCCCTCGGCGAGGCCGCGCGGCACCTGCTCGAAATCGGTTCCGAACGGATAGAGCGGCGCGCGCTCGCGCTCAACCGGCAGTTGACGGAGAGCCTGACAGACGCAGGCCGGGAAGTTCTCTCGCCGCTTGGCGAAGAGTCCTGGCGCTCCGCAGAGACGCTCGTCCGCGCGGACGACCCCCGCCTCGCCGTCAAGCACCTGTCTCGCCACAGAGTCGCGGTAACGATCAAGCCTGAAGGCTTTCGCGCGGCCACGCACTTCTTCAACGACGAGTCGGACATCGAACGCCTCGTCGCGGCCCTCAACGAGTTGAGCAAGGCCGCAAGCCCGACCGTGAGGGAGGGCGTAGAGCCTACGTTACAATGTAGTAGCGGAAGTTGACACGCCCTCCCTCACGGTCGGGCTTCCGTCTCAGAGGAGCAGCATGACAGATACGCGTCCGCTTTTTATCCCGGTCATTCTCGGAACCGTCAGGCAGGGGCGCATGAGCGAGCATGTGGCGCGTTTCGTCTTTGACGAGTTAGGCAAGCGCGCGGGCGTCGAGACGGAGTTGATTGACATTCGTGAGCTTCAGTTTCTCACGTCGGACGAAGGCGGCGCGGTCAAGGATCGGAAATTCTCCGAAACGGTCGCACGCGCCGACGCTCTTGTACTGGTTGTGCCGGAATACAACCACGGCTATCCGGGACTCCTCAAGCACGCGCTCGACACGAACCTGAGCGAGTACATACACAAGGCCGTCGGCATCTGCGGAGTATCCGCGGGCCCCTCCGGCGGGACACGCGTCATAGAGAATCTGCTGCCGGTCATGCGCGAGCTGGGGCTGGTCACGATCTTCTGGGACGGCAACTTCTCCTCCGTACAGAATGTCTTCGACGCATCGGGGAAGCTGCTTGACGGAGCTTATGTCCGGCGTCTCGAAAAGTTTTTCAAGGAGCTGATCTGGATGGCGAGAGTGCTGCGCCACGGCCGCGAGAACATGAGCATCGACGAGGGATGAAGGCTCGGAAGTCGTTAGTGAAGATTCGGAAGTCGCCCGTCCGGCAGTTCGTCTACAAAGCAGGAAGGAGTTATGCATGAACGAGAGAGGCAAGCTGACCTGTCCGACGTGCGGCGTGGAGATGAACTGCCACGCCGAGAAGATCGATTACACGACCGGCGGAGCCGATGCCGAGGTGTTCGACCCGGAGCTGGGGGGCGTTGTCGAAGAGTTTCACACCTGCCCCGTCTGCGGCCAGACGCTCTCGCGCCGCGCCGCATGAGGCACATTTGACAGGGGAACGGCGGTTGGCTATCTTTTCAACATCAATGTTGTCGTCGCGCCTTCCGGCATCGACCTTGAATTGGCGGGAGTGGCGCAATGATAGCGCATGAGCTAATGGAAACTAGAGAAAAAGGAACCCTCACTGAATCTAAAATACTCGCCTCATTCGTCGAGGCGGGTTATTTAGTCTCCCTTCCTTTTGGTGACGGCCACAAATATGATCTTATTATTGATGACGGACGGCGTGTTCAAAGGGTTCAATGTAAAACAGGAAGAGTTCGTCATGGCAGCCTGCTGTTCAATGCTTGTAGCTTTTCTGGAAACGCAGGAACTAGACGAGACTACAAAGACGCGGCAGATTTATTCGCAGTGCTTAATGTAGAGACCGGAGATGTGTATATAATTCCGGTTAAGGAAGTTGGGCATACGGTTGCTTGCCTTAGATTAAACCCAACTCTGAGCGGGCAGAGCAAAGGAATAAGATGGGCAAAGAATTATCTTTTAACCTCGTGTAGTGAGCAAGATGAAGAAGTGCAAGCGTAGCTCGATTGATAGACCATTAGCATCTATAAAATTGCCTGTAAGAAGATACTCGCTTAATGCACGAGTAGCTCAATGGTAGAGCATCGGCTTCCCAAGCCGAGGGTTGCGGGTTCGATCCCCGTCTCGTGCTTTGTCACTTCCCCTAAATTGATAGACTTCCCCCACAGCATAGTACCAATTAAAGACGGGCTGCACTTCGTTGGTACATCTTTCCGGAGAATTCCCGGCCTTTTTCGCAATTTTGCAGGCATTCCTGCTCGTTTGCTTTAGTCGCTCATGGCACGCCTGTTGCGCGATGATTGCAGGGTAAGAGGTGAAATTTTTAAGATGATGGAGGAGACAAGCGAAGTGATGAAGAAACTTTTTGCGGGCGTCTGCGCGTTCGTGCTGGCCGCGTTGGCCGCGGGCTGCGCTGATAATGCAAACACTACCGTAAACGCGAACCTCGCGAACTCGAACGCAACGGCGAACACAAGCATCAACGTCTCAAACACGACGGCGTCGTCAAGCACGGCCAATGACAATTCAGAGATCAAGACGGAGACAGTGAACGGCGTCACGACCGAGACGCGCACGTTCAAAGACCCGAACAGTCGCGTCGAGCGAGTGGTCGTGACGACGCGCAATGGCAAGCGCACGGCGCGCGTCTACTACCGGGACAAGACCGCACGAGAGCTACCCGATAACAAGGTCGAGCAGGCGCTCGGCATGACCGCCGACGCGCTCGTCAGTGCGGGCGGCACGGTCGTTGACGCGTCGAAGGAAGTTGGCAGCGCCGTCGTAGACGAGAGCAAGGAAGTAGGCGGCGCGACGGTAAACGGCACGAAGAAGGTAGGCAAGGAAGTCGGCAACAAGGCCGAGGATGTGGGCGATGCGACGGTGAACGGCGCGAAGAAGGCAGGCAGCGCCACTGCTAAGGGCGCGAAGAAAGTGGGCAGCGCTATCAAGAACGCCGTCACTCCGTAAGAGGACGCACATAGTTGACAAAGAAGGGCAGCCGTCGATGTGTCGTTGGCTGCCGAGAGGGCTGCCGCGGATTCGTCGGCAGCCCTCTTTCTCTTTTCGCATCGCATGATGCGGCACGATGTGATACCGCGACGCGGTCTCCGAGACACTTCAGGACTCTGGCACGTCGCGGGTGCGCTGGTGTTATACTCGCCGCCTGGTCACCCCAGGGCGGTAGGCTCTTGGGGCCGGAGGCGGGCCGAATTATTTTCTAAGGAGGAGAGAGGGTCGTGGCCGAGTCGAAGAGTTGGACAGTCATCTGCCCCTGCTGCGAGGCGGCTCTCGTCATTGACGCGCAGACGGGTGCAATCATCTCGCACGAAGAGAAGGCGAAGCCGCTCGCCTCTTTCGAGGACATGGCGAAGGAGATGGAGCGCCAGAAGAAATTGCGCGAGCAGGTCTTCACACAAGAACTCGGGTCGATGAAAGACCGCGAGCGCCTGCTCGAAGAGAAGTTCCGCGAGGCGATGAAGCGCGCCGAGAAGGACAAGGACACGCCCTACCGAAATCCGCTCGACTACGATTGAAGAGTTCGCCGTTGCTGTAAAGAAACTTCACCGTTGCCTTAAAGTGAACGCCCCGCGTGTTGCTCTGAAAGATGAGACACGCGGGGCGCACTGTTATTTGATAAACCGTGGGTCTAGGCGCTGGCCGACTTCTCGGCGGGCCGCCAGCGCAGGACGGGCTTGCGTGCGGCGGCGGCTTCGTCGAGTCGTCCGATGCGCGTGGTGTGCGGCGCATTCAAGACCATGTCTGCATTCTCGATTGATTCGCGTGCGATCTCTTTCATGGCGTCGATGAACTGTTGCAGCTCGGAGCGCCCGACGGACTCGGTCGGCTCGATGAGCATCGCGCCGGAAACGATGAGCGGGAAGTAGATCGTCATCGGATGAAAGCCGTAGTCGATCAGGCGCTTGGCGATGTCGAGCGTGTGGACGCCCTTGCGCGACTGCCGCTTGTCTGTGAAGAGAACCTCGTGCATCGGCGGCGAGTCGAATGGCTTGTCGAAGGTGTCGGCCAATCCTTCGGAGATGAAGCGCGCGTTCAAGACGGCGGCCTCGGTCGCTTCGCGCAGTCCGTCGTTGCCGTGCGTCAGAATGTATGCGAGCGCG
Organism: Acidobacteriota bacterium; assembly: GCA_032162705.1. GTDB lineage: Bacteria > Acidobacteriota > Blastocatellia > Pyrinomonadales > Pyrinomonadaceae > QHXN01. The sequence goes on from JAVRON010000052.1 coordinate 75,368, forward strand.
CGCAGGTGCATCCCGAAGTTGCCGTAGAAGGCTTTGACGCGACCGATTGATTGCGGGCGGTCGGAGTCGAGCCGGAATCGCTCGCCCACGCGCGTGACGCGCGGGATGGGCAGGAACGGCTCAAGCTCCGCAGTGCAGCAACATGGGCCCGAGCCGGGGCCTCCGCCCCCGTGCGGGGTCGAGAAGGTCTTGTGCAGGTTGAGATGGATCACGTCCACGCCCATGTCGCCGGGGCGCGCGACGCCGACGAGCGCGTTCATGTTCGCGCCGTCCATGTAGACTAGCCCGCCCGCCTCGTGGACGATGCTACAAATCTCTTTGATGTTGCGCTCGAAGGTTCCGCAGGTGTTCGGGTTCGTCAGCATCAAGCCCGCCACGTCGCCCGACGCGCAAAGCTCTCGAAGGTGCGCGAGGTCTGTTAAGCCTTCCGTAGTTGAGCGGATGGTCTTGACGTTGAAGCCCGAGAGGTGAGCCGACGCGGGATTGGTGCCGTGCGCCGAGTCTGGAATGAGCATCACGTTGCGGCGCGGCGTCTCTGATGCAGCCTGGCCTTCGCGTGCGTCGAGGAAAGCGCGGATCATCATGACGCCGGTCATCTCGCCGTGCGCGCCCGCGGCGGGCTGCAAGGAGACGGCGGGCAGCCCCGTTATCTCCGAGAGGTGCTGCTGAAGCTCGTACATTACTTCGAGCGCGCCCTGCGAGTCCTCTTCCGGCGCGAGCGGGTGGAGAGCGGCGAAGCCCTGTATGCGCGCGACACGCTCGTTGAGGCGCGAGTTGTACTTCATCGTGCAGGAGCCGAGCGGATAGAGGCCGAGGTCAATGTTGTAGTTCCACGTCGAGATGCGCGTGAAGTGGCGCACCACGTCCGGCTCCGACAGCTCCGGCAAGCCTTCGAGGTCGTCTTCGCGGCGGAGTTCGGCGGGCAGAAGCTCGTCCAAAGGCGTCTCTTCAACGTCGAGCGGCGGCAGACGATAGCCGCGACGGCCCGTCTGCGAACGCTCGAACGAGAGTGCCTCGTTCTGCGTGATATGTGGTGTTGCTTTCTGAATCATGTCTTATAAGCTATCGAAGATAATTGCCTTGTGGTTCCTTCGGATTAATCAGCGAGACGTGCGACTCATAGACCCCGTTTCTTCTCACCCAAAGTTTTTCGCACCCCTGGCAACGGTACATGGCATGTGTGGAGCGGCTACGCAGTTTATGCAACATGCCCCGGCAGTCGGGGCACTCGCTGTCACGCACAACGAGCCAGATGAGAAAGTACATCAGCCCGTTGGAAAGAAATGACGGCAGCATACTGCTTCGGGAACTCCCACCGAACGACAAACGGAAGTTCTACTTCTCAACTGCTCCGAGTCCAGCGACGAGCGCATCAATGTCGGCGCGCTTATTAGTTTCGGTGACGCAGACGAGGAAGTCTCGGGGGCGTTCGGGGAAGTAGCGCGAGAGGGCAAGCCCGCCCGTCAGCTTATGTTCGTCGGCGAGGCGGCGCAGAAGCCCCACGGCTTCGACCGGCGCGCTCACAACGAATTCGTTGAAGACGGGCGCGGAGTATGGAATCGAGAAGCCTTCGAGCGCGGCAATCTGTCGGCGTGCGTAGGCGGCCTTCTGCGCGCACTGCGTTGCGACCTCTTGCAAACCCCGCCGTCCCAACGTCGTCATGTAGATGGTCGCGGCCAGTGCAATCAGTCCCTCGTTCGTGCAGATGTTCGAGGTGGCCTTCTCGCGTCGTATGTGCTGCTCGCGCGTGGCGAGCGTGAGCACGAAGCCGCGCCGTCCCTGCTTGTCGTAAGCCACTCCGACGAGGCGTCCGGGCATCTGGCGTGCATACTGCTCGCGCGTCGCGAACAGTCCGACGTAAGGGCCGCCGAGTGAGAGCGGCACGCCGAACGATTGCCCCTCGGCGACGACGATGTCCGCGCCGCACGAGCCGGGCGAGCGCAGCAGTCCGAGCGAGGCACTCTCCGTGACGACGACGACGAGCAGAGCGCCCACGGCGTGAACCTCTTCGGCGAAGCCTTTCAACTCTTCGACGCAGCCGAAGAAGTTCGGCGACTGGATGACGACCGCCGCCACAGTCTTGTCGAGTGCCGACGGGTCGAGCGTGGTGCGCCCGGTCGCTTCGTCAAAGCCGACGCGCTGAAGCTCGACTCCGGCGTGCGCGACGTAAGTCTCTGCGACCTGCATGTACTCGGGATGGACGGCGTCGGAGACGAGCACGCGCGTGCGGCGTGTGACGCGCTCGGCCATCAGCACGGCCTCGGCCATCGCGGTCGAGCCGTCGTACATCGAGGCGTTCGCCACGTCCATGCCAGTCAACTGGCAGACGAGAGTCTGAAATTCAAAGATGGCCTGAAGCGTTCCCTGCGAGATTTCGGGTTGATAAGGCGTGTAGGCCGTGAAGAATTCTGAGCGCTGAATGAGGCTGTCGATGATCGTCGGCGCGTAGTGCGAGTAAGCGCCCGCGCCGAGGAAGCTCGGACGACGCGCCGCCGTGTTTCTGGCGGCCAAAGCCTCGAAGCGTTCGAGCAGTTCTATCTCGGAGAGCGCCGCCGGAGTCTGCAAAGGCGCTTTGAGGATGATGTCGGCGGGAATCGAGTCGAAAAGCTCTTCAGCCGAGCCGAGGCCCAGTCCATGCAGCATCTCCTGCCGCTCTTCGGGAGAGTTCGGGATGTAGCGCACGGCGGTTTACTACTCCGTCTCCGACTTGAGGTAGTCTTCGTACTCGGCAGCCGAGAGCAGGCTGTCAACCTCGCCCCGGCTGGCAAGCTTGAGGCGCAGCATCCAGCCCTCGCCGTAAGGGTCGCTGTTGACCTTCTCCGGTTCTTCGTTAAGCGACTCGTTGACCTCCGTCACCTCGCCTGCGACGGGCAGGAAAAGCTCCGAGACGGCCTTGACGGACTCGACCGAGCCGAACGTGTCGTGAGCCGCAAACGTCTCGCCCGCCTTCGGTAGCTCGACGTAGACCACGTCGCCCAAGGAAGACTGTGCATGGTCGGTGATGCCGACGATGCCCGTCTCACCCTCGACCCTCAGCCACTCGTGATCCTTGCTGTAGTACAAGCCTTCGGGAACGTTTACCATGAACTCTCCTCGATGAAGTAGACGGTGGACAGTAGCAAGTAGCAAGTAGACAGTAGGAAAACCTTCTTCGGCGAATCATCCGGAAGTCAGCGGCTGTGCCCGTAACGCGGAGCGCTACTGACTACTGACTACTGACTACTATCTACTTCTTTTATAAAACGGTGTTGCGACGATCTCAGCGCCGACCATACGCCCGCGCACGTCAATCTGAATCTGCCCGCCGACCTGCGCCAATTCGGCGGGCACGTAGGCCATGCCGATGTTCTTTTTGAGGTAGGGCGCGGGACTGCCCGAGGTGACGTGGCCGACACGCTCGCCGCCCGCCATCGCGTATACGTCCTGCCCATCGCGCGCGATGCCTCGCTCCGTGACCTCGAAGCCGACGAGCCGACGCCCGACGCCCTCCTCCTTCTGACGCGCGAGCGCGTCGCGCCCCATGAAGTCGCCCTTGCCGAGCTTTGTAATCCAGCCGAGGTTGGCTTCCAGCAGCGTCGTCTCTTCGGTGATCTCGTGGCCGTAGAGCGCCATTCCCGCTTCGAGCCTCAAGGTATTGCGCGCCGCAAGCCCGCACGGCTGGACGCCTTCCGGCGCGCCGTAGGCTCCCGCGTCCAAAATCTTATGCCAGAGTCGCTCGGCGTGCTCCGGCGCGGCATAGACCTCGAAGCCGTCCTCGCCCGTGTACCCCGTGCGCGAGATGATCGTCTCAACGCCGTCAACACGCCCCTCGCGGAAGTGGTAATACTTTATCTCTTCGAGCGGCGTCTCTGTCAGAGTCTGAAGGATGCTGATGGCGTGGGGGCCTTGCAGGGCTATCTGGCAGAAGTCGGCGCTGCGGTTCGTAAGCTGGACGGACTCTTCGCGCTTGTGTGAGTTGATCCAGTCCCAATCCTTTTCGGTCGTCCCGGCGTTGACGACGAGCAGGAGGTGTTCTGCACGGAAGCGATAGACGAGCAGGTCATCGACCACGGTTCCGACGGGCGTCGTCAGCGCGGAATAGTGCGCCTGACCATCAACGAGCTTCGTCACGTCGTTCGAGCAGAGGCGGTTAACGAATGAGACGGCGTCTGTGCCGCGCACCTCTATCTCGCCCATGTGCGACACGTCGAAGAGACCGGCGCGCGTGCGCGTGGCGTTGTGCTCCGCGACCGTGCCTGCGGGGTACTGCACGGGCATGTCCCACCCGCCGAACTCGACCATACGACCACCCAAACTGCGGTGTATCGCGTTCAGGGGCGTCTGCTTGAGAGCGCTGGCGCTCACACTCTCCTCCACGTCAGACTTCGTCTGATTTTCTTCCATTAAAAAGATTTCTGAACTAGGCACGAAACCTAACACGGCGCGCGAGAACGCGTCAAGCGAGTGTTCGCGTGCCTTCCGATTGTCGAAAAAATGTTGATGCGCCGCGCGGCATGTGATAGTTTCACGCCCGCTTCAACGTCAATCCGTCGGATGGACGCGGCCACTCAGGGGCTACCTCGATTTAGCTGCCCGCCGCCGCCGCGCCCCATCCGAAACCGTGAACCTCAACCAAGCCACCAAGGAGACCACATGCCCGAGCCTAAACGCCACCCCTTCCTCGTCGCATTCGTCATCACGACCCTGCTCCTCGCATCCGCCGCTCCCGCCGCCGCTGCATGCACTGCATTACGGCAGAAGGACGATAAGAAGAAGGACGACAAGTCCGCCGCCCAGAAGGCTGCGCCGCCACAGACGAAGCAGGAGCGCGAGTACCAGAAGATCAAGCAGTTCAGCCAGAAGCGCTACAGCGAGAACCCCGAGTTCAGGGATGAGGTTGACGACGCTTTTCGCCAGAAGCAGCGCGAGCATAGCGAGTACGCTTTCAACATCAACACGCTCGACCAGGATCGAGACCAGATCATCCGCACCGCCGACCGCATGCGTATCCTCGACACGCTCTACGACAATCCGCTGGCGCAAGACTATGTTAACCGTGTCGGTCAGTCGCTTGTCCCCTCGAACTCGACGCACCTCTACGCCTTCAGAATCACTTTAAGCCCGATACCCGAGGCGCGCTCGCTCTCGACCGGCACGGTCTACGTCTCGACGGGTCTGCTCGCACAGATCGACAACGAGGCGCAGCTCGCCTACGTCCTCGGCCACGAGATCGGCCACGTCGAGCGTAACCACTGGTTCGAGGACGTGCTCGTCGAACATGGGCTAGATGAATACAATGAGAAGCAGCAGCAGAGGCGCTCGATCATCGGCAGCATCGCCAACGTCGGCACGAGCGTGGTGAGCGGCGGGTTCATCCGTGGCGGCAACATGATGGGGCTGACGGCCTCCGTGCTCGCGCAGTATTCCGTCCCGACTCTCCTCAAGATGGCGGTGCCGAACGCGGTCGTCACATGGGACAAGCTTCAGGAGGACGAGGCAGACCAACTCGGGCTTCAGTACATGCTCGCGCGCAACTACGACCCCCGCGAGGTACCGAAGTTCTATCAGGCGCTCCAGCAAAGCTCGCGGCGCGACCCGCGCACCGGCCTCGGCTTTATGGCGAACGCGGCGCGCGTCGCAGAACGCGTGAGCTATATCTCGGGGCTGGCGGGCCCGGCGCTCGGCGGCGGCATGGAGTCGATGCTGTTGGTCGGCGCAATCAACCTCAATATGCAGCGGCAGACCGACGCGATGATACAGGCCGCGCAACCGCAGCCAGACGCGCAGCCCGATACAGGCAAGACGATGGATCCGTCGCGCGACGCGGCAAGCCGCGGGGCCGCGATGGACAAGCTGATTCATGGCGCGATGTCCGCCGAGATAGAGGAGAAGCTCAAGGCGGGACAGATCATCGGCAGCCCCGCGGAGTTTTTGGCGGTGATGGCCGAGTTGAAGCGAGACAATGGCATCCGCGCCTACTACTACGACATGTTTCTGGTAGCACGCGACAACCTCGACGAGTCGCTCCAGATTCGCAGCAACGACCCGGCGGCACACTTCTATTACGGCAAAGTCCTGAAGCTCACGGGGCGCACGCCGGGCGAGAAGTCGCGTGCGCTCTCGGAGTTTGCCACCGCCATCGACCTCGATAAGCGGCGCATGCTGCCCGAGGCGTTTCTCCAACGCGCGTTGACTCGGGTCGGCAGCCGCGACTCGGCGCAGACGCGCGAGATCGTGGGCGACCTGAAGGACTACGTCACGCTCTACCAACGCCAGAACGGCGGACAACTGCCGCCGAACATGGACGTAATCTACGACTACATGCAGGACGCGGGCGAGATGACCTGGGCGGCCACACCTGCGATGAACGTCTCGACCAAGAACATCGAGCCAATCGGCGTCGCGATGGGCAGCGCCGCCGCACGTCCCGCCGCGCCGCAGGTGTCACAGCCCGCGGCGCAAACGGAACAGAACCCCGCGCCGCCCGCAAAGGCACAACCGCGCAAGAGGCCCTAGCCCGCCGCTCTCGTTCAACTCAATTTAGTATGACTGTTCACTTGAGTGTAACGTGCGGGGCGATTCACCACAGAGGACACAGAGATTGCACAGGGAGTTTTAGATTTCAAATTTCAGATTTGTAATTTGAAATCCTCTGTGCCCTCTCTGTCTCCTCTGTGTCTGCGGTGATGAATGCTGCTCACTCTATCTTCAAGTGAAAAAGATTTGAAAGTTTCGCTCACGCCAACGCGGATAGAAGGCCGGGAACAGATGCGCAGACTGCTCGTCGCTTCACTCTTCCTCTCAATGTTTGCCTTGCTCATCACACAGCCGGGCGCTGGCTTGAGTTTGACTCGACTTGCACGTACGGCCGACGACCGGCGGAGTCCCTTCGTCCTCGAACTTCCCGAGGTCGGCGGCCAGCCCATCACCGCAGCCGAGGCGTTCGTTCCTTCCGCAGACCTGACGAGGCTCACCCTGCGCGTTTTGAAGCCCTACTCCGATGCGCTCGACTACGGAAAGATTCACACGAGGATTAACGGCGAGGCCGCCGACGTAATCTTTGACCGCACGTCGGACGCGCGCGGCTATGTCCTGCGCGGCGACCTGACTTTGTGGCCGCGCTTCAAGCTCAAGCCCGGCAAGAACGTAATCGAAGTCAGCGCCGTGGACAGGAACAGAGAGAGCTACTACGCCTCATACGTCCTGCTTGCGGGAAAGACGGGCGAGGGCGGCGCGTCACCTGCGGCGGCGGCGGGCGCGACGGTCGAGTCTGTGCCCGTCTCGGTCGGACAGGATAGACAGCCGCCCGAGGTTCGTCTGACGCAGCCGCGCGGCCCGGTGCGACTCACGGGCGATGCGGGCCGCGTCTCGGTTGCGGGGCTGGCCTTTGACGACTCGGGCGCGGTCGCTTCGGTCAGCGTCAACGGCCAGACGGCGAAGCTCACGCCTGCGACGGGCGCACGCGGTCTCAATCTCAAGCCCGGCGGCGTCGCGCCCGGCGCGAGACCAGAGGCGGTTAAGGGCGCAGTCTCTTTCGAGCTGTCAATCGGGTTGGGTGCGAGCGACACGTCTCTCGTCGTCGAGGCAAGGGATGGCGCGGGCAATCTCACGCGCCTGACGCTGCCCGTCCGTCGGCGCATGGCCGCGGTCTCGTCCGCTTTCAAGGGGCGCAAGTTCGCTCTGGTCGTCGGCGTCTCACGCTACAAGTATCACGACGGCGGCCTCGGCGACCTCGCCTATGCGGACGTTGACGCGCGCTCGATACGCGACTTTCTACAATCGCCCGAGGGCGGCGGCTTCTCTCCGGCGGACATTGCCTATCTCGAAAACGAACAGGCCACAACCGAGGCCGTGCGCGCCGCGCTCGCGGGATTTCTGCCGAAGGCGGGCCCCGGCGACCTCATCCTTATTTTCATCGCGGGGCACGGCGGGCCAGACCCATATACGCCGCAGGACTTGTACTTCATGTTGCACGACACGAAGCTCGCGGACATGAAGCGCACGGCGCTGCCGATGTCCGAGTTGCAGGAGATGCTCGAACATCGCGTGCGCGCCGAGCGGTTGGTAGTCTTCATCGACACGTGCCACAGTGCGGGCTTGAGCAGTGGGAAACTTGTCGGCGCGCGCAGCATCGAGAACAATCTCATCAACCTCTACGCCTCGCGGCTCTACACGGAATCGGGGCGTGCCGTCCTCACCTCCTCGGACGTGAACGAAGTCTCGCAGGAGAGCACGCGCTGGGGCGGCGGTCACGGGGTCTTCTCCTGGACGCTGCTCGAAGGACTGCGCGGGAAGGCGGACACGAACGGCGATCACTTCGTCACCGCGGGTGAGCTTTTCGACTATGTCCACGACCACGTGCTCGCCGAGACCGCAGGCACACAGACCCCGCGCGCACTGCCCGGTCTCAACGCAGACCTCGCTCTCTCCGTCGCCCACGGCAAATAGCGCACGGGCACAAGCTTGCCCACTACACACTCTCCGCATGAGGTTATCCACGTGCGCGGTCGAACTTGCCGCGCAACAATAGTCTGTAACGCTTGGTCGCACGCGGATGTAAACCGCTGTAAGATAGAGAAGCACGACAGGAGTCATTTTGAAGGAGGGCGTTGGAAGAGTGAAGCTCGACTTCGGGAAATCGTTGTCAACCTGCGTCTCAGCGTTGGCCTTGACCATATTTTGCGCGGGGCTTTGCGCGGGCGTGGTGCGTGCGCAGGAGGGAGACCTTGCGAGCAGCGCAGGCGTCTTCATTGAGCCGGGACACGCAAAGCCCGTCGCCGCGCGCGAAAGAAGCGCGCCGTCACGTACCACCTCGCATCGCACGCGAACGAAGAGTAACGCTACGCCTACGAAAACGGGGAAGAGCACGCCAGCCGTGACGGCGGAGTCTCTGAACGCGCGCGCCGAGGCCGCCATCGATGGCGGGCGCTTCGCCGATGCGGTCGAGCCGTTGCGACAGGCGCTCAAGCTCAAGCCCGACTTCGGCGACGCGCAATACAATCTCGGCTTCGCTCTCTACTCGCTCGGTCAGACGAGTGACGCGGTCGAACCCTTGCGGCGCGCGGCGCAGCTCAACCCGAACGATGCGGACGCCAACCTCTACCTCGGCGTCGTGCTCGCGAAGCTCGGGCGGCACGCGGAGGCAGCCGCCGCATACGAACAGGCTGTGCGGCTTGCGCCGAAGGACGCGGCGACGTTGGCCGCGCTCGGCGAAGAGTACGAGGCTGCGGGCGATCATGACCGCGCGGTCGCGGAGTTCAAGCACGCCGCGGCGATTAACCCCGATGACTCCGAAGCTCAGTTCGATCTTGGCGAAGCGCTCTATGCGAAGGGCAAGTACGCGGAGGCGGCAGAGGCTTTCAGTCACGTCGTCCGCGTCGCGCAGGTCAACGCGGAGGCTTACGAAAACCTCGGCGACTCGTACCGCGCGCTGAACCGTTTTAAGGAGGCTGCGGCTGCCTACCGCGACGCCGCACGTCTCAAGCCCGGCGACGCCGATGTGCTTCAGAAGTTTGGCTACGCGCTCGGGCGCGATAAGCAATGGCCCGAGGCGGCGGACGCGCTGAAGAAGGCCGTTGCCCTCCGTCCCGAAGACGCGGAGGCGGCAGTCAACCTTGCATGGGTCTACAACAACACGGGGCAATACAGGCTCTCGGTCGAGACGCTCAAGCCGGTCATCGCGCGCAAGCCCGACATGGCCGCTGCCTTCTTCAATCTCGGTACGGCCTACGGGCATCTGGCGCAGAAGGGCGCAAAGAACGATGCGGAGAGAAAGAGCTTTTTCGCGCAGGCCGTGGACACTCTCAATCAGGCCATACGACTGAAGCCCGACTGGCCGGAGGCATACAACAATCTCGGCGTGGCGCTCGGTAGTCTCGGGCGCTTCAAGGAGGCTGTCGCAGCACACGCCGAGGCGGTGCGACAGAAGCCGGACTACGCGGGCGCGCTCTTTAACCTCGCCTATGCGTACAAGAAGAGCGGCGATAAGAAGAAGGCGCTTGAGACATACGAGAGACTCAAGGCCGTTAACCCCGGCATGGCCGACAGACTATATCCGCTCGTGAAGTGAGAGGGGAATATTACATTGTTGCTTGAGAGTAATGCTGGTTGAGATTCACCGCAGAGGCGCGGAGGACGCAGAGACTCGCAGAGAGTAACAACCCTCTGCGGCACCTCCGCGAACTCCGCGCCTCTGTGGTGAAATGCCCCTTCCGGTAAACTCAACTGAAGAGTTATACAAAGACACCGTAAAGCCCCGCTGAGTTCAAACGACTCCGGCGGGGCTTCCATTTTTATCTCACACTCGCCAGTTAGAAACTGCGGTCGTCCACGTTCATCTTCTGGAGGACGAAGACGACGCGCATCGTCTGCGGACGGCGGTCGAGCGAGGCGGGGACGAAGGCCGCGTTCTTACGCAGCGCGTCCTGCAACTCGTCGAGCATATGTCGATTGCGCGGCGGCTCGACGACCTCAGCGAGCGAAGCGCTGCCGTTGCCGTATACGTCCGCGACCACGATCATGTCGTCATCGTCGGGCTTGCCGACGCTCGGCGGCGCTTGCGTCAGAGCGGCCAGCGCGCCACGCGGGTTCAGTGTCGGCGACTCGGCGGCGAAGGGCGCGCGTGCGGCTGCTGCGAGGCCGGGTGCGAGCGGGCGCGTCACGTCGAAGCCGCCACGGCCATCGATCCACGTCACACTGTAAGGCTGGCCGCTTTCGAGCGCCTGCGCCTCGGACAGATTCCGCAAGACCTTTAACTGCTGCCGCAGCCCGCCGAACACCGCCACGAAGAGAACGACCGAGTAGACCGCGCCGACCGAGTAAGGCATCAGCCGTACGCTGAGCCAGCGGGCCATGCGCTCCGAAGGTGAAAGCTGTGGGCTTGCGTTGCGCGCGGCGCGCTCGATGACAAGGGCGGCGCGGATCGAGGCCGAGAGGTTGGGCGGCGTCGTGGGGCGCGGCAGCAGCGAGAGGCCGCGGACGATTGAGCGCGTACCTTCCAGTTCATGACGGCAGACGGGGCAGACGCCGACATGCTCGCCCAACGCCGCGCTCGCCTCACGGCCCAGCGCGCCGTCGAGGTACGGCGAAAAAGCTTTCTGAGATTCCAAACACGTCATCATAAGTTTAGGGGATAGAGACTAGAGGCCAGGGGCTAGGAACAGACTCTTATTGCCAACGCGTGTGTCTCAGGATAAGAGTCAAAAACTAGCCTCAAGTCTCAAGCCTCAAGTCTCTTCCGGATGGCTGGCCGACCCCGGCTGCTCCCTCTTTGAAAGGAAGCAGTTGTTGCGGCTATCGCCGCCAGCGGTCGCTTCGGCTTTCGGGCGCGTTCGGCGAGCGGCGAGAGAAGAACGGGTGTTGCTGACCACGTTTTCAAAACCGCTCACCGGCGACGACCTGCGGGCACAAACGCCGTTCGGGCGAGACCGCCTCCGCCGCTTCCTGACCCACATGGCACCGGGGTGTTGGATGAAGCCGGGGCGGGGCAGCCATCCGGAAGTTTTAGGGAATTTTAGATTTGCGATTTTTGATTTTAGATTTGAAGAAGCAGTGGGCGTCAACACCGGCATTCAGTCGTCAACCAGAGATTAAGGCTGAGACTGACTGCTGCGGGACAGCCGTCTTCAAATCGCAAATCTAAAATCAAAAATCTAAAATTCTTACAAAGAGCCTTCGAGCCTTCGGCGAAGCTCGTTGCGGCCTCTGGAAAGCCGCGATTTGACCGTCCCGACGTTGAGGTCTAGCGCGTGCGCCACCTCTTCATAACTGAGTCCCTCGATGTCGCGGAGCACGATGACTTCGCGGTAGGGGCGCGAGAGCGAGCCGAGCGCGGCGTGCAGAGCGCGTTCCCGTTCGCGTGCGAGCGTCTGCCGCTCGGGGTCGGGTGCGTTCTCGCTGGCGAGTCCGGCTGAGAGCGGCGCATCGAAGCCTTCTGCCGCGGGCGCGTCGAGCGAGAATGTCCGGTCGCGTCGGCGGCGCTTCCACCAGCGCCAGCGATTGCGCGCCTGATTGACGGCGATGCGATAGAGCCACGTCCGCAAGTCGGCCTCGCCCCGGAAATTCGCGATGTTGCGGAAGGCTTGCAGGAATGTCTCCTGCGTCAGATCGCGCGCCTCTTCCGGGTCTTCCGTCAGACGATAGAGCAGTGCATAGATGTCGCCGCTGCGCTCCTCGACCAGGCGGTTGAAAGCCGGAGCATCGCCAGCCCTGAGTCTTTCAAGGAACTGTTCTTCAGCCGTGGGAACAAAGCGTGCTTCCGCCGAAGCTGCCGCGTCGGCAGTTCTCTCCAGTTCCGCTTCCATGCGGAGGGCGATTGGCTCTCCGAAGCTCACAAGCGTCCTCCGTCGGCCTGGGAGGGTCTGTCGAAGGAACTCGATCCCTTCAACTGTGACCTTCGACACCGCACCGCACCACTTTGTTCCGAGAAAAATTTCATGCGCGTAAATTTGATGCTGTGGAAAGCCTTGACTGCTCGACAGAATAGCGCCGCCCCGTCTGTGACGACAATGGAAAAATCGCAACCCGCCCGGCTTTTTGTAAAAATATCCGCCCGGCTCTGAAACATATCGGCCATGTGTCTTACGGCTGCGGTGAGTTATGCAACTTGTCAGTACCCGTTGCGGTTGCGACTCGTACCTGCAACCCGCCGCACTACGGTGCGCTTGAAGAGAAGGGAGAAACGGCGCGGATGACCTTGCCGAAACGCTTGCTTGACAACCCCGGAACCCGCCGCTAGAGTGAGTCCTTTGCCTCTAACTCCATAACAGAGAACGCACTCGACTGTGCGTACTTGCACCGGAAAAAAGCATTGGCCCGAACGACAAAGAAACGCGCAAAGCAACTTAAGCACGATAAGTTTCGCGACACGACCTTCGACGCGTACGGACGCCTCTCGCACCGCTTCGAGGGGCGAGGCCGGACAGTCCTCTACGCCGTCGGCGGCCTGGTCGCGCTCGTCGCACTCCTCCTCGCCTTCAACTGGTGGCGCGAGCGGCGCGCGGACGAGGCGCGGTTCGCACTCGGCAAGGCCATCGAGATCGCCGAAGCGCCCGTCTCCCCGACGCCGCAGGCGAACGAAACCGGCCCCACCTTCCCCAACGAGCACGACCGTGCACAGAAGGCCGTCGAGGCGTTCCAGAAGGTTCAGAACGAATACGGCTCGCCTTACAGCGATCTCGCACGCTATTTCGCGGCGGCCAACCTTCTGACCCTCGACCGGGGCAAGGGACTGAGCGAGCTTGAGGCTCTGGCGAAGAGCGGCGACGCCGACGTGTCTTCGCGCGCGAAGTTCGCGCTGGCGCAGGCGCGCGAGGCCGACGCACAGTACGACCCGGCGGCAAAGCTCTATCAGGAACTCCTTGACGACAAGAACAAGCCGGTTCCCGAGGACACGTTGAAGCTGCGGCTGGCTTCCGTCTATGAGAAGCAGGGGAAAAAGGAAGAAGCCGTGAACCTCCTCTTCCAGATGGTCGATGCGGCGCGCAAGGCGCAAGGCAAAGACGGCAAGCCGCTGCCGCCATCCACAGTCGCGCGCGCGGCGGCAGACAAGCTACAGGAACTCAGCCCCGAGCGCTACGCGCAACTCCCGCCCGAGCCTGCAATGGGCGGCTCGCTACCGTTTTGATAACGATGAACTCGGAACGCCGCAACGATGAACTGAAAGCCAGCCGGTTTTCAGTTCATCGTTCAGCGTTCACCCTTCAGCGTTTCTTCCGTGGATAATCTCACACACTCGCTTGTCGGACTCGCGGCTGCGAAGGCGGGGCTTGAGCGTCAGACTCCTTACGCCACGCTCGCGTGCATCATCGCCGCGAATCTCCCGGACATAGACATCGTCGCGCTTGTTCGAGGGCCTTCGTTCTATCTGGCGAACCATCGAGGCATCACGCACTCGCTTGTCGGCACGTTCACGCTCGCGCTCATCTTTCCACTCTTGTTCTTTGCCGTCGAGCGCCTGTCGGCGCGCATGCGTGGGCGTGAGCCGCGCGCAAGTCTCAGAGGGCTTTTCGTCTGTTCGCTCCTGCTCTCGGCGACGCACCCCCTGCTTGATTGGACGAACAGTTACGGGCTGCGCCCCTTTCTGCCTTGGGACGGGCGCTGGATTTACGGCGACCTGCTGTTCATCGTCGATCCGTGGATTTGGCTGACGCTCGGGGGCGCATGTTTCCTTGTGACGGCGGCCACGCGCTGGCGTGCTGCGTTGTGGGGAGGGCTGGCGCTCATTGCCACGCTGCTGTTCTTTCGCGTGGCGTGGAGCGCGGACTCGGGCGTGCCGACGATTGCTCTCGGTCTCTGGCCGGGGGCGATTATCTCTATCTACTTGATGCACAGGGCGAGGGTCGGCGCGCGTCTGGGCGCGAAGTTGGCGGCGGCGTCGCTCGTGCTGGTCGTCGTCTATTGCGGCGCACTCGCGCTCGTACACGCACGCGCACGCAGGTCTGCGGAAGCACAGGCGCAAGGACTCACGCGGCAGGAAGGGGAGCGCGTCCTGCGTCTGGCAGCGACGCCCGTGTTGGCAGACCCGCTGACGTGGAGATGTCTTGCGGCGACCGACCGCTCGACATTCCGTTTCGACGTGAGGGTCGGCGGGTCGTCTTCCGGCGAGGCGCGCAACATGGTGAGCTTCGAGAAGCCCGAAGGCTTAGCAGCCGAAGTCGTCGGACGCGCTGCGGCGGACGCGGGTGCGCGCGTGCTACTCGACTTCGCGCGTTTCCCCGTGGCGCGCGTGCGTCGTGGCTCGACGGGTGTGTGGGTCGTCGAGTTCGCAGACCTTCGCTACACAGAGCCGGGCGCACATGCGCGCATCGGCGGCTTCGCACTGGATGTTCCAGTGAAAGCACCGGAACAGAATGGCGAGCCTTAGCAAGCGTGCTTCGGCGCAAGCGTGCTTCGGCGCGTCCGCATCGCATTTAAGTCTTGAACTTTAGACTTTGAAGCTTTATGTTGGACGCCGCTCTCAAGGTTTCCAATGCTCTCCCCTTTTTCGGAAAGGATGTTCAATCGGCATGAGAAAATCGACGCCCGTGAGGCTCTTGATGCCTCTCGCCCTGCTCTTCGCGCTTGCGCAAGCCTCCGCCGCGCAGACGCCCGTTAACACACGCGGCGCGCTCGCCGCCTTCCCCGATTCGCAGGCCGTGTTGTTCATCAACTCACGGCGGATCGTCAACGAGATGTTGCCGCGCGTGATGCCGCCCGCGGAGTACAAGAAGATGGTCGCACAGGCACAGCAGGTCGGGTTAGACCTGCGCGGACTTGAATACGCTGCTATCGGCATACGTCTCGCAGACCCGCCACCGGCCAACGGACTGCCCGAGTTCGTCGTCGTGCTGAAGGGTGGCTTCAATGCCGACTCGCTGCTCGCGCTCGGGCGCGTAGCCCTCTCGGCGCAGACGGGGAAGACACGGCGGGAGAGCTACGGCACGAAGTCTCTTGAGATCATCGACACGCAGAACATCGGTAATATGATGGGCGGAGGCGGCAATCCCGACGGCAGCGCCGATAAGCCGAAGCCGCCCGCGTACCCGTATCCAGAGATCGCCGTGACGGCGCTCGACTCCAGCACGCTCGTCATCGGCGTGCCCGCTTACGTGAAGGCGGCGGTCGATTCGGCAGGGGGACAGGGTGGCCTGTCAGGCTCGACGCTCGACCTCGCCGCGAACGACCCGCAGGCGCTCTGGAGTTTCACAGCCGTGCTGCCGCCGTCGTTGGCCGATTATCTGCACAAGGCCGGCGTCCCTCCCAATCAGGAGGCCGATCAGATGCTCTCCTGGGTGAAGCAGTTGAGCATCGCGCAGGGGATGGACGCGCTCAATTTTACCTTGAGCGCTGCGCTTTTGACGGACGCACCCGAGCACGCAAGCGCCTTCAGCGGCCTGATCCGCATGGGACTGCTCGCGGCGCAGACCGGCATGAGCCAGGAGATTGCAAAGAAGCGCGGCCCGGAGGCAGACCAGATGCGGCAGGCGCTTGATACACTCAAGACGCTCGTCAATCGAACCGACGGCAACACTCTCCACCTGAGCGTCTCGGTCTCGCAGAAGACCGTCGCCGACCTCGTCAGAAAAGAGATGGTGAAGACTCCGCCGACGACCAAGGCCGGGCCTCGCACCACGCGCAGGAGGGGCCGGACGCGCAGATAGTAAGAGAAGTGATGAGTGACAAGTGACAAGTGATAAGAGAGAACTGCCGCTGTTCTTTCTTATCACTTGTCACTCATCACTTATCACTCACCCAAGAGGTACGACTTGGAAGTCACCCCCGTAGAGAAGAGACGCATGCGCCGTCTAATCCGGCTGCTCAGGAAAGAGTATCCGGAGGCGCGTTGCAGCCTCGACCACACAAGCCCGCTCGAACTCCTCGTAGCGACGATTCTCTCGGCGCAGTGTACGGACGAGCGTGTCAACATCGTCACCGCCGATCTCTTCCGCAAGTACCCGACATGGCAGGACTACGCCTCTGCGCCCGCCGCCGAACTCGAAAGCGACATACGCTCGACCGGCTTCTTTCGCAACAAGGCTAAGGCAATCCGGGGCGCGTGCAGTCTGATCGGCGAGCAATACGGCGGTCGCGTCCCGGACTCGATGGATGAGCTGCTCAAGCTCCCCGGCGTCGCGCGTAAGACCGCCAACGTCGTCCTCGGTAACGCTTACCAAATAGCCTCCGGCGTCGTTGTCGATACGCACGTCACGCGCCTCTCCGAACGCCTCGGCCTCTCGCGCGAGAAGACGGCGGAGAAGATCGAGCGCGACCTGACAGCACTCGTCCCCGAGTCCGACTGGATAGACTTCTCGCACCTGCTCATCGCGCATGGCCGGAAGGTCTGCAAAGCGCGGACGCCTCTGTGCGGCGAGTGCGTTCTCTCGAAACTCTGCCCCTCTGCGTTCATCTTCAACGGCGCGAAAGCGTAAGCCCCTCCCGCATCACTCTCGGAGCAGTTGAGGTGGTGCGTGGCATCAGGCTTATTGCACTTGGCGGCGGATGCGTTATCATTCGTGCGCGTTCGTCTATTCTGCGTTTCCGCTCAAAATTCGTTCGGGGGAATCCGTCTTGTCAGACAAGCGACCGCTCACAGTCCTGTGCCTCGTCAGCTTCGAGAAGGGGCAGGAGTTCATGCGCGAGTGCAAGCGGCAGGGATGTCGCGTGCTGGTCGTCACGATGGAGAAGCTGCGCGACGCCGATTGGCCGCGCGAGTCTGTGGACGAGTTCTTCTTCATGCCGGAAGATTTTGCGCTCGACGCGCTGACGCGTGCCGTCAGCTACATCGCGCGCACGCGCGAGATCGACCGCGTCGTCCCGCTCGACGACTTTGACGTGGAGACTGCCGCCGCGCTGCGCGAGCACCTGCGCCTGCCCGGCATGGGCGATACCACGGCGCGCTACTTCCGCGACAAGCTGGCGATGAGAGTGAAGGCGCGCGACCACGGCGTCCTCGTCCCCGAGTTCGTCCACGCGCTCAACCATGAGCGGGTCGTGGAGTTCGCGTGCCGCGTACCGCTGCCATGGGTTTTGAAGCCGCGCGCCGAGGCGTCGGCGGTCGGTATCAAGAAGGTCTCATCCGCCGAAGAGCTTTGGCCGCTGCTCGATGAGTTGGGCGACAGGCAGTCGTTCTATCTTTTGGAGCAGTTCGTCCCCGGCGACATCTTCCACGTGGATTCAATCGTCTCGAACCGCGAGGTGGTCTTTACGGCTGTGAGCAAGTACGGCAAGCCGCCGATGGAAGTGGCGCACGGCGGCGGGGTCTTCCTGACTCGCAACATCTCTCGTCAATCGGCGGACGCGCAGTCGTTGGAGTTGCTCAACCACGAACTCCTGCGCACGCTCGGAATCGTCCGCGGCGTCACGCACACAGAGTTCATCAAGGGCGGCGACGGCCGCTTCTATTTCCTTGAGACGGCGGCGCGCGTCGGCGGCGCGAACATCGCGGAGGTGATCGAAGCCGCGACCGGCATCAACCTCTGGCGCGAGTGGGCGCGCATCGAGGTGGCGGGCGAGCAAGGGCACTACGAAGTGCCGTCCGGTCGAGAAGATTACGCAGGCATCGTCATCTCGCTTGCGCGGCAGCAATGGCCCGACACCAGCGCGTACGACGACCCGGAGATCGTCTTCCGGCTCAACAAGCGCCATCACGTCGGCCTGCTCGTCGCCTCGCAAGACGCGGCTCGCGTCGATGAACTGCTCAATTCATACGCCCGCCGCTTTCTCGAAGACTTCAGCGCAACACTCCCCTCGCCGGACAAGGCGACGAGTTGAAAGGGAAGTAGACAGTAGACAATGGGGAGTAGACAGTAGACAGTAGACAGTAGAAGAAGAACGCCATCGCTAAAACGCTCGCTGACAACCGGCATTCAACTGACGAAAGAGGCAAACTACTTACTACTGACTACTGTCTACTATGATTCATATGACCCGAGACATGATTCGCGAGTACGTGAGTTACTTACAGGTCGAGAAGGGACTCTCAAAGAATTCACTTGAGAGTTACCGGCGTGACTTGGCGCGGCTTAAGGCACAGGCCGAATCACTCGGGCGCGAGCCGCAGGCGCTCGACAAGTCAGAGTTGACGCAGTTCGTCATGTCGCTTACGCGCGAGGGGCTTGCGCCACGCTCCGTGGGTCGCACGATCAGCGCTGTCCGCGGCTTCTACCGCTTCCTTCTGCTCGACGGGCATACGAAGACAGACCCGACGGCAGACCTCATGGCTCCGCAGGGCGGGCAGAAGCTTCCGCGCTTTCTCACGCAGGATGAGATGGAGAAACTTTTGGCGGCGCTCGACACAAACTCGCCCGAGGGCGTGCGCGACCGTGCGCTCGTCGAGCTGCTCTACGCCACTGGGCTTCGCGTCTCCGAGTCGATCTCGCTGACGACGGCGAGCGTGGACATCGACGGCGGCGTGCTCTTCTGCATCGGGAAGGGGAGCAAGCAGCGGCGCGTCCCCGTCGGGCGCTCCGCCATCGAGTGGTTGCAGCGATACCAGTCGGCGCGACGCTCTCTGCTCGCGGGGCGCGAATCCGAACGCCTCTTCGTCGGCTACCTCGGTCGCCCGCTCACGCGCCAGAACGTCTGGGCCATGCTCAAACGCTACGCGGCCAAGGCGCAAATCCGCGGCGTCACGCCTCACGTGCTGCGCCATAGCTTTGCCACGCACCTGCTCGAACACGGAGCCGACACGCGCAGCGTCCAGGCCATGCTCGGCCACAGCGACCTCGCCACTACGCAAATCTACACGCACGTCACAGGCGACCGCCTCCGAAGCGTCTACGAGAAACATCACCCGCGCGCCAAACGCGACGGCGAAGGGGAGAATGAAAAACGATAAACGCGGAACGCTGAACGATGAACTGGAAGATGGCTTGCCTTTCAGTTCATCGTTCAGCGTTCCGCGTTCATCGTTTCTTCTCAGATGCTCTTGAGCGTGACGTTGCCCGAGGCGGAGGAGAGTTTGAGGAGACGAGCGCCGCTGCCGTCGTAACCCTTCAGCTCGATGTTGCCCGAGACGTTGAAGATGCTGACCGTGGCCCCTGCCTCAAGGTTGTAGCTCCTCTGGAAGTCCTGCGCGCTCGCGACCCCTGCCGCCGCAAGACATAGCACGAGCACCCCCACGAAGTTTAAAAGCGTTCTGCGTCCCATCTCTTGTCACAATCCTCTCCTGCGGTAAATTTGAAACGAGCTGTCTCTCTGCCGTGTAAACACCGCGGCAGGGAATTTTGTGACTAAAAGACAGTAGACAGTAGTCAGTAGACAGTAGACAGTAGACAGTAGACAGTAGAAAATCCTCTTTACCTGACGGCCAGCGTGATAAGTCCACGCCCGCCTTGCGGAGCCTACTGTCTACTGTCTACTGTCTACTGTCTACTGTTCCTACGCATACTGTCCGGCGGCGTGGCTGGAGGCCCAGGCCCATTGGAAGTTGTAGCCGCCAAGCTGGCCGGTCACGTCCACGACCTCGCCGATGAAATAGAGGCCGGGCACGCGGCGCGCCTCCATCGTTTTGGACGAAAGCTCGTCGGTGTGTACGCCGCCCTTCGTCACCTCGGCCTTCAGAAAGCCTTCCGTGCCCGCGGGATTGATGCGCCAGTCGTGAAGGCGCGCGGCGACCTGCTCGACTTCAGCGTCCGTATAAGCACGCAAGGGGCGAGGCGGCGCGAACATCTCGCACCAGACCTGCGCGAAGCGCCTCGGCAGATGCCCGCCGAGCGGCGTCGAAAGCTCAGCGCCGCTCGCGCGCTTCGATGCGAGGAGCGCGCGTGCGTCCGTGCCGGGCAGAAGGTCAACCGAGAGCGAAAGCCCGCGTGACCAGTAAGAAGAGATTTGGAGGATGGCCGGGCCGCTCAGGCCGCGGTGTGTGACGAGTATGTTTTCGGCGAACTCGACGCGTCCGCAGCCGACGATGGCCGGGACAGAGACGCCGCTGATTGGATTGAACGCGGCGAGGTCTCGCGGCGCGAGCGTGAGCGGCACAAGCGCCGGGACAGGCTCGACGACCTTGAGTCCGAACTGTCGCGCTATGCGATAGCCGAAGTCGGTCGCACCGAGCTTCGGGATGGACAGGCCGCCCGTGGCGATGACGAGCGACTCCGACTCGAACGTGCCTTGATTCGTCTTCAAGGCGAAGAGGCCGTCTCGCAGAACCTCGCCCACGCGACAATTCGTGAGAACTTTGACGCCCGCCCCGGCGCACTCCGAAAGCAACATGTCGATGATCTGCCGCGAGCCTGCGTCGCAGAAAAGCTGCCCGAGCTTCTTCTCGTGGTACGCGATGCGATGGCGCTCGACGAGCTTACAGAAGTCTGCGGGCGTGTAGCGCGCCAGCGCCGACTTGGCGAAGTGCGGATTGCTTGAGATGAAGTTGCTCGCCGTCGTGTTGACGTTCGTGAAGTTGCAGCGCCCGCCGCCGGAGATTTCAATCTTCCGCCCGACGCGTTCGTTGTGCTCAAGGACAGCCACGCGCCGCCCGCGCCGTCCAGCCCCGGCGGCGCACATCAATCCGGCAGCACCTCCGCCGATGACAACCACGTCAAACTTCATGGGAGAAAAATTAACATGGATGAGTTGAAGAAGTGATGAGTGATGAGCGATGAGTGATAAGAAAGAACAGCAGTAGCCATCTTTTCTTATCACTTATCACTTATCACTCATCACTTATCACTCTTCTGATCTTTCTCAAGCAACGGCTTGAGGTATCTGTAGACGGTTGCGGCGACGATCCTTGTGCCTTCAGGGTTCGGGTGGATACGGTCTTCCTGATTCAGCTCGTCGCGCCCGGCGACGCCTTCGAGAAAGAAGGGAATGAGCGTGACGTTCTGCTCGCGGGCAAGCGACAGGAAGGCGTCGCGTATCTGCACTTCGTAGTCGCGCCCGGCGTCGGTGGTCGTGAGCATGCCTGCGAGCAGGACTTGCGCGCCGCGCGATTTGGCGCGCTCGATAATCTGTGTGAGGTTCTTTTTCGTCTCGGCGATAGGCTGGCCGCGCAGGAAGTCGTTCGCGCCGAGTTCGACGATGACGAAGCGCACGCCGCCCGAATCCAGAGACCAGTCGATGCGGCGCACGCCGCCCGCAGAGGTGTCACCTGAAACCCCCGCGTTGACCACTTCGTACTTGAACCCGTCCGCGTCAACCAACTTTTGCAGCAGCGCCGGGTAGCTCTCCTTAGGCTGAAGGCCGTATCCGGCGGTCAGGCTGTCGCCGAAGGCGACGATTTTAGGTACAGTCTCCGAGGCGGTCGCGTTGGGCGACGGCTGTGCGTTCGCAGTCGCAGCCGGAGTTGATGCGTTGAGAGTGGCGGAAGGCGCGCGCGGAGTCCCGCCGCAGGATGATAAAAGCAGGGCAGTCAAAAGGGAGAAGGCCGGAAGCAGAATTCTGTAAAGGGCCGACGGCAAAGTTTTCATGATCGAATTATACAAGGTTTCAAAGACGGTTCAGTCCGGCGCGGAGCGTCTGACGATTTTGCGCGCACTCGACATGACGATTCCAGACGGGCAGTTCGTCGCGGTCGTGGGCCCTTCGGGGAGCGGGAAGTCAACGCTGCTCGGCCTGATCGCTGGGCTTGACGCGCCAAGTGCGGGGCGGATTCTCATCGACGGCGAGGATGTCACGCGCATGGGCGAGGACGCGCTCGCACGTCTGCGCGGGCGCAAGCTCGGCTTCGTCTTCCAGTCGTTCCATCTCATCCCTTCGATGACGGCGTTAGAGAACGTCCTCGCGCCTCTGGAGATTGCGGGCCGCCGCGACGCACAGGCGCGCGCGCGTCGTCTGCTCGAAGACGTGGAGCTGACCGGGCGCGCGCATCACTATCCTTCGCAGCTCTCCGGGGGCGAGCAGCAGCGCGTCGCCATCGCGCGCGCCTTCGCCAACGAGCCGTCAATCCTTCTCGCCGACGAGCCGACCGGAAATCTCGACTCGCGCAATGGCCGACACGTCTTCGACCTCATGGTTGAGATGAACCGACGCGGCGGCGCGACCCTCCTGCTCGTCACACACGACCACGAACTCGCCGCACGCGCCGACCGACGCATCTCTCTGCGCGATGGCGAGGTCGTCGCCGACGAGACTTCGCCAAACGTAAACAAGACTTCGCCAAACGCAAGCGAGACTACGTCGGACGCGGGGGCCGACGAAGGACGTGCGGGCGAAGAGTTGGAGGCGACGCGGTCTTGAAGTTCATATTTAATCTCGCGCGTCGTGAGCTGCGCGCGTCGTGGCGGAGGCTGCTGTTCTTCTTCCTCTGCATCGGCATCGGCGTGGGGAGCATCGTCGCGCTGCGCTCGATGATTCAGAGTCTCAATCGCGCGGTCGCGGGCGAGGCACGCGCTCTGATGACGGCGGACGTGCAGATTGAGACGACACGTGAGTGGTCGCCGGATGCGCTCGACAAGATCGGGCGGGTCGCAGGGTCGCCGCTCGTACAGGCGCGCACAGATACGGTCGAGGCGGCGACGATGCTGCGACCCGCCGATGCAAAGCGAGAGGGCGCTTTGATGATCGAGGTGAAGGGAATCGAGAGAGGGTTTCCGCTCTACGGCGACTTTCCTCTGGCGGACGGCAGTGTCTTCGACTACAAGCTCGTCGAGGGAGGCGGCGCGGTCGTCGCTCCGCTCCTGCTCGAACGCCTCAACCTTAAAGTCGGCGACCGCGTGAAGATTGGCGAGAAGGAGTTTGAGATTCGTGGTGTCACGAAGCAGGAGCCGGGCAGCGCTGGCGGCTTTCGTCTGGGGCCGAGGGTCTTCGTTGCACGCGCGGATTTGGAGTCGGCGGGGCTGACGGGTTTCGGGAGCCGCGCGCGACACAAGATTCTTCTCAAGACGCAGGAGGGGCGGATGGATGATGTCGTCCGCACGCTGCGCACGGAACTCGGGAACAATGTCATCAACGTGCGCTCGTACCGCGACTCGCAGGAGAATCTGGGCGAGCAGTTCACGCGCGCCGAGAATTATCTGTCGCTGACGGGCTTGGTCGTCCTCGTGCTCGGCGGCATCGGCGTCTCTTCGGTCACGCGCGTCTTCATCGAGCAGAAGAAGCGAACAATCGCGGTGCTCAAGTGCGTCGGCGCGACGGGGCGCAGGCTGACCGCAGCCTATCTCGCACAGGTGCTCGTGCTCGGCGCGGCGGGCAGTCTGCTCGGCGTCCTTCTGGCGAAGGCGGCGCTGATCTTCGTCCGTGCGCGCTTCAGTGAGAGTCTCCCGCCCAATCTTTCTTACGAGCTGCATCCGGGGGCGGTGGCGCAGGGTCTTGGCCTGGGCTTGCTCATCTCTCTGCTCTTCTCGGCGTTGCCGCTGCTGCGTATCAGGGGCATCAGACCGAATATGCTTCTGCGTGAAGTCGAAGATGAAGCGCCGCGCCGCTGGCTCGATTTGTGGCGCGCAGGCGTTGCGCTCGGCGTGCTGGCGGGGCTTGTCTTTCTGGCCTCGTGGCAGGCAGGCTCGCTGCGCGTCGGCGCAATCTTTCTCGGAGGTTTGGGAGCGACGGCGCTTGTGCTCTACGCGGCGGCGTGGGCGCTCGTCTTCGTCGTGCGGCGCGCGCGGGGCCTCGGCACGTTCGCCTTTCGGCAGGCGATCAACAGCATGCACAGACCCGGCAACCAGACGCGCGTCATCGTTCTGGCCGTGGGACTCGGCGCGTTCCTCGTCATGTCTGTGCAGTCGCTTCAGACGAGCCTGCTCGACGAGTTCGACGTGGCGCGGCGCGGCAACCTGCCGAATATGTACCTCATCGACGTACAGAAGGATCAGGTCGAGGGGGTGCGCGAGCTTCTGGCGAAGACGACGAATGCCAGCGCCGATTTAATCCCGACGGTGCGTGCGCGCATCGCAGCCATCAACGGGCAGGAGATAGACCTCGACGCCGTAGGGATGCGTCGCGAGCGCGGGCAGCTCGGGCGCGAGTACGTCACCACTTATCGCCCACGGCTCGAATACAACGAGACAATCATCGCGGGTAAGTTCTGGGACGAGACGCCCTCGGCAGAGCCGGAGGTGTCAATCGAAGAAGGCATGCTCGACACGGCGGGGCTGAACCTGGGCAGCACCATCACTTTCGACATACAGGGGCGAAAGATGACGGCACGCGTGACGAGCGTGCGCCGCGTTGACTGGCGCAACTCGCGCACGGGCTTTCTCATACTCTTCCGACCGGGCGCGCTTGAGGATGCGCCGCAGACTTTCGTCGGCGCGGTTGACGGCCCCGTGAATGAGCCTGAGCGCTCGCGCTTTCAACGTGCGATTGTAGACAGATTTCCGAACGTGAGCGTAATCGACGTGGCCGACATCGTCCGTGGAGTGAGCCGGATTCTGTCGAACATCACGCTGGCCGTTACTTTCATCGGCGGCTTTGTCTTCTTAAGCGGGGTGCTGATACTCGTCGGCTCGATTGCGATGACGAAGTTCCAGCGCGTCTACGAGGCGGCGGTGTTGAAGACTCTGGGGGCGAGGCGACGTGTGCTTTTGACGATCATGCTCACGGAGTACGGACTGCTGGGGCTGGTCGCAGGCTTCGTCGGGGCGGCGGCGGCCAACGGCCTCTCGTACGCGGTCGCGCGTTACATCTTCGAGATCGAGTGGACGTTTGCCCCGGCCTTTACCGCCGTGGGCGTCGCTTCGACCGTCCTGCTCGTCGGCGCGGTCGGCGCTCTCTCAAGCCTCGACGTGCTCACACGCAAGCCGCTCGGCATTCTCCGCGCGCAGTGAGAGGGGAGGAGAAGTAGACAGGAGACAGTAGTTTTGCCTCTTTCGCCAGTTGAATGTGAGTTGTTGCCTCGCGATATAGGGGCAGTATCCTTCTTCTATCGACTACTGACTACCAACCACCGACTACTGACGACCAACTACTGTCTACTGCCTACTGTTGGAAGCTTTTTAAGTTGCGCAGAGACTGATTCACATTCATTGAAGCGCCGTGGGGATGATGGCGAGGTCTGCACGGATGGGGCCGAGTGGCGTCTGCGCGGTGAGTCGGAGCGGCAAGCGGCGTTTGTCGGTGCTGACCCACAGGTGCAGGTTAAGGCGGTCGCCGCCGGGGTCGTTCGTCGCCAGCGCCAGTTCGACGGCGGCTATCTGCTGGCCGCCGAGTTGGATGGTGGCGGGGCGCAGCGCCGTGATAAAGAGCAGGCGCGGGCGCTTGTTGACCAGGAGCGAGACGGCGTTGCGCTTGCCCGGCGTGAGGTCGAAGGAGCGCAACGCGTAGAAGACTGAGAGAAGGTCGTGTGTGCCGACCGGCACTTCGATGCGCGTGCCGTCGTCGAAGAGGGCGCTGCCGCCGTTCTGGTCTGCGGAGACGACGAAGCGCGAACGGCGCTTGCCCTCCTGCAAGCTCAACTCGGAACGGAACGGGAGCACGGACGCAGCATCGACGTAAGAACTGATCTGGTCGAGGACGGGGAAGAGAGTCTGCCCGGGCCCGCTGGTCTGCAAAGTGGTCGTGAGCAGAAGCCCGTCGTGATTGAAATATTTTGCGCGCGCGCGTACCAGAAACGACGCGACACCGACGGGCTGCGGGTTCGTCCCGAGAAAGAAGTTGAAGTTCAACTGTTCACCCGGCTTGAAGGGAAGCTCGGGCGGCGGGGCGCTTGTGGCTGTGGGTTGCAAAGGGGTCGGGCGCGGGATGGAGCCGGGCGGCGCTGTGCGCGGGGTCTCGCCGGGCGGGAGCGGAATGCCCGGCTCAGTTGTGGCGGGCGTTGCGCCTGCAACGACGGGCTGGCTTTCGGTCTGCATCTCTGCGCTCGCGAGTTCGACGCGAATCTCGCCCGCACGGTGGCGCGCGGTGATGAGCACGGGCACGTGCCGCTCGTCGTCTGTGAAGTAGAGAAGCAGGCGATAGTCGTCTGCCTCTTTGTTGCCGCGCACACGCACCTGCGTGACGACGGCGTTTGAAGAGCCGATGTTGGTCTTCAAAGTCTCGCGCCCCGTCACCTTCACCTCTGCGTTGTAGACTGTCTCGCCGTTGCGGACGTTGAGCGTGTAGGTCGCGCCCTGCGTCAGAGGCAGCGAGCGCAGGCGATAGACGGCTGAGAGAAAGTCGTAAGTGCCCGCCGTGACGGTCACGTCTTTGCCCGGAGGCATGACCGAATCGTCGAGGGTCGTGTTGTAGTCGCGCATCACGTCCTGGACACGCGACCCTTCGCGTATGGACTCCTGCGCGCGGTAGGGTAGCCCCATCGAGGGATCGACGAAGGTAACGTACGTGTTGTTGAGCGCGTAGAGCGCGGCGGAGACTACGCCGATGGTCTCGACGTGCGCGCGCAGCTCAATGCCCTCTCGCCCGTAGAGTTGGCCGCGTCCCGCGACGTACATCTCGACGTGCGCCGCCGTGGGGAAGTTAGAGAATGAGACGGTGTAGGTTAGGCGTTCGCCCGTGCGGTAGGGCGCTTGTGAGAAAGGACTGGCGGACACCTCTTCGCGCGCCTGCCCACGCACCGCCGCGCACAGGCACAGCGCCGCCAGCGCCAACATCAAACTCACCCTCACACGTAAACCTAAACCCAAAGAATTCTTCCCCCTCGCAACCCTTCAAGACATCTTCGCAAAACGGCCCGCGCGGGACAAACGCCGAAGCGCACATCCAAGGCAACCATTCTTACACGCCCGGCGCGCAAACGCGTTCCGCAAGTGACGCTTTAAACTCATAAACTTTCAAACTCGTCCAGCCAATCGCGCACGCGCACACGCTCGGAGAGGAGCGCGACGTGTCCCGTGCCTTCGAGCAGCTTCAGACGCGCGCGCGGGAGCCTGTCGGCCATCAGCCGCGCGGCAGACACACTGTCGAGCAGACGGTCGGCGGTTCCCGCGACGACGAGTGCGGGGACTTTGATCTCGCAGAGGCGGGGCCGCAAGTCCGTGTCGCGTATGATGCGCATGCGCGACAGGTAGCCTTCGCGCGGCACGACGCGCGTGTGCTCGCGGAAAAGCCGTCTGTCCTCTTCGCTCACGTCTCCGCTGAAGAGCACGCGTCGCGCCGCGCGCGTTCGGTGCGCCTTCATCATCGGGTAAAACACCTCGAAGAGCACGCAGCCCAGGTGAATCTTCGCTCGCTGGATGAAATGCGGAAACGTGTTGACGAGAATCATGCGCTCGAACATCTCCGGGTGTGCGAGCGCCGTCGCCATCGTCAAGAGTCCGCCGAAGGACTCGCCCAGCACAGTCGCCCGGCCTGCGCCCGCGTCGCGCAAGACTTCAGCGAGGTCTTCGACGAGCCGCGGCAACGCGTAACGCCCCTCCCCACGCAAAGGGACGGAGATCACCGTGTGGTCGCGCGCGAGGTCGGCGGCCTGTTTGTAAAAAAGCTTCCCCGACCCCTCAATCCCGCAGACGTAGACGAACGCCGGCCCGCTGCCCTCTTTATGATACTCGACGCTCATTGTTTACGAGTTGGTCATAAGCAGTATGCTGCCCATTGCTTACTGCTTACTTCCTTCCAGCGCACGCTCCATCTCTTCGACGATGGAGCGTGCGGTGCGGGCGGGGTCTGGGGAGTTGAGAATCGCGCGTCCGATGACGACGAAATCAGCGCCCGCGCTCACGGCCTCGGCTGGTGACATAACGCGCTTCTGGTCTTCGTAGGCGGCAGCCGAAGGATGTACGCCGGGCGTGACGACGAGAAAGCCCGCGCGGCTGACAGACTCGCGCACGGGGCCGATCTCGTGCGGCGAGGCGACGACGCCGTCGAGTCCGCTCGCATCGGCGAGTCGCGCGAGTCGCCGCACTTGCTCTTCCACCGACGCCGCGCCGACGCCCGTCTCCGCCAGAGCCGCCGCGTCCATGCTCGTCAGCACCGTGACGGCGATGAGGCTCGGCTTCTCGACGCCGAGTCGCGCGGCTTCGTCGGCGGTGGCCTCGGCTGCGCGTCGCATCATCTCGCTGCCGCCAGAGGCGTGGACATTGAAGAGTGTGACGCCGAGGCTAACGGCGTCGCGTGCGGCGGCGGCGACCGTCGCGGGGATGTCGTGGAACTTGAGGTCGAGGAAGACACGCGCGCCCGCCTCGACGAGTTCGCGGACGAAGTCGGGCCCGGCTGCGGGGAAAAGCTGTGAGCCGACCTTGAACATCCCTGCCTCGCCTCGCAACTCTTCAAACAGGTGTCGTGCTTCGTTCGCGCTCTCAACGTCGAGCGCCACGATGAGCTTCTCTTTCGCGGAAACTACGCCGACAGTGCTGGTCGTCTTCAAGTGTCCTCCTCCGCTCGGTCTCAAATCCAAAACTCACACACTCCGTCTCAAATCCCGACCGCAAATATTATCTCGCTCTCAAATCTTCAGGGCGGCGAACTCCTCCGCGCGGCAGCCGACGGCCTCGTCGAGCGTGCGGAAGCCGTGTCTGTCGAGCAGCGCCGCCAAGCCCTCGTTGATGCGCCGGACGACCCCGAAGCCCTCGTAGACAAAGCCCGTGTAGAGCTGCACGAGACTCGCACCGGCACAGATTTTCTCCCACGCGTCCTCCGCGCTGAAGATGCCGCCGACGCCGACAATCTCAATCGCACCGCGTGTCAGCAGCCGAAGCGCCGCGACCACTTGCGTCGAGCGCTGGCGCAGAGGGATTCCGCTCAAGCCGCCCGCGCCGCACGCTTCGATTCTCGCGGCCCCGGTGCGAAGGCCCGCGCGGGAAGTGGTCGTGTTCGTCGCGATGATTCCTGCGACCTGAGCGCCGCGTGCCGCGTCAACTATCGACTCAAGCTCACCCGCGCCGAGGTCGGGTGCGACCTTGACGAGCAGCGGCAGCGGCTCGCGACCGTCGGAGGATGCAAGCTCGCGATTGCGTTGCTGAAGCGTGCCGAGGAGTGCCGCAAGAAGGTCTGCGCGCTGAAGCTCGCGCAATCCCGGAGTGTTCGGCGAGCTGACATTGACGGTCACATAGTCAGCGCAGCGCCGCACGGCCTCGAAGCTCGCGAGGTAGTCTTCCGCCGCCTCCTCGACGGCGACTGCGCGGCTCTTGCCGATATTGACGCCGAGGACGCAGCCTGCCCGCTTGCGTTCGAGCCTGCGCGCCAACGCCTCCGCACCCTCGTTGTTGAAACCCTGCCGGTTGATCAGAGCGCGGTCGAGCGGTAGACGGAAGAGGCGTGGGCGCGGATTGCCGGGCTGCGGGAGCCTCGTCACCGTCCCGACCTCGACGAAGCCGAAGCCGAGCGCACAGAGTTGCGGGGCCACAGCACCGTTCTTATCAAACCCCGCGGCAAGCCCGACCGGATTCTTAAAGCCGAGACCAAAGCGCCGCAGCTCGCCGAACAGCGGTCGCCCCGTTCGAGCGGCGGCGACGCTCCGCAGCGCCTCCGTACGGAGCGAGAGCGAGAGCGCGTGAAGGGCAAACTCGTGCGCCGTCTCGGGCGGCAACTTGAAGAGCAGGGGTCGCAGCAGCGAGCGATAGAGCATCGAACAGACACTGTCCAGAGGAGTGCGCCAAGAGCGCCTTGAGCGTAACAGAGCCGTTGAAAGCGTGTCAAAAGAAAGGCAGTAGACAGTAGACAGTAGACAGTAGTCAGTAGTCAGTAGAAAAATCCTCTTAACCCGGCGGTCAGGTTGAAAGCGTCAGCGAGCGCGACGCGGAGCGCCTACTGTCTACTGTCTACTGACTACTTATCTCTCTCACCCTGCGTTCAAGGTCAGCGGTGATTGTCGCGGGTTCTTGGTCGCGGGTGTAGGTGACTGGCTCACCGAAGCGGATGGTGACGCTGTGGGGGAGAGAGAAGCCTCGGCGACCCGAAAGCTTTAGCTCAAGGAGTCCGTCGATGCGGACGGGCACGACGGGGATGCCGAGCTTCGAGGCGAGGACGCCGATGCCGCCCATGAAGGGATTCATCCCCATCTTCTCGGCGCGCGCGCCCTCTGGGAAGACGAGCAAGCTGTAGCCTCGATCCACTGTCTCGCCCGCGAAGGCAAAGCTGCGCCGGAACCCGCTCGCCTTCGGCAGAGAGAAGGTGTTGAAGATCGTGACGACCAGAAAATACTGTGCGCGCCAACGCAGACGACTGAGCAAGGACGTGCCCACGGGCGGTCGTCGCCACCAGCGCAAACGCTCGCCTTCCTGCGCGATGGCGAGGCTGCGGCGGAAACGTCCGGGCAGAGCCGAGAGGATAAGCGCGTGGTCGAAGTACGTAATGTGATTCGAGACGAAGAGCGCCGGGCCTCGAAGGTCGCGCAAATTCTCTTTGCCGCGCACGCGCACCCATGAGAGCACAGAGGTGATGGGGAGCACGACCGCGTAGAAGAACGCGACGCGGAGCCACTTGACCGGACGGCGCTGCGTCCAGGCAGGGTAAGGGTACTGCGACGCTTCTTCAGACGTGATGCCGCCGCCTCTCACGATGCGCTCGACCTCGCCGACGGTCGTCGCGGCGGTAAAGCTCGCCTCGTCGATCTCAATCTGATAGCGGTCTTCGAGTGCGCTCAGAAGCTCGACGCGACCCAGCGAGTCGAGCTTCAAATCAGTCGAGAGATTCGCCGAAGAATCGAGCATCCCGGTGAACTCACCGCCTGCGCGAGAGGCAAGCGAAGCGATGAGGGATGACGGATGAGGGAAGAGCGCCGTGTGCGCGGCAAGCGATGATTGAGCCGCAAGGGATGAAGTAACAACAGCGACACTCTCATCATTAACAGCGGCGCTCTCATCTTTCATCCAGCCGAATTCATCTTTCGTCAGTCCGCACTGCGCGCCGTGCGGTGACTTCCCGTTCGTGCCCCCATTCTTCTTTCGCAGTTCGGTATTGAGTCGTTCGAGAATGTCACGCTTACGAACCTTCTGTGTGGTCGTGCGTGGGAAGTCGGACTCGGGCCAGACTTGCCAGCGACGTATGTGCTGGTGGCGCGCGAGCGTCCGGTTTGCGGCTTCGACGGCGAGCAAGGGGTCGGCCCCTTTGTCACGCATGATGAGTACGGCCAATGGCTCAGGGCCCCGCTGCGCCTCGACGCCGACGACAGCGCACAGCTTTACGCCGGGCTGGCGATTGAGCGCTGCCTCGATGTCTTCGGGGTAGATGTTCAGCCCCGCGGCGGTGACGATCACGTCCTTCTTGCGTCCACGGAAATAGATGTTTCCCGCATCGTCTTTCTCGCCGAGGTCGCCCGTGCGGAGCCAGCCCGCGTCGGCGTGTGGCTGCACGTCAACCAACGGCTTCGCGTCGGCCAACGGCCCAGCCGCACCGTCGCTCCAGTAGCCGGGCGAGACATTCGCGCCGCGCACGAGAATCTCGCCCGACGCGTCGAGCTTCATCTCCTGACCTGGAAGAATTTTTCCAATCGAGCCGTGGCCGGGCTTGAACGGATGGTTGACCGTAACGAGCGAAGCCGTCTCGGTCATGCCGTAACCCTGTACGACGGCCAAACCCAGTCGACCCCAAAAGGTCTCGGTCTCGTGCGTGAGCGTCGCGCCGCCGGTGACAAAGGCCCAGAACTTCCAGCCGAAATATCGATGGATGCGCCGGAAAATCCAGAGACGCTTGAGCGTGTGCGCGCCTTCGGCCCGCGCGAGGTCGCGTCGCAGACGGGGCCCGCGTCCCCGCGCCTCTTCGCGGCGTTCGACGTGCTCGCGTAAGGAGTCGAGCAGGCGCGGGACGGTGACGACGACCGAGACGCGACTACGTTTTATCGCGCCGACAATCTCAGAAGGATTGAGCGTGTCATGGAAGATGACTTCGCCGCCGAGCAGTTGCGGGACGAGGATGCCCATGAACTGGCCGAAGACGTGGCTGAGCGGCAGGAGACAGAGAAAGCGCACGGGATGGATGAGCCGTTCCCAGCGCATGTATTTACGAATCTCCGCTTCGAGCGGGGCGAGATTCGCGAGCAGGTTGCGATGCGTCAGACAGACACCGCGCGGCTCGGCGGTCGTCCCCGAAGTGTAGATGATCTCGACGAGGTCGTCTTCGGAAATGTCTTTCGACTCGAAAGGCGCGTGCGAGTGGCGTGCGAGGGTCTCTTCTAAGTCTTCGAGCGGGAGTGTCTGGAGGCCGAGCGCGTCCGCGTGCGGTTTCGTCTCGGAGCTGACCACGAGGAGCACGGCACGCGTCTGTTGCTCTACGCGCGAGACGAAATCGGGCGCGCTCTCAACGTCGAGCGGCACGACGACGACGCCTCGCAAGGCACAGCCGAAGAAGACCGCCACCCATTCGGGGCCGTTCGACGCCCAGAGCAGAACCCGCTCGCCCCGTTCGATGCCGCGCGCTTCGAGTTCACGCGCGAAGCGCGAGGCCGTCTGCGCCACGCGCGCGTAAGACCAGCGAACAAGGCGCAAGCCACGCCTGTGCGCGAAGGCCGTCTCCGCGCCGCGCCGGAGGTAATCGTCAAGATAGCTGTTGATGGTAGAACGCATAAGCCCTTTGTTCGAATGATTGGCTGCGGGCACATCTAAATTCTGCAACCCGCGTGAAGCATTGTCGAGGCGGCGCGCACAAAGAGACCGGTCGCTTGTGACAGTTTCTTATCTGCACAGTCGCCGTCGGTGCGCGGGGCGTGCGCTTCATAACATCTTCACTCGAATGTGAAGTGCGGGGCGATTCACCACAGAGACACAGAGGACACGGAGG
>JAVRON010000053.1:0-5436 GCA_032162705.1 Acidobacteriota bacterium
CGCCTGCTGCAAGCGTGTGGGTCTTTAGCGACGATAACCCGCACGCTTGCAGCAGGCGCTACTGACATACCCCCGGTCGCGCCGTCTTCAACGCTCGTCGGGCTGAGGCTGTCCGTCGCCGCCCGGCCTCCCGTGCCGCCCGCCGTGGTGTGCGTCGTGCATCTGCTGAAACTGCTGAAACTGTTCGGGCGTGAGCAACTGTCGCAGCCGCTCCTCAGTCTGTCGGCGTATCTCCTCGAAGCGCGGCTCGGACTCTTTGTGCAACGCCTCCAACTGCGAGCGCGCGTCGTCGAATATCTGCCGCGCCTGCGTCTTCTGCTCCACGCTCAGTTGCAGTCGCTCGCTCATCATCTCGAAATGGTCTTGCGCGTCTCTCTTCGCATCAGGGCGATGCCAGGCACGGTATGCGTTCGGCGCAAGCGCGCCCGCCGCGAAGCCGAGCAGGAAGATCGCCAACGCCGCGCCGCGTAACACCCAATTATGTTTGCTGACCCTGTCCATGATTACCTCGCCGACCATCACCTCGCCGAACGGTCAATCACTTCGCCGCCCCGTCATCCGACCCGTAAAGCGTCGTGAGCACCTGCCCGTAGCTCATCTTTTCGTCGCTGGCCCCGCCCTCGCCTAAGATTACAGCTTCCGCCGAGTAAGAGTTGTCGGCAGAAGAGGCGGCCACCTCCTGCGTCGTCGTCGTTGTCGCCTGTGGGGCGACGAAGGTGAAGACCGCCAGCGCCGCGACCGTCACTGCCATTGAAGAGACGAGAAGCCCTGCCGCCTTCCACAAACGCCCGAGAGTCCACGTCTCATTCGCCGCCTCGTTCGCAGCCCTGTGCTCTCTGAGCGCGGCCAGCACACGCGTCTGGAAGAACGGCGAAGGCTCGAACTCTTCAGCGGCGCGCTCCTTTAGCATCAACGACGAGACCCGCGCCGCCTCGAACGCGCGCCGACACCGGTCACAACCCGCGATGTGCGAACGCATGACCGCCAGCTCGCTTTCACCGAAGGTTGAGAGCGGCGCGTCGTCGAGCATCGCTGTGATGTGTTCGTCTCTCATCTCTCACCTGCGCTTTCCAAGCTCTTGCCGGTTCCGCGCCGCCCGTGCGCGAGCAGTCGCTCAACCGCCTCGCGCATGCGGCGTCGCGCTCGAAACGCCTGCACCTTTACTTTCGACTCAGACCAGCCCGTCGCCTCCGAAACCTCTTTCACCGAAGCGTCTTCGCCGTCCACCATCATCAAGACCAGACGGTCATCGCTCGACATCGTTTCAAGGACGCGCTCGGTCAGGTCGGCTGCCACCCGTCCGCGCTCGAACGAACGCTGAAGCTCGGTCGCCGCGTCGGCCATTCTGTTCTCAAGCCACTCGCTCTGATCTTCAGAGAGGTCTGCGGCCATTAGCTCGGGCCGCCGTCGTGCGCTGCGCGTCAGGTTGAGGCACGTGTTGGTGGCGATGCGCGTCAGCCATCCTTCGAGGGGGCCGCGCCCCTCGTAAGTTTCAAGCTGTGTGAAAGCCTTCAGAAATATTTCCTGCGCCGCCTCTTCGACCTGCTCGCGGCGTCGGAAAAAGCGGCTGGCCGTGCGGAAAACCCGCGGGCCGTAGAGCCGCACGATCTCCGCGAAGGCGGACTCGTCGCCCGCGAGCGAGCGTCGCGCCAACTCCAGGTCAGACGCGTGTTCCAACTCCTGCGGCAGTGTCGATCCTCATCGAAATTCGCGTGCGGCGGACTCATCGTCGGGCTGAGTCCGCCGCCTCGACGGTTAAGGGTTACTGCTGTTCCTGTTCACCGGGGTGCTCGCCGCCATGACGACCTTTGAACTGCTCGCGGTGCTGCTCCATCTCCTGATGGTGCTGCTCCATCTTAGTTCTCTGCTCCGGCGTCAGTATCGAGAGCATATCCTGATGGAGTCTGAACTCTTCGCCCATCAGCTTCGCCTCGATGCCGGCGGCCTCGGTCAGCTTCTGTGTCGCCAGCGCTTCGTTGAAGGTCGTGCCCGATTCGGCCTGACGCAGTTCCTCGTGCTTCGCGCGAAGCTGTTCGCGCAGCGACTTGGTGCGCTCGCCAAAGCTCTGGTGAAGCTGCTGGAGCTTCGTCTTCTGGTCGTCCGTCAGGTCAAGGCCGCGGAACATGCCGCCGCCCATATGGTCGCCGCCGCCGCCACGTTTCCCGTCAGAGTCACCTCCGTGGTGCTCGCCGTGTGCGCCCGAACGCGGGCCCTGGTCAGAGCCTCCGGTCTGCGCCAGCACGAGGGACGTGGAGAGCGCCAATGCCGACAGCCCGGCGATAGCGAGCGTCTGTATTCTTCCGAGTTTCTTCATTGTTCCTTTTACTCCTATGTTTACCTTGATTGCTATCGGGAGAGCCTTCCCGAATAAGTAAGACACCGCGCCCGGGCAGTCGGTTACAGCCCTCCCGCGACGTGGCCCGATTGTAACCGCACGGGGGCCTTTGGTGTCTATCATTGTGGGGGCATTGTGGGGAAGTTTTACGGCTTTTTCTTTGTTCGGCATAAATTGAAGCGTCCCGTAGAGGCGTTCACAGGGGAATAAGAAGATGGAGCGGATGAAATCATTTCTGAACGCGAAGAGGCGGCTCATGGTCGTGGTCGCTGTGGTTGCGCTCGCCGCGCTGGCCGGGTTCTGGTTCTGGAGTGGCGGGGCGAAGGCCGCGGAGTACATGACCGCGAAGGTCGAGCGCGGCAACCTGCGTAACACCGTGACGGCGACGGGCACACTTCAGGCCGTCACGACCGTGCAGGTCGGCAGCCAGGCGTCGGGTACCATCTTGGCGCTCTACGCCGACTTCAACTCGACGGTCAAGAAGGGGCAGGTCGTCGCGCAGCTCGACCCGTCCGTCACGCAGGCGCAAGTCCAGCAGGCGCGTGCCAATCTCGCGCAGGCTCAGGCTCAGCTTCAGCAGGCGCGTGCCGGAGTCGCGCAGTCTCATGCCGGAGTCGCGCAGTCGCGCGCCGGAGTCACGGACGCGCGCGCAAAGGCTCTGGCCGCAGGCTCGACGACACAGAACCAGCAGGCCGGAGTCTCAGCCGCCGAAGCCAACGCCGTCGTGCTCAAGGCGCAACTCGACGACGCCGCGAGCTTCCTTAGGCAGGAGCAGTCGCTCCTCCAGAGCGGTGTCATCGCGCAGCGCGAGTTAGAGACCGCCGAGACCAGTTATAAGACCGCCGAGGCGCGCTACAACCAGGCCGCCGCGCAATTGAAGATGGCGCAGGTGAGCGCGCAGTCGGCTTCCGGCGCGGGGCAGGCGCAGGCCGCCGCACAGGTCGAGCAGGCACAGGCGCAGACCGTGCAGTCGCAGGGGCAGGTTGAGGGCGCACAGGCGCAGGTGCAGAACGCCGCGGCGCAGGTCGAGCAGACGCGTGCGGCGCTCCAACTGGCCGAGATCAACCTCGCGCACACGACGATCACTTCGCCGATTGACGGCGTCGTCGTCTCGCGCGACGTAAACGTCGGTCAGACCGTCGCCGCTTCTCTTTCGGCTCCGACGCTCTTCACCATCGCGCAAGACCTGACGCAGATGCAGGTCATCGCCAACATCGACCAGGCGGACATCGGCCTTGTCGAGCAAGCGAAGGGCGTGGCCTTCACCGTGGATGCCTTTCCGGGTCAGGAGTTCAAAGGCGCGATTCAGCAGATGCGGCTCAACCCGCAGAACGTGCAGAACGTCGTCACCTACAATGTCGTCATCGACGTGAGTAACCCGGAGCAGAAGCTCAAGCCCGGCATGACCGCCAACCTGACCGTCACGATTGACGAGCGCAACGACGTGCTCAAGGTGCCGAACTCGGCACTCCGTTTCGCGCCCCAAACAACCTCAACCTCCGATGCATCGCAAACTCGCCGCGCGGGCAACAGCAACGGCCAGGGCGCACGCCGCAACGCGGGACAGCAGGCGAACGCCGCCGGCGGCGCGAACAACAACAACAGCGCGAACGCCTCAGCCGACAACGCCTCAGCCGATGCGGGCACGGCGCAACAACAGCAGGGCGGAGCGCGCGAACAGTTGGCGTCGTCAACGTCACCCGTGCTGCCGGGCCAACTCAGACGTATCTGGGTGCTCGGCGCGGATGGCAAGCCACAGCCGCGTCGCATTCATGTCGGACTCAGCGACGGGGCCGCGACCGAGGTGCTCGAAGGCGACCTGCACGAAGGCGACGTGGTCATCACAGGGCAGAACGTCACTGTTGCTGCGACCAAGTCACAGAACAGCAGCAGCGGACAGAACACGGCCCCGGGCTTCGGCGGTGCGCCGCGTGTGGGCGGCGCAGGCGGCGGCGCGGGACGCACAGGCGGCGGCGGCGGAAGGTCTCAGTAATTACTGACGCGAGGCACGAACCCCGGTCACGACTGATGCGAGGCACGAACAATGACAGCCGTTGAAGAGGCACGAACAATGACAGCCGTCGAAGCGACCAACGACGTAACGGCGGCTATCACGGCGCGGAAGAACAGGGGGAGAGTTCGAGTCATGCAAGCGACACTTGAAATAGTCAGTCGGGGGCAAGAGGCACAGGCCGGGCTACTTGCGCAGGAAGTAGAAGGGCTACTTGCGCAGGAAGTAGAGGCGCGCCCCGTCATCCAGTTGGAGCAGCTTCACAAGACCTACACGATGGGCGACGTGGAGGTTCACGCCTTGCGCGGCGTCTCGCTCAACGTCAGCGAGGGCGAGTTCGTCGCCATCATGGGCGCTTCCGGGTCGGGCAAATCGACGACCATGAACATCATCGGCTGCCTCGACCAACCCACGCGCGGCTCCTACATGCTCGACGGGCAGGACGTGTCCGCGCTCTCGAAGGACGAGCGTGCGGACATACGCAGCCGCAAGCTCGGCTTCGTCTTCCAGGGCTTCAATCTGCTTTCGCGCACCTCGGCGCTTGAGAACGTCGAATTGCCGATGCTCTACGCGGGCGTCGAAGCGTCCGAGCGCCACCGTCGTGCCCTCGAAGCACTTCACTCGGTCGGACTCGTCGGGCGCGAACAGAACCACCCGAACCAGCTTTCGGGCGGCCAGCAGCAGCGCGTCGCCATCGCGCGCGCGCTCGTCAACAACCCATCGCTCATCCTTGCCGACGAGCCGACGGGTAATCTTGATTCGCGCACTTCGATAGAAGTGTTGGAGATATTCCAGCGCCTCAACCGCGAGCGCGGGATCACACTCGTCCTCGTCACACACGAGCCGGACATCGCCGAGTATGCAGACCGGGTCGTCGTCTTCAAAGACGGTCGAATCAGGAAGGACTACAAGGTCGCCGCGCCGCGCGACGCATCGGAGGAGTTGAAGAACCTTCCGGCGGTCGAAGATGAAGAGTTTGAAGAGGACTGAATTGTCTTTGAGTTGAATGAATTTCTTTTGAATTGAATTTAATGAAAGTGCTGCTTCACCATAGAGGCGCTGAGGACGCAGAGGGGGCGCGGAGTTTTTA
>JAVRON010000054.1:0-53028 GCA_032162705.1 Acidobacteriota bacterium
TGCGAGAACTATTAGCGAAACTGGTTGGGAAGAAGATAGACCTTTTCTGCGGAGGCACTTCGAGCTTACGCGGGAAGCTCGTCAAGGTGGACGAGGGCGTGGCGCACATGGTGGACGAGGACGACCAGATGTTCTACGTCGCGGTGGAGCGCATCATCGCTTTGAGCGAGTCGCGCTCGGGCGAACAGCGCGCGGGCTTCGTCGTCGGCTTCCGCGGTAAATAGAACTGCGTGTCGTAGCGGGCGGGTGACAGTTCCACTGTGCGGGATTCCGCGGCGCGTGCGCGTACGCCTGCGTAGCGCTCGCGTTTCAGTACCGTTGGCGCTCGCATATCTCTATCCGAAAACAAACAGGCCGGCTCACTCTCATGGGTGAACCGGCCTGTTTCATGCTCGGGTTATAGGCGCGAGCCGTCGGCTTTTATCTGCCGGACGAGGCGAGAAGCGAGGGCCCTTGTGCGAGAGGGATGCGGCGGAAGCCGCTGACGCGCTTTGCCCAGTATCCGTCGAAGCGTGCGTAGATGACGCCGTGGCTGCTCGCGTGGAAGAAGCCGTTCTCGTCTGCGACGATGCCGACGTGGTGCAGGTTGTTGAAGAAGACGAGCGTGCCGAACTTGAACTTCTCGCTCTCCGTGGGCGGCGTGAACTCCTGCCAGAGGCTGCGCGCGGAGCTGCGCTCGAACTCGACGCCTGCCTGCTGGAACACACTCCACACGAAGCCCGAACAGTCGTAGCGGTTCGGCCCCGTCGCGCCCATCCGGTAAGGCGTCCCCAGTCGCTCCTCAATCGCCGCGAGCATCGAGCGCTCGACTTGTCCGAGGCTGGCAGGGTCTTTGAACGACGGGACGGAAAAGGACGGGGCGGAATACTCCGGCTCGTCCGCTTCGTCCGGCGCGCTCTCGACGATGGCGAGATCGTTTTCGAGTCTCGCGTGACCCAGGACATCATTGATGGTAGTCGCCTGCGTGGGTTGTGCAGCCTGACGCGGGCGTGTGACGGGCTGTTGCTGTGCGCGTGCCGAGAGGGCGAACAGACACAAAGCAAAGCAAACGACTAGCGGGCGGGGGGAAAATCTGCAAAAAGACATCTAGGGGAACAGTCTCCTCTGCCGGAATCTACAATAACTTTTGGGGTATTGCTTTGTTCGGAGGCGGAAGGCGTTTCTCTCAAGGGCCAACGCCTAAATCCCATACTACTGAGCAGATACAGGAACCGCAACAGGCAATGTGACTGTTTCGTGACAACGCAGCCGGCATCACCCCAGAGTTGGACGAAAAGGGAACGTGCGTTCATTCATCTTGAAGGCTTTGGGGCGAGTTTGGTACGACGAAAGTTGAGAATGGTGACAACACAGGGTCACATCAAGTCTTTTCGCGTGGAAAAATATTAGCGCGTCGTGATAGCATGCGCCGCCATATAAAGGAGCGCACTTTCATGCTTTTCATCGAGAGCAGAACAGCCGACCTCTGCGTCGAAAAACAGTTCCGCATGCCTTTGCTCGAAGCCCTTCAGGAGCGTGGGCTTGTGCCGCTCATACGCGCCGCGCGGCTCTACTTGTTCGAGCAGGCTACATCGGGCGCAGAGCGCGCGAGGGATTTGGAGCGCGCAGTCGCAGAGCGTGCCGACGCCGAAGGCGAAGAGCCTTACGTGCGCGGCGACGTGTTCTGCTTTGATGATTACGCGCACTTCCTCATCTTCGGTGAAGGCTCTGGCCGTGGTGCTGGACTTCGCGCAGGAGTCATCTACGGCGCGGAAACAGCCGAGCCTGCGGAGAAGCTCGAAACCTTCTGCCGCAACGTGCAGGATGCCTTCGACGATGCTGTGCGCGTGTCGAGGGAAGCAGCTACGCATGCGGACGAAGAGGCTTCGGCGACGGCGAGCATCGAGTGGCATCCGCGCGAAGGCCGGACGCCTGAAGTCTTCAAAGGCCAGACGACGGAACTATTGAATCACCCCGGCGGCTTCGACTCGACGATCATGACGGCTCAGCATGGCGCGGGTGCTGTCGAGCGTTCGCGCGCGGTCGAGTTGCTGGAAGATTCGGGCGCGCGCGGCTTTCTACAACGTCTGAGCGAGGCACACGCCGACGGGCGCGGTGTTGAGATGGTTGCGGGTGGCCGCGGGCCCGAGCAGGAGACACTGGTCGCAAAGCTCGCGGGCGCAGGGCTTGTACGCCGCGAGGTGCAGGTCAGTTGTCGTAAGGATGGGCGCTCACTTTTCCGCCTTCCTTCGCCCGATGCGCTGGCTATCATGACCGCGAGTAGCGCCATGTGCAGCGAGTGCGGTGCGGCCGTTGCCGACGAGCGCGCAGAGGAGCTTGTCACGCCGACGCCGCTTGCCTCTTCGATGTTAAAGGACGGCGCGTGGCTCGTCAGCAGTCTGCGCTCGATACTCTCGGGGCTTGGCATCCCGGAAAGAGAGACGACGACGCGACCAACATCGGCGGACGCAGAGGCGCAGGTGCTCGCAAATGTCTGCGGCGAGCCGTTCCTCTTCGTCCTGCGCGACGGAGACTTCACGGCCACGCACGCGCGTCGCGCTCTGGAAGGCGAGGCCGAGGCGCACGCATCGCACTTGGTCTTCGTCGCCGCAGCGGGCAAGGTTCAGGACGAGGCGCGCGCGCGCCTGCGCGAGCAAGCGCGGCGACGTTCACGCGCCGGAAGCGAAACCGAGGTCGCCTTCATCGATGGGCTGGACACGGCTGCGGACGAACTCCGCCCACTGCTTGAGCGCGTCGCGCAGGAAGCACTCACGCGTGAGCTTTACGAGCTGGACGCCGACGCGGGCTTCAACGTCGGCTATGCACTGGCGGCGCGCTTCCGTCTGATGCAGCAAAGGGGCGCGCTCCGAGACCTCGCTGCTTCAGCCGCGGGCGCGATGGCCGGGGGCCTCAAAGAGTTTTAGAGTCTGGCTTGCGGACTCTGTTTCATCCGCGACTCGATACCGTTCACGTCTGGCAATTTGACGCGAAGCCGGAAAGAGTTATTGACAACCACGTCTCTGTCGCGCGAATCTTATGTCAGCAAGAAGCCGTGCCCCCGCGCGGTCAACCCTTCGGCCCTGAAGTTTGAAGATGAACAATCGCTCGTTTCTGCTTTTGAGTTTGACGGCGCTGGTGTTTGCGCCCGCGTTTGAAGCGCGCGCGCAGGAGACCGCGCCGCCCGTCTTTACGCGTCCACGCGTCGTCAGCGTCGCGCAGCAGCCCAGGCCTACGCCGCCGCCCGTCACGGTCGTGCCTGCGCTCCAACAAGCCACGCCCGCGACGCGGCAGGCCACACCTCAACCGTCCGGCGTTCATCAGGGAAGCGTGAGACCGCAGGGCAGCACTAGCACGCCCGCCGCTTCGCCTTCGCCTGAACAGACGCCCGCCGCAGAGTTCGCCGCACCGTTCGTCCCTTTGCAGCCCGCGCATCCGCCCTCGGTCAACAAGTTCCGCGAGCGCGCGACAGAGGCCCGGCGTCTTCTGACCTCGCGTTTGATGCTCACGTCGATGACGCCCAACACGGCGTTCGTCACCGTCGCGGCGCTCGATCAAGACTCGTCAAAGATTCACATGCTGAGCGTGCCGAAGGAGACCTTTCTCACGCGTGGCACCGATGTGGTGCTGACGACGGCGCAGGGTCTGAACGTGCGTTTGCAGGTCGTGCGCACGAACTACGTCAACACGGCGGTCGTCGTCTCCGAGGCGGCGACGGGGAAGCAGTTGACGCCGCTCGTCGTCGAGTATCCGATTGAGAAGCTCGGACGCTTCCGCGAGATGGCTTACTACACTTCCGCGCACCCGGCGCTGCTCTCGCCGGAGGTTTTGAAGCACGGGCAGACATACGTCCGCACGATGCTCGATCTCGCGGCACAGCGACTCAAGCTAAAGGGCCAGATTATCTCGCCCGAGTTGGTAGACATTGCGGAGCGCCTGTGCGTCGTCGAGCACGTTGACCACGACCGCTTCCGGCGCGAAGATCGCAGGGCGCTCTACAACGAAGTCTACGCGCTCTACGCGCTGAACGAGTTGGACACGTACCGCTATTCGGTCAGCTCGGCGGGCGCGGGCGGCATGGTGCAGATGATCGCGCCGACCTACCAGATGATGAGGGAGGCGCACCCCGGCGTCGGACTCAACCCGGACTTCGTCGCGGGGATGCGCAACCACGGCAACGCGCTCGAAGCGATGTTGCTCTACATGCAGGACACCTGGAACGGCCTCGCGCTCGACCCGGACGTGCACGACGCACTCGCTAACAAAACTGCGACGCAGGCCGAACTGGTCGCCTCGGGCTACAACTCGAACCCGGCGCGGCTTCCGCTCTACCTCCGCCGTGGTGGCACGGCCTGGCG
This sequence comes from Acidobacteriota bacterium, assembly GCA_032162705.1. GTDB lineage: Bacteria > Acidobacteriota > Blastocatellia > Pyrinomonadales > Pyrinomonadaceae > QHXN01. Next base: position 4,335 of record JAVRON010000054.1, read on the forward strand.
CACGCTGATCCCGCGCGAGACGCAGATGTACTTGCAGATTTATTCCTCGCTCGAAGGGCTTGGGCAGTTCAAGAACCGTGGGAGCGACAAGGCGCAGCCGCAGCCGTTCACGGGTACGATACAGGAGAAGTGAAGTCGCCTCTTTGAACTACGACGGGCTGAAAGTTAAAACGAAGCATCTCAAAGAGAGACGATGGAGGGCGCAGAGAGAATCAACTCTCCGCGCCCTCTGCGCGAGTGGTCGAAGCCCTCTGCGCTTACGGTTGAATCGATTGGCTTGCTGCCGAGACTTACTTCGTCTGATCTTCCTTACGCTCAAGCGAGGCGCGATCCCATTTGCCGAGGCTCGCGGCAGCTTCGTATGTGTCTTGTAGGAAACGGAGGAGGTCGCGGTCGGGTTCATTCTCGCTACGCACGGCTTCGTAGGGGAGGACGAACTCCTTGAAGTCCGTATTGTAGTAAGCAGACCCGACGGGGCCGACCTTGAAGTCTTTAAACCCAACCGGCTCGGGGTATGCGTACGAGTAGAAGATCGGCTCGGGCAGCGCCGGGCCCCCGGGCCAGAACCCGGCGCTTGAAACTTCGTGCGAATAAGCCTCGCGCGTGATGGAGTCGGCGACGCCCGGCGCACCGGGATGCAGGGGCGCGCGCCGCCCCGAGAAGCGCGTCACGGCGAGGTCGAAGCTGCCCCAGAAGAAATGCACCGGGCTGCACTTGCCCACGAAGCCCGAGCGGAACTTCTGAAACACTCTGTCGGCCTGCACGAGCGAGCGCCAGAAGCGTCCGGCGTAATCAGGGTCGTAAGACTTGTGCGTCTCGTCCTGCTCGAAGGCGATAGGGTTCTCAACCTCGACCGGCGTCGTCCAAATCTCCACTTCGAGTTTGAGCGAGCGCAGTTGAGACATGAACTCGCGGTAGAAGTCCGCGACCGTCCGCGGCGCAAGCGACATCTCGCGCGACTGGCCGTCGCCCGTCTCAATCAGCAGCCTATGCGAGATGAAGTCGAAGTCGATCTGAAAGACACGCTCGCCGTATGGCATCGCCGAAGTGGTCAGCCCACGCGCGTTGACATACAGCGGAACCTGCCACCAATGGTTTACATGCGGAGCCTGCGCCAGCCTCACCTTACCGACGACCTGCGTCCACATGTGCAGCGTCGCCAGGGTCTCGCGCCACTCCTCAAACGGCAAACTCGGCCAGACTATGTTTTCAGTTTGAACTGGCATTAGCTCGAATCCAATTCCTAATAAAGTTAATGTACTCTCGTATTGGCATCATATTGAGGTCTTCATCAGAAAAACCTTCGGCCTGTCTTCGTGTATAGAAGTCAGAGGCGAAATCATTGAACTTGTACCAAATCGCGGTCGGCCCTGCTATGCCTTTCAGGCTAACTGTTTCGACAAACCAATTTCGAGTAGCTTGAACTATCTTTGCTGGTTGATTGTTATGATTTTGTATGTCAACTCCAGAAATATCAGAAAGAGCTTTCTTGTAATCGAATGCTCCTCTTTCAAGAATAAGAAACTTTTTGCCTTTAAGAAAATTAGACGCGAAGCGCCGGCATCCATAATCAATGCCTAACTCAAAAGGCATGTTTAGCCTATAAAATTCACCCTTTTTCTTCGATTTCAATCTAGACAGATCATGGATACTGTATTTTGACTTCTTGATTAGTTCGCAAATTTTATCAATCCTCTGCTCTCCAGAGTCCGATCCTTCTAATGCGATTTTTGGATTGAAGCCGAGATAGATAATCGTGAATAGCAGTGGTCGAAGCAAAGAGTAGTATTCAGGGTCGAAAGGACAGTTAATGAATACGTTCTTTCCAAACTCCTTATTAGCTTGACCAGGCATGTTGTGTCTCTAGTCTATTAATGATTGTCATGATCTCCAGCGCGATTTGGATCACTTTCATATGAGTCTTTACTATGTATAGTGCCATCCGGCCTATGGATGACAAACTCTGCCCCCTGATTTTTACTTATATTTCTTGCATAGATAATTGCGTCCTGTTTTTTATCAAAACGCTTCGATGCGCGTGAAGCTCCCTCCTTCTTCACACTCCATCCGCCGTTTGGGTCAGGAACTACGTGAGTTGATTTCTTAGTCATGCTTCTCCTCCAAATAGTCTACCTGACAGATTATGTAAAATGTAATTCATGGTCAAGCACTTCAGAAGGGTTTAGCTAACTTGAGGCCTTATCGCTTTTGACGATGAGTGGAGCCATTTCTTTAAAAATTCAATTTCAAGTAGGAAGCTCTCAATCACCATATTGCATGCTATCCCGGAGTGGGGCGTCGGGGACGGCGTCGGTGCGTGAGTCGTCGGCGTATTGGAGTTTGTAGAGACGCCAGTAGAGGTCGCGGCGCGCGAGGAGTTGTTGGTGTGTGCCCTGTTCGCGGAGTTCGCCGTGGTGGAGGACGAGTATGTGGTCGGCGCGTTGGACGGTCGAGAGGCGGTGCGCGACGACGATTGAGGTGCGGTCGCGCAGGACGCGCTCGATGGCCTGTTGAATGAGCTGCTCGGTCTCTGTGTCGATGGAGCTGGTCGCCTCATCGAGTATTAAGAGCGCCGGGTCGAAGGCGAGCGCGCGTGCGAAAGAGATGAGCTGCTTCTGGCCGACGGAGAGTCCCGCGCCGCGCTCGCGCACTTCGGACTTGAACCCTTCGGGCAGGCGTTCGATGAACCCGTCGGCGTGAACCTCGCGCGCGGCCCAACCTACGCGCTCGTCCGTGATCTCCTCGCGACCGAGGCGGATGTTGCCCTCGACCGTGCCGCTGAAGAGGAACACGTCCTGAAGAACGACGGCGAAGTTCTCGCGCAGGTGTTTCAAGTCCCACTCGCGCACGTCAACGCCGTCGAGCAAGACCTCGCCGCGCTGCACATCGTAGAAGCGCATGAGCAGGTTCGTGATCGTCGTCTTGCCTGAGCCTGTGTGGCCGACGAGCGCGACCGTTTGCCCCGGCTCTACCGTGAAAGACACGTCTTTCAGAACCCAGTCCTCGCCCTTGTAAGCGAACCAGACATTGCGGAACTCGACATGGCCGCGCGCACGTCCGGACTTCTTCGGCTTGGCGGGCGTGACGACCGTGATGGGCTGGTCGAGCGTACGGAAGATGCGTTGCGAGGCGACGAGCGCCGCCTGAAAGACGTTGTACTTGTCCGAGATGTCGCGGATTGGCTGAAAGAGACGCTGCGAATATTGAATGAAGGCGACGAGCGCGCCGATAGAGAGGACTTCGCGCACGGGCGTGTTCTGCATCACGCGCCAGCCGCCGTACCAGATGATGAGCGCGACACCGAGCGAGCCGATGAAATCGACGAGCGGGAAGAAGACCGCGTAGTAGAAAATGGTCTCGATGTTCGCCTGCCGGTAGTCGTCGTTGGCGTCGTGGAACTGGCGCAGTGACTTCTTCTCGCGGTTGAAAATCTGTACGGTCTGCGCGCCCGAGATATGCTCCTGTAGAAAGGAGTTGATGCGCGCCAGCTTCGTGCGGACGAGGTCGTAGCCGCGCCGCGCGTGCTTGCGGAACCAAGTCGTCGCCGCAAACAGAAGCGGCACGGTGACGAGCGCGACTAAGGTCAGACGCCAGTCCATCCAGACCATAAAGCCGATGATGGCAAAGACCATCACGATGTCGCCCAAACCCTCGATGACTCCGGAAGTAAACAACTCGTTCAGAGAGTCTACGTCCGAGGTCAGTCGCGTCATGATGCGCCCGACCGGGTTGCGGTCGAAGTATGCGACCTCCTGCTGCTGCAACTTCTCGTACAGCTCCGCGCGCAGGTCGTACATGAAGTGCTGGCCGACCGACTGGAGCAGAACCGTCTGCAAGTATGAGACGAGCATCTGCAAGAGCTTGACGCAGAAGAAGACGAGCGCGAGCCAGCCAAGTCCACGGACGGCCTGACTGTAGACGGCGGCCCACCCGTCTCCGGATACGTGCGTGCGCTGCTCTATCGAGGGATTGATGTACCAGTCGATGGCGTACTGGAAGAACTTCGGCTCGATGACGCCGAGCGCGTTGACCACCAGCGTCAGAAGGAGCGCGGGCACGATCATCCGCTTGTACGGCTTCAGGTAGCGCAGCAGACGGCGCACGCTCCCCTGGTCGAACTTCGAGAGTGCCTCTTCCTCATGAAACTGTTTGACGTTCTCAGACATTCTTTCGTGTAGAGCCTTCGGTTCGATACCGGCGCGGCGCTTCAGCCGGTCGTCTTGTAACACGCCGCGAGTAGCTGCTCGCGGCGCGGGAAGTGCAGGATCATGCCCAGCGCGCCGAGGGCGAAGAGAAGATACGCGTACAGGTTCCAGGTGATGAACAGTCCCAACAGGCCGAAGAGAACGGATGTTTCGCACAAAGCGACGGCGATGATGAAGCCCACCTGTACCTGCGCCGGTAGCTGCTGCGCCGCCGCCCTGCTGTAAAAAATCTTCTTCGCCACGAAAGAGGCGAAGACAGCGGCAAGCCCGGCTGCGGCAAGTCCGTAGAGGAGGGACGTGTTTTTCGGGACGGCCTCGCGGAGTTCGGCTGAAGGCATCGCGAAGTACCCGATCAGCGCGTAGATCACGACCGTCATCAGGAAACTCCCCCAGAGGATTCGCATCGTGCGGAGGCGGGCCGCGAAAAAGGCGTCGGCTCCTGACTGGTTCATCATCTGTTGAAAGCCTCCTCTCAGACGCTCGGCCACCCGAAGCCGAGTTTGAAATGCGAAACTTAACTCGCTGCCAGTTCCTCTTCGAGCAACTGCCGCTCATAGAGGTCTGCATACGCGCCGCCCGCCGCGAGCAGTTCTTCGTGTGTGCCGCGCTCGACGATGCGGCCTTCGTCGAGGACGCAGATCAAGTCCGCGTCGCGTACGGTCGAGACGCGGTGCGAGACGATCAAGCTGGTGCGCTCGCGCATCACGCCGCGCAGACGCCCGAGAATCTTCTCCTCCGTATAAGTGTCAACCGACGAGAGCGCGTCGTCAAGAATCAGAATCCGCGGCTGGCGCATGACGGCGCGCGCAATCGCCGTGCGCTGCTTCTGCCCGCCCGAGAGCGTGATGCCGCGCTCGCCGACCATCGTGTCGAAGCCTCCGGGGAACTCGCGCACGTCTTCGGAGAGTCCGGCGATCTCCGCCGCCCACTCCACGTCGGCGCGCACGCCCGTTTCGACGCCGAAGGCGATATTCTCAGAGAGCATCTCGCTGAAGAGGAAAGTCTCCTGCGGGACGTAGCCGATTGAGGAACGCAACTGCGCGAGCGGGTAGTCGCGTACGTCTACGCCGTCGATGAAGACCGTCGCGGGCGGAGCCTCGACGACGCGCGGCACGAAGTTCATCAGAGTCGATTTCCCGGAGCCTGTGCGCCCGACGAAGGCGACGGTCTGCCCCGCCTCGATAGTGAGATTGATGTCCTCTAAGACATGCGGCAGGTGCTTGCCGTATGCGAACGTCAGGTCACGGAACTCGATGCGCCCGCGGATGGGCGGCATCTCGCGCGTGCCGGGCCGGTCGTCAATCGCAGGCTCGGCGGCGAAGATGGCGTTCATCCGCTTGAGGCTCGCCGTGCCGCGCTGGTAGAGGTTGACGACGTAGCCGAGCGCGATTAAGGGCCAGATGAGCCGCATCAGAAACAGTGTGAACTCGACGAACTGCCCCGGCGTCATCTCGCCGCGCACGGCCAGCACGCCGCCGTACCAGACGATCAAGACCATCCCCAGCCCGATGACGAACTGGATAAGCGGGCGCATGATCGCGGAGATACGTACGAGGCTCAGATTGCGCGAAGCATACTCCTGGTTGAGCTTGTTGAAGGCTTCGACCTCCGCCGCCTCCTGCGCGTATGCGCGCACGACGCGGACGCCGGAGATGTTCTCCTGCGCGCGCGCCGTGATGTGCGAGAAGAACTCCTGAATCTTCTCGAAACGGATGTGAACCTGCTGGCCGAAGTATTTCACCGTGAGCGAGACGAGCGGCATCGTCACGAAGAGCAGAAGCGTCAGGCGCACGCTGATTCGCAGCATCAGCGGGAGGATGATGACGACGACCAGCACGGTCTGGAGCGTGTACATAATCATGGGCCCGGCAAGCTGGCGGACGGCGGCGAGGTCGTTTGTGGCGCGCGCCATCAGGTCGCCCGTGCGATGCCCGTGAAAGAAGGAGAGCGGCTGTCGTTGGAGGTGCGCATAGAAGTGCTGCCGCAGGTCGTACTCGACGTGGCGCGACATGCCGATGAGGATGCGTCGTTGGAGGAAGAGGAAGACGCCGCTCACGGCGCTCGCGCCGACAACGAGCAGCGCCGAGCGCGTGATTTTCTCCCACGTCGGCCCTGCGCGAAGGTCATCAACCGCGTGCCCGACGAAGACCGGGACGAGCAGGCCGATAACCACCGAGGCCAGAATGCAGAGGATGCCTACGACGAGCGACTTCTTGTATGGGCGGAAGTAGGCGGCGAATTTTCGCAGATCGTCCATGAGAGCCGGGCGGGCCCTGCCGGAAGCGGGGCCCTTTTAAGTGCTTACTCCTTTACAAATCCTTCGCCGCCTATGATGCGCGATTTTTGTCCCCAAAGCCAAACGCGCTCGCAGCCCCGTCCGCGAAGCCCGGTTAAAGAGGTCACGAAGTCTGGTTTAAGTGTCACGGGAAATGTAAAAGCGCAGAGGCGTCACTTACCGCCTCTGCGCTTCGTTCGGCCTAAGCCGTGCTCTACCTTGTCGAATCTTTCATTCCCAGCAGCTTGCTGCGGGGTCGCCGATGTTCTTACGGGTTTGGTGTTCTGTCGTGTTCCTGATTCTCAGGCGCGGTCGTGGAGTCGGCGGGCGCGGCTGAATAGATTTCGGCGATTTCGTGGATAGGTAAGACGGGCTCGTATGAGTGGGGGAAGATGTCTTCGGGAGGCAGGTCGGCGGGCGAGCAGACTCGATTGCGCCCCGAATGCTTGGCTTGATAGAGGGCGCGGTCGGCGGTCGTCACCAAAAGCTCGCGCGAGCTGGCATTGAGGGGGAAGGTCGCGACGCCGAGCGAGGCCGTAATGCAGCCGACGCCCGGCACCTCTGTTCGCTCGATGCGAGAGCGGAGACGTTCGGCGACGCCGAGCGCGCCCTCGGGGCCTGCCTGCGGCAGGATAATCGCGAACTCCTCTCCGCCGTAGCGCGTGGCTGTATCGACGCCGCGCACCTCCTCGCGCAACGCTGCGGCGAGTATACGCAGGGCTTCGTCGCCCGCGTCGTGGCCGTGCGAGTCGTTGACGCGCTTGAAGTAGTCTATGTCTAGGAGGATGAGCGAGACGGGTTGGCGCATGCGCGTGGCGAGATGCAGGTCGCGCTCCAGTTGAATCTCGAAGAAGCGGCGGTTGAAGCAGCCGGTCAGGCTGTCGGTCAAAGCCTGTTGCTGCATCTGCTGGAAAAGGCGCGCGTGGTTGACGGCGACAGCGACCTGGTCGGCCACCGTGCGCAGCAACATGACCTCGTTATCCTGCCAGAGGCGCTGCGGGTCGTCGGACGTGACCATCAGCACACCTAACGTGCGGTCGTGATAGATGACCGGCACGGCGGCGACCGGGGGGGTGTCTGACTCGTGCGCGCCGCTCGACCCGTCATGCACGTATGACTTGATGCGCCCACGCAGACGCACGCCGTAGGCTTCAATGTCGCCGAGCAGTTCCGTGCGTTTGTCATCGTCTGCCTCGCCGTCGCGGAAATAGCAGGTCGTCAGCGATGCCTGCCCGTGCTCGCCCTCGACGTTCAGGGCGCTTGACTGTGCGCCGAGCGCCTGCCCTACTTCGTTGACTGTCGTCTGGAGCACGCTCGGCAGCTCAAGAGAGCTTCGGATAGCTGTCGAGATGCGATTGACGGCAATCTCGCGCACGGCCTGCTCCTGAAGAAGCCGCGCCAGTTTCGTCGTCACCGAGACGGTAAGTTGGAGCGAGGTCGTCTTCGGCACACAGGTGCGGACGGCCTTCGAGAAGAGGTGCGCGTGCGTCGGCAGTTCGGCTGTGACCCGCGCCATCAGGTATTCGAGAGCCGAGTAGACGATGTCCGGCTCGAACGACCAGATGACCTCGTCGGCGGGCGACTCCTGTCCCTCTTCGTCCTGCATGCGGATGGAGGCAAGCAGTGCCGAGAAGCGCGCGTCGGCGATCACCACGAAACGCTCCTTGAAGTTTGCCTGCTCCGATTTCTGTAACAGTATCGGCTCGCGATCAGACCCTTCGTCGGACAGCTGCGTCGTGTAGAGCGCGTCCTCCGGCGAGGCGAAGAAGAAGGAGTAGCGTGCGAGGCGTCCGACATCACGCACGCGCGTGATGTCTCGAAGCGAGCGCTGCGACTCCGGCAGAAGGCTCTCGACGACCAGCGCCGCCAGATTGTTCTCCAGTACAACGTCCTCGAAATAGCGATGAAGCTGCACAATGGTCGGCTCCGCGCAACGAACAGATGTCAGTTGCCGCGGGTGTTGTGCAAGAAGGGCGCTGTAGAGCGAGAGCATCGAGAGTTTCAACCGGAAGAGGGAGGATGGAAGCTGTTCCGAAGATGCAAAGAAGGCACTATAATCTTATCAGGACTATAGCGACAAACACAGTTTTGCATAAAGCAACACACTTTGTCTATAAAATTAACACCTCCAGCCGCCCATTTTCCTGTTTTTTTGAGGTGAAAATGAGCGCCCCGGATTTCCCCGTCGAGCACAAAGCTAGTGGAAACACAGGACTTAAGGTCAAGCCTGCCGAAAGTAGGTCATTGTGGATGATGCGATAAGGGTGTTTGCCTCGTCAGTGGCCTCGACGGTGAGGATGTAGATTCGACGGCCCGCGCGAAGGATTTTGGCGCGAGCCTCGACGCGGCCCGCGCTGACGGGGCGGAGGAAATGTACTGTGAGGTCAACGGTGACGGTGCGCCCGCTTGCGTCGAGCAGCGTGTGGACGGCAAAGGCGGCGGCCGTGTCCATGAGCGAGACAATCGCCCCGCCGTGCATGATCGCGCCCATCCGCGTCAACTCTTCTCGCGTGTCGAGGGCGAAAGTGGCAGCGCCGCGCTCCGCCCTCACGAACTCCAGTCCGAGCAGACGCGCGTAGGGCACCTGCCCGAAAGCTTCTTGCAGCCGCGCAAGCTCGTCCGTCGTCAACTCCTCTGCCGCGCTCACGAGCCGTAAATCCCCGTGCCCTCAAGCGGCTCGACGATGACCGCCGTGCCGTAGGCGAGGACTTCCGTAGCGCCCTGCGAGACCTCGGTCGCGTCATAACGTGTGCCGATGATGGCGTTCGCTCCCAGCTCCGAGGCGTGCTGAATCATGATGTCGAAGGCGTCGCGGCGCGTCTGCTCGCAGAGGTTCGTCCAGGCGGTAATGTTGCCGCCGACCATCGAGTTAAAGATCGCGCCGATGTTGACGAAGAGATTGCGCGAGCGGACAACGATGCCGCGCACGACGCCGAGGTTCTGTCGGACGCGGAAGCCCGGAAGCTCGAAGGCGGTCGTCACCATCTGAGGCGAGACAGAGAAGCGCGGCTCGCTGATCGCGTAGGGCGCGCGCGTTTGCAGTTGTTCGTCGCTCATGTGTCGCTCCTTGAAAGGATGAAAGAGTCAAACGCCGAAGCGGTAGCCGAGTCGCACGTCGCAGCGCCTGGCGAGTCAGTCGCCGAAGAGGCTTGGCTGTACGGAGTCGCCGCGGTCTTCGTCGGTCGCGTACTCCTCGGGCGTCCAGCGGTAGAGCGCGAGGTCGCAACGGCCTTTCGCGTCAAAGATGATGCCTTCGGCTTCGAGCATGCGTTGCTGCAAGTCGGGCGGGAGGATGACGCGCCCCGTCGAGCACGCGCCCTGTGCGTTGATGACGCGCTGCCAGGGGACTGTATCGTCCGCCGAGTGCATGACGAAGCCGACGGTGCGCGCCGTGTATCCTTCGCCGAGTATTTCGGCGAGTTGCCCGTAGTTCATCACGCGCCCCGAAGGTATGCGGCGCACGATCTCGTAGACGCGCTCTCGATAGCCCGGCGAGTTAACGTCGGGTGTCTCCGCCGTCTTCGACTGGCTCCCCGGCGTGTCACCGCTGCTGCTGCTGTCGTTCGTCATGGAGTTCGGGTTCGTCCTCTCGGTCGAGCATTTTCAATCTGTGATACGTTGCGTCAGCCGGACGGGTTTTCGGTATTCGACGCTCGGATGCGTTCAAGCCCACGTTTAGACGTGTTCAAGCTTGCGTTCAGGCGAGTTCAAGTTAGCGTTCAGATGAGTTCAAGTTAGCGTTCAGACGTGTTCAAGCTCGGGGCGCGTCCTTTCATTGATGACGTTGCCGGTGTTCAGGACTGTCCGTGGCTCGAAGAGCAGAACGTGCGCCTCGTCTTCCGCGAACGGCATGTGCTCGACGCCGCGCGGGATGATGACGAACTCGCCCTCTTCGAGCGGCACGTTGCCGTCGCGCAGCCTGATCGTGATCCGACCCTTCACGACGAGGAACATCTCGTCCTCCGTCTCGTGCTTGTGCCAGACGAAGTCGCCCTGAAACTTCACAAGCTTGACGAGCGAGTCGTTGACCTCGCCCGCGATTTTGGGACTCCAATGCTCCTGGAAGAGCCGAAACTTTTCCGACAGGTTGACCTTCTCGATCATCTCTTTGCCTCCGACTCACACATCTCTTTGCCTCCGATTTGAGCGGCACGCCCGGCACGTGCAGTCTCAGTCGAGCGTGCGCAGGACAGCGCGTGCAGGTGCGCCGTCTCCACTGCCTGCGGCGATATTGAGCGGCAGGCAGATGAGTTCGTATGTGCCCGGCCTGATGCCGCGCAGGTCAAGCCCTTCGAGGATGATAACGCCGCCCGAGAGCAGTGTGAGGTGAGTCTCGAAATCAAGGGAGCCGAACTTCTCGACCGAGAGGTAGTCGAAGCCGACGAGCCGCACGCCCGCGCCGACCAGAGAGCGCGCCGCGCCGTGTGTAATGTATGTGAAGTCCTCTCGGAAGTGCCCGCGTGGATTCTTCCAGAAGCCGGAGTTACGCGTCTTGAAGAGCACACGCGACGCGCCCCGGAGCGCAGCTTCTCGGACGTGACTCTCTTCGACAGCGAGCGCGTCCGCGGGAATTTCAATGACGCGAGCCTCCCCCAGAAACGCTTCGAGCGGCAGCGACGTGAGTCCCGGCGCACCTTCGATGAAGTGCGCGGGGGCGTCCACGTGCGTCCCCGTGTGCGCGCCGAATTTAAGCATTGAAACGTTGGCCGGGTCGCCTCGCGAGATCGAAGTCCACGCGCTGACCTCAATGTCGGGGTCGCCCGGATAGGTTGGCGTCTCTCCGGGGGTGACGGGGACGCTGATGTCGTAGATGGTCATTGGTGAAAGAGTGATAAGTGAAAAGTGATGAGTGATAAGAAAAAGCCTGCTGGTCTTTACTTATTACTCATCACTCATCACGCATCACTCCTTCAATGGTACGGCGGGGTCGAGGGGCTGTCAACGAGGGTTACAGAGGCACGCGTGCGACCTGTTGCGGGGCTGCGCGTGTGTGGGTTAGCATCGGGCTGTGTCGGCTTACACGGGCGCAGTTCGGAGAAGGGTGAGGAAAGAGACGGACAGAGGATTTGAAGTGAGCGGGATGCGGCCGCGCGTCGCCGCGTCGAGTTATTTGAACACGGCTCCGCTCATCTGGAGCTTTGCGCGTGGGGCGCGTCGCGGCGAGGTCGAGCTTCTGACCGACACCGCTCCGGCGCGCTGTGCCGACATGCTTGCGCGCGGGCAGGTCGAGGCGGCGCTCGTGCCCGTTATCGAGTACCAGCGTCTGCCGGAGACGGTCGTCGTGCCGGGCGTCTGCGTCGGTGCGCGCGAGGAGGTTCACTCGGTCGTGCTCGTTACGCGCGGCGCACGGCTCGAAGAGGTCGGATCGGTCGCGCTCGACACCTCTTCGCGCACTTCGGCAGCGCTGGTCGAAGTCATCTTCCGAGAGTTCTTGGGACGTGCGCCGCGCCTCGAACAGACCGCGCCGGACTTGGAGCGAATGCTCGGAGCGCACGACGCGGCGCTCGTTATCGGCGACCCGGCGATGACGTTCGAGCGCAAGGGGCTTCGCGTCTACGACATGGCCGCGCTGTGGCGCGAGTTCACGGGGCTTGGCTTCGTCTTCGCGATGTGGATGGCAAACATGAGTACGGGCGTGCAAGTGCGCGGGGTCGATTTCGCGGGCGCACGCGACGAAGGACTGGCGCGCGTCGAAGAGATCGCCGCCGGGTACGAGAGGGAACTGGGGCGTCCGCGTGCAGAGCTTGTCCGCTACCTGACCGAGAACATCTGCTTCGAGCTGGACGAAGCGATGCGCGCCGGTCTCGAACTCTTCTTCCGGCTCGCGCACAAGCACGGCGTCATACGGAGCTTGCGACCGCTGAAGTTTCTCGCCGTGAATGTTTGATAAACGGCGGCACGCGGGTTGAATGTTCAAGGTGCGAGCGGGCAAGCTCGCTTCTGTCCCGATAGATTCCCTGGCTGGCGAGCTTTTTCGCGGGCGTCTGTGCGCGAAGGGTCTGGCAGAATGCGGATTTGAAATTTGAAATTTGCGATTAAGATTGGCCGCTGCCGACAGGCGACGAAAAGGCGCGCGGCGAGTGGATGGAAACTTTAAAAAGACGCGGGCGAAAACTTTAAAATGACTATGACAGACATCCAGCCGATTCTCGACCGCGTGCTCGCGGGTCGCCGCATGACGGCAGAGGAGTGCGCCGCTCTGCTCGAATCATACGACATCGCGCGCATGGGCGTGGCGGCTGACGAAGTGCGGCGGCGCAAGCATCCGGAAGGCATTACCACATATATCATCGACCGCAACGTCAACTACACGAACGTCTGTAACGTCGTCTGCACCTTCTGCGCTTTTTACCGCCGTCCGGGCAAGCCCGACACATACGTGACGACCGTCGAACAGATTTGCGAGAAGATCGACGAGACTATCGCGCTCGGCGGCACGGGCGTGCTGATGCAGGGCGGGCTGCACCCGGACTTTGGAATCGAATGGTACGAAGACCTTCTGCGCACACTTCACGCGCGTTACCCGGACTTTCAGCTTCACTGCTTCTCGCCTCCCGAGATTCATAACATCCACCTTATCTCGAAACTCTCCTACGAAGAGATTCTCGACAGGCTCAAGGCGGCGGGACTCTACAGCATGCCGGGCGGCGGCGGCGAGATTCTGGACGACGAGGTAAGGAAGCGCGTCTCGACCAAATGCACGACCGACGAATGGCTCGGTGTGATGCGTGCGACACATAAAGTCGGCCTGCGCTCGACGGCGACGATGATGTTCGGCATCGGCGACGGCGTCGAGCACCGCGTCCGTCATCTCCAGCGCATACGCGACCTGCAAGACGAGACGGGCGGCTTCACGGCCTTCATCCCCTGGACGTTTCAACGCGAGAACACAGCGCTCGGTCGCCGCATCAAGGACGAGCCGACAGGCGTGGACTACCTGCGTATGCTCGCCGTCTCGCGCCTCTTCCTCGACAACGTCGAGCACATACAATCGTCTTGGCTCACGCAGGGCTTGAGGCTCGGGCAAATAGCGCTTCGCTTCGGGGCTGACGATATGGGTTCAATCATGATCGAAGAGAACGTCGTCTCGGCGGCGGGCGCGCACAACACAGCCGACGAGAAGATGCTGCGCTACCTCATACGCGAAGCGGGCTTTCGTCCGCAGCAGCGCGACATTCTCTACCGCCACGTCAACCGCGACGAGTCGGCCCGCGCCGACGCGACCGACTCGGCCACCCTCCGCGAATTGAGCGTGGCCTTCGCAGACTAAATCTGGCCTTCGCCGACTAACTAAACTTGGCCTTCGTCGTGTAGAGACATAGCACGCGGTGAATTGATGGGGGAAAGGGACGAGGTTCAAATCCGCGAATGCGCGACCGTCGAGGAGTTCGATGCGTGCGTGCGCTTGCAACGCGAGGCGTTCGGGCTTCCAGACCTTGAGCTTTCGCCGCGTCGCCACCTGATCGTGGCGCGCAGCGCGGGCGGGTGGACGCTGGGCGCGTTCGCGGGAGAGAGGTTGGTCGGCTTCGTCCTCAATCAGGTGGCCGTGCGGAAGAGTCCTTCAGGCGCGGAGGAGACAATCGGCTACTCGCACATGATGGCGGTCGCGAAGGACTACCAGAATCGCGGCGTCGGCGCGCGTCTGAAGTGGGCGCAGCGCGGGCGTGCTCTCTCCGAAGGGCGGCGCTTCATACGCTGGACTTGGGACCCAATGCAGTCGCGCAACGCGCACTTCAACCTCAAACGCCTCGGCGTCGTCGTGCGCCGCTATGCCGCGAACTTCTACGGGACAGACTATTCGACCGCGGCGGGCAAGTTCGGCGAAACGCTCCGGCTCGACAGCGACCGCCTCGTCGCCGAATGGGAACTGGACTCGCCCCGCGTCGAAGCTCTCGCACGCGGCGAGACGCCGACGCCACGCGGCGAGCCTGCCGCCTCAGTCGAGATTCCCACGAACTGGAGCGTGCTCATCCGCGAAGACCCTGAGACGGCGAGGCGCGAGCTGCTCCGCGTCCGCCGAGAGTTTGAAACGGCCTTCGCCGACGGTCTCGTCTGCGCGGGCTTCGACCGCGACCCGGCACGCCCCCGATACCTGTTGTATAGTGATGAGTGATAAGAGATAAGTGAAAAAAGAAAAGCGCGGTGCTGGTTTTCTTATCACTTATCACTCATCACTTATCACTCCCAAAGATATGTCTTTCACGCGCTTCGACCGATACGTTGACCGGCACGCGCGCTCTTTCACTGAGCGGCTGCAAGACCTGTGTCGAATGCCTTCGGTGGCGGCGCGCGGGACGGGAATGCGCGCCGTCTCGGAGAAGGTCGAGCAGATGTTGCAGCGCGTGGGTGCGGGCACGCGGACATTCAAGGTCGGCAGCGGCTTCCCAATCATCTACGGCGAGTGTGGAGCGGGCGAGCGCTGCTTCGTCGTCTACGGACACTACGACGTGCAGCCCGTCGGACAGTTGACCGAATGGTCTTCGGGGCCCTTCGCCGCCGCCGTCACCGACGGCAAGCTCTACGCGCGCGGGGCGTCGAACAGCAAGGGCGATCTGGTCGCACGCATCGCGGCGGTCGAGGCGTACCAGAAGACTTACGGCAAACTCCCCGTCTGCCTGCGCTTCGTCGTCGAAGGCGAGGACGGCCTCGCCAGCCCGAGCCTCTACGGGTTCGCGGAGGAGAACGCAGAGCTTCTGCGCGCCGACGGATGCGTCTGGGATGACGGCTACAAGGACACGAAAGACCGCCTCGTCCTCAACCTCGGCTTCAAGGGCATCGCCTTCCTTGAGCTGCGCGCCTACGGTGCGCGCACAGACCTCCACTCGAAGTGGGGCGGCATCGTCCCGAACCCCGCGTGGCGACTCGTACAGGCGCTCTCGACCGTCGTCTCGCCGAAAGGGGTCATCACGATTGACGGCTTCTCGTCGAACGTCGCGCCGATCACGTCCGAAGACCGGCAGATGTTGAAGTCCATCGAGCTTGACGAGGCGGGTCTGCGTCGCGAGTTCCGCATCAGCGGCTGGGCGCACGGGATGACGGGCCGGACGCTCGCGAAGGAACTCATCTTCGGCCCGACCTGCACCATCTGCGGGATACGCACCGGCCACACAGAGGCGGGCGCAAAGACCATCCTGCCCGGCGCGGCCACGGCACGGCTCGACTTCCGGCTCGTCCCAGACCTGACGCCCGAACTGGTCGTCAGACTCCTGCGCCAGCACCTCGACACGCGCGGCTTCCAAGACATCGAGATCATCGAGCTGGGCGGCGCGCCCTACGCCAAGTCTTCGCCCGCGTCGATGGTTTCGCGCGCGGCCATCGAGAGCGCCGAAGAGGTCTACGGCCAGCCGCCGGTCGTCTATCCGCTCGACCCCGCAAGCGGCCCCGTCGGCGCGGTCTGCGGTGTCAATCACCCGCCGACGCCCGTCGTCTCTTTCGGTATCAGCTACTCCGGCTCAAACCCGCACGGCCCCGACGAGAACATACGCCTCGACGACTTCATTCAGGGCATCAAATACTTTGGCCGCGTCATCCATCGCCTCGCCCACCTCGAAGAGGACGAAGAGTTAAAGCGCACGCTCGACAGCGTCGTGCAGCTCAACCGATGACGACCCGCTGCCATCACCGTCCAGATGCAGACCGTGTTTGCGCGTCCGAATCGTTGACCTTATGATGAGCAGGTAAGCTCTCATCAACAACATTTGGATGTGACAGCCGACTTGCCGACCAGCACAAAGAGCATCGAAACCGAAATCAGAAAGCTCCGTGAGGAAGTGCTCCGGCACGAGGAGCTTTACTACGTCCACGACCGGCCCGAAATCTCGGATGTCGAGTATGACGCTTTAGTCGAGCGGCTGCGAAGGCTCGAAGAGGAGCATCCGGAGTTTCAGACGCCGGATAGTCCGACCCTGCGCGTCGGGGGGCGACCCGCCGAAGGGTTCTCGGAGTACGTCCACCGCCGCCCGATGCTCTCGCTTGAGAACAGCTACAACATCGAAGACCTGCGCGCCTTCGACGAGCGCTGTCGCAAACTCGCGGACGGGCGCACGTTCGAGTACGTGGCGGAACTGAAGATCGACGGCCTCTCGATCTCGGCTCACTACGAGGACGGCGTGCTCGTGCGCGGCGTGACGCGCGGCGACGGGCGCGTCGGCGAGGACGTGACGCAGAACGTGCGAACCATCCGCAGCATCCCTCTGAGATTGAAGGACGAGCGCGGCACGTTGGGCGAAACGGAGGTGCGCGGCGAAGCTTATCTTTCGCGCAAGGCGTTCGAGCGTATCAACAGTGAGCGAGAAGAGGCGGACGAGGTGAAGTTCGCCAACCCCCGCAACGCCGCCGCCGGAACCATCCGTCAACTCGACCCGAAGGTCGTCGCACGCCGCCGCCTAGACCTCTTCGCATACGACGTGCTCAGCGGCGAGCGAAAGCCTTTCGCAACCCACTGGGAGGCGCTCGAACGGCTCGAAGCCGCGGGCTTTAGCGTCAACCCGCATCGCGCGCTCTGCGCCTCGATTGAAGAGGTGATCGAGTTCTGCAATCGTATGGAGGCCGAGCGCGACCGCCTCGAATACGAGATCGACGGCGTGGTCGTGAAGGTCAACTCGACGGCCTTGCAGGACGAGTTCGGCGCGACGACGAAAGCGCCGCGCTGGGCCATCGCCTATAAATATCCTGCTCGGCAGGCCACCACGAAAGTCGAAGACATCATCGTGCAGGTCGGTCGCACGGGCGCGCTCACGCCGGTCGCGGTGCTCACGCCCGTACAACTCGCGGGCACGGTCGTCGCGCGCGCGACGCTGCACAACGAAGACGAGATCAAGCGGCTCGGCCTGAGGATCGGCGATTGGGTGAACATAGAAAAGAGCGGCGAGGTCATCCCGAAGATTTTGAGCGTCGTCGAGTCAAGACGCGTCGGGGGCGAGAAGCCGTTCCTGCTTCCGAAAGATTGTCCTGTGTGTGGCGGCATGGTGATACGCCCGGAGGGCGAGGTCGTCTCGCGCTGCACTGCCGCCGACTGCCCTGCACAGTTGAAGCAGAACATACTGCACTTCGCCGGGCGGCGTGCCATGCGTATCGAGGGGTTGGGGAACGCTTTAGTCGAACAACTGGTGGATGGCAAGATGGTGCGCGACGTGGCAGACCTCTACAAACTGAAACTCGAAGACGTGGCGGCGCTCGAACGGAAGGCGGAGAAGTCCGCCTCAAACTTGCTCGCGCAGATCGAGACGAGTAAGACGCGCGAGTTGGCGCAGCTCGTCTACGGCCTCGGCATACGACACGTCGGCGAGCGCACGGCAGCGATTCTCTCTCGCCACTTTCGCTCGCTCGAACGACTGGGGGCGGCGACGGTCGAGGAGTTGGACGACATTCACGAGATCGGCCTGACCGTGGCCGAGTCCGTGCGCGACTGGTTCAGCGACGAGGGGAATCTTGACCTCTGTCGCCGTCTGCGCGAGGCGGGCGTCCGCACGGAGGTCGCGGGCGGCACGGGCGCGACGGATGCGGACGAGACTTTCGCGGGCAAGCAGTTTGTGCTGACGGGCAGGCTTGAGACGTTGACACGCGACGAGGCGCGCGCACTGATCGAGGCGCGCGGCGGGCGTGTGACTTCGACCGTGAGCAAGAAGACCGACTATGTCGTCGCAGGCGAAGAGGCAGGCTCGAAGCTCGACAAGGCGCAGGCGCTCGGCGTCGAAGTCATTGACGAAGAGAAACTCAAGAGCATGATGGGCTGAACGACTGACTTCGCGACTATGAGATTCACTAAAGGAACATGATGGCAAAAGGGAACTCGGACAAACTTCAACTGGCCTACACGATCTTCTGCGACGACGTGCGGCTGGAGGTCGGCAACAAGCTGTCTCTGATGGGAGTGTTCCACCAGATTCTGGTGCAGGGCTTTCCCGTGACGGTGATGAAGTTCGCCGTCGTCAGCCAGTGGCGCGGCGAGGGCCGCCACCTTTCGGAAGTACGCATACTGACATCCGACCGCCAGCAAGCCGTCGTGCTCGCCGAGCCTTCACCGTTTGAAGTCGGCTACGGCGGCGTCGCCAACAACATCAGCTTCTTCTTCAACGTCGAGTTTCCCGGCCCCGGTAAATACCACGTCCAGACGCTTCTGGATTCCACCCTCGCCGACGAACAGGAACTCACGCTCATCCACGTCGATGCCTCGGGCGCGCCCGCGACCGACGACGCCTCCGAAGCGGTCAACTGAAAAAGAGGCCAGAGGCCAGAGGTCGGAGGTCGGGGGTCAGTAGAAGCACCTGACTTTACTGACCTCCGACCTCTGGCCTCTTTTCAATGCGGATGAATGGACTCGAACCATCACGACCTTGCGGCCACTAGCTCCTGAGGCTAGCGCGTCTACCAATTCCGCCACATCCGCGCGTGCTGCGAAGAGTGATATTACGGGCGCGTTCGCGGGAGTGTCAAGCGCCTCATCTTCCGTATAAAAAAGTGGCCCGGGCGGCGAACCGTCCGGGCCATTTCCTCCCCTTGTTCGTAAGCTTCGAGCCAGCGCGAAGGTCTTTTCAAAGACTTCTGCGGAGGTCTCTGAACTGACTTAGTAACCGTTGTAGCCGTCGCGGTAGCCGTTCTCGAAGCCCTGACGGAAGTACTGTTGATACGTGTAGCGGTCGCCGAGGCGCGAGTTGTAGTCCTTCGACGCATTGCGGTAGGTGCTCGAATTGCGGTAGTCATTGTAACCACCGCGCTGGCGGTCTCTGCGGCCTTCCTTGACGCCCTCGTTGTAGCCCGCGTTCAGAGCGGTCTGGCGAGACTGGTCGTAGCCGTAGCCGTTGTTGCCGTAGCCGCCACGATTGCCATAGCCGCCATAGGTACCATAACTGCCGTTGTTACCATAGCCGCCATTGTTGCCATAACCACCGTTGTTGCCGTAGCCACTGTTGTTGCGGCGGTTGTAGTCATCATCGCGGCGGTTACGATCATTATTGACGTTGTCGCGATTACGGCGGCGGTCGTCGCGCTTATCGCGCCTATCACGACGCTGCTGATCTTGACGCTGCTGGTCATTGTCCCTATGCCAGTCGCCGTTCTGAGCGTTGACCGTCGCTGCCGGCAGCAGCAAGAAGACCCCAAGCACTAGCATGAGCGTCTTTGTGAACAATCCCTGATTTTTGCTTTGCATCTTCAAGAGCCTCCTAAAATTTCAATAGCCTGTTTCGCAACAATTTGTCTGGAGAACGTCTGTACCCGCTGCAATGAAGTAACAAGCTTCGTGCCACGGCGAGCACCGGCGAATCGCCGTGCAAATCGGCAGTGAATGGAACAGTTAACAACGCGCATATACCATAAAGTGCTGCGTTCAACCCTTTCGTGTGCTGGAAGTCGAACACGCGAACGCATTGAGGTCAAACACCCTCGGACGGCTCGGTTGCGGACGCGCGCACGCGCTTGTTATAGTCGTCTTCGTTCGTAACGGAATCACAATAATGAGTGCTGAGCCGAGACCAGAGGCGTTGGATTTGCGCGCACGCGCAGCGGAGGTCTTGGGCCGCGTCGGGGCAGCCGCCGCGCGTGCCGGACGTGACCCGCGCGAAGTCACGCTCGTCGCCGTCAGCAAGACACACCGGGCGGAACTCGTCCGCGAGGCGGCGGCGGCGGGCCTCAGCGACTTTGGTGAGAACCGCGTGCAGGAGGCGGAAGGGAAGATCGCGGAGCTGAAGTCGGAGCTACCCGACGCGCGCTGGCACCTGATCGGCCCGCTCCAGTCGAACAAGGCTCGGCGCGCAGCTCTGCTCTTCGACCTGTTTCACTCGGTCGATTCCGCGTCGCTCGTCGAGAGACTGGAGCGCGTCTGCGCCGAAGACGGGCGCGAGCGTCTGGACGTGCTGGTGCAAGTAGACCTCGCGGGCGAGGAGACGAAGAGCGGCGCAGAGGAGTCGGAGTTGCCCGCGTTGGTCGAGACGCTGAAGCGTTGCGTGCGCGTTCGCTGCCGAGGGCTGATGACGCTCCCGCCGTTCTTCTTTGACGCGGAGCGCGTGCGCCCATATTTTCGTAGGCTCCGCAGCCTGCGCGACGAGCTGCGCGGGCGCGGCACTTTCGGCGAAGGCGCGGGCGAGCTTTCGATGGGCATGAGCCAGGACTACGAGGTCGCCATCGAAGAGGGAGCGACACTCGTGCGCGTCGGCACGGCGATCTTCGGCGAGAGGGGCGATAAGGTTTAAGCACCTGCGCTTTGAGTGCCGGGGCATTCTCTCGACATCATGGACATATTCGCTGTCATCAGCTTGTTCGTCTGGTACACGATTGCGACGGTAATCCTCGTCGTCGTCGTGCTGATGCTGGCGCGGCTGATCCTGAACAAGGCGGACTTGAACCCCTTCAGCGTCCCCGTCATCATGCTCCGGCGATGGACAGACCCGCTGGTCAACCCTGTGCGCAGGCCACTCGTGCAAGTGGGTTTCAGCCCCAACATCGCCCCTCTGGTCGTCATCCTCATCGCCATCGTGCTCGGCTACTTCGCCTCGCAGTTCATCGGCACAGTGCTTTTCACCGTCAGAGGTTTGATAATGAGCGCGACCAGCCGCGCCCCGATCTCATTCGTCGGCTTCATTATCTTCGGCATACTCGCGATGTATTCGCTCCTCATCTTCGCGCGCATCATCATCTCCTGGGGGGCAAGCCCGCACAATCGCCTGTTGCACTTCCTTGTCCGGGCGACGGAACCGATTCTGGGCCCGTTCCGCCGCCTCATCCCGCCGCTCGGCATGATAGACATCTCGCCCATCGTCGTGCTCTTCCTGCTCGACCTCTTGCAGCGCGCCGTCGCTGTTACGCTGCTCTAAAGCGGTGCGCGCACGATTGTCTGGGCGCGGGCTTTCAGTCGGATGATTAACTTCAGGGAAGAGGAAGGGGCGCTCGTCTTCGTGGTGCGCGTCGTGCCGCGCGCGTCGAAGAGCGCGGTCGTCGGCGAGTACGACGGCGCGCTCAAGGTGCGCGTTGGCGCGCCGCCCGTTGAGGGAGCGGCCAACGAGGAGTTGACGCGTCTGCTTGCCGGAGAACTCGGCGTGCCCGCGCGCTCGGTCGAGATCGTGAGCGGCCACACCTCGAAGACGAAGACCGTGCGCGCACACGGCGTGCGGGCGTCTCAACTTCTGCGGCTGGCTAATGAACAGAGCCGCGAGCGATAGCAAGCAGGTCAGATGTGCTAGGAGCGATGAATGATGAATGATGAACTGAAGGCTTCTGCCTTTCATTCATCATTCATCATTTCCCTTGAATGTGCTGGATTATTGCCAAACCCTTCGGGGCGGCGTTACACGCGCGACGGCGTTGTGGTATATTTTCGACCCGCTTCTCGTTCAACTTAAAAACTCAATCAAGGAACCCGATCAAAGTATGTCCGGACACTCGAAGTGGCACACTATCAAACACAAGAAAGGCGCGCTCGATGCCAAGCGCGGCAAGCTCTTCACCAAGCTGATTAAGGAGATTCAGGTCGCGGCGCGCACGGGCGGCGGCGACCCGGATGCCAACGCGCGTCTGCGCAAGGCCATCTCCGACGCCAAGGGCGGGAACATGCCCAACGAGACCATCGACCGCGCCATCCGCCGCGGCACTGGAGCCGAGGAGGGAGTCAGTTACGAAGAGATTACATACGAGGGCTACGGGCCCGGCGGCGTCGCCGTCATGGTCGATTCGATGACGGACAATCGCAACCGGACGGTCGCCGAGATTCGTCACATCTTCGGCAAGAACGGCGGCAACCTCGGCACGACCGGCGCGGTCAACTGGATGTTCGAGCGCAAGGGCTACATCGTCGTCCCGAAAGAAGTGAAGACGGAAGAGGAGCTGTTCGAGCTGGTCACGGACGCGGGCGCTGAAGACCTTCGCGACGACGAAGACAACTTCGAGATCATCACCTCGCCCGACGACTTCGATGTCGTGCTCGAAGCGGTCAAGCGAGCAGGCATCGAGCCGCACGTCGCCGAAGTCGAGATGTTGCCCAAGGAGTACAAGAAGCTCGAAGGCATAGAGGCACGCCAGATGCTCAAGCTCATGGAAGCTCTCGAAGACAACGACGACGTGCAGAAGGTCTTCGCCAACTTTGACATGGACGAGTCCGACATGGCCGGGGCATAAAAGCAGTGACGAGTGACAAGTGACGAGTGACAAGAGAAGAACTGTCTTCAACTCGTCACTTGTCACTCGTCACTCGTCACTGCTTCAGTAATGAGAGTTTTAGGCATTGATCCGGGCAGCGAGACGACGGGGTGGGGCGTGGTCGATGGCGATGCGCGCGGCTACGCGCTCGTCGATTTCGGCACGGTGAAGGCGAACCCGCGCGAGAGATTCACGGCGCGGCTCTTGAAAATCAGCGTGGGCGTCGAGCGACTGATCGAGCGGTTCCGTCCCGATGTCTGCTCGGTCGAGGAGGCTTTCTTCGCCGTCAATGCCAAGACCGCGCTCAAGCTCGGGCACGTGCGCGGCGTGGTGCTGCTCGCGGCGGAGCGCGCGGGCGTTGAGATCGCCGAGTACGCGCCGCGGCTCATCAAGCAGACCGTGGTCGGATACGGCGCGGCAGAGAAGCGGCAGGTGCAGGAGATGACGCGCGTGCTTCTGAAGCTGAACACCGCGCCCACACCCTTCGACGCCTCTGATGCGCTGGCGGTCGCCATCACGCATCTGCATCACGCCGCTCTGCCGAAGCTTTCAAAGACGAAAGCCACGCCGGCCCGCGCCAAGCTCGAAGCGCTGCTCGCCGCCAACCCGCGCCGCCGCGCGCCGCGTTGAGCTTGCAAGACCCCGCAAGGTTAAAAACCCTCGCCTTCCAAACGTCGCGCGCGCGCAGGCGCTCGACGCCGATGGCCGCCGCCATGGCCCGGTCTCACCCGACCTCAACAAGGGAGAGCGAAGCCATGTCTCACGAATACGAACCGGAATCCCATAAGAATTTTAACCCGGAATCCCATAAGCACTTCAACAAGCGAAGAGCGTCGGCTGTCCTGCGAAGAACATCGCCTGTGTTCCGAAGAACGGCGTCCGTCCTTGTGCTGCTTGCCGCGATGCTCTTGCTCCCGGTGGCGATGACGCGCGCGCAGAGAAGAGGACGGCGACCACCAGTCGCAGCTGGGGGCCGCGTTGCCGTCGTGGTTGACGAGCGGCTGTCGGCGCTGCGCGATGCGCCACAGCTTTCCGCGAATCTCTTGCAGAGGCTCGGGCGCGGGCGCTTTGTGGCGGTCACGGGCGAGCGCGGTTCACGCGAGGGCGTGATGTTCTACCACGTTGCTTTGACGAGCAGGACGAGCGGTTGGATTCAGGCGGACGCGCTGGTGCGTCCCTCGCGCGCGGGCGACGACGAGCGATTGCTAAGGCTCATACGCGGCTCGGAGGAGTTCGACCGCCTCGCGCGTGCGCGCATCTTTCTCGAAGCCTTCCAGCGCTCGACGCTTCGCCCCGCCGTGCTGCTCATCTTTGGCGACACAGCCGAGGAGGAGGCCGCGAAGCTCACGCGCGAGGCCGTGCGACGCCTCGACGAGCAAGAGATGGCGGCGGGAGGCGCACCGCTCGCGAGCTACTTCCTGAACTTCAATGGCCTCGACAGGTTTCGTAAACAGGACATCGTCTTTACCTTCAACGCGGCGTCGAAGCAGTATCACTATGACGGCGCAGCGTGGCGCGAAATTCTGCGGCGCTACCCGCACAGCCCCGAAGCGGCGCGTGCGCGACAGCGGCTCGAAACACTGTCCGGCTCCGTCGCCCGTTGAGAGCGCCCGAACTCAGTTTTGCATCTCGACCGGTCAACCGCCGCGGTCTCTTTTTGCAGGGTCAAAACTGTCTGTTTCGGATGTGGAGTGAGCCGCTCCGGCGTGTGTGTGGGGCGGGGGCAGATGGCTATTGCAAAATCGTGCGCGGGCAGTTAGATTGTCGGCGGAGATTCAGCGCGGCAAGGAGTGGAGGTCTCTCGGCTAGGTCGGGCGTGCCTCTCGCCAAAAAAGAACACGGAGGAAGGAACAGTGCCGGTAGGAACGTGCCCTGACTGCGAAGCCGAAGTCCACGTTGACCTCGACGCCGACAAAGGCGATACGATCACGTGCGACGAATGCGCGACGAAGCTTGAGGTCGTCGGACTCGATCCCGTAGAACTCGACATCGCCGAGGAAGACCTCGAAGAAGGCGACGAAGACGAAGACGACGACGACTACTGAACTTAAGTCTGGAGTCTGAAGTCTGAAGTCAAGAACAGGGAGCATGAAAGCTGTCCTGCTTTGACTTCAGACTTCAGACTCCAGACTTTTTATCTTACTTGTCACTGCTCTTATAAGTTGTTCGATTCTGACGGACGGAGAGGCCGCGCGGGCCTTCGACACGAATCGTGTGGAGGCGTCCGTCGCGCCTTTTTTCTTCGGGCGGGTAGAAGGCGAGCACGTAGGTTGATGTGACCTCCTCGGCGAGCGCCTTAAAGAGTGGGTCGTAGTCCTTAGCCGTGGCGTAGAAGTTTGTGCCGCCGGTCTTCTCGACAAGCCCCGAAACGTCGAGCGGCGTGGGCAGCGGCGTGCGCTCGGGCGCGGTCGAGGCGAGCAGGCGCGTGTAGGAGGGCAGCGTTACGGTGTAGACGCTGACCTCGGCCTGATTGGCGCGCTCGATGACCGTCGAGGGCGCGACCGTGTCGCCGACGGGGAAGCCGTCCGTGACGACGACGATGGCCTTCTTCATCAGGCGACGGTCGCGCGTGCGTGGCGCGTTGCGGACGAGCAGTCGCACGGCGTCGTCGATGGCGTCATAGGCATGGGTCGAAAGCCCGTTGGTCTCGCGCATGAGCCGTTCGAGCGCGTGGTCGAGCTTGCGCGGGTCGCTGGTGAAAGTCTGGATCACACGCGCGTTCATGCCGAAGCTCATCAGGGCGAAAGAGGCCGGACGGTTCGAGAGCTTCTCGGCGAAGGCGCGCATGGCGGTCGTGAGTCGCGACATCTCCTCCGGCGTCATGCTGCCCGAAACGTCCACGGCGAAGACGACCGCGACGGGGCGCTCCGCTCCGCCTCGCCGCTCGACGTTGAGGAAGGCCACGGGGCGCTCGTCGTCGTCCTCATAGAGTTTGAAGTCTTCGGGTCTGAGTCCACGCACCGCATGCCCTTCCGCGTCCGTCACCGTCACGTCAACGAGCACGAGGTCTGTGTCTATCTTCAACACCTCGTCGTCGCCGACCTCTTCGGGTGTGGGTGTCGGTCGCTGTTGAGCTTCGCCGCCGACGGCTTGCGCGTGCGCCGCGTGCGAAGCGGGTCTAGTCACCGGCAGGAAGAGACAGGAGAGCAACGCCGTGGCGAGCATGGCCGCCCGCCGCGTCGTGACCGTCGATTTTAGTTCCGACCGAGAAGACATAAGGTTAGTGGTGCTGGGTCGCACGGCTCTGTGGAGAATCCGGCGCGTGGATTATACGGTTCAGAGCGAGCGGTGCGCCAGACCCTTCGGAGATGTCGCGGGCAACAGCCTTCGTTCGCGCGGCATCAACAGAGCTTGAAACCGGGCGCACCGGGGCGGAAGTGCCGGGCTATTGCGCGTGGTATAATCCGTGCCGCTGGCCCCTTTGAAGTTCGCGGCTTACTTTGATGCTCGCGGCTGACGTAGAGGAAGACCCTCTCGATGATTCTCCTAAGAAAATTATTTCTAATATTGTTCGCGACGCTGTTCGCGCTCTCGGCGGTCGGCGCTGTTGGCGTCGCGGCGCAGAAGAAGTCGAAGAAGCAGGAGCCGACGACGGGCGACATCAGCGGGCGCGTGCGAGTGGACGCAGGCGTGAGCGCGGCGAATGTGAGCGTCCATGTGCGTCGCGGCGAAGAAGAGGTGGCGCAGGCCGTAACCAACTCGAAGGGCGAATTTGAAATTCGTGGCCTCATGCCCGGCACGTATGGACTGACGCTGCGCAAGGCGGGTTTGCAGGTCGGGAAGATGGAGACCGTCGAGGTGCGCGCGGGCAAGACCGTCTCGCTCAAGGATCATCTCTATCTCCCCGTCGATGAAGGCTCGATAGCACACCTGCGCGGCAGCGTCTTCAGTGCCGACGGCAGGAGCCTTTCGGGCGCACGCGTGGAGCTTTCGCGTGTGGAGGCCGACGGCTCGGTCAAGAAGATAGACAGCCGCGTCGCGAACGGCACAGGCTCGTTCGCCTTTCGCCTCCCGCCCGGACGCGCGCGCTATCGCGTGACGGCCAAGGCCGACGGGATGGAGCCGGCCACGCAGGACGTAGACATCGACGGCGCGGCCATCTTCCGCGTCGCGTTGTCGCTCAACCCCGCCTCGAAGTAGGCGGCGTCGGGAAGATTCCGCATTGAAGGACGCGCACTCAAACAGAGAAAAGGACGCGCACTCAAACAGGGAAGATGCTCGCGAAGAGTTTCTGACGGCGCGCCAGCTCGCCTCCGTTTTGCAGGTGAGCGAATCGACCGTGCGGCGACTCGCGCGCGAGGGCCGCATCCCCTGCGTCCGTCTCACCCCGCGCCTCTTACGCTTCAACCTGAAGGCCGTCTGCCGTGCGCTCGACGGCGCTGCGCACGCGCGCCAGTCCCGCCGCAACTCCGAAGAAGACGCAGGCGACGACCCGCAGCTCAGCTTCGTCGAAATGCTCTAGGCATCCGTTCCGGACGCTTCGCCCGCGACTCATACTCTCCGGCTCGCTCTCGACTTTAATCACTGTGGGTTAATCGCCGCCGCTTCGTGGCTCCCAATTCCTTCCGCCCCGCTTTACCAGATCGTGTTTGCGTTTGAGGCCGTTGCGCACATTGAGGAACCACGCCGAGACGCCGAGCGCGGCGGCGACGAAGGCCGCGCTCGGGTAGCCGAGATATAGGAGCACTGTCGCGGCGATCAGCAGGACGCACGCGACGACCAACCACGCCTGCTCGAAGATGAAGCGACCGGCAGAGGGCTTCACGCCTTCGCCGCGCAGCTTCACGCCTTCGCCGCGCACGTGATCGTCGCGCTCGACCTCGAAGGACTCTTCAGACACTTCGGCGTTCTGTTCGTCCGTCTGTCCGGGTGATGGTTTCACGCTCGCACGCTTCGGAAGATTTCAGTTGATGGTCAAGGGGATTGAGGCGTCGATTTCGCGTGGCGGCAGGCACACCTGGTCATTGCAGGGCTGTAAGCGAATCTTTGCGCGGAAGCTATGGCGTCCCTTCACGGCGTTCTTGTCGGCGCGAAGCGGGAGACGTATAACGGCGTGACCTTCATAGACGGCGAGCGGCGTGTTCGAGAACTCGAACTTCTTTGTCAACGCAGACGGGTAGACGGGCTTGCCCGGCGTGACACCCTCCTGCGGCTCGGCCCGAACCTCGGTCGCCACGTAGAACTTGTCCGAAGCGGGATTGGCATGGATGTGGTAGCCCTCTGCGATGTCGAGCGTGAGGTTGGCTACACCCGCGCCGCCCGCGTTGAGCTTCGTCTCCTCGACCGTTGCGGTCACCTTCTGCGTCTGTGGCGCGTCCGGCGTCGGCGTGGTCAGTGCCTGCGCGTTCGTCTGGGGCGAGGGCGCGGAGTTGGACGCCGCGACGCCCGGCGCGTTCGTCGTCCCGCCGCCGCACGCGGCAAAGACGAGCGGCGCGCAGAGTAAGAGACATGTCAGTTTCTTGTGTCGCATGTTTCGGAGTCTAGTTTTTAAATCTCAAAGTCTCAAGCCGTTGAATGGGGGAGCGCTCAGGCTCGAGGCTCGGGCGCTCCCTCGGCGGGGCGCGGCTGAATCTGTTGCGCGGGCGCAAGCGCGCGGCGGCGTGCGCGTCGCACGATGAAGCGCAGGAGTAAGAAAATTGGAAGACCGATGAAGAGCGCGACGGGGAGGAGCGCCAGCGCGACGCGGATAAGGAAGAGCGTGATGGTGGCGGCGAGGTCGATGCCCTCGCCGAAGGCGCTGCCGACGCTGTGGAAGAAGCCCGTGGTGTTGACGAGCGGCGCGGGCGGTTGAATCGTGACGTTGATGGTCGAGAGGCTGGCCTGGTTTTCAAGGAAGCGGCGGCGGCCTTCGACGCGCTCGATCTCCGTGCGGACATTGGTCAGCTCGCGCTCAACTGAGATCGCGTCCGAGACCGCGTGCGCGCTCTTCATGATTTCGAGCAGTTGCGCTTCGAGCGCCCTCTGCGTGCGCAGGCGCGCTTCGAGGTCAATGTACTCCTCCGTCACATCTTTGCCGGAAATCTTCTCGGAGGTAACGCTGCTGCCCGCGGCGCGTATGTCGCCGAGCGCGGCGTCGAACTGCGCGGCGGGAACGCGTATCTCCAACGTGAAGACCTCGTAAGACCTGCCGCCTTTCGCGCCGGACTGCTGTCTCGATTCGGAGGTGACGACGAAGCCGCCGCGCGTCTCGGCTACCGTGGCGACGCGCTGCGTCGCCTTCGCGGGTTCTTCGGCTTCGAGCGAGAGGCTGGCGTTGCGTATGATCTTGCGCTCGACGGCGGCGGGCGCGTTCTGCGAGGCATCGGCCTGTTGAAGCGAGACGTTCTGCACGACGGCCTGACCGGGGGCCGTGGCCGGCGACGTTGCGGCGCCATGATCCTGCGACGACGAGGCGGTCTGATCCTGCGCGGACGAGTTAGAAGATGAAACAAGCCCCGCGCTTCGCTCGGCCCCTGCGCAGCCAGTTAAAGCGGCGAGAGTTAACGTCAGGACGAGCGTTGCCGTCATTCTCATAAATTGCCTCCGCGGATTCGGGGTCGTCAGAACACAAACTGGATACGCATTCAGAACGCGAACGCCGGCCCGGGCTTGCGGGAGCTTTTCAACCACGCGCGGCGACGGCGTATGTTTGGCCTTCACTCCTCTTCACTCTCTTCCTCGTCCTTAACGCCGTGGCGGTCGGGGCGCTTGATGCCGAACTTCTCCAGACGGTACTGGAGCGTGCGGAAGGTGAGGCCGAGGAGCTTGGCGGCCTTCGTGATGTTGTAGTCGGTGCGATCCATCGCCTGAAGTATCAGGTTGCGCTCAACGTCCTCGAAGTTGACGCCCTCGGCGGGCAGCTTGAAGCTCGCGCCTTCGGCCTGGGGCCTGGTCTCCTGACGGACTTCGAGCGGGAGGTCTTCGACCGTGATGTAGTCGGCCTCGGCGAGCAGAATCGCGCGCTCGATGGCCGACTCTAACTGGCGGACATTGCCGGGCCAGGCGTAGTCCTGCATGACCTTGCGCGCGTCGGGAGTCAGGCCGCGTATGAGTCTAGAGGTGTTGCGCGTGTGCTTCTTCAGAAAGAAGTTCATGAGGACGGGGATGTCCTCGCGACGCTCGCGCAAGGGCGGCACGTCAATCGAGAGGACGTTGATGCGATAGTAGAGGTCGTCGCGGAAGCGCCCGTCCTGCACCATCGCGCGCAGGTCTCGGTTGGTGGCAGCGACGACTCGCACGTCGATCTTGATGGCGCGCGTGCCGCCGACGCGACGAATCTCGCGCTCCTGAAGCGCGCGTAAAAGTTTAGCCTGCATCGAAACGTCCAGCTCACCTATCTCGTCGAGAAAGAGTGTGCCGCGGTCGGCGATCTCGAAGAGTCCCTTCTTCTCGGCGTGCGCGCCGGTAAACGAACCCTTCTCGTGACCGAACAGCTCCGACTCCAGAAGGTTCTCGTTGATGGCGGCGCAGTTGACGGCCTGAAACATCTCGGAGACGCGCGGGCTTTGTGTGTGGATGGCGCGCGCGATGAGTTCCTTGCCCGTGCCCGACTCGCCGCGGATGAGCACCGTGGAGTTCGAGCGCGCGACCTTCAGAATCATCTTCTTGACGGCCTCCATCTCCACGGAAGCCGAGATGATCTCCTGATCGAGCGCGTCGAGTCGCGCGAGCGCGCGGCGGATGGTTTCCAACAGCGCATCGCGCTCGAAGGGCTTCTCCAGATAATCGAACGCGCCGCGCCTGAGCGCCTCCTTCGCCGAGTCGATGGAGCCATGCGCGGTGAGCAGGATGACGATGATCGACGAGTCGAAGGCCAAGAGCTTCGACAGTAGCTCGATGCCGTCCATGCCCGTCATCTTCAGGTCTGTCAGCGCCAGATCGAAGCGCCGCTCGCGCGCGATGCGCAACGCGGCCTCGCCCGACGAGGCGGTCGTCACGTCGTAGCCCTCGCCTGACAGAATCATCTCAAGGATTTCGCGCTGCGACTTCTCGTCGTCAACCACCAGAATGCTTTTGCGTCCCATTCTTCATAAGTGATAAGTGATGAGTGATAAGTGATGAGAAATTGCCGCTTGCCTTTTCTTATCATTTATCACTTATCACTTATCACTTCCTCCTGTTGTCGGAAGTTCGACCGTAAACGTCGTTCCCTCGCCGGGCTTGCTCTCGACGCGAATCGCGCCGTCGTGTTCGTCCACCGCTTTCTTGGCGATGGCGAGACCGAGGCCGGTGCCGGTCTCCTTCGTCGAAAAGTATGGCTCGAAAATCTTTGGCAGGTGTTCAGGGTCGATGCCGACGCCCGTGTCACGCACACGCACACGCGCCCGCCCATTCTCCGCAGAGAGGCTGACGGTCAGTCGCCCCCCACGCCCTTCCATCGCGTGCATGCCGTTGATGATAAGGTTTGTGAAGAGCGAACGTAAAGACTCCTTGTCACCGACGACGTGCGGCACCGCTCCGTTCTCCTCAAAGCGCGTCTCGACGTTGCCCTCGGCGGCCTGCATCTCGACCATCCGGAGCGCATCGGTGAGCGTCTCGCGCAGGTCGAGCGGCTGAAGGCTGAGGTGCGCCGGGCGCGCGTACTTCAAAAACTCCGTGACGCGCGTATTGATGCGCGCGACCTCGGTCTTGAGCTGAAGAGTCAGCTTCTCGACAAGGGCGCGCTTCTGCGGGTCTGAAGGGGCGAGCGAGGTGCGCAGGTGATCGAGCGTGAGATTGATGTAGTTCAAGGGGTTGCGTATCTCGTGCGCGATGGCCGAGGCGAGGCGTCCGATGACTGCCGACTGCTCCGCCTGCTTGACCTGCGACTCAAGCTCGCGCATGCGGCCGAGCTGAGTAATCATCTCGTTGAAGGTGGCGGCCAGCCGTCCCACCTCGTCGCGGCGGTCTGCGCCGGGGACGCGGAAAGAGAAGTCGCCCGCGGCCACGCGTTGCGTCGCGCGCGACAGGTCGAGGACGGGGCGCGTGAAGCGCCAGACGAGAAAGCCCGCCCCAGCGGTGGCGATGAGCAGGACGGCGAGCGTCGGTAGAAGCGGGCGTGCCGTCTCGCTGAAAGAGCCGTCGCCGAAGGGGCTTGTGCCGAGCACCACCACGATGTAGTTGATGTCGTTGCTCGTCCGGAGCGGGATGGCGAACGTACGCCGCTCGCCGGAGACGGGCTGCGATGTCGTGAGCAGGGACGGGCGCAGATGCTTGAACCCTTCGGATGCCTCACCGGCATCGACGAGCTTGGGCAAATCTACCTGTGGGTCGGAGATGTAGTAATAGTGTGGCTGGCCGTTGTCGAGAGTCTCCGGTCTGTATTGACCGAGACTGTCCTCGATGCGCCCGTCCTCGTCGCGCACGACGAGGACGTTGATGACGCGCCCGGCCTGCTCCTTGAGGAGCGATTTGCCGCGCTCCTCCTCAAGCTCGTACATGTACTTGCTCGACGTGATGCTCTCGTTGGCGAGGGCGATGCTGGCGGTGAGCGCCTGCTCCTGTTGGGCGATGATGACGGCGCGGCTGCGCTGCCGGAGGCGGCTGAGGTAATACTGCACGCCGAGCGTGGCGACCAGAAGCATCGCCATCACCAGCAGCAGACGCGTGCGGAAGCTGTAGAAAAGTCTCGGCAGTCGCATCCGTAATCAAACTCCTTCCCGGTCGAGAAACTTCCGGGGAGAGCTTTCGTCAACGCCGTCAACGTTTAGTACAAAGGTGTTGCCCTCGGGCTTTCTCAGATGTTATAGTCACGGCGGTCTCCAGCGCAAACCCCTCCGGGAGACCGCGAGCAAGTCTCTCCAACCATTTACATGGTGCGAACAGAAGTTTTGCAGGTAATCAGAACGGCTTGGACAGCAAAGGCTTCGACGTGTCTTTTCGATTCTTCAAGTTTGGCACCAGCAGGCGGCGCGATAGTGGCCGCCGAAAAAAAACGCGCAAACAAAGCTCTGTTAAGTGCATCTTAGCGGTTTGACCTGGCCTCTCCGGCGCTCCCTCGTTTGTGTTGTCGCGCTGGACGGTCGCTTCTGCTTTGCTTTTTAAGCGAGGAAGGTTCAATGACCCCAAAGTTTCGATTCCCCCGTCTGGTCGCGCTCGCCTTCACGGCACTCTTTCTCTTTACCATCCCTTCGGCGCATGCCGCCGTCAAAGCCTCTAAAAAATCGGCTGCGAGAGCCGTCGCCACAAAGTCGGCGAGCAGGGCCAGAGGTGGCCGCGAGAGCGCATCCACGCGCAGGGACTCGCGCCAGTCGAAGCGCGAGCGCGTAGCGGACGCGCGCCGCAGCCGGAATGACCGCAGCCCTAGAAGTGATCGCCGTAGCCGCCGCGAAGAACGCGCCGCGGCGCGGGAGTCGCGCAGAGACACGCGCGGTATGAGCAGGCGCGAGCGGATGCAGGAAGCCCGCCGCGAGGCCGAGCGCCGCCGCCGCGAAGCCGCCGAGCGCGCACGCCAGATCGCCATCGCACGCGCCATCGCGCTCGCGCGCCAGCGCGCCGCCGATCAGGCGCTCCGCGACGAGACGGCCGCCAACATCGCGAAGGACGAAACGACGGGCGAGGACTTGGAAGTCCGTCGCGCGGCACTCGATGCGCTGGGCGACAAGGCCGGCACGGTCGTCGTGATGAACCCGAAGACGGGGCAGGTCTACACGGTCGTCAATCAGGATTGGGGTCTGCGTCGGGGCTTCAAGCCTTGCTCGACGACCAAGCTCGTCACGGGCCTCGCCGGTCTTTCAGAGCACGTCATCGACCCGGTGCAGACGATCAACATCGGCACGAGCAGCTACAGTCTTGATCTGACGGACTCGCTCGCCTTCTCGAATAACGGTTACTTCCAGAGGGTCGGCGGCCAGGTCGGCTTCGACAAGATGATGGAGTACGCACGCAAGCTTGGCTTGGGCGAGCCGACGGGCATTAACTTCCCCGGCGAGTCGCCGGGCCGCCTGCCCGTCTTCAAGCAGGGCTACGCCGTCAACCACATGTCCTCGCACGGCGATGACATCGAAGTGACTGCCATCCAGCTCGCGCGTTTGACCTCGGCCATCGCCAACGGAGGCCAACTGCTCATCCCGCACATGCCGCGCACGCCCGAAGAGAACGTACGCTTCAAGCGCGAGGTCAAGCGCGACATAAACATCCCGCAGGAGAACGTCAACCGGATGATTCCCGGCATGATCGGCGCGGTCAACTACGGCACGGCCAAACGCGCCTACAACCCGCTTGAGACCATCGCGGGCAAGACCGGCTCCTGCATCGGTCAGGGATCATGGCTCGGACTCTTCACTTCATACGCGCCCGTCCAAGACCCGCAGCTTGCCATCACGGTTATCCTGCGCAACTCCGGCGCGCGCGGCAAGTATGCCTCCGCGGTCGCGGGCGACGTTTACCGCCGCCTCACACAGAGCGCACGCTTCGCGCCCAAGCCGGGCAGCCAGCCCATCCTCGCCAACGACATGCTCGCGCCGCGCCCGCACATCGACCCGCGCAAGGCCGCAGAGGTGAGCGACGAGGAGAAGGAAGACGAGGCGACAGAGGCGTCGAAGGATGCCTTCGTTGTGAGCGAGGCGGGCGATGGCTCGACCGGCTCGCAGACCGGCTCGCAGACCACGGGTCAGCCCGCCGTTCAGAAGACGGCCAGGACGATTGAGCGACCTGTAGCTCCGGCCAGTGCACCCGCCGCAAACACAAACTCGATAACGCCCGCGACGAAATCCAACAATAGCTCCGAGCGTCCGCGCCGCGTCACAGACAAGCCGTAAACAAGTCCGGAGTCCGGAGTCTGAAGTCTGGAGTCAGGAAGCAAAGCCCGGCCAAACAAGCCGGGCTTTCTTATTGTTTTCCGATTGCTTTTATATTTCAGATTCCGGACTCCGGACTTCCGGACTCCCGGACTCCGGACTCCGGACTTCCAGACTCCGGACTTCTCATCGTTTGGCTTGACACTGTTCGGGGGATTGGTGCAGTATCACGGCGCGAAAACGTTCAAGGAAATAGGATGGACGGCCTTACGCTCCCCCTTGCGGAGCCAGCGCGAACCGCTCAAGTGACGGCGGCAACTGGCCGCTGAAGGCGCGCATCTGATGTTCGTACGCGACGCTGGAGCCAACGAAAGCGCGCGACCCCGGAAATAAATCTCCCAACATAAGTCAGGATTAGCGCACGGAGGATTTGCGACCGATGAAAAACGTGTTACGACTTCTGGTCATCGCCGCGCTTGCCACGGCGTTCGCGCTCCCGGCGTTCGCGCAAGACACTGCCGGCGGCACGGCTGCCGCGTCCGCGCAGGACGTACAGGCCAAGGCTGACCTTTATACAAACAAGTTTCTGCCGAACTACAAGGGCACACCCGAGCAGCAGAAGATTGCTTATGATGCGGGTAAGGAGTACCTGAGCAAGTTCGGGACTCCGACCGATGAGTCCGACAAGAAGATTGTGGACTTTATCCAGAAGTGGGTCACCAAGTACGAGAACGCTGCCGCCGATTTCAACTTCACCAAGGCGGTCAACGAGAATCCGTCTCAGGCTTTCCAGCTCAGCCGCGACCTCCTCGTGAAGAATCCTGATAACCTGAAGGTCTACCTTCAACTCGTCGTCGCGGGACTCAAGAACGCTCAGTCCGGCAACAAGAGCCTCAACGCCGATACCGCTAACGCTGCGCGTAAAGCTCTCCAACTCATCGAGCAGGGCAAGACCTCGGACGTTTGGCTGCCCTTCACGAGCCAGCAGGAGGCAGCCCCCGGCTTGAACTACTATCTCGGCTTCTTCACGCTTGAGAACTCGCCCGCCGAGGCGGCAACCTACTTGCTCAAGGCTGCGCAGTCCAGCAGCAGCTATAGCAAGGAGCCGACGACGTTTGAGTTTCTCGGCGCGGCCTATTTTAACAGCGAGTACAAGCCGCTCGCCGCCGAGTACAAACAGAAGTACGAGAATCAGCCCGAGACGCCGGAGAGCAAGGCGCTCTTCGACAAGATTAACGCCGTGACCGACCGCGTGATCGACTCCTACGCGCGCGCCGTCGCCCTGACCCCGGCCTCGCAGACCAAGGCCAAGAGCGACCGGATGACCAAGCTGACCGCGCTCTACAAGCAGCGTCACGAGTCGGACGCTGGTCTTCAGGAGTTGATCGCGAGCATCCTGACGAAGCCGATCATGCTTCCGGGCCAGGAACCCGCGCCCACCCCTTCACCGTCAAGCTCTTCGGCGGTGACTGGAACCGACGGCACGACCGCGAAGCCCATGGCGACGACAACCGCCAAGCCCGCGGCCACCACGGCTAAGCCCGCCGTGACGCCCGCCACCAACAACGGCTCGAAGCCCGCTTCGACCACTGCTCCGAAGTCGGGCAATCAGAAGCCCCCTGTGTCGAAGGCCATGCCCGCCGCAAAGGGGCGCGTGGCAAAGACGACTGCCGGACACTAAGCATTCATCGGTCGCACAAGCTCCAAGCGCCGGGCGCACCCGAAGACGAAAGTCGGACGGTGCGCCCGGCGTTTTTGTTACAATCCCGCGCATGACGACAGAGGAAGGCCAAGACCCGGCAGACCCGTCTCGCCTCGAAGAGAGACTCGAATACAAGTTTCACGACCGGCGGCTGTTAGAACGCGCGCTCACGCACCGCTCCTGGGCGCACGAGAGCGTCGGCTCCGGCGGCGAACGTGAGGCGCGCACGCTCCACAACGAGGCGTTTGAGTTCGTCGGCGACTCCGTCCTCGGACTCGTCGTGGCCGACGCGCTCTTCCGCTCGCACCCGGAAGTGACCGAGGGCGAACTCTCACGCATGAAGCACCGGCTCGTCTCCACGCAGACGCTGGCGCGCATCGGGCGCAGTCTGCAACTCGGCGAGTACCTGAGAGTCGGGCGCGGCGAAGAGAAGACCGGAGGGCGGCGCAAACGCGCACTGCTCGCCGACACCTTCGAGGCGCTGCTCGCCGCCGTCTACCTCGACGGAGGCTACGACGCGGCCGTGCGCTTCGTGCGGCACGCACTCGGGCGTGAGCTTGAAGAGACCAGCCCCGAGTCTGCCGCCGCCGCAGACTTCAAGACGATGCTTCAGGAGCGCCTCCAATCCGAACGTCACCTCGCGCCCCACTACGACGTGGTCGAGACCGAAGGGCCGCCGCACGCGCGCACCTTTCACGTTGAAGTCATCTTTGGCGAGGAACGCATCCGCGGCGAAGGCCAGACCATCAAGGCCGCCGAGACGGATGCCGCCTGCCGCGCCCTCGAACTGATGGGCCCGCCGCCCGGTGCGGTCGAAGGGCACGAGGCGGAAAGCTGTGAGCGGGAGACGGAAGACAGTGAGCGAGAGGCGGAAGACAGTGAGCAGAAGACGCAAGGCGGCGAGCAAAAGACGAACGCTCTGTGAGCAGTAGGCCGAAGCGCCGAAGGTGTAAGACGAATTGTTTCGCTCAAGGGTATGAGTTGAAACGCGTGACGAACTCCGCCGTCGAAAGTCCTGCGGCTTCCGCCAGCTTCGCGACCCACTCGTCGTCTCGAAAATCTTTCTCGCCAATCCTCACCATGTAATCGCGCGCAACCTGATAGCTCTCTGTGTCCACGTCTACGGGGCGTTGACGACCGCGTCCCGTCGCGGGGTCGATCACTTCTGCGAAGGGGACTGGATGGAACTCGCCGCCCTGAATCGTAATCATCGTGCCGGAGCCGCCGCCGTGTAGATGTTTGAAGGCCGCGTAGCCGAGGTCGCGCGCGTACTCGGCGTCGTAAGGTATCGGCGGCGCACAGCGTAGCTCATAGCCGATGGTCTTATCGACGAGTGTGACCTTGATACCGCGACGTTCGAGCCGTGCCTGCACTTCGCTCTTGACCTTGCGCCCGAGGTCGATCTCGGCGACGCGGATATTGCCCTGTGCGTCGCGGTCAACGTCCTGAAGCTCTGCGACCTCCGCGGGGTCGAAGCGCTCGACCAGAGCCTCCGCGAGCAGCACGACGCCGTGCGGGCGGTTCATCGCACGCCGCTTGATGATCGTGCCCTCGACCACGTCACAGATGTCTGAGAGCGAGACGCGTTCGCGCCGGAACTCTTCGGGGATAATCGTGCAGGTGGCGCTCGCGGCTTTACCGATGCCGAGCGTGAGGTGGCCGGTGGGCCGCCCCATCGTGACGCCGAGATACCAGCGCCCCGTCGTCTTTGCGTCCTCCATCAGACGCTTGACGAGTTTGACGCCGACATGACGGGCAGTCTCGAACCCGAGTGTCGAGACCGCGCGGGGCAGCCACAAATCGTTGTCGATGCTCTTGGGAACCTGTGCGACCTTGATCGCGCCCGCGGTGGCGCGCTCGATGGCCGCGGAGCTGCGCACGAGGTCGTCGCCGCCGATGGTGACGAGCGCCTCGATGCCGAGCTTGCGGAGCGCGGCAGACGCGTTCTCCAGGCTCTTCTCGTCGCGCGAGATGTCCGTGCGCGAAGTGCCGAGGACGACTCCGCCGTCGAGGTGTATGCGCGACACCTCTTCAATCGTCATCTCGTGCTGCTCGTCCGTGTAGCGCTCGGCCAGCCACTCGAAGCCGCCGTGAAACCCGATGGGCGTGCAGCCCATCTTGATCGCTTCGATGACGACCGCGCTGATGACGCCGTTCGTGCCCGGCGCGGGCCCGCCGCCGACGAGGATGCCGATTTTCTTGATAGTCATGGGTGTTCGGAAAGATAATTTAACAGGGATGGACAGGATAGACAGGATAGGAGATTAAGGATTTGAAATTTGAAATTTCAAATCGACAATCTGAAATCTGAAATCATTAATTCCTTATCCTGTCCATCCCTCTTTGAATCTTCTGCGATAAAACCCGAGCGGTGCGAAACTGAATCCGTTTACGTCAAGCGGGCACGTGACCGCTCAGGTAGCCGAAGCGGTTGCGGAATTCGTCCGCCGTCATGTTACCCGCAAGCGCGAGCTTTTCGACCCAGGGCGCGTCCTCGAAGTCAGTTGGCTCAAGCCGGATCATGTATTCGCGCGCGACGCGGTAGCCTTCACTCTCGGTGTTGACCATGCGGACGCGTGTGCGCCCCGTGCCTGGCTCGCGTATGTCCTCGAAGGCGATGGGAACCATGCGTCCACCCTGCACGCTGACCATCGCGTCGCTGCCACCGGAGAGAAGGAAGCGGATGGCCGCGTAGCCGAGGTCGCGGCAGTATGCGGCATCGAAGGGGATGGGGTCGGCGCAGCGCAGCTCGTAGCCGATGTTCTTGTTCGTGATCGTGACGCGAAGGCCGCGTGCGCTCAGGCGTCCCTGCACCTCGACCTTTACACGACGCGCCAGATCGACTTCGGCGAAGCGTATGTGGCCGTGCTCGTCGCGCTCAACGTCCTGCAATTCGGCCAGCTCCGCCGGGTCGAGCTTTTCAATCAGTCCCTCGGCCAAAACGGCGACGCCGTACTCGCGTCCCATCGCTCGGCGCTTGATGACGGAGCCTTCGACGATGTCGCAGATGTCTGAGAAGGCGATGGTCTCGCGGTCTGTGAACTCTTCGCCGATGACCGTGAGCGTCGCGCCCGCGGCCTTGCCGATGCCGAGCGCGAGAAAGCCTGCCTTGCGTCCCATCGCGACAACGAAATACCAGCGACGCGTCGAGCGCGCATCCTCCATCAGGTTCTGCACCATCTCGACGCCGACGTGGCGCGCGGTCTGGTAGCCGAAGGTCGGGATGTGGCTCGGGAGCGGCAGGTCGTTGTCAATCGTCTTCGGCACGTGAACGACCTTGATCTCGTGGCCGGAACGTTCGGCGACGAAGCTCGAAGAGAGCGCCGTGTCGTCGCCGCCGATGGTGACGAGATGCGTGACACCTAAACGACGCAGCGTGTCGATGACGGCGCGGGTTGCCTTCTCTGATTTGGTCGGATTGTCGCGGGCTGTGCCGAGGACGGAGCCGCCCTGAAGATGTATGCGCGAGACATCTTCGATGAGGAGGGGGCGGACGTGCGACGAGTCCTCGCGGATGAGCCACTTGAAGCCGTCCTGCACGCCGAGCACATGAAAGCCTTCGTTGATCGCCTCGATGGCCGCAGCCGAGATGACGGCGTTGATGCCGGGCGCTGGCCCGCCGCCCACGAGTATCGCCAGAACGTTTGTGTTCGCCATGCCGGAAACTTGCCCCTTGAAAGCTTTTGGTGAAAGCGGGATTTTACCGGAGCGGGCTGGTTAATCAAATCGCCGGGCGGTGATTCAACTCGTTCTTGAGAGTTAGAGAGTGGTTTGTTCACCGCCGCAGGCGCTGAGGATACGCGGAGGAATTTCAAATTTCAAATTTCAAATTTCAAATCTGAAATCTGAAATCTATAATCCTCTGCGCCCCCTCCGCGCCTTCAGCGCCTGCGACGGTGAATCGAAGTTGCGGCGCATTCAACTGATAAGGAAATGAAGCGCGTCAACGGGCGCTCTTGAGATACTTCTTCGGGATCAGCGTCTTCGGCGTTTCGGCCTCCCAGAAGATAGTAACGACCCACCAGCGCTTTCCGTCGTTCATGAGCTGGATGCTGTTGATGCCGCGTGCGAAGGGTGCGGGGTCTTCGGGTTTGTGGCGGCTCTCGTACGTGCTCCAGACGTGCGCGATGTGCCCGAAGGTCTCGACGCGCCGCACGGTTTCGCGCTCGAAGAATCCGTGCTCCTCGAAGTATGAACCGGCACGCGCGATGAAGCCGTCAACGTCGAGGGCTTGCGTCGCATAACTTTCGGAGCCGTTCAGCGGAGCGTCGGGCGCAGTGCCGGGCGGGCGGACGGGCGCGTTGGGCATCAGCCGCGCGCCGGGTGCGAAGAGCGAGCGCATTCTGTCCCAGTCGCGCTTCTGTCCGGCAGGGCCCGAGATGACTTCGTAGACGGCGGCAATGATGCCGTCGATTGAACTCACGTCCGCGGCGTTTGAACGTGTCGCGGATGCCGCCTGACCGCCCACAGACTTTGAAGACTTTGTATCGCCCAGCGCGCGTGCGTGTCCGAGCAGGAGGCCGAGGGTCAGGCCGAAGAAGACAAAGGAAGGGATGAGCGCGTGTTTCATCTGACGGAATCCTCTCTATCGAAACATGTGGCGAACATAGTGATAAGTGATGAGTGATAAGTGATGAGTGATAAGAAAGAGCACGTGGATTTTCTTATCACTCATCACTCATCACTTATCACTTCTTCTCATGCCAGCGACTCGGTGCAAACGTCGCGCAGGGAGCAACCGGCGCAGCGGCGCTGTTCTTCGTGGCTGCGGTGAACATCTTCCGCTTTCGCCGCCTCGCTCATCTCCTCGATGAGTGCGAGCGCATATTCCTTAAGCTCCGGCGTGTACCCGACTCTCACTTCGCGGTCGCGGTATTTGACGACTCCGTAGGGAACCGTCGCTCCAAGTACGTCCTCGACGAGCAGGCAGTAGGCCGCGAGCTGCGCGATGTGCGAGTCGTAAGGGCGACCGCCCGCGGGGCAGGCCGTGGACTTGATCTCGACAGGGACGATGCCACCTTCAGCCTCGATCAGGTAGTCGGGTCTGCCCGTAAGCCAGAGCGCACGTGAGACGAGCGGCCTCTCCTGCTTCTGCCCGCCGCGACCGACCTGCGCGGGCGCGATGCGTCCGACGGGTCTTCCTGTGTCGCTGTAGAGCAACGCGCCCGTGGGAAGTCCCGAACGCTTCGACTCGCGCCGCGAAAAGGCACGCGCGAGAGCCGCCGTAAAAATGAGCAGGCAGAGCAGAAGCGCGAGCCAGATCATCCGCGCCACCAGACAAGGAGGAGCAAGACTGCCAGCGCGAGCGCGAGGTAGGCGCACAGAGCAGAGACGACGCGCAGTCGCCGCGCACGCTCGACCGAACGCCCGTGTCCTTCGTGCCAGCGGACGCCTGCGGCACGCGCCTCGCCCCCTCGGCCCGGCGTGTACCCCTCGCGCCTCATCCACCACGCGCGCGCGCAGAAGACATATTCGCCCATCCCCGAAGCGCGGATGAAATCTCGTCGGTCACTCTTCTTGTCCATAAAAACGGGGAACTGCTTCGGCGAGATAGTAACTCATCCCCCGATTCGTGTAACGAGCAGGGGGAAAGTCAGCCTACGGAATCAGACCAAAACACATGAAAGAAAGACAAAGGGAAAAATGTAAGACGGCGCGAAGAAGAGACATGGGGCGGGCGAAATTTCGTGCTGCCTCTTTCATGCTGCCTCTTTCATGCTGCCTCTTTCGTGCAGGCTCATGACTTTGCCTGACCATACCCTTTTGCCCAACGATTCGACGGCTTGCCCGGCAATTATCCATATGTGAATTACCGCATATACAGCCCCTCGCGCATAGAGTATTATCTCGCCTTTGCGTTTCTCAAGGGGTTTATCACCACACCTTGCCAGATCAGAAAGAAGGCTCTACCATGCCGGTCAATCGCATCCTCTGTGTCGAAGATGATGACGACACCCGTGAATTGCTCAAGACCAAACTGGACTTCTCTGACTTCGAGGCCGTCGTCGCGCCCGACGCGGACTCCGCTCTCCGGTTGATGGAGCGCGAGCGGTTCAGCCTCTACATCCTCGACGGTGGGCTGCGGGGAGCAACGGGACTGTCGCTGTGCAAACAGATTCGTGCCGTAGATGCTCGCACGCCCATCGTCATCTTCTCCGGCCATGCCTACGCCTCCGACATCAAGGCGGGGATGCTCGCCGGGGCT
This sequence comes from Acidobacteriota bacterium, assembly GCA_032162705.1. GTDB lineage: Bacteria > Acidobacteriota > Blastocatellia > Pyrinomonadales > Pyrinomonadaceae > QHXN01. The sequence goes on from JAVRON010000054.1 coordinate 46,546, forward strand.
AACGCCTACCTCGTCAAGCCGGACTCGTCGGAGTTGATTCCCACAATCAGGCGCTTGCTGGAAAACGCTTCGGTGTGAAGCCAAAGCGAACGAATGATATGAGTCTTACGCTAGTCTCCCCAACAATCCTCAATCCTGCATAACGATTCAAATCGTGAGAGTGTCTCATCAGGCAAAGCACGGGTTCGTGTGTTTCGCTCACTCCTCTTACTGATTTGAGAGAAGGCGTGCCCGCACGGCTTTCGGTTGGCCGGTAATGACGTATAATCTCTGCAACCAATAATCCGAGTTAGATTTTCAAAGGGGGCATTTATGGAGCAGAGAGAGCTTGGAAAGAGCGGCCTGAAAGTCTCTTCGCTGGGGCTGGGCTGCATGGGCATGTCGGAATTCTACGGCCAGCGCGACGACGAAGAGTCGGTTGCGACGATTCAACGCGCGCTGGAACTGGGTATTAACTTTCTCGACACGGCTGATATGTACGGCGTCGGTCGCAACGAGGAACTCGTCGGGCGCGCGATAAGCGGCAAGCGCGAGCAGGTTGTACTGGCGACGAAGTTCGGGAACGTGCGCGGCGAGGACGGCAGCTTCCTCGGCGTCAGCGGTCGGCCCGAGTACGTTCGTTCGGCGTGCGACGCTTCGCTGCGTCGGCTCGGGGTCGAAGTGATAGACCTTTACTACCAGCACAGAGTTGACCCGCAGGTTCCTATCGAGGAGACGGTCGGCGCGATGGCGCGGCTCATCGAAGAAGGGAAGGTGCGACACCTCGGCCTCTCGGAAGCCTCGGCGCAGACCGTCAGGCGTGCTCACGCGGTTCACGCGATTGCGGCGCTCCAGAGCGAATACTCTCTGTGGACGCGCGACGTGGAGGCGGAGATTATCCCGACGTGCCGCGAGCTTGGGATAGGGTTCGTCGCTTACAGCCCGCTCGGGCGCGGCTTCCTGACGGGGCACTTCCAGAAGCCCGAAGACCTTCCCGAAGACGACCGTCGGAGACAGTTCCCGCGCTTTCAGGAAGAGAACTTCCAACACAACATGCGTCTCGTCGAGCGCGTTCGCGAGATCGCCGCCGAGAAGGGTTGTCAGCCTTCTCAGCTTGCGCTCGCGTGGGTGCTGGCGCAGGGTCGAGACATCGTGCCCATACCGGGGACGAAGCGTCGCACGTACCTCGAAGAGAACGCGGGCGCGGTTGCGGTTGAGCTATCTGCGGAAGACCTCGCGCGCATCGAAGAGGTTCTACGCGGCGAGCAGGTTGCGGGCGAGCGTTACCCCGTGCAGGCGATGAGTTCGGTTAACCGCTGATGACAGGGCGCACACATTGTTGAAGGCACACACATAGCGTTGGCATCAACAGCCATGTGTTTCAAGAGAAAGAGAAGCGGCGCTCCCTACCTGAAATATAAGGAGTGCCGCTTCTGTTGTTTCGACGTGCGCCGTCACAGCGCAAGAGTTTGCGTTGACCTGAGAGAGTACCGCGGCGAAAACTGCTCGGCGAGAAGTTTCGCGCCCGACGGCCTTTGGCTTCCGTGCTAGACGGTTGTTCGCCGTCCCGTCAAGAGGTTAATCACGAAGACGACGAGCGCGACAACAAGCAGAAGGTGAATCAGCCCGCCGCCGATGTGCGCGACTAACCCAAGCAGCCAGAGCACAAGCAGAATAACCAGAATCGTCCAAAGCATCCTTCAACCCTCCCTTTAAGTTCAGAAGTTTTAAGTTTGACTACAGACCCTTTTGGTCACGCTCGACAGTGGCAACGGGCATGCCAACTCTGCGTGTGAGCCTCGCATCGTCGAGCAACTGTTGAAAAGCACGTGATTTATTACGTGGCATGCTTGAAAAGTCGTAGAGCGGGAGGGATGCGAAGCAGTTTTCCGCGTGTACTGATACTGAGCACGACGGTCTGCCCGTGTTTAGTTTCGCATCAGTACAGCCGCTTTGAATCAGACACGCGGCGCAGGGCGCAACAGAACAGAACCGCGAGCGATAGCAAGCGTGTAGCTCTCTGATAAAGGCTACACGCTTGCTATCGCTCGCGGTTCTGTTCTGCTCCGAACGACCTTCCTACCAAATCTGGCAGCGCTGGTCTGGCGGACGCATCATCGTGTCGCCGAGCTTGCACTGGTATGCTTCGGCGAAGGCCGGCATGTTCGAGAGCGGGCCGTTGACGCGGAAGCGCCCGAGCGGGTGCGGGTCTGTCGCGTTCCGGAGACGCGCGGCCTCGGGCCGGATGCTCTGCGCCCAGACCTGCGCCCATCCGAGGAAGAAACGCTGCTCGGGCGTAAAGCCCGCGATGGTCTTCGGGCGCGGCTTGCCTTCGAGCGACTTCTGGTAGGCCGCAAAGGCGACGGTCAGCCCGCCGAGGTCTGCGACCGATTCGCCGACGACGAGCTTGCCGTTCTGATGCAGTCCCGGCTCGACCTCGAACGAGTCGAACTGATGGACGACGCAGTCGGTGCGCTCGTTGAACTTCTTGAAGTCAGCTTCAGTCCACCACATGACGAGGTTGCCGTCGGCGTCGAACTTCGCGCCCGAGTCGTCGAAGCCGTGTGTCATCTCGTGGCCGATGACCGCGCCGATGCCTCCGTAGTTGAAGGCATCGTCGGCCTTCGGGTCGTAGAAGGGCGGCTGAAGAATCCCGGCGGGGAAGACGATCTCGTTCATCGAAGGATTGTAGTAGGCGTTGACCGTCGGCGGCGACATGCCCCACTCGGTCTTGTCCACGGGCTTGCCAATCTTGCCGAGGTTGCGCTTGAAATCGAACTCGCCCGTCGAGACGGCGTTGTTGTAGTAAGCGCCGCGGCCCACTTGCAGCGCCTCGTAGCTGCGCCACTTGTCCGGGTAGCCGATCTTGCGTACGAAGGCGTCGAGCTTGGCGATGGCGCGCTTGCGCGTCTCGTCGCTCATCCACGAGAGCGTCCGGAGGTCTTCACGCAGCGCGGCGATAAGGTTCTTGACCATCTCCTGCGCGTGCGCCTTCGACTGCGGCGTGAATGTCTTCTCGACGTAGAACTGGCCGAGCGCCTCGCCCAGCGCGCGGTCGGTCGAGGCCACGCAGCGCTTCCAGCGCGGAAGCTGTTCCTGCGTGCCTTGCAGGTACTTGCCGTTGAAGTTGAAGCTCTCCTGCTCGAACTTCGACGAGAGCGTGTTCGAAGCGGCGTTGACGAGATGCCAGCGCAGGTAGCTCTTCCAGTCCTCGACCGGGATCGAGGTCAGGAGGTTGTCGGCGGCCTTGAGATAGTCGGGCTGGCCGACGTTGATCTTGTCGATCTCGGGCAGGTTGATGTTTCGGAAGTATTGACCCCAGTCGAAGTGCGGCGTCAGCGCGATGAGCTGCGCCTTTGTCATCGGGTGATAGTTGGCTTCGGGATTGCGTCGCTGCACGCGCGTCAGAGAGTTCTCGGCCAGACGCGTCTCGACATTCATCACGGTGCGCGCCTCCGCTGCGGCGCGGTCTGCATCATCGCCCACAAGCTCAAAGGTGCGCGCGACGTGCTTGACGTACTCGTCACGCGTCTCCTTCGATTTGGCGTCGTCCTTCGTGTAGTAGTCGCGGTCGGGAAGACCGAGGCCGCCCTGCGTGGCCTGCGCGATGATCGTCTGCGAGTCCTTGTAGTCCTGCGTCGCGCCGAAGCCGAAGACGGCCGGGATGCGGTGCGCGTGGAAGCGCGCGACCTCTTCTTCGACGCCGCCGAGGTCTTTGATCTGAGCGATGCGCGTCAGCTCCGGCTCAAGCGGCTTCGCGCCCTCCGACTCGATCCTCGACTCGTCCATGCAGGACGCGTAGTAGTCTGCAATCTTCTGCTCGTTGCTCCCCGCCTTGAGATTCTTCTTCGCCGTCAGCGAGTCGAGAATAGTATGTAGTTGTTCGTTGTTCTGCTCGGCGAGCTGCTCGAATCTTCCCCAGCGCGAATAGGCCGGAGGGATGGCGTTCGCGGCCGTCCAGCCGCCGTTGGCGAACTGGTTGAAGTCCTGGCAGGCCGACGCGCTGCGGTCAAGGCTCGCAAGGTCGAACCCCGGAATGGACTCGGCCTTCGCGGCCTTCGCGCCCGCCTGCGGCTTCGACTTCTCAACGCCCTTCTGGCTGAGCGCCGCAGGGCCCGCCGTGCAGACGAGCACCAACACGGCGGCGAAAACGGACAGACTGACGACACAGCGAAACCTCAGAGATTTCATAGCCGATGACTCCTCATCAAAAAATTTCCGTACTGTTGCGGGGGAACCTTGGAATGCCCAGATAATAACAGCCCGGGCCGGTTTTGGTAAGCAGGGATGTGAGCTTGATGGCTCAAACGGGGGTCATATCGCTGATGCGAGAGCCTTTGCCGAGCGCTGCATGAGTTGCTTCAGAGACACACAAGGCTACATCTCCGCGGAGGGTATACGGAAGATGGTAGGATGTAACCCTGTCGGAGGCAGGTAGGGTTGCTCTATGTCGAAGAGCGTCGAGTATTTTTAGTTTCCCACTCTCTGATCCATATCTCTTCCTGCAACTGCTTAGTGATACGAACCAGTGTGGTGATGGCGGGGGAAGGCTGATGTAAGGGTTCCACACCGGCATTCTGACGCCGGTCATAGATCACCGTGGCGGATTTTTTCTTGTCTTTTGCAGAGTCCTTCATAAAGCTTTGGCCTCCTCTCTATTAACCAGTCCCCAATCTACACACCTCAGCGCAGATTATGCTGTTTACGTTCCCCGTCCCCTGACTTGTTCCTTAAAAATTTGTGTCGCATTTTACACCAAACCATAATCCGCGCAAGCACCTGAATGCATCTCCATAAAATGATTTGCAATCCACATGCCCTAAACTCCGGTGTATGGCTTTTCCGTAACTGCTTCAATAAGCTGTAGCAAATGACGTATGCGGGGTAAGAAGGGGATGAGCCTTTTGATGAGGCTGTCCCAGTTAGGTAATATTTCAACTTTCGCGTGTGCGATATCGTTCCTCAGCACGGCGAGGTCTTCCCAGCCCCCAACCAAGATTGTATTTTGACCTGTGTGATCGGTCTGTTTGATGGTTTGGGAGTAGATGTGTAGAAGGTCTTTGAGCGTCGGACGATCCCAGTTGGCTTCTTCGATGTGAACCTTCTGATATATCTCCTTGAAAGGTGCCTGCGTAAGGCGAGTGACGAACTCCTTATTATGTTTCCTGAGATATCCCTCAAGCTCGAAGAAAATCGTGAACAAGGTCTTAGCCATCTCCGTCTGCTCGCCCTGAAGATAAGCCAGTAAATACTCGTGCAGAATCTTCTTGTCTTTCTGCGTTAACGGATACTTATGGGCGTCTTCGCTCAAAAGGCGCTCGACCGGCACCCTTTTGTCGCTATGCAGATCATAAAGCTCGGGGATGACGGCTTGGACGAAGAGGTCACGCCCCCTTAACGCGAGGAAGGTCGCGTCATGGATAGCTTCACTGCCCACTGCAGCAGGACCGTGAGCCAGATAGGTCTCCGTATGGGCTCTGAAGGGTTTGAAAGCCTGCCCAATCCAGTTCGGCAGTGGCGCGATATTAAGGTAGCCTTCGACCTCAGCTTTTACGAGGAGTTGGCAAAATCCGTATCCTCTGTAAATGGAGACATTCATGACGCCGGGATTCTCAATCAGATAATTCTTAATTCCAGCCACCACCCCGTCGTGAATCAAATCCGCCCCTTCCTCGACGTTGATGGCAATGAAGAAATTTATGTTGTGAGTCTTTCGCCGCGTGAGTATAAGTTTTCCATCCATCAACTTTTCCAAGAGGGATAGATTTTTCCCGAGCTGTACATCCCGTATCGTATCCTCCTCGATGTTGTCCAGCAGGTCGCGGTCAACGTCAGTTATGCCGTGCCAACGTTTCTCTATCTGTTCCACTGAGAACGGATGAACGCTGTGGCTGCTTCCGACTTGAGCCAAGCTCGCTTCAAGCCAGGCGCGGAAGTTCGTGACCACTAACGGGTGAAGCCACGCTCGAATGATGAAGTCATAGGAGCCGAAGATCGGGAAGACCCTGATGCCGCCGAGTCGATGGTCGTTCAGAAGTTTATCGAGCCTCTCCAGAACCTCCCCTGAGTCAAGAGGGCGAACTCGGACTAGGTAGTAATGTAGGGTCTCTCCTAGTCTTTGGTGGACACGGTGATGCCAGAACTTGTTGTCCCAAAAATTTAACGGCGCGGTGGGGGCACTGGTCATAGGATGTCCTCGCATGTTGAAGCTCGCCCCCGCTCCGGATGTTTAAGCATCAAGCAGGTTGGCCTTCGAGCTGAACAGGGGTTGCGTGAGGTCGACGGCAATGGAGTCCTCGCCTGAGAGCGGTGCGAAGATGAGTAAAACGCAGAAAAGATATGCTCGGACGGGGATATTGTCAATAAAAAAGAGGCGCGTGTCTATCCACCGCGATTCTGACAGCGTTAACTCCACCGCGATTTTGTCAGTAGCTTTCACCTGCCTTGTGGCAGAAGAAAGGAATGCTATTGACGATGAAAGAGAAGACACGCATCGAGGCGGTG
>JAVRON010000055.1:0-23036 GCA_032162705.1 Acidobacteriota bacterium
CGAATTCACGAGCAACGAGGGACGCCACAACCCTTACGTCGGCATCTTCACATACGTTCTCTTCCCATCGGTGATGATCTTCGGACTGCTCGTCATCCCCACGGGGATGCTCTGGGAGAGACGCCGCCGCCGGCGTCTCAAGCCCGAGGAGATCGGGCGCTTCCCCATCCTCGACCTGAACGACCCGCGACGGAGGCGCTCCTTCGTCATCCTCCTCCTGCTCACGTTCATCTTCCTCTTCATGAGCGCCTTCGGCAGTTACCGCGCCTTCGAGCACACCGAATCGGTCGCCTTCTGCGGCCAGACCTGCCACACGGTGATGAAGCCGGAGCTTACAGCCTACCTGGCAAGCTCGCACGCTCGCGTGCGCTGCGTCGAGTGCCACGTCGGGTCAGGGCCCGGCTGGTACGTCCGCTCCAAGCTTACGGGCGCTTATCAACTCTACTCGGTCGTCTTCAACAAGTACCCGCGCCCCATCAAGAGTCCCGTGCATAACATGCGCCCGGCAGATGAGACCTGCTCGCAGTGCCACTGGCCTGCCAAGTTCTACGGCCAGCAGTTGAAAGTCTTTAACCGTTACGCCTACGACGAGGGGAACACGCTGCGCCAGACGCGTATGCTCATCAACACCGGCGGCGGCGACCCGGCCACGGGGCAAGTCTCAGGCATCCACTGGCACATGAACATCGCCAACGAGATCACCTACGTCTCGATGGACGAGCAGCGACAGGTAATCGCATGGGTGCGGATGAAGAGTCGCGACGGGACGGTGCGTGAGTTCCATCTGGACGGCGCGCGCCTGACGCCGGAGCAGATAGCGTCGAAAGAAGCGCGACGGATGGACTGCGTGGACTGTCATAACAGGCCGACTCACGTCTACGTCCCGCCCGACCGGGCCGTCAACGACTCGCTCACAGCGGGCAAGATCGACCAGTCGCTCCCCTTCATCAAGCGGCAGGCGGTGGAGGTTCTGTCCGCGAACTACTCGACGAATGACGAGGCCGTGGCCGCGATAGCCTCGGGGCTTGAAGGCTTCTACCGCCAGAACTACCCTGAAGTTTATGCGCAGAAGGGAGACTTGCTCCGCGGAGCCGTCGTTGAGGTGCAGCGCATCTACCAGACCTACTTCTTCCCAGAGATGAAGACGGACTGGAAGTCGCACCCCGACAACATCAGCCACTTCTACTACCAGGGCTGCTTCCGTTGTCACGACGGCCAGCACAAAAGCGACGACGGCCACAGTATCCGCAACGAGTGCAACATCTGCCACACGGTACTCGACCAGACCGAGGGCGGACGGAAGATCGAGGTCGAGGATGGCAAGTTCCGCCACCCGGTCAACCTCGGCGACCTCTCGGGGATGAGCTGCACGGCCTGCCACAAGCACACGCGCGCCTTCCAACATCCGGTCAACCTCGGCGACCTCTCCCAGTTCAAGTGTATCGACTGCCACGCGGGGAAGAACTGGGCCTTGGAGGCTGCCGATGCGGTTCGTTAAGAACACGTCACGTGGAGGCTTCCGCGCGCTCGTCGTTTTAACCTTCGCGCTCCTGGTGCTCGCCGCAGTGGTGAGTTGGCGCTCAGACGATGGCGCGGCTGCACAGGTGCGAAGCAGAGCGCAGGGGCGTCGGACGCTCTCCTCCCGCCCCGCCAAGCAACACTATTCCAGTTTCTCGCACGACACGCCGCAGCACATGCAGGCATGCGACTCATGTCACAAGTTCCCCTCGCCGAACTGGAAGGAAGTTCGTCAAGGCGACGAAGCCTTCCCGGACGTGACACAGTATCCGCAGCACGCCTCCTGCATCGGCTGCCACAAGGCACAGTTCTTCGAGGGGCCGAGGCCCGCCATCTGCTCGAACTGCCACTCCGGGGTAACGCCGCGCAACACCGCGCGCCACCTCTTCCCGAGCCTCGGCACATCCTTCTACGCCACGCCGAAGGGGCAGAATTTCGTCTCCGACTTCCGCGTCTACTTCCCGCACGACAAGCACCTTGAGGTCGTGAGTTCTTTGAGGGAGGGCAGCGGTTCCGGCTCTCTCTATGTCCGCGCCAGTCTCCAGTTGCCAACCGTGCCACAGGAGAGCGACCCGAAGAATTGCTCGGTCTGCCACCAGACCTATCAGCCGCAGGGCAAGACGGACGAGGAGTATGCGACGAAGCCTCCGAAGGATTTGGGAGAGGCTTTCTGGCTGAAGAAGGGCACGTTTAAGACCTTGCCCATGACACACAAGACCTGCTTCACCTGCCATTCGCAGGAGAGCGGGATAGAGCCTTTAGCCAACAACTGCAACGCCTGTCACAAGCTCCCGGCCAACCGCTCGACCTTGCCCACACACGTTGACTTCCTTCCGGCACTCGCGCGCACGATGGGCGTCCGGGACGAAGTGATGCTGCGCGACTGGCGCAGGCGCGAGTCCGCGGGCACGTTCCGGCACGAAGGCGGCATGCACCCCGACCAGGCCTGCACGACCTGTCATCAGGTGGCAACGATGAACACGCTCGATGAACGGACGCTGAAGGTGCAGGTCGCGAGCTGCTCGCCCTGCCACACCGAAGGCGGCGCGCTCGAAGATGAGGTCAAGAAGAAGCTGGCCTCAACCACATTCCAATGCGCGAAGTGTCATGTGACCTTTGGCCGCGAGTCGATTCCGGCCTCACACCTGAAGGAAGTTCCGGCGGCGGCCCCGAAGTAGGACGGGGATAAGGAAGATGATTCCGTTGGAGACAAAGAAAAGGCGGCGGCGGACGCTCGCGCAACTGGCCTTGCTAGCGGTCGGGTGCTTCGTCTTCGCGCTCGTTTACCTGCCGGGCGCACGCGGGGCGCGCAGTAGTGTTGAGGGGGCGAGACCGGAACTGGAAGACTCCGAGCCTTCATCCGCGGCGCAGGAACAAGGGCCGAGCCAGGGCTTGTCCGAATTCCTGCACACGAACCCGAACCACGCGCGACTGCCGTGCCTGCTCTGCCACAAGCGGGAGGACAACTCGCCGCGCCCAAGGCTCCCCGGACACGTCCCTTGCTCGGCATGTCACGTGCCGGAGTTCCAGAGCGCGCAGGCTCCGCTCTGCACGATCTGCCACGAGGGGCCGACCGGCGGGAGTCTTAAAGCGTTCCCGCCTCTTCGGAGTTTCCAGATGAGATTCGACCATGCGCTGCACACGCGCGGAGCCGCCGCGGCCAGTTGCGTGACTTGCCATCGGCCAGCGCGCGTCGGAGTGGCACAGTCGATACCAAGAAGCGCGGGTGCACATGCGACCTGTTTCCAGTGCCACACGGCGCGGGCGCAAGCGCCTTCGGGGCGCGACATCTCGTCGTGCTCGACGTGCCATCAGATCGGCACTCTGCGGCGGACTCCCGAGACGGCCAACGCCTTCCGGGTCGGCTTCAGTCACGCGGCACACGCGCGCCGTGGACTCACCTGCACGAGTTGCCACAGGGTGAGCGCGGGCGAGGCACAGGGCCGACAGGTCGTCTCCCCGCAGCCGCTCATGCACCACTCGACGGCGCGTGCGCTGTCCTGCGCGACCTGTCACAACGACAGGCGTGCGTTCGGGATAGAAATCTTCACGAACTGCATCCGATGTCATAAGGATAATAGTTACGGCTTCTGAGAGGGGAGCCGCGCGGAGAGTCGAAACAAAAGGGAGTGATAGGAAGGAGAATAGATTGAAGTCAATCGTCGTGCTCAGGCGGTCTTGCGCCCGCAGATCGAATGCGGGAGCACGCGGTAAATGACGACGTTGTTGAATCGCTTCCACGCCCCGATCTTCGTCTCATTAAGCGCGGGCGTGAGCGTAGGATTGCGCGCGGTGATCAGTTGCATGGCGCGCTCCGTCTCTTCGGTCTTCGCGACGCGCTCGGCGAGGCCAAACACCATCACGCTTATCCAGCGGAGCGCGCTAGTAATCTCCTCGACCTGGAAGCAGACTTCGTGATTGGCGGCGATGAACGCGGTTTTCGTCCCTTCAGTAGTGAAGAAGAAGAGGCACTCGCCGTCGTAGGCGTAGTTCATCGGGACGACGTAGGGGTGGCCGTCGTGCGAGCAACCGAGGTGCCCCAGCTTCCCACGCAGCAGCAGCGCAACCATCTCGCCCTGCGACATGTCTTTGATTTCCAGCATTTTTGAAATCCGTGATAAGTGATGAGTGATAAGAAAGGACAGAAGCTCTTTCTCATCACTTATCACTCATCACTTATCACCTCCTAAGAGTGTTGAGCCTGAAAATATTTCTCGTGGGCGCGTTTGGCCCAGCCCCAGAAGCGACCGCGCCCGATTTTCTTGTCGCCCTGTTCCCAGAGACCTTTGTGCAGGTAGAGGGTGTCCTTGCCACCTTCGTCTACGACCAGCGTCATCTCGTGGTTGTAGTGCGCGGAAGGTTCGCGGCCCTCGATCTCGGCGGCGAGATTTTCGGCGGCCACCTCGGCCTGATGAACTGCCATGTGTCCCATCTTCGGCCCGGAAAAGTAGACGGCGTCGCCGACGGCGTACATCCTCTCTGCGCCGAGCACGCGCATCGTGTGGTCAACGCGGACGTAGCCCTTATCATCCGTCAGTCCCGTACCGGAGAGCGCACTCGTCCCCTCGAACGGCGGAACGAGCATCAACAGATCGTACTTGAGTTCACGCCTATCGCTTGAAACGATGGCTTCGTTTGTCACTTCGACGATAGGGAAGTTCGCGAGGAACTCGATACGGTGGGTTTGGCGCGCAGACTGAAGGGCACGCGCGAGGTCTGCTCCGCCGGGCTGCTCGCTCGGATAGTCGGGGCTGAGGATGGTGATGCGTGCGGTGTCGCCCCGCTCTTCGAGTTGGCGCGCGAGGGCGAAGGCCGTCTCGTAGACGGGAACGTCCAGGCGCGCTCCGGGGCACGAGCCGATGACGGCGTGTCCTTTGCGGAAGTCGCGCGCGGCCTCGCCGAACTTCAGCGCCGCTTTGACGCCGAGGAGATGATGCGCGTGCTCGAAGAAGCCCTTCACCTGCTCGGTGGCGAGCCGCCGTCCGAGCGCGTAGACGAGATAGTCGTATTTGATGTCACCATCAATGTCGCCACCATGGAGTGAGACCTTGCGGGCGGGCGGATCAACGTGCGCGACCTCGGCCTCGATGAAGCGGACGCGATGGTCGAGCATCGCATCGCGCAGATCGTAGGAGATGTCCTCCGCTTCGCACTTGCCGAAAGCAAGCCGCACGAGCGCGGGGTAGAATGTGAAGCGGCGACTGCGCGAGACGACCGTGATCTGGTGCTCGGTCGAGAGCGTCTTCGCCAGTTGCTCGGCGGCGACCACGCCCCCGAAGCCCCCGCCCAAGATGAGAATGTTCGCCATTTTAAGTTTCACGCTCCGTAAATCGTCAGACGTAAATTCTGACTAGTTGGTCACGGCCTTTCGCATCACCCCATGACCTTGACCGAGCAGGTAGCGTCTGACGGGGCCGCCTGCGAGACTGCGTCCTGGACGGGCATGGTCAGATGTTGCTCGAAGAGTCGGGCCGAGGCGACGAGAAAATCCTGCGCCGTGACGATGCCGACGAGCGCCCCGTCCTCGACGACGGGGAGACAGCCGACCTTGTGCGTACGCATCAATCGAATGGCTTCGAGCGTCGGCGTCGAGGGCGCGACCGTGACGGGATCGGCCTTCATGATCTCGCGAATTGCGATTGGCTCGCCGTCGTGTAGGCCCCGCGCCAGAAGGCGCAAGAGAGTCCTGTGCGAGAGCAGCCCGACCAGTCGTCCCTGTTCGTCTTCGACCGGCACGTGGCGGATGTGCCGCCAGTCCATCACGCTCGCGGCGAGGTCAACCAACTCGTCGGGTCGCATGGTGAATAAATCGGTCGTCATGAACTGCCCGACCGTCCGGTAACTCTCAGACCATTCTTCCGACTCGCTCTGCTCGATGATAGGCCAGCGATGCACGGGTTCGCCCGTCTGCTGTAGTTCGTGCATGGCGGCGGCCAACGTGCGGTGGCGCATGTCGGGCTTCCCCTTCTTCTCCATCCCTGCGAGCGAGGAGAGCGTCCACTGCGCGCCGGTCTGCCCCGTGCGGACGCGCTCTTCGAGCGTGCCGAGATAGAGATCGATGTCCGCCGCGTCAATCTTCTGTGCTTTAAGTCCGGCGCGGGCGAGCGGCAGGAGGTGTTCGAGGATGAGAGCGACGGAGGTGTAGCTCCGCCCGTCAATCCATGTGAACTGCGCCTTCAGGCCGTGTCGCGCTGCGGCCCAGAAGTTTGACCGAGCGTCGTCAAACGTCATCCGCTCATCTATCGCACCGTACTCGCCGGGGAGCGCCGACATCAGCCCCGTGAAGAAGGCGGCGTTTGCCATCTCGTCGAGCGTGGTCGGCCCCGATGGGAGCACACGGTTCTCGATTCGCAGATGCGCCTTGCCTTCACTCACGCCGTAGCAGGGACGATTCCACCACCAGACCGTGCCGTTGTGCAGGCACAGCGCATCGAGGCGGGGCATGCCCCCACGCGCGAGCACTTCCAGCGGGTCTTCGTCCACTTCGGTCGTCATGACGGGTCGGAAGCGCGCGATGTCTTCGCGGAAGAGTTCGATAACCGACCCCTCCAGCCAACGTTCGCCGAAGCCGACGCGCGTCGGGAAGCCGCGCGCCTGCTCGGGCCGCGACCGCGCGTCCGCCGAGTGCTGGAACAGCGCGATCCGCGTCTCCTGCCACAGGCGATTGCCGAGCCAGAGCGGCGAGTTGACCGCCGCCGCGAGCACCGGCGCGGTAACGGCCTGCGCCATGTTATAGAGCGGCACGAACTCCTCAGGGCCGACCTGTAGGTGAACCTGAAAGCTCGTATTGCTCGCGAGCATCATGATGTTGTCGGAGGAGACGGTCACCTCTTCTAGTCCCTTGATGTGCACCGAGATTGCGCCGCCGCGCAGGCGCATGACGGCATCATTCAGTTGCAAGTAGCGCGGGCTGGGCGTGATGCTGCTCAACTGGAGGTCAGACCTTTGCAGCGTCGGCAGAATCCCGGCGAGCAACACGTCCGCGCCGCAGGCGCGCGCCCCCTCGCGCACCAGCCCGATGACGCCCTTGATTTCCTCTTCCATCCGGCGGAAGCAATCTCGTTCAAACAGTCGCGGCGTGAGGTTGGCTTCGAGGTTGAAGCGCGCGATCTCGGTGGTGATGCGCGAGTCTTTTACTCGCTCGATAATCTCGACGGCGACAGGCGCGGGGCGGAACTGGGAATCGACGAGGAACATCTCCTGCTCCGCGCCGATGCGACGCACGCCGCTCTCGATCCGGCCCGTGTCGAGCATCTGCTCAAGCGCGCCGAGGTCGTTTAGCAGCGCCTTCGTGAATGCACGCACCTGTCGATCATCCACGCTCTGCTCGATGTTATGTTCGCCCATCGCTTGTCTAGACTACTTCTACCGCCAGGGGAATGGTTGGTGCTTTTATCGCCGGATCGGGAGCCACGTTTTTCTCAGGACGTTGCCACATTAAGTTGAGTGCGAAATAGACGAACGCGATTGCGCCGAGGGCGAAAACGGTATCGCCGATCATGCGCAGCCAGCGCAAGGTCTGCATCAGGTCTGTCTGCATGAACTCGGAACTGCGCGCCGACCAGTAGCCGACGGAAACCGATTGGTACGTCTGCATCAAACCAACCGGCAGAAGGCTCAACACGATCTCCAACATCAAACCGATATTGATGGCCCAGAATGCAAACCAGATCGGTCGCTCCTTCCACTTGAGTTCCGGCTTCATTGCCCGCAGACAAAACAGCATCAGTCCAAGTCCGAGCGTGCCGTAAACGCCGTAAAGCGCGCCGTGCGCGTGCACCGCCGTCGTGTTCAAACCCTGCATGTAATAAAGCGCGATGGGCGGATTAATCATGAATCCGAATATCCCTGCGCCGACCAGATTCCAGAACGCGACCGCGACAAAGAAATAGACGACCCACTTATACTGTCTGAGCCACGGCCTTGCTTTAGAGCGGCGAATGTTTGCCACCGCTTCGTGTCCGACCAGCAGCAGCGGAACTATCTCAAGCGCGCTAAACACCGAACCGAAGGCAAGCGCCACGGTTGGCGTTCCGGCAAAATACAGGTGATGCAGCGTCCCGATAATGCCGCCGCTTAAATAGATTGCACCTGAAAGCAGTGCGGCCTGCGCGGCGCTCTCGGCACGGATGACGCGCAGCTTGGCGAACAGGAACGCAATGACGACCGTCGCAAAAACCTCGAAGTACCCTTCGACCCACAGATGCACGACCCACCAGCGCCAATACTCGACGACTGAAAGATGCGAGCGCATGCCCCAAAAAAGTCCCGGACTGTAGAACAGAGCGATTCCCGCCGTTGATAAAAAGTAGAGAGTTATCAGAGACTTCGCTGTGCCTTTTTGCCTGAGCGCAGGGATAGCCGTGCGCGCAATCAGGAAAAGCCATAAGAGCAACCCGACAAAAAGTGCCGCTTGCCAGACTCTGCCTAAGTCAACATATTCATAACCTTGATGTCCGAACCAGAACCACAGGCCACCGGGCAGCATGTGCATGACCGACAGCCATTGCCCGGCCATCGAACCTAAGACCACGATCAGTAGCGCGCCGAAGAGCACATCCACGCCCAGCTTTTGACGCTTCGGTTCGTAGCCGCAGATAAACGGCGCGATGAAAAGTCCGGCGGCCAGCCACGCCGTCGCGATCCAGAAAATCCCAAGCTGTGTATGCCACGTGCGCGTGACTACATACGGCAGATAGTCGGCCAGCGGAATTCCGTAAAAGCCCCTGCCCTCAACACCGTAGTGCGCCGTCAGCATGCCCATCACGATTTGCAAAAGGAAGAGCAGCGTGACGACGAGAAAGTATTTGACCGTGGCTTTTTGCGAAGGCGAAATCTGCGCGCCGATGAGCGGATCACCATCCGGCACTTCGTCCGAAACCATCTCCGTCTGGTGCGAGGCGTAATACCAAACCAACCAGCCGATGCCCGCCAACAGCATGATGATGCTGACGCCCGTCCAGACAACGGCACTACTGGTCGGCACGTTGCCGACAAGCGGCTCGGAGGGAAAATTACTGGTGTAGGAAATTGTATTGTTCGGACGATTGGTTGCCGAAGCCCACGAAGTCCAAAAGAAAAAGGAGTTCAGCTGGCGAAGTTTGGCGGGGTCAGCTTGTGCGTTGCGTTGAATCGCGTAGGCGGTTCTGCCGTTGGTGAAAATATCGGTGTAGTGTTTGAGATTATCTTCAAAGGCGCGGGCACGAACCGGTTCGATAGTGAGCTGACCGGTTGCTTCCGTATAGTTGTTTTTTCGTATCGTGTCTTGCAGACGTTGACGCAAGGCAGCTTTTTGTTCCGACGACAGATGGTCATAGTCGTTTGAAAAATCCTTCTGCGACCATTCATTCAAGATGAAGACCGCTTCGCGATGCAGGTAATCCGCAGACCAATCTGGCGCAACGTAAGAGCCGTGTCCCCAAATCGAGCCGCTCTCCATCCCGCCCATCGCCTGCCAGACATTTTGCCCGTTGGAAATCTCTTCCGCAGGAATCAGAACTTGCCCATCAGTTGTCACGACTTCGCGCGGAATCGGCGGGGCCTGTCGGAAAATCTCCGTGCCGACCCAGCCCAATACCGTAAACGAAAAGATAAAGATTGCGATAAAAACCAGCCAGAGCTTTTTCATAAAAGTCCGTTCCTTGCTTCTTATCCGCTACGACATTGTCTGCGGCAGACTAGCCCGCATCTGTTCCCGCTCTCCGTTTTAAAAGCGCCCATGCTGTTTTAGAAAGCGCCCATGAACTTGCGCCACAGTCCGCGGTTGTATATCACACGAAAGAATCTGCTGTCCGTGCTTTTCCACACATATAAGGTTTAATTCTAAACAATGAGAATCTAATGGCTGGTAAGCAAAACGGGGCGGCTCAAACGGCAAGGAATATCAATCCGACGACTAACGCCAACACATTCGTCAGACTCTTTCTGATATTCATGCGTTACCTCCTCCATCTGTTCATGATTAAGTTGAGGCCGAGACAGATGTGGGACACACCGCATATATCTGCCGACCCCTCGCGGTTTCCGAAGAGTGCAATAGGCGTGCCTGATGGTTTCGGCATGACGCGGCGGTGGTGCTGATAATTCATAGGGTGCTACTGCGAAAAGTTCACCACCGGCAGCGCGAAAAGCCGCAGTCTAGCGGAAGGTAATCCACCACTAACTGGCCTCAGGGCTAATAAGCACAAACAAATGGCGGTCTTCTTATCTTGCGCTGCGGCGTTATTGCTTTCCACTAGCGGCGGCACGTGCCTTGCCCATACTATTTAAGACAAGCCGACTTCCCGGCCACCTTTCAAGGAGATGAGAAACATGAGAAACAACAGAAGCACAAATAATAAGAGAGTATCGATTTTCGGGGCGATGATGGGGACAGTGGCAGGCATCGCTGGGTTGGTAGCAGTCGTAGCCAGCGTGATTCTGCATCGGAACGCCTTGAAGCGTCTCATTGAGATCAGGGAAATGTGACCGTTAGGGCGTTGTCAGGTTGAGGTGGCAGCACGGGATTACACAGCGGCTGCCGTCCGCGAGTAGAAAAGTCCACGCCCTCTAACGAGGAGCGTCTGGGTCAGGCGGCGACCTTCGACAGAATAAGAATTCGCAAAAACCAAATTCCCCTCCGGGTGAGTTTACACACGATGCAACGCAAGCAGATCACGATTGACGGCAACGAGGCGGCCTCTTACATCGCCTACAAGACCAACGAGGTCATCGCCATCTACCCGATCACGCCCTCCTCGAACATGGGCGAGAACTCGGACGCATGGGCCGCGGAAGGCCGTCAAAACATCTGGGGCGTCATCCCTGCGGTTCGCGAGATGCAGTCAGAGGGCGGAGCGGCAGGCGCGGTTCACGGCACGCTCCAGACCGGTAGTCTGACGACCACGTTTACGGCCAGTCAGGGCTTGCTCCTCATGATCCCGAATATGTTCAAGATCGCGGGCGAGCAGACCTCCACCGTCTTCCACATCGCCGCGCGCTCCGTCGCTACGCACGCACTCTCGATCTTCGGCGACCACTCGGACGTGATGGCGGCGCGCTCCTGCGGTTGGGCGATGCTCTTTGCCAACTCCGTGCAGGAGACGATGGACTTCGCGCTCATCTCTCAGACTGCGACCCTCAAATCCCGCGTCCCCTTCCTACACATCTTCGACGGCTTCCGTACCTCGCACGAGCTGATGAAGATCGAGCAACTGACAGACGAAGACATGCGCGCGATGATTGATGCCGACACGGTGCGCGCGCACCGCAAGCGAGCACTCACGCCCGACCGTCCAGTCATGCGCGGCACCGCGCAGAACCCGGATGTCTTCTTCCAGTCTCGCGAGGCATCGAACCCTTTCTACAACGCTACGCCCGCAATCGTGCAGGAAACTTTTGACAAGTTCGCAGACCTGACGGGACGCCAGTATCGTCTCTTCGATTACTACGGTCATCCGCAGGCCGAGCGCGTCATCGTGTTGATGGGTTCGGCCTGCGAGACGGTCAAAGAGACGGTGGATGCGCTCGTCGCACGCGGCGAGCGTGTGGGCCTCGTCACCGTCCGACTCTACCGGCCCTTCTCTCCGGCCCATCTGCTCGCGGCGATCCCAAAGACAGCCGCAGCCATCTCCGTGCTCGACCGCACGAAAGAGCCGGGAGCGATGGGTGAGCCACTTTATCAGGACGTGCTCACCGCCATCGGCGAGAGTTTGATGAGGGGCGAGTCGCCTTTCATCAAGACGATGCCGCGCGTCACCGGTGGGCGCTATGGCCTTGCCTCCAAAGAATTCACGCCCGCGATGGTTAAAGCGGTCTTCGACGAGTTGAAGAAGCCGACCCCGAAGAACCACTTTACTATCGGCATCCGCGACGACGTGACCAACACGAGCCTCGACTTCGACCCCGGCTTCACGACCGAAGCGTCGGACGAGGTGCGCGCACTCTTCTGGGGACTCGGCGCGGACGGCACCGTCGGCGCGAACAAAAACACCATCAAGATCATCGGCGAGGAGACCTCGAACTTCGCGCAAGGCTACTTCGTCTACGACTCCAAGAAGTCAGGCGCGATGACCGTCTCGCACCTGCGCTTCGGCCTCAGGCCCATCCGCAGCACCTACCTCATCCAGCGCGCCAACTTCGTCGCCGTCCACCAGTTCAACTTCGTCACACGCTACGACGTGCTCGCGGCGGCAGGCGAAGGCGCGACCTTTCTCCTCAACAGCCCGTTCGTCGTGGACGAGACCTGGGACAACCTTCCGCGCACGCTCCAGGAAGAGATCATCCGCAAGCGAATCAAGTTCTACGCGATCAACGCCTACGACGTGGCGAAGGCGAACGGCATGGGTTCGCGCATCAACACGATCATGCAGACCTGCTTCTTCCAACTGAGCGACGTGCTGCCGCCCGTTGAAGCTATCGCGAAGATTAAGGAATCTATCCAAAAGACATACGGGAAGCGCGGCGAGGCCGTAGTGCGGCAAAACTTCGCCGCCGTGGACGCCGCCCTCGCGCACTTGCACGAGGTTCGAGTTCCCGCCGAAGCTACGGCCAAGCTCGAACGCCCGCCCGCCGTCCCCGTGCTCGCACCGACGTTCGTGCAGAACGTCACCGCCGAAATCCTCGCCGGGCGCGGCGACGCGCTTCCCGTGAGCGCGCTGCCCGCCGACGGCACTTACCCGGTCGCGACCGCTCAATGGGAGAAGCGCAACATCGCGCTCGAAGTGCCCGTGTGGGAGCCTGACCTGTGCATCGAGTGCGGCAAGTGCATGCTGGTCTGTCCGCACGCGACGATTCGCGCCAAGGCGTTTGACGAAACCGACCTCGACGGCGCGCCCGAAGGCTTCAAGCACATCCCGGCGAAGTTTCGCGAGTTGACAGACAAGCGTTACACGATTCAGGTGGCGGTCGAAGACTGTACGGGCTGTCGCCTCTGCGTCGAGGTCTGTCCGGCGAAGGACAAGGCCACGCCCGCGCGCAAAGCTCTCAACATGCACCCTCAGCTTCCACTACGCGAACGCGGGCGCGCCAACTGGGACTTCTTCCTCACGCTCCCCGACACATACCGTAACGGCGACATGAAGTTTGATAACGTGAAGAACGTCCAGCTTCTGCAACCACTCTTCGAGTTCTCCGGCGCGTGCGCGGGTTGCGGCGAGACGCCTTACATCACACTGCTGACGCGCCTCTTCGGCGACCGCGCTGTGATCGCCAACGCGACCGGATGCTCCTCGATCTACGGCGGTAATCTCCCCACCACGCCATACACCATTAACCGAGAGGGGCGCGGCCCCGCATGGTCGAACTCGCTCTTCGAGGACAACGCCGAGTTCGGTCTGGGGATGAGGATGGCGCTCGACCACCAGAGACTTTACGCGCGCGAGTTGATCGGGAGACTCCGCCCCGTCATCGGCGACGCTTTGGCCTCCGGCCTGCTCGACACCGATCAAACAACCGACAGCGGCATCAACGCGCAACGCGAACTCGTCGCCGCGCTCAAGGCGAAACTCAAAGACAGCTTTGAGACGGAGGCGCGCGACCTGCTCTCGGTCGCGGACGCGCTGGCGCGAAAGACTGTCTGGATCGTCGGCGGCGACGGCTGGGCTTACGACATCGGCTTCGGTGGCCTCGACCACGTTATCGCCTCCGGCGCAAACGTTAACATTCTCGTCCTCGACACGGAGGTCTACTCGAACACGGGCGGGCAGGCTTCCAAGGCCACGCCGCTCGGCGCGGTGGCGAAGTACGCCGCCGGCGGTAAGGCGACGGCGAAGAAAGACCTGGGGATGATGGCGACGAAGTACGGCAACGTCTATGTCGCGCAGGTCGCGTTGGGCGCGAGCGACACGCAGACCGTCAAAGCGTTTCTCGAAGCCGAAGCGCACGACGGGCCATCGCTCATCATCGCTTACAGCCAGTGCATCGCGCACGGCATAGACATCGCGAAGGGTATGTATCAACAGAAGCTCGCGGTCGAATCGGGATCATGGCCGCTCTATCGCTTCGACCCTGCCCGCGCGGATGAGGGTAAGAACCCGTTCCAGTTGGATTCCGGCGCTCCGAAGATTCCTCTACAGGATTACATTTACACGGAAGGGCGCTACCGCATGCTTCAGCAGAGCGACCCGGTCGTAGCCAAGTTCCTTTTGGGACAGGCGCAGGCAGCGGTCAACGCGAAGTGGGAGCAGTATAAGCAACTGGCAGAACAGAAATGATGAACGATGAACGCGGAATGATGAATTACAGAGTCGAACGAAACACTTGATTCCGAAAACCAGAGGTGAACACCATGCCGACAGACAAACGCAACACACTCGAACTGTTACAAGCGGAACTCGACCACATCGAGAAGGGCGGCTACGGGCGCTCCGTGCGAACGCCTTGGAAGCCGACCTCCGTCTTTCAAGATTCGCTGACCTGCTTGAACTACGGCTACCCCTACCGGGCGCACCAGTGCAGCGAGTGCTTCCTCAGTAAACTTGTGCCGCCCGAGAGTCGCGCCGAAGAGGTTCCGTGCCACCACATCCCGCTCGACGCCAAAGGCTCAACGATTGAGGGGATCGAGTCTGAAGAAAACCAGCAGAAGCTCGAAGCGAAGGTCAAGGTTTGGCTGCGCGCGAAGATTAAAGAGATCGAGGTCGAACGCCTCACCGCTTCAAACAGTTAAGAACTTTCGACGGACGCCGTGCCGTAACGCCGGATACATAAAAGTTAAGAGGGACGGTTGAAAAGCAGCAAACTTTTCAGCCGTCCCTCCGTCATTATTATTCCGGTCGTTCAGATTATTTATCACTCCCTCCTTAATGCCTCGCCTTTCTCTTCAAGCGCGATGGGCGCGGGGCGATAAGAAAAGAAGAGGCGGCACGCCTCTCAGTTTGAGGAACGTGCCGCCGGAGCGGCGCAGAGCAAGTTGCGCGCTCACTGGAAGTTGAAGGTGAGAGTTCCATCCATCGGCGGAGGGCTACCGTTAAAGATGGGGGCGGGGCCAGGGTTGACCGTAGCGTCGAAGTCTACCGTGCCCTGCCAGCCGACCATCGTCTGCGTGCCGCCCGTGATCTGGAGCTTCAAATTCATCGTCCCGGTGTAACCCATGTCATCCCATGTGAAAGTGCCGCTCGTCACCGTGCCATAGAGGACGCCTACGTAGGTCGTCGTGCCCCTGATCGTCGTCGTGTAGACCGGCAGCGTCCAGTTGCCGCCCGTTATAATTTTGTTGTTGTTGCCCCCCCCTATTATGTCGGAGACCCGCGCTATTGTGTCGAGGCCCACTTCACTCTGAGCCTGGTAGTCCATCATCAAGGTGAGGTTGCCGGGCAGATAGCCCGATGTCTTGCCGTAGCACACCCAGCCGTAAGCCTCGCCGGAAAGCTCCTTGTGACCCTGTGACATCTCGAAGCCGTTGAAGTTGCTGACGTATTTGGACTGAGCTTGCGCCGTCAGTCCACAGAGCACGACCGTCACGGCGAACGCGACGATGAGCGCGACACGTTTATTAGTAGGCATGATTCCTGTTCCTTTCGATAGACACCGGCGGAGGACAGCCTCAGGCACGCAGGATATTCCCTACCGTTTGATCTGTTATCGCAATGAGACGATAGATGACTGCGTTCAAACTGTGACCGCGTCCCGCAAGCCAGAAACCGTACTGACCTGCCAGCGTCGAAGAGCTATTCCTAGATAGGGAGTTTCAGTCGTCATTGGAGGTTAGAGCAACATCTGTACCGGGGAGAAAGTGCATGTGGGGGTGGTCTCGTCGGCGAACTCGACGGCGAATTTGGGAAATATCACCCAGACCGGAGCGAAATTTTACTGACCGGGTTTCGTCTGCGAGGCGTGGGAACGGCGGACGCGCCATCGGGGAAGGCGTCTAGCTCGCCCTTGACTGAAGAACTTCGGCGAGGGCCTTCAAGAGCTTTTCCGCCGTGAAGGGCTTCGGCAGGAAGGTATGGACGCCGACGCTCGCAGCCTCGGCGGCCTTGTCGCTCGCGCCCAGCCCGCTGGCGGCGATGATCCTGACCTTAGGATTCATCTTCTGGAGCGCGCGGATCGTTGCCGGGCCGTCCATGAAAGGCATCATCATGTCGGTGAGGACGGCGGCCACCTCTTCGCGGTGCTGCGCGTAGAGCGCGACTGCCTCTGTCCCGTCGCTCGCCGTGATGACGCGGTAGTTGAAGGTTTCAAGCGTGCCCTTCGTGATCTGTCGAATCGCCTCCTCATCATCCACGACGAGAATCAGTTCGCCGCGCCCCGCAGGTAGATCGAGTCGTTTCCGCTCGACGCGCTCTGCACTCACCTCCGACTCGATGGCCGGGAGATAGATAGCGAACTGCGCCCCTTTGCGCGGCTCGCTGTAGACGTTGGCGAAACCTCCGTGGCTGCGGACGATGGTCAGCGCGGTTGAGAGTCCGAGTCCTGTGCCCTTGCCGATTCCCTTCGTCGTGAAGAACGGCTCAAAGATGCGCTCCACGACTTCGGGAGACATCCCGCACCCAGTGTCTGCGACGGAGACTTGGACGAACTTGCCGGGCTTGGCCTCGATGTGCATGCGCGCGAAGTTGTCGTCGAGCGTGACGTTCTCGGCGCGGATAAAAAGCTCGCCTCCTCCCGGCATCGCGTCGCGCGCGTTGACGCAGAGATTCATCAGCACCTGATGAATTTGCGTGGCGTCGGCTGAGATCGGCCACAGGTCTGAGGGCACGTCGAACTTGATTTCGATGGACTTCGGGAGCGTGTCCTTGAGAATCTTGATGACTTCTTTGACAAGGTGCTTTGGCTGGAGCATGACGCGCTCGCCCTCGACGCCGCGCGCAAAGGAAAGCACCTGCCGCACCATGTCCGCGCCGCGCTCGGCGTTTGTCTGAAGGATGTCGAGCCACTGGTGCGCGGCGTCGTCGTCGTCGCCCACCTTGTATTGGAGCATCTGCACGGCCATCAGGATCGGCGAGAGGATATTGTTGAGGTCGTGCGCGATGCCGCCCGCAAGCGTGCCGATGGACTCCATGCGCTGCGCGCGCAGGAGTTGCGCCTCGACCTTCTTACGCTCCGTCACGTCGGTGTTGATGACGAGTATCGAGTGCGGCTCGCCCTTGTCATTGCTGAGGAGCGTCCAACGGCTCTCGACGGTGATCTCGTCGCCCCGCTTCGTCCGCTGGCTCAACTCGCCCGCCCATTCACCTCGCTCCATGACGGACACCCGGCCACGCTCGAACTCGGCGGCGTTCAACTCGTTCAGGAGTTGCAGGTCGCGCCCAGTGTTCCCGACGGCCTCCGCTTCAGTCCAGCCGTAGATGCGCTCGGCACCCTGATTCCAGTAGAGGATTTTGTCGTAGCTCATGTCATGCACGACGATGGCGTCCTGCGCCTTATCCAGGAGCGCGGCCTGCTCGCGTATGCGCTGCTCGGCGCGCTTGCGCTCGGTGATGTCGTAGCGGATGGCGATGTACTGGTAGGGCTTATTCTCGGCGTTGAGGAACGGGACGATGGTCGTGTCAACCCAGTAGATCGAGCCGTCCTTCGCGCGGTTGCACAACTCGCCGCGCCAGACGCGCCCCGAGGCGATAGTCGTCCATAAATCGCGGATGAACTCCTTCGGGTGATAGCCCGAGTTAATGATCCGGTGATCCTTCCCGAGCAATTCCTCACGCGAGTAATTCGAGATTTCACAGAACTTGTCATTGACGTAATTGATCGTGCCGCGCTGATCCGTGATGGCGACGATGGCCGATTCGTCCAAAGCGAACTTCAGGTCGGCCAGGTCTTTCAGCGACCTTTTCAGAGCCTCTTCGGGGTCGAAGTTTTGCGCGCGTGTTTTTGTCGTCTCGTTCAAGATGCTCTCGCTCATGTCGTGCTTATTTATTCAACTCGCGGGCTGGGGCGTGGACTGTTCAGTATTCGTCGCGCTTTCGATTTTCTTGAGGCGGTAGCGTAACTGGTCGCGCGAGACTCGCAGGAGTTCGGCGGCGCGCGTCTGGTTGCCGCCGCTGCGCTCGATGGCCTGACGCACGAGCGAGTCTTCCACCTCTTCGAGCGCAATGCCCAGCGGGGGGAGCACGAAGACGTGGACGCCCGGTATAGCTTCGTTGCCAACCCGCGCCGGGCCTGAGACAGCTTCACGTCCTGCCGTTCCCGTCAGATCGCGCGGCAGATACTCCATCGTAATCAGGTCGCCGTCTTCGAGTATGAGCGCGCGCTCGATGACGTTGCGCAGTTCGCGGACGTTGCCGGGCCACGCGTAGCCGAGGAATATCTCTCTTACTTCGGGCGCGAGGCCGCGAATCTTCTTTTTGAGCCGCAGACGCTCGCCAAAGGTGTTGATGTAGTGCTCGGCGAGCAGGAGGATGTCGTCGCCGCGCTCGCTCAAGGTGGGGATGTCGATCTGAATAACGGAGAGCCGGTAGTACAAATCAATGCGGAATCGTCCCGCTTCGCCTTCCGACTTTAGGTCGCGGTTCGTGGCGGCGACGACGCGCACGTCCAGCGGGATGTCTTTCAAGCCGCCGACCCGGCGGAAACTTCCCTCTTCAAGGATGCGCAAAAGCTTGGCCTGCAAAGCCAGTTCGAGTTCGCCGATCTCGTCGAGAAAGAGCGTGCCGCCCTCGGCCTGCTCGAAGAGTCCCTCCTTGCGCGCCTTGGCGTCGGTGAACGCTCCTTTTTCGTAGCCGAAGAGTTCCGACTCGATGAGCGTCGAAGGAATAGCGGCGCAGTTGATGGCGACAAAGGGACTATCGGCGCGGCGCGAGCCGTAATGGATAGCCTTCGCCACGAGGTCTTTGCCCGTGCCCGACGCGCCCTGCAACAGAACGGAGGCGGCTTCGGATTCAGCCACCTTGCGCGCGAGCGCGAGCAGCGAGCGGATAGACGGCGACTCCCCTATAATTTGCTCGAAGCTGAACTGTCGCGCCCGCTCGCGCCGCACCTGCGAGACCTCACGGCGAAGTTGGCTCGCCTCGATGCCGTTGCGGATCGTGACGCGCAGTTCTTCGAGGTTGAGGGGCTTGTTCACGAAGTCGTAGGCTCCGCCGCGCAGCGCCGAGATAGTGCTCTGGATAACGGCGTTGGCCGTAATCATGATGACTACTGCGTCGGACTGGCGATGCTTGATCTCGCGCAGGGCATCGAGGCCGGAGCCGTCCGGCAGGTCTATGTCGAGGAGCACCGCTGCCGGCTCTTCCGCCTCGAAAGTCGAGACCCCGGCAGCCACGGTTCCGGCTTCGACGGGCTGATAGCCCCAACTCCGCAACGCCTCCGCCAACGCCCAGCGGATAGATTGATCGTCATCAACGATCAAAATCTTCTCTTTCGTTGATTTCAGGCGGACCTCCCGAAAGGTTTAAATTCTACTAAAGATTCTACTAACTGAAAGTATAGTTCACCGAGCGGGATAGATAAAATCTTCACCGATCATGTGCTCCGGCACCTTCAAGTATGTTTGTCCTCTTAATTTCCTTCACACTTTACTCCTATATGTGTGTTGACGCACAGACAGCATTTCCTCTCCGGTGCTACTCATAAGTATTCGGCGCATGCGTAGAGTTCGATAGATTTTCTAGCCGCCTAGTCCTGCGCGCGCCCGACGCGCCTGCCGTTCTCCTTGTTATGGGAACGGTCATTGCTCCCTCTCTGCGTGCGAGGATACCGGTGGACGCACGACTACAAATCTTTACTCTCGCTACGACCGGCACGCTGAACGAGCTGGCTGTGGTGGCTTTCCGTGTTCTTACTTATGAGCTAGAGCGCACACGTGGCGAAAGTCGACAGCGACTTCCCGCGCGGCAAAAAGTTGGAGGCGAAACATGAAGAGGCTGAAGACCATCAAGTGGGCGCTGGTCGGGGCTTGTGTGCTGGGTGTCGTGCTGCTCATGGGCGGCACGTCGCTCTTGCGCCCGACGACCGCGAACACGCAGAAGCCGTCGCCCCAGCCGCCGCCGCAGCATGTGGGTAAAGCCGCGCTGCCCGGCGACTATGTCGGCGAAGACACTTGCGCTGCCTGCCACACGGAACAAGCCGCGCATTACTCGAAGACAGCACACGCGAAGCTCAAGGGCGAGGCGAGTTGGAAGGGTAAGGTCGTCGGCTGCGAGTCGTGCCACGGCGCGGGCCGCGCGCACGTCGAGTTGATGGGCGAGGCAGTCGGCAACGGCACCGACCCCGCGCAGATCAAAGACAAGAAGATCATTTTCCTCGCAGGGCTGTCCCCGAAGGAAGCTTCCGAGACGTGCCTCACATGCCACGCGGGTCGCGAGGAGCACAACAATTACCGGCGCGGCGAGCACTGGCGCAACGACATCTCCTGCATCACCTGCCACTCGGCGCACGGCGAGCCATCGGGTGAGAACAGGGCCGGCTCGAACGTCTTCGTCTCGTCGGCGAATTCGGAGAAGCCCGGACTTCAGAACGTCAAGATGTTGAGGGCGAGCGAGCAGCAGTTGTGCATGCAATGCCACACCGAGACCAAGCACCAGTTCAACCAGCCGTTCCACCACAAGGTTCTCGAAGGGGCCATGAAGTGCAGCGACTGTCACAACCCGCACGGCGGTTTCGAGGCCAAGCAGACGCGTCTGGCGACGGGCGCGGACGCCGCATGCCTCAAGTGCCACACCGACAAGCAGGGGCCCTTCACATACGAGCATCTGCCGGTGAAGACCGACGGCTGCGTCTCATGCCACACTCCGCACGGCTCTTCAAACCCGCGCCTGCTGAGAACGGCCCGCGCCGCGCAGCTCTGCATCGAGTGCCACAGTCAGGATCACGGCGTCGGCGCGCAGGAGCCGGGCGGCCCGCAGCACAACCTCAACGCGCAGTACGCGGACTGCACGGCCTGTCACGTGAAAATCCACGGCTCGAACACCAGCCCCGTCTTCATGAGGTGAGCGGTGTCGCGCCGCAGAGTCCGACGCGAAGGCTTAAACGACGGTTTGAGCGAGAGGACGGATGAAATGAAAAGCAAAGTTACGCATCTGCTGCGCTCGCTCGCGGGGCTGGCGCTGTGTCTGACGCTCGCGCCGACGGGCGCGCGGGCGCAAGCTCCGACGCCGACCCCGCAGAAGCCCGCCGAGACGAAGGCCAAAAGCTCTGCCGCTAAAAGCCCTGCTCCAAAAGCTGAGGGCGAGACTGGCGACTACGCCGTCACGTCCAGCATAGAGCTGGGCTATCGCGGCCTCAGAGTCGGCGGCGACCTCAACAAGTATCAGAGCGACCTCAACTACAAGGCTGGCCCGCGCCTCTTCGACACGAGTTTCCTGATGCAGGCGAAAGAAGGCAGGGCCGTTCCCCTCGATACTTTTCTCCTGACCATGACCGGCTGGGGCGCAGACCCCTACGGACAGATGCGAATCAGCGCGGAGAAGTCGAAGTGGTATCGCTTCGACGGCACCTACCGCCGGTTCAAATACTTCCGCTTCCTGAACAACTTCGCGAACCCGAACTTCGCGACCAGGCCGACCGACCCCGCGACGGGCGAGCACGGCATCAACACGCGTCGGAGCATTGGCGACTTCGACCTGACGATCCTGCCAAAGAACAGGCGCTTTAGGTTCAGCGTCGGTTTCTCGCCGGAGAGTTACAGCGGCCCCGTCTTCACGACATGGCACTACGGCGGCGACGACTTCGTGCTGCTCTCGCGGGCCAAGTCGCGCGCAAACGACTATCGCGTCGGCGCGGACTGGCGGCTCGGGCCCGTTGACTTCTCGCTTATGCAGGGCTTCCGGCGCTTCCGTGATGAGAGCACCATTGATAACGAGAGCGTCAACCTCGGGGCCAACCCTGCTCTATCTAACGCGTTCCTGACAAGCATCGAACGCACACAACCCGTCCGCGGCAGCGTCAACTACACGCGCTTCAGCGCGCATACGCTCTTAGCCAAAAAGCTCGACATCACGGGGCGCATCATCTACAGCAGTGCGACCACCGAGTTCAACTTGCTTGAGAACGTAACTGGGATAAACTTCAACACCAGAATCACCAACCTCCCCGGCGTCATCAACCCGCCAAATATTCTGACCCTCGGCCAGTTTGATTTCGCTGGCAACACCAAGCGGCCCAACACGCTCGCCGACTTAGGGCTAACCTACGCGGCAACTGAGAAGTTGAGGTTCTCAAACACGTTCCGCGTCGAGACATTCCAGATCAACGGGGGCGTGTTCTATAACGGCTTGTTCAACCTCACCCGCTCGAACGGAACTGGTGCGGTCTCGATCCTCCCCAGCGGCTCTAATAATCAAGTCACTAAGTATCGAAAGATACTGAACACAATCGAGGCCGACTACCAGTTCAACGCAAGCTACTCGGCGCACGTCGGCTATCGCTACGGCGCGCGTCTGATCGAGAGGTTCGCGAACGGGGCCAATCTCGCCAACAACGGCGCGCTGCTCCTCGCGCCCGTATCAGAGGAGGAGCGTAATCACACCAACGTCTTCATCGGCGGCTTCAGGGCCAGGCCGGTGAAGAGCTGGACGCTCTCGCTTGACGCCGAGCACGGCACCGCCGACAACGTCTTCACACGCGTCGGCAATTATAATTACACCAACGTCCGCGCGCGGAGCCGATACTCGATGGGTCGCAAGCTGAAACTCAACCTCGCCCTCATCACGAAGAACAACTCCAACCCTTCGGTCATTGACGGCGTCTCGCTCGCCGACTTCGGCGTGAACGTGAAGTCGAGGGTCTTCACCTCCTCGGTTGACTGGACTGTCAGCCCGCGACTCTCTTTCAGCACGGGCTACAACTACAACCGGCAGACGAGCGATGCCGTCGTTGACTACTTCTTCAACAACGTCAGGCACCCGAACGGCCACAGCCTGTACTTCATGCGAAACCATTTCTTCTTCATCGACGTGGTCTCGCAACCCTTCCGCCGCGCGACGTTCTACGCGGCCTACCGCGTCAACAAGGACACGGGGCAGGGCGAACGCCTCGGAGACCCTACGGGCACGCCCGGCTCGCTCATCAGCTCGTACCCGATGAGCTACCAGTCGCCGGAGGCGCGCGTGGCGATCCGCGTGAACCGCAGGCTCGACTGGAATCTTGGCTACCAGTATTACAAC
>JAVRON010000056.1:0-3402 GCA_032162705.1 Acidobacteriota bacterium
GCGGGCTGCCGGAAATGAAGCCGGCATTGAGCGAGGAGCCGATGACGAGCGATACGTTCTTCTTGCGCACGGCCGGGAAGAGTTCGTTGACCGCGCTGGCGTGATCGACCAGCGAATACTGGCGGGCACACAGACAGACGTCGGGATCGGCATCCTCCATGACCTTGAGGATCGGCAGGGGCGTATTCACGCCGATGCCCCAGGCCCGGATGATGCCTTCGTCGCGCATTTTCGATAGAGCCGGAAACGCGCCTTTGCGGGCGATTTCGTACTGCTCCTCCCAACCGTTCGGAAAGAACGCGAAATCCGGGGAGATGTCGTGCACGAACGCCACGTCCAGGCTGTCCACGCCGAGACGCTGGAGACTGTCTTCGATCGAGCGACGAACGCCGTCCGCCGTATAGTCGAAGACGATGTCGTTCGGAGAATCCGAGAGCGGGTAGATCTCCGCATGCCGATTGTTTTTCGAAGCCTTGAACAGCTTTCCGACCTTGGAAGAGAGCAGATAGTCTTCGCGCTTCTGGTTGTGTAGCAAGTGACCGAAGCGGCGCTCCGAAAGTCCAAACCCGTACCAGGGCGCCACGTCGAAATACCGAACGCCGACGGCCCACGCGGCTTCGAGGGTCGCCTCGGCGTCCTTGTCGGTGTGCTTGTTGAACTCGTTGCCGAGAGATACTCCGCCTAATCCGAAGCGGAATTCCGGTTTGAAGATCTGCTGCGCGCGATTGGTCATCTTGACGTCTCTTTCGAGCTTTACCGGCCGATATCTACTTGGCACTTCCGGGATAGGGATTTGCCCTCAGCAGTTTCGCCAAGTGGGCCGCAGCGGATGCGGCCATCGCGGACGCGAGAGCCACTTTTTCGGGCGGTTCCTTAAACTCGCTGTATTCCTTACCCGTCATAGCTTCGCCGACCCAGTAGGTGACGGCAGTCGGCGCGAGAGAGAAGCCGAGGTCGTTCATCGCTTGATAAATTTCGGCAGCGACGTGATGTGCGCCATCCTCGTTGCCCACGACCGCGACAAGCCCGACTTTGCCGAAGGTCGGCATGCGGTTTTTCTCGTCCAATTCTTCGATAAAGGCGTCGATCCTTTCCAGAATTCGCTTCGCGACGCTTGAGGGCTGGCCCAGCCAAATCGGGGTCGCTATCACAATAACATCCGCCGCGAGAAGTTTGGCGCGTATGGCGGGCCACGCGTCGCCCTTTCCGTGCCGGGCTTAATGTCATGGTCGACAGCACGGACCACTTCAGTCTCCACGTCGTTACGATGCAATTGTGAAATGAGTTGAGAAAGGAGCACCTCAGTTGAAGATGTTTCTCCACCACTAGAAGACTTCAGCGAACAATTGAACGCGAGAGCTTTCAGCATCGACGATCTTTCCATGTACACTCTTTTTGCTACAAAGCTCCGCCGGCTCGGCGTTCTGCAGGTATAGATTGGAGCGCAGTCCCGCTGCGAAGCTCATCAGACAGAACATTGGGCGGCGAAACGAGTTCCATCTCATAAGGCCAGCGGCCTGGGCGGAGGGTTGGCTTTCATAAAACAGGATCTGTACGACGACAGGGCGAGCATCGATCATGGAACCCGCGATTGTGTAAGCACTTTCTTCTTATCGAAGGCCATTACGGGCCGCTCGCGCAACGAGGAAAATCGGATGGACAAATCCTTGATTGGCAGCAACGGTGAACGCAGTACGCATGCAGACGGTGGTGTCGTGCGCGTCCGAGGCGCCCGCGAGCACAATCTCAAGGACGTCTCGCTCGAAATCCCCCGCAATTCCCTCGTGGTCTTCACCGGCGTCTCCGGATCCGGAAAGTCGTCCCTCGCGTTCGGGACGCTGTATGCGGAAGCCCAGCGTCGCTACCTCGAGTCAGTCTCGCCGTATGCGCGGCGGCTCTTCCATCAGATGGCGGTGCCGGAGGTGGATTCGGTCGAAGGGCTGCCCCCGGCGGTGGCACTTCAGCAGCAGCGCGGAACGCCGACCACGAGGTCCTCGGTCGGCAGCGTGACGACGCTGTCGAACCTGCTTCGGATGCTTTATTCGCGCGCGGGCGACTACCCGAAGAAGCAGCCGTTATTGTATGCGGAGTCTTTCTCTCCGAACACGCCTGAAGGCGCTTGCCCGAATTGCCACGGCATCGGTCGTGTCCACGCGGTCAGCGAGCGCTCCTTGGTGCCCGACGACAGTCTGACGATCAGAGAGCGCGCGGTCGCCGCTTGGCCGACAGCCTGGCAGGGCCAGAACCTGAGGGACATCCTCGTGACGCTCGACTACGACGTGGACAGACCATGGCGCGAGCTCCCGAAGAAGGACCGCGACTGGATCCTGTTCACCGACGAGCAGCCCACCGTGCCGGTCTACGCCGGATACACGCCGGCCGAGACGAAAAGGGCACTGAAGCGCAAGGAGGAGCCCAGCTATCAGGGCACCTTCACGGGCGCGCGCAAGTACGTCCTGCAGACCTTCGCCACGACCCAGAGCGCGATGATGAAGCGCCGGGTGGCGCAGTTTCTGTCGAGCTCTGACTGCCCGGTCTGTAAGGGCAAGCGGCTCAAGCCAGAGGCTCTGTCGGTCACCTTCGCCGGAATGGATATCGCGGACATATCGCGGTTGCCGCTCAAGGGTCTGAGGGACCTACTCGGATCCCATGTGCCGCACGGCGCGGCCAGCGACGGTCATCCGGAGAAGATTCTGGTCGTGCAGCGGATCGTCGAGGACATGTCGGCGCGACTGGAGGTGCTGCTCGACCTCGGTCTGGGTTACCTGACGCCCGAACGAAGCACGCCTACGCTTTCGCCGGGCGAGTTGCAGCGGTTGCGCCTGGCGACGCAGGTCCGATCCAACCTGTTCGGGGTCGTGTACGTCTTGGACGAGCCGTCGGCAGGGCTGCATCCGGCGGACACTGAGGCGCTCCTACGCGCGCTGGGCCGTCTTAAGGCGTCAGGCAATTCACTTTTCGTCGTCGAGCACGAACTCGACGTCGTGCGGCAAGCCGACTGGATCGTCGACGTCGGACCGGGCGCGGGAGAGCACGGCGGCGAGATTCTATACTGCGGTCCGCTGCCGGGTCTCGCCGGCGTGAAGGCATCGCGGACGCGACCGTATCTGTTCGATGCGGCCGAGAAGAGCGTCCGAAAGACGCGTCATCCGGAGAGCTGGCTGAAGCTTCGGGGGGTGACGCGCAACAACCTCGACGGCGTGGACGTGGACCTCCCGCTCGGCGCGTTCACGTGCGTAACCGGAATCTCAGGATCGGGAAAATCGAGCCTGATCAGTCAGTTTCTTGTGGACACCGTCGGCGACGAACTGGGACAGCGCAAGGAAGCTGGCGACGATGACGACAGTCTCGAAGCGCCGGTCCAGACCCTCGGCGGCGAAATCACCGAAGGCCTCGACGAGG
>JAVRON010000057.1:0-38602 GCA_032162705.1 Acidobacteriota bacterium
CGTCCTCAGCGCCTCTGCGGTGAACTGGTCTTACATTACATTCAAGTGAAAGGTGTCTAATCGAAGCGACGCTCACTCCCGCACCCAGCCCGGCACGCGTCCGTAGTTCCGCTCATAGTCTGGGCGCAGAGTCCCCAACGCTCTATCCCAGAAGAGCGTGTAGAAACCGAAGTTGTGTCTCAAGTCCTGATGATGCTGCGCGTGAAATGAACCCCCGGCGATGTTTCGCAACACGGGACGGCCCGCCCAACGCTGCGGGAACGGCTCGACTCCGAGATGACCGACAGCGCCGAAGAAAACGTTCAGCATCAGGTAGACCGACATCCCGAGCCAGGACGCGTGGTAGACGGAGATGAACGTCAGCCACAAGCCCCCGAACGCGAGATTCTCTACGGGGCTTAAAGCAAAGAGCGTCAGGGGGCGCGGGCGGTCGTACTGGTGATGGAACTTGTGCAGCAGCGCGTAGAGCACGCGCGTGTGTGCGACCCTGTGCAGCACGTACATGAGAAAGTCCATGCTCAAGAGCAAGACAAAGACATCCGCCAGCGCGAGCAGTCCGGCGTCCGTCCTGAAGCGGATAATCCCGCGTCGCCACAGCCACAGCCCCGCCAGAGTGGTCGCTGTATTCAGCAGCACATTGGTGAAGGCGACGACGACTTCCGTCCGCGAGAGCGGCGCGGGGTCAAGCGCGACCCTGCGCGAGCTGAGTCTGGACGCGACCCAGCCGCCGAGCAGAACCACGACCGCCAGGATGACCAGATTCTCAGCGAAGAACAGGCAGACAAGCTCCGGCCACGAAGCGGTCTGTAACCATTCGATAATCCATTGCGGCATATTCTTGCGCGTTTCTACTTGCGAGAGATAATAACCGTCTCCGGCGAATTGGGCAGTTGGTGCGCTTCACTGTGCGCGAAGCCTGCGTTCGTGAACATCCGTTCCAACTCCGGGAAAGTGTATGCGTCGCCGCCCGGCGTCCCGCCAAGCATCATCAGGCTGAAGGCAGCCGGCATAGGCGGCGACACCCTGTCCTCGTTCGGCACGAACTCCAGCGTCACGGCGCGCCCGCCCTCGGCCAGCGCGGCGTGAACTTTACGCAGCAGAGTCTCGCACGTCGGCGGGTCGAAGTGATGCAGGAAGTTCGTCAGAAGGATGATGTCGTAGCCCGTGCCGTAGTCAACGTCGAAAGCGCTGCCCTCGATGGTTCCGTAGCGCTCGGCCACTCCAGCCCTCTGTGCGTTCTCCTTCGCCACCTCCAGAACGTTCGGCCAATCGAGCGCGAACACCTCTGCGCGCGGGTTATGCTGTGCGATGGTGATTCCGAACAGGCCGTGACCCGCCGCGATGTCGAGCACCTTCTGCCGTCCGCCTTCGTCGTCCGTGCCGACAAGCTCTGCGATAGCCTGCGCGGGCATAAACATCATCGGCATCATCGCGCGCGCGAACTTCACCCAGACGGGATTCTCAGGGGCGACCGTTCCGCCGTCGGGCATCACCGTGCCGCCCTTTCGGACGGCGGCGGCCAAATCTTCAAACCCGCCTGTGATCGACGGCGAGAGCATGAACTCAACGATGCCACCCATGTAAGCCTGCGAGCGCCGGTCGAGGAACACGGCTGAGTCCGGGGTCAATCCGTAGCGCCCGCCCTCTTTCGTCAGCAGACCCATGATGACGAGGTAATCGCACAGGACACGCATCCCTCGCTCGGCGGCCGTACAACGCTCCGCCAACTCTTGCGGCGTCTGACTGCCCTCGCCGACGGCTGTAAACACGTCGAGTTCGAGCGCGGCCCTGATGGCGGCGGTGCGCTGATAGGCGTTAACCGTTTCAAAGAAACGCTCGGGCGAAGGCGGCGGCGTCTGTTCGGACATGGACATGGCGGATTCCTTTTTGGTTTAAATGCTATCTCGGAAGAGCTGACAGATATTACCGCCGCCGTAAAGCGTATTCAACGGCCCGGCGTTCGCGCGCCTCCGGATTCGCACGACGCTAGACATAAACGGCCCCGGTTCGGTTAACGTGAAAGACCTGTCGGCACTGAAGCGGGAGAGTCTAAAATTTCCCTTTCCAATTCTCCATGTTTCCATTAAGGTGCTGGCAAGCTCTGTTGATAAACATCCCGACCGCTCACGTTTTTATCCCCTGTCGGATAAGGCGGCGAGTAGGCTCTTTCGGCACTTATTCTTGAAGCGACATGGGAATGGAAGAACAAGGAGGGCCGGTCGTTATTATCGGTGCGGGCCCGGCTGGACTGACGGCTGCTTACGAGCTTTGCAAGGCCGGGGTCGCCTCCGTCGTGCTCGAACAGGACGAGACGGTCGGCGGACTCGCGAAGACGGTTAACCATAAAGGCTTTCGCTTCGACATCGGCGGCCACAGATTTTATACGAAGGTCAAAACCGCCACGGACATCTGGCGCGAAGTTCTGCGCGGCGGAGACTTCCTCCGGCGCAAACGTCTCTCGCGCATCTACTACAATAAGAGATTCTTCCACTACCCTTTGCGTGCCTCCTCGATGCTGCTCAATCTGGGGCTATGGAACGGCTGCCTCATTCTCCTCAGCTACCTGCGCGTACGCGCACGCCCCCTGCGAAGCGAACAGACCTTCGAGCAGTGGGTGACGAACCGCTTTGGCCGTCGCCTCTACACGATCTTCTTCAAGTCTTATACAGAGAAGGTGTGGGGCATCCCTTGCGACGAGATCACCGCCGAGTGGGCCGCACAGCGCATCAAGGGATTGTCGCTCTCGGTCGTCCTCAGGGACATCTTCGGCAGGCGCGCGAGCGACGGCGAAGGCCGCGTCATCAAGACCCTCATCAATGAATTCGACTACCCACGGCTCGGGCCCGGCATGATGTGGGAGACGATGGCCGAACTCGTCAAAGATGGGGGCGGCACGATCCGCCTCGGCACGCGGGTCGAGAGAATTCACTGGAGCGGCGACGCCGTGGAGGCCGTCGAGATCGAGACTGCGGGGCGAGGCGAGATTCTGCGCGGCACGCACTTCTTGAGCAGCATGCCGATGCGCGAGCTTGTGCGCAAGCTCACGCCCGCGCCCCCCGCATCAATCCTTGCAGCCGCCGACAGGCTTCAATACCGCGACTTTCTGACCGTAGTTTTAATCGTCAATCGACGCGACCTTTTCCCCGACAACTGGATTTACATACACGACCCGGAGGTGCGTGTCGGGCGCGTGCAGAACTATAAGAACTGGAGCGCGGACATGGTTCCCGATCAGGACAAGACATGTCTTGGTCTGGAATACTTCTGCTTCGAGGGCGATGGTCTGTGGAGCATGTCGGACGACGAGCTAATCGAGCTTGGCAAGCGCGAGATGGAGAAGCTCGGATTGATGAAGAGCGCCGAGGTGGCCGAAGGCAAGGTCGTCCGCGTGCCAAAGGCGTACCCGGTCTACGATTCAACCTACAGGGAGTCGCTCGAAACACTGCGCCTCTTCTTCGGCTCTTTTTCAAACCTCCAACTCGTAGGCCGCAACGGGATGCACAAGTATAACAATCAGGATCACTCCATGATGACCGCCGTGCTGGCCGCGAAAAACATCCTCGGAGCAAATCATGACCTGTGGCAGGTCAACACCGATCTGGAATATCAGGAGGAAGGCGAAGTCGCGGAGGGCGAAGGCACCAAACAATTACTGGCGGGTCTGGCGGCCAGTCAACCGGCGGTGCCCGAGCGGATTAAGGCGGGCATTCGTACACCCGCCGTCGAATACGAGGCTTAAAGGGATTCGAGGCTTATTTCACTGTTCACTTGAATGGACATGGTTAGGGTAATTAACCACCGAGACACAGAGGACACGGAGATGGCACAGAGGGATTCAACTCTCTGTGCTCCCTCTGCGCTCTCTGTGTCTCTGTGGTTAACCTCATCTCACTCTGTACTCAAGTGAAAAGTAATATCAGGGGATACAGGTGCAGGCCGCTTTGTCACTCTCGGTCATCATCCCGGTCTACAACGGCGGCTCTCAACTGGAGAGGTGTCTCGACGCCCTGCTCGCGTCGGATTTCCGAGACTACGAGGTCATCGTCGTGGATGACGGCTCGACGGACGGGTGCGCTGAAAGTGCGCGCGCGCGTGGCGTCGAAGTCCTCCGGCTCGACGTGCGTTCGGGGCCCGCGGCAGCGCGAAATCGCGGGGCGGCTCACGCACGCGGAGAGGTCTTCATGTTCCTTGACGCTGATGTCGTCGTACGCCCCGACACGCTCGCACGCGTCGCGGAGTTCTTCGGCAGGCATCACGGCGTCGGCGGCGCGGCGTCGGCGGTCTTCGGTTCCTACGACGATGCGCCGGACGCGGAAAACTTCGTCTCACAGTACAAGAATCTTCTACATCACTTCGTACATCAGCACTCGAACGCCGAAGCCGAGACCTTCTGGGCGGGCTGCGGGGCCCTCCGCCGTGAGGCATTCGAGTTTGTCGGCGGGTTCGACGAGAGGAGATACAGCCGCCCCTCCATCGAGGACATAGAGCTTGGCCGCAGGCTGCGCCGCGAAGGATTCAGAATCGTTCTCGACAGAGAGCTACAGGTCAAGCACCTGAAGCGTTGGACGTTTCTGTCACTGCTCGGCACGGACATTGCGGCCCGCGCCCTTCCCTGGTCGCGTCTGATTCTTGAAGAGGGGCGTGTGATTGACGACTTGAACCTGCGCGTGTCGCAGCGCGTCTCGGGGGCGCTCGCGTGGCTGGCCGTCGCGCTGCTTATCCTCTCCTACTTCTCCGTCGCATTCCTGGCCCTCGTGCCGGTGGCGCTTGCGTTTATCTTCCTGCTCAATCTGCCGTTCTACCGTTTTCTCAAAGCGCGGCGCGGGCGCGCGTGTGCGCTCGGGGGCTTCTGTCTGTCGGTCGTCTATTATTTTTACAGCGCGGGTGCGTTCGCCCTCTGTTACTGCGCACATGCCTTGAGACGTGCGCGCGTCTTAGCGCGGCACGGAAGGCATGCGGGCGAGTCGAGGCGGGTCAAGGATGCGTAGTGCCGTCGAACAGGAGACGAGTAGCGTCGTCGAACAGGAGATGGGTAGCGCCGTCGAGCCGGATGCGCTTGAGTGCGCTGCTGCCCTTGAGTGCGCTGCCGCGCCGCTCGGGAGGCGAGCGTCGTGGGTTGAATGGCGGGCGCTACTCGGCTGGACGCTGTTGGCTTTTCTGCTGCGGCTCTTTTTGATCTGGCGTGTGGAGCAGGTGATTTCGCCCGATGGCGTCGAGTACGTGGCGCTGGCGCGAAGCCTGTTGGCGGGCAACTTCCGAGAGGGCTTGAGCACTTACTGGCCGCCGCTCTATCCGCTGCTGGTCGGACTCACGTCGCTCGTCTTTCGCGACGCGGAGTTCGCGGGTCGTCTCGTCTCGGTCGCGGCGGGCGGACTGCTCGTGATTGCGACGCACAGGATGATTCGCGTCTGGTACGGGAGAAGGGCCGCGCTCGTCGGCGCGGGTCTCGTCGCGCTCCACCCGCTGCTCATCTACTACTCGACAACGCTGCTTACCGAATCGACCTACACACTGCTTTTCACTTCGGGCGTCGTCGCGGGATGGTCTGCGCTCTCGGGCACGCGTGGACGCTCTTACCTGCTGGCGGGCGCGGTGTTCGGCGCGTGCTATCTCTTGAAGCCCGAGGCGGCGGGGTTTCTACTCCTGCTCGTCGCACTCACTTTTAGCCGGGGGCTTTTCGCCGGGGCGGGCCCAGACAAAGAGTCTGCACGCAACTACAAAACGTCCGCGCGTAGCTATAAAACATCTGCGCGCAACTACAAAATATCCGCGCGCAATGCCCTGCTGCTCTGCGCTGGATTCTTGCTGCTGGCCGCGCCCTATCTCGTCTACCTCAGACGCGAGACCGGGGCTTGGACGCTCAGCGGAAAGGCCGCGGCGCACCTCTGGCAGGGGAGCCGTCGGGCGGGCGGCGACTTTGACCCCGTTCGTGTGTCGTCCGTACCGGACACGGCGACCGCCGTCGTGCAGGTGACGAAGGCTCTGCGCTTCGAGTACGAAATCTTCAACCTCCTCTTTCCGCCCGCCTTTGTTTTGCTCGCGGGCCTCGGGCTGTTCCGCCGGAGATGGGACGGCGAACGCGTCCGGCGAGAGTTGTATCTCTTCTCTTTCGTCGCGGCGACGCTCGCAGGCTATGCCGTCACCCTGCCGAACATACGCTTCCTCATGCCCCTGCTGCCGATACTTCTCTGCTGGCTCTCGAACGGCGTCATCGAATTCGCGGACTGGCTGGGCGAGACGCTCTCCGGGTTTAAGCGCGCGGGCAGATTTGGGACGCATGCGAAAAGACTCATCGTGCCCGCTGTGAGAAGACTCATTGTGCCGCTCGTCGCCGCCGTACTGCTCGCGTCGCTGCTGCCTCTATCCGTCTATCTGCTGCGTGGCGACAAGTGGGGCGACTACTACGGACAGAAGCGTGCGGCGCGTTGGATTACGGAGCACGACGGCTCGCACGCACCCGTCAGTATCATGTCAACCGCGCCCATCACAGCCTTCTACGCGGGCGGGCGACACGTCGCGCTCGTCGATGAAGACTACGGGACGCTCATCGCGCGCGCACGTCGCGAGGGGGCCGCCTACATCATCGTCAACGAGCGCGACTTCAGATATATGGGACTCTTGCATACGCTGCTCGACGAGCGGGTCTCACATCCGGGGCTGCGTCTCGCCTTCGACTTCGCGGCGATGCCGGAACATAAGATACTCGTCTACGCTGTCGAGGAAGCCTTGGAGGGCGAGACGGAGAAGTAGGTTTCTGTGGCGTTGGAGAGGTAGGAGTGACGGTGGCGTTGGAGAGGTAGGACTTTCTGTGTTGGAGAGGCGCGAGAGGATTCGTCTGGGGATTGTCGGATGCGGGGGCGTCGCGGAGATGCGCCACCTGCCCGCGCTCCGACGTGTGCCGGGCGTCGAGGTCGTCGCGCTCGCGGACGTGGACGCCGACAGAGTCGAGCGCGTCGGTGAGCGATTCCGGATCGCGCGGCGCTACACGGATTATACGAAGTTGATCCGGTCGGGCGAGGTTGATGCGTTGGCGGTGTGCGTGCCCCCGTGTCTACACGCGGAGGTGGCGCTGGCTGCGTTTGAGGCAGGCAAGCACGTCTTTGTCGAGAAGCCGCTCGCGCTCGCACTGTCGGAATGTGAACTCCTGTCGGAGCGCGCCGCAGCCAACAGCACACTCAAGGTTTTGGTCGGCTTCAACCTGCGCTGGCATCGACTTGTGCGCGTGGCGCGTGAAGCTATCCGTCTCGGAGAGCTTGGCGACATCAAGCTTGTGCGGACGGTGTTCACGAGCGGGGTGAGGCTCGGCGTAGACTTTGCGGACTGGCGTCGGCGGCAAGAGACGGGCGGCGGCGCGCTCTTCGAGTTGGGCGTGCATCACTTCGACCTGATACGTTTTCTACTCAGCGGCGAGGCGGAAGAGGTCTCTGCCGTGAGCGCGACGGATGACGAGACGGCGACCGTGCTGATACGCATGAGTTGCGGCGCGCAGGTCGTCTCGGCTTTCTCGGAGGGGACGGGTGAGAATCACGCCGTCGAAGTCTACGGCGCGCGCGGCTGGCTCCGACTCTCCTGCTATCGCGCCGACGGGCTGGAGCGTTTCGGCACGGCGCAGTATGGGGGAGCGCCGGGGGCACGCCTGCACGAGCTTGCGCGAGGACTCGTGGCGCTGCCTCGTATGCTTCGACAAGCAAGGAGAGGCGGCGACTACGTGGCCTCTTTCACAGAGGAGTGGCGACACTTCGTCGGCGCGATCACACGAGACTCGCCGACTGAATGCACTCTCGACGACGGCAGGCGTGCGCTCGAAATCGCGCTCGCCGCGTGGGAGTCGAGCGACACGAAGCGGGCGGTCAATATTGATGGGTTAGCCACAGAGGCACAGAGACACAGAGGGTTTAAGAAGTTGAAATCTGAAATTTCAAATCTGAAATCTGAAATCTGAAATTTTGAAATTTAATCTCTGTGTCTCTGTGTCTCTGTGGCAGATTTTGAAATGCTCTCTTAAGAGCGGCGGAGGATGATGTTGTTGCGGACAGAGGGAAGCGAAGAGGAGTTGGAACAAAGTGTGGGCGCGTTGGACGCGGGTGGCGTGAGTCCAGCGATGTCGGTCGTCGTCATCACACCCGACCGTTACGCGACCATTCGCAAGACGATCAGACATCTCAGGGCGCAGAAGGCGTGCGGCACTCTTGAGATTATCATCGTCGCGCCTTCGGCAGAAAAGCTCGACCTCGTCGCTGAAGAGATGCGGGATTTTCTTCGCTGCAAGGTCATCGAAGTCGGCCACATGAGTTCGACGGCGAGGGCGAGGGCCGCGGGAGTTATGAACGCGTCCGCGCCCGTCGTGGCCTTTGCCGAAGACCACGCCTACACGGCTCCGGGCTGGGCCCAAGCGCTCATCGAACGACACCGAGAGAGTTGGGCGGCAGTCGGGCCCGTGATGGCGAATGCCAATCCGCAGAGCATCACGAGCTGGGCCAATCTGCTGATCGAATACGCGCAGTGGCTCGCCCCATCGGAAGGGGGCGAGCGCGAGCACCTGCCCGGCCACAACGGCTCGTACAAGCGCGAGGTTCTGACGGAGTACGGCGCAGGTCTCGAAGCGATGCTCGACGCCGAGAGCATCCTCCACTGGGACTTGCGCGCTAAAGGACACAGGCTCTACCTCGAACCGAAGGCACGCACGTTTCATCAAAACTTCTCCGCGCCCACGCCCTCGCTCGTGCTCCGTTTCAACGGCGGGCGGCTCTTCGCGTCGTCGCGTGCAATGAACTGGCCCGCCTGGCGCAGGGCGCTCTTCGCCTGCGCCTCTCCGCTCATCCCCTTGGTGCGCTGCCTGCGAATCACGCGCGAACTCTTCAAGCCCGGAAGGCCGCGCCGACTGCTGCCACGTCTGCTACCGGCGCTCTTCGTCGGACTCCTGTTCGACGGCGCGGGCGAGATGACGGGCTACGCCTTCGGCGCGGGTCGAGCGATGGCGAAACTCTCCGACATGGAATTTCACCGCGAGCGTTACATGGCGGAGAGCGAGAGGCGGGAGACTGGCGGAGAGTGGGTGGAAGCGAGGAGATGAAGCAGACCGTTGAGCAGACGAAGCAGACTGTTGAAGATGAAGCAGCGTTGATGAGATGAAGCAGCCTATTTCAGCACCGGGCCGTCACCTTCTCGGCGGGACGCTTCGCATCTTTACGGCTGAAGCGTTGCTCGTTCCCGTGGGCGTGCTGACTGCGGCCTACTTAGGCAGACGCTTCGGGCCGGAAGGCTACGGCTTACTGACGCTGGCGAGCGTGTTCGTTGTGTGGGCCCAATCGAACGTCGCAGCGGCGCTCTCGCAACCTTCAATCAAGCTCATCGGCGACGCAGGCGTGAATTGGCGTCCGGTCGGGACAGCCGTGCTCAGGCTTTATCTGCTGACGGGCTGCGTGCTGGGACTCGTTGTGTGGGCACTCTCAAAGTCCCTCGCCTCGTTGATGGCGGAGCCTGAACTGGCCGTGTACCTGAAGGTGCTGGCGATAGATGTCCCCATCTTCTGCGCGTCTCAGGCGCATCGCAACATCATCGTCGGGATGGGTCATTTCCAACGTCGCGCTCTCGTCGCCGCCGCGCGTTGGGTCGCAAGGCTCCTGTTCGTCGTGGCCTTCGTGGAGCTGACGGGGTCGCCCGTCGGCGCTCTCTGGGGAAGTGTCTGCGCCTCGCTGGTCGAGCTATTTGTCTGCCGTCTCTTCGTGCGCCCGGAGCTTTTCAGGCGCGGGGCGCTTCCCCTTCGGCGTTTGTGCGGGTACGCGTTGCCGCTCGTCGCCGCCGCGCTGTGCATGAGCCTGTACGCAAGGCTCGACCTGATACTGCTCAAGCTGCTGGGAGGGACGACGATTGATGCGGGCGTCTACGGCGTGGCACAGAACCTGTCGATGCTGCCGAGCCTTCTCTCATTCGCGCTCGCGCCCGCGCTGCTCTCGACCATCAGCCGTGCGTTGCGCGAGGGCGACCGGGTGGGAGCGCGTCGTTTGGGGCGGCAGGCGATGCGCGCGGTGCTGCTGCTGCTCCCCGCCGCCGCGATCATCGCAGGAGCCGCGCCCGAACTTATCGAACTGATTTTCGGCCATGAATTTCTTGGGGCCGCGCTACTCTTGCGACTGCTCATCTTCGGCTCGGTGGCGCTTCTGATGATTTCGGTGACGACGAGCATCATGACCGCGGCGGGCAAGTCCCGCTGGACGCTTTACGTCGCCTGTCCGCTCCTGCTCGCCGCCGCAGCCGGGCACGCCCTTTTGATTCCGTTGGCCGGAGCGTTCGGCGCGGCCACGGTCACGACCGCCCTCGCATGCGTGGGTGCATTCGCCTCGGTCGGACTAGTCCGAAGCCTCTGGCGCATCGCCCCGCCCGCGCGCACGCTCTGGCGCAGCACCGCAGTCAGTGCGGCAGCCTACGCGATTACCGCGCTGCCACAAGGGTCAAGACTCTTGCTCGCGTCGAAGCTCGCGGGCGCGTGTGTTTTCGCCGTCGTCGCGCTCCGGCTACTCGGCGAGTTCAGCGCGGAAGAGATCGTTGGTGCTCGGGCGGCGATGGGTCGCTACCGACGCAGACGCCGTGCTGCTCCAATCATTGAAGCAACGGGCCGTGCCGTTCCTGTTGTTGAAGCGACGGGCCGTGCCACTCCTGTTGTTGAAGCATCGTGC
Organism: Acidobacteriota bacterium; assembly: GCA_032162705.1. Taxonomy (GTDB): domain Bacteria; phylum Acidobacteriota; class Blastocatellia; order Pyrinomonadales; family Pyrinomonadaceae; genus QHXN01. Next base: position 10,677 of record JAVRON010000057.1, read on the forward strand.
ATAGCTGCTCCTGTGGTTGAAGCATCGAGCCAGGCATCATGACTGAAGACTCGCCACTCTTCACTGAAGACTTGCCTCTCTTCTCAGTCATCATCCCGACGTACGAGCGGACGGCGCAACTCGGGGCGTGTCTGCGTGCGCTCGCAAGTTTGGACTACCCGGCAGGTCGGTTCGAGGTGATAGTCGTCGATGACGGGAGCGCGAAGCCGCCGCGCGAAATGGTCGAGCAGTTTCGCAGCCAGTTGGACGTAAGGCTACTCGAACAGGAGAACAGGGGGCCTGCCGGAGCGCGCAACTTCGGAGCGGCACGCGCCGCGGGTGAGTTTTTGGCCTTTACAGACGACGACTGCGAGCCTGACTCCGGCTGGCTGCGTGCGCTCGCCGCACGTTTCAAAGGGACTCCTGACCGCTTGGTCGGCGGGCGCACACTCAACGCTCTTCCGCACAATCCATACTCGGAGACGAGCCAGGCGATCATCGAAGTGGTCTACGCGCACTATAACGCCGACCCTGACGACGCGCGCTTCTTCGCCTCGAACAACTTCGCGCTCCCCGTTGCGCGTTTCCGCGAGTTGGGCGGGTTTGACGAGGCGTTCACCACGTCCGAGGATCGAGACCTCTGTGCGCGCTGGCGCTCGCGCGGGCTGCGTCTCGCCTACGCGCCCGAGGCCGTCGTCCGACACTCTCACCAACTCACGCTTCGCACGCTCTGGCATCAGCACTTCGGCTACGGGCGCGGCGCTCTGCGCTTTCAACGCACGCGCGCGGCGCGCGGCGAAGGACGTTTCAGACCCGACCCGGCCTTCTACTTCGGACTGCTGCGCTCGCCCGCGTCCCGCGCGCGTGGCATACGAGCCGCGCGACTCGCGTCGCTGCTGCTCTGGTCGCAGGCGGCGAACGTGGCCGGTTTTTTCTACGAGAGGTATCAATCGGGAAGAACCGTTCGGTCGGAAAGAACCGGCTAGCAGCGCATAGCGATTTTTCAGTTGAATGTAAAGTGAAAGTTCACCACAGAGACACCGCAGGCACAGTTAAAGACTTAAAGCTGTGCCTGCGGTGTCTCTGTGGTTAATGCCTTCTGATTTACACTCAACTGAAAATCGCTTTAATGCCTCTCTGCCAAGTGGCTTTCGAGGATGTATTCGGCCAGCGCCTCGCCGATTCTTCTGTGAACCAACGCGGACGGATGAGTGTCGAACCTACCGGCCCGAAACTGCTCGGGCGTGAACCCTTCGCGAAGCGTCGAGAGGTCAACGAAGGATACGGCGTCCCTTTGAAGTCGCGCGGGCACTTCGCCGAACCGGCTCTGGAGAGAGGGAAGAAGCACTACGGCAGAGGCAAGCCCGCGCCCATCAGCCTCCTCTCTAAACTCGCTGATGAACGAGTACGAGTCGGGCACGCCGCCCGCCGCGAGCACGTCCTCCGCCCTCGGGCCCGCGTCGAGCCATGGATAGATGATGTCCCTCAAGAGGTACAGAGTATGTATCTTGCGCAAGGTAAGCCGGATGCTCGAATCCCTCGGCAGGAAGCCGGAGAGTTTGTTGTCTGTGAGATAGCCCCAGGCGTCCACGGACGGCGTGCGCGACAGGTTGAAATCCGACGGGATGATCGCCATCAAAACCAGATCAGGCTCGACCTCAAGCATCCGTCGCCGCAACGTCGCCGCCATGACGCGCACGCTGTATGCGGACGCGCCGAAGTTGAAGACCTTGACCCTGACCGCGCTCTGCCTTTGATTGAGCGCCCGCTCCAGCACGCACGCGAAGGTATCTTGCGTGTGAGCGACCCCCTCGCCGAAAGTCACCGAGTCACCAACGACGGCAATCCTGTACTCGCCCTCCCGGCGCGGGGCGTAGACCTCGCCCGCGACCACGGAGCGCAGGCCGAGGCTATCCGTGTTGAAGACGGCGAGACCGCGTCCGCGGACGCCCGAGAGGTTCGGCCTGTGGACGTAAGGAATCTCGTCCGGCGCGGCGGCGAAGGGCATGTAGATGGGGTCACAGAGGTGGCGCTCGGAGTAGCCCGAGAGGCGGACTCCGACCTCCAGCAACGCGATGATGACGACCGCCAGATAAAGCGTGAGCAACAGTCTCTTGAGCAATCTTCTCATCATGCCGTAGACCCGTATCTCGACCGGACGCCTTTCACCAGCGTGAGGGAAGGATAGAATAACACTGGTAGAGCCGTCAGGTTGGGGCGAGTCACAAACAGGCACGCTCCTTTTCTTGTCACCGTGACCGGGGAGATGCAATATACGGGCGTGTCAGCGCGGTAGCACTGGACGACGCTGTGCGCTCAAGGCAGCCACTACTTCCAACGATGCCGGGAGCGACAAGATGGTCACACACAGAAAATTCCTGCGACGTATTACCGGCGCGGCGGGCGCGGTTTACTCGGCCCTGACGATAACTCACGGTCGTTCTCTGCCCTCCTCCTCTATGGCTACCGAATGCACACAACGCGCGCCCCGACTCGTCAAGGCACGAATCCTCTTATGTCTTATCGTCCCGCCCCTCGCCGCCGTCTGCTTCCTGCTCATACAGGTCTCGACGACAACGGCACAGACTCACGTGCATCCTTTGGCGGTGGGGCCGCCCACGAAAGCCGAAGCTCGCAGGAGCGCCCGCATGCTCTCCGCGGGCGAGGCCATCACGCGTGAGCTGGCGGGCGGCGGCTCAGACCTCTACGCACTGTCGCTGCTCGCAGGCCAGTATTTACATGTCACGGTTGAGCAGGAGGGCGTGGACGTAGTCGTCACACTCACCGCGCCTTCGGGCGCACGTGCCGCCGACATAGACAGCATGAACGACGAGTACGGGCCGGAGCTGCTCTCACACGTCGCAGCCCAGTCGGGCCGTTACCTGCTCAAGGTCGCATCGCTTAAGGCCGACGCGGAGCCCGGACGCTACACGCTCACGGTGAACGCGGCGCGCGAGCCAACGGTAGAAGACCGCACGCGGATGCTTGCCGAGAAGACTTTCGACGAAGGCGAGCGGCTGCTCGCGCGCCGCGAGGCCGCGTCCGTCCGGGAGGCTCACGCGAAGTACGAGGAGGCGCTCGCGCTCTGGCGACAAGTCGGCGACCGGCGCGGCGAGGCCCACACGCTCTACTGCCTCGCCTACATCCATAGTCTTTACGGCGAGATGGTTGAGGCGAACACGCTCTACGGCGAGAGCCTTCGGATCAGCGCCGCCGAGGGCGACCACCCGTCCGAGGCGATCACGCACTTCAGTATCGCGCTCGACTACGTCCATACCGGCGAGATGCACGAGGCTTTCGAGCACTTCGCACCGGCGCTCGAACTGCGGCTCGGGATGAACAACCGGCGGGGCGCAGCCAACGTTCTGAACGCGCTCGGGTCGGCCTACGCCTCGACCGGCGAAGCGCAGAGATCGCTGGAGAGCTTTCAGCGCGCGCTCTCGCTCTACCGCGCCGTGCGCGACTATGGCGGCGAGGTGCTAACGCTCGACAACGTCGGCTGCCTGCATGCTGCGCTCGGCGACCAACACCTCGCCGTCGAATACTTCTCACAGGCTCTCGCGGCGCTACGCGTTGCCTCGCGCCGGAGAGAGGAACTCGGCACGCTCGACCTCATCGACGATAAATATTTTTCGCTGAGTGACCATCAAAAGACGCTCGACGAAGGCGACCGCGCGTTCGTCATGACGAGCGCCAGCGGCCCGCGCGGCGGCGAAGCCTACACGCTCTATAACATGGGCAAGTCCTACCAGGCGCTCGGCGACGGCGAGAGCGCCCTCGAATCCTACACGGCGGCGCTCGAACTCTGGCGCGCGGTCGGCGACCGCGACGGCGAGGGCTATACGCTTGCACGCGCCGCCGGCGTGCGCGCCTCGCTCGGCATGCGTTCGGAGGCTGCAGCGCTACTCGAACGCGCTCTCTCGATCTTTCGCGAGATAGGCGACCGCGACGGCGAGGCCGAAGTGCTCGGCGAGGTCGGCGCTATCCGCTTCGCCGCAGGAGACCACGCGGGCGCTTCGGAGGGTTTCTCGCGCGCGCTTGAGATCAGGAAGACGCTCGGCGACCGGCGGGGCGAGGCGCTCGCTCTCCTCGAACTCGGCAGGACGTATCGGGCGGCGGGACAGTACGAACAATCAGCCGACTGCTTCGCGCGCTCGCTCGACTTCAGCCGGTCGGTCGCCGACCGGCCGAACGAAGTGGGCACGCTCTACGAGATGGCGGCACTCCTGCGCGAGCGTGGAGCGCGCGAGGAGGCGCTCGCACATCTGCGCGAGGCACTGAAGCTGATCGAGGCTTTAAGGACTGAAGTGGTGAGCCCGGCGTTGCGCGCCTCTTATCTCGCTTCAGTCCGAGGTCATTACGAACTCTACATCGACCTGCTGATGGGAGCAGCTAACGGTCGCACGCCCGGCGCGGTCGCCGACGCCTTCGAGGCGAGCGAGCGTGGACGCGCTCGCTCGCTCCTCGACCAGTTAGGCGAGTCGCGTGCGGACATACGAAGCGGCGTCGAGCCGTTGCTTCTCGAACGTGAGCGTTCACTCCAGCGACTTCTCAACAGTAAGGCCGAGTACCGGACGAGGCTCCTGGCCGGCGCGCATACGAGCGGGCAGGCCGAAGCAGTCGGCGAAGAACTGCGTGCCCTCTCAAACGACTACGAAGAGGTCGAGTCGGAGATACGTGTGCGCAGCCCACGCTACGCCGCGCTTACGCGCCCCGAACCGCTCCCGCTCATAGACGTGCAGCGCAAAGTGCTCGACGGCGACACGCTGCTGCTGGAGTACTCGCTCGGCAGCGAACGCAGCTTTCTGTGGGCCGTGACGCGTGACGAGGTCGAGGCTTATGAACTGCCCGGTCGCGCCGTAATCGAGGAGAAGGCGCGGCGCGTCTACGGCCTGCTTTCTACGGAAGCGCCCGCCGCCGCCGAACAGGAGCACGCGTACCGCGAGGCTGCGACCGCCCTGAGCCGCATGCTGCTCGGCCCGGCCGCGCGCATGCTTGGGACAAAGCGGCTCGTCGTTGTCCCCGACGGCGCGCTCTACTACGTGCCTTTCTCCGCCCTGCCCGACCCTCAGAGTCCGGAGTCCAAGGTGTTGAGTCCGGGGTCAAAGACGGGACATGAAGCCCGCGCCGTCCGAGCTCCGGCTCACGCCGCCCCGTCTCCAGATTCCAACATTGTCCCCTTGATTGTCGGTCATGAGGTCGTGACTCTACCGTCGGCCTCCGTCCTCGCGTTGTTGAGACGAGAGTCGTCCGGGCGCACGGCGGCAGGGGCGGTCGCTGTCCTCGCCGACCCGGTCTTCTCGGCTGATGACCCGAGGGTAGCGATGCGCGGACGGGCGAAGCATTCCGCAGGCGACGCGCAGAACTCTTCTGCGGCGGGCGGCAGGTTAATGTCGGCTCTGCGCGATATGGGTGAGGGCGGCGAGCTGCCGCGCCTGCTCTACTCACGTCGCGAGGCGGAGGCCATTATCGCGTCCGTTCCGCAAGGGCAGGGCCTTAAGGCTTTAGACTTCGCGGCGAGCCGCGCGACAGCCATATCTCCCGAACTTGGACGCTACCGCGCTGTTCACTTCGCCACTCACGCGCTGCTCGACTCGGAGCACCCGGAACTCTCAGGCGTGGTGCTCTCGCTCGTCGATGAGCGGGGCCGGCCCTTGGACGGGTTCCTGCGTCTCAACGAGGTCTATAACCTGAGACTGAGCGCGGACTTCGTCGTGCTCTCGGCCTGTCGGACGGCGCTCGGCGGCGAGGTCGGCGGCGAGGGGCTCGTCGGGCTGACGCGCGGCTTTATGTATGCGGGCTCGCCGCGCGTGGTGGCGAGCCTGTGGAGAGTCGGCGACGCGGCGACCTCCGACCTGATGTCGCGCTTCTACACGCACGTCTTCAAAGACGGGATGACGCCCGCGGCGGCCCTGCGTGCGGCGCAGGCCGAGATGTACGAGCAGCGTCTATGGCACTCGCCGCGCAACTGGGCGGCATTTGTCCTCCAGGGCGATTGGAAGTAGGAGCGCTGGACAAATATGGTACGTGTAAACTGGTGAGAGTGCGGAGGGGCCGTCAAAAGATTTGGGAGCTGTCGGAGGGGGCGCTCGAACGCCTCCTCTCGCGACTCGACCCCGACCCGGCGCGCGCCGCCGAGCGCTACGAAACCGTCCGCGCACAACTCGTCAAGTTCTTCGAGTGCCGTGGGTGCCTCACGCCGCGCGAGCTGGCCGACGAGACCTTCGACCGCGTCGCGCGGCGGCTCGAAGAGGGTGAGGAGGTTTCGTCCGCAGACCCCGCAGCCTACTTCTATGGCGTGGCGCAGAACATCATGCGAGAACACCTGCGCAGTCCCGAGCGACGCGCGGCCTCGCTCGAAGAGACGACTCCGACGAGCATCGTCGTGGAGCCGGAAGCGAAGCAGAGTTTCATGCGAGAGCGCCTGTTCGAATGCCTCGAAGACTGTCTTAAGAAACTTTCAGAGGAAGACCGGCGGCTGGTCGTCGCCTATTACGAGGAGGGTGGAGCGGGCGGAAAGATCGCGAGCCGCCGAGTGCTGGCTGAAAGGCTCGGCATGACCCACAACAATCTGAGGATTCGCGTCCATCGCATCCGGGTCAGGCTGGAGCATTGTATCAACGAATGTATCGGAGGAGACGACGAGCCTTGAAATGTAATCGCCGGCCCGTCACTTAAGAGTATGAGCGCCAGGAGTCCCCACCCCGGTGACGAGGAGTTGATCGTCCGCTATCTGCTCGGCGAGGCGGGCGAGGACGAGTCGCGCCGCGTCGAGGAGTGGTACTTCCGAGACGACGACTCGCTCGAAGAGCTGGAGGCCGCCGAGAACGAGCTGATTGACGCCTACGTCGCGGGCGAGCTTACGCCCGAGCGGCGCACACGCTTCGAGTCGCTCTTCCTGCGCTCGGAGGCGCGTCGTCGCAGGGTCGAGAACGCACGTGCCCTCCGCGCCGCCCTCATCAACCCTGCGCCAACCAACGCGCATACAGCACCCACTGAAACGCCCGCGCGCCTGCGACCGCGCACCGCGCGCCGCGTCCCACTGTGGCTCCCGCTCGCAGCATGCATCCTTCTCTGTCTCGCCGCCGCGCTGCTCTACTTCGTTCCCCGCAGCGCGAACCTGCGCGACACTGAAGTGGCCGGAGGTCGGAACCAGAACGGCTCGGCTCAGAACGCGAACGCCGGGCAGGGAGACCTGCGAAGTCCATCAACGACTCCGACGGCCCCGCCCGAGACGGCGCACGCCGAGACTCCCGGGGCGACCGCAGCAGGCCCGACTCCTGCGCCTTCTTCCCCATCCGCCCGTCGCCCGACAGTCGCCTCGCTCACGTTGTCGGCCAGCCTGACGAGAGGCGAGACGGGAACGGGCTCAAGCGTCTCGGTCACTGCCGACACGAAGTTGTTGAGGCTGACTGCGACGCTTGAAGCCAACGGCTACCCGGCATACAACGCCGTCATCCGCGACGCAAGCGGGCGCATCCTGTGGTCACGCGACCGCGTCGCTGCGACGCGCGCCGATGGCCGCTCACTTACACTCTTTGTCCCCACTGCACACTTGCGCGCGGATGACTACACCCTCTCGCTGACCGGACTTCCGGCCACCGGCGCTCCCGAACAGGCGGGCGAGTATCAATTCAGGGTAGTCATGAGATAGCCCTCACGGAGCCTTGTCCATTTATGCAGGAAACTTGCATTAACAAGGCATGAACGGGTAAAATCAGCAAAATTATGCGCCTTTATCTGAATACATAGACAAGACCTGCCTCATATAGTGATGCCTGGCACTATGGCGGCGCGATATGTTTCGTCGCCCGGACTCTTTCCCACTTAACAACCCCGCGCCCGACCGGAGTTATCTCCCCTTCTCTGAGGGCGTAACGTTTTCCCCCTTTTGTCATATCAGTATGAAGTCTTTTCCGGACTGACTGAAGAGTCCCCGAACCGTCAGTCCTCCCGCGGCATACTTCGCTTTCTCTTTCGACCGAGGCATCGGTGCGCTCCGGCACGTCAGACTTCAGCGCGCCTGATGGCCCTCTTCCGAACGACACCAGATCAGTCAAGACCCGAAAAAATTCCGCCCCACGCGGCATCACGCTACCTAAGGAGAACTGGCCCCATGAGAAGCATCCCCCGTCTTCTTTCCCTCTCGCTCGCGCTCGCGGCGCTCGCCCTCGGCCTTTCGATCTTCCCGCGTCGCCGCGCGTTCACCGCGTCCGACGCCGCCACTCGCACGACCACGCACGCCTCTCGGAAGCGGCCTTTGGCCGCAGCCGACTACGGGCGTCTGCCCCTGCGCTTCGAGACCAACGCCGGACAGACCGACCCACGCGTGCGCTTCGTCGCGCGCGGCGCAAACTACGCTCTCTTCCTGACCAACGAAGGCGCGACGCTTGCCCTGAGACAGGCGGAGCAACAGACGAAGCGACGGGCGCAGCGACAAACGGAGCGCGGCGCAGAGTTCCAGCGGGGCGGCCCCACTTCGGTCATCACGATGAGGCTCGCGGGCTCGAACGCGTCACCCGGAATCGAGGGTCTCGAAAGGCTGGCGGGCGGAACGAACTACTTCGCGGGGGGCGACCCCGCCGAGTGGCGCACGAACGTCTCGAACTATTCGCGTGTGCGCTACGCGTCGGTCTACCCCGGCGTCGATCTCGAATACTACGGCAACCAGCGCCAGCTCGAATACGACTTCCGTCTCGCGGCGGGCGCGAGCGCCGACTCGATTCGCCTCGCCTTCGACGGCGTGCGCTCGCTGCGCCTTGACGCGCGCGGCGACCTGCTTATCCGCACGGGCGCGGGCGAAGTCCGACAGCACAGGCCGCTCGTCTATCAAGAGACAGCCGAGGGCAGACGCGAGGTCGCCGCACGCTACCGTTTGGCGGGACGCAACCAGATCGGCTTCCAGTTGGGCTCCTATGATGCGAGCCTGCCGCTCGTCATCGACCCTGTGCTCACCTACGGAACGTACCTCGGCGGGACAGCCGCAGACGTGATAACCGACATGGCCGTGGATGCGTCCGGCAACGCATATCTGACCGGCTTCACTTTCTCGCCCAATTTTCCGACGACCGCCGGCTCCTTCCAGACCGCGCACGACGACTGCACACACGGCGACTGCCACGACGTGTTCGTCTCGAAGCTCAACCCTTCGGGAACCGCACTCGTCTACTCGACCTTCCTGCGCGGCAACGCGGAAGACACGGGCGGGGGAATCCGCATTGACGCCGAAGGCAACGCCTACCTCGTCGGTTTCTCCTACTCGCCCGACTTCCCCATCACTGCCGGCGCGGTCAACACTGGCGGAAACGTCTTCGTCGCGAAGCTCGGCGCGGCGGGCGACCAGCTCATCTTCTCGGGCCGTCCGACCAGTTCGGCGCGCTATCTCTCGCTCGCCCTCGACTCGGCACACAATGTCTACATCGCGGGACTCGGCAACAATCAGACGGCTGCTACGGCAGGCGCTTACCAAACGACGCTGCATGGGCGCACGGACGCATTCGTGATGAAGCTTGACCCGGCGGCGTCCGGCGTCATCTACTCGACCTTCGTCGGCGGCAGCGTCGAGGACTTTGCCAACGCCGTCGCCGTTGACGAGCAGGGGCGAGCCTACATCGCCGGGCAGACTTCCTCGCCCGACCTCGCCACCACACCCGGCGCGTTCCAGAGCGCATACGGCGGTGGGACGTGCGATTATCATGAAGGCATCTGCGGCGACGGCTTCGTCGCGCGCCTCAACGCGGCGGGCACGGCACTCGACTACGTGACCTACATCGGCGGCGCGACGGATGACGTGTGCAACGCACTCGCACTCGACGCTGCGGGCAACGCATACGTCACCGGCTACACCGCCTCGGCCAACTACCAGACGACTCCAGGCGCTTTCAAGACCACGCCGACGAATCTACCCGAGGCTTTTGTCGCCAAGCTCAACGCGACGGGCGGCGCGGTCTATTCGACGCTGCTCGGATTCGGACAGGGGGGCAGCATCGCAGTCAGTTCCGCGGGCGTTGCCATCATCTCGGGCGTCGCCTTCTACCCGGCGCACTTCCCCACCACGCCGGGCGCGTTCCAGACGACGCCGGGCATCGGCGATGACGCCTTCCTGACGCTCCTCGACTCTTCCGGCTCCTCACTCCTCTACTCGACCTTCCTCGGCGGCAATAATCACGACGACGGCTCGAACCGTGTCGCCGCCGACGGCGCAGGCAACGTCTACGTCTCCGTCTCGCACACGACTTCGGATGACCTGCCCGTTACGCCGGGCGCACTCCAGTCGGCTTTGGGCGGCAACCTTGACGGCTATGTCGCAAAGTTCGATCTCTCGTCCGTCCTCTCGTCCGGCAACAGCTCCCAGACTGTGAAGCTCTTCGCCGTTCCGGAACACTCCGTCCAGATATATCGTTTCGAGGTGGACTCCGCCGACAGCGCCCCCGTCCTCGACGACACGTTTAGCGATGCCAGCCTCCAAAATCCCGTCGGCCTCGCCTTCAGCCCGGCGGGCGAACTCTTCGTCACCAATCGCGGGCCCAACAGCGGGCAGGGAGGCTCGATCACGCGCTTCCTGAATCCCACCGGCACGCCCGTCCCGCACGGAGTGATTAACTCTCCGGACTTCTACGCGCCCCACTGGGCCGCATTCAGGGGGAACGAGTTGTTCGCCGCCGAGGGCACCGCGAACACAGTCCTGCGATTCGTCTTCGACACTGCTGGCAATGCTTCCCGGCAGGGCACGATCAGTGACGGTCTCGTCGGCACAGCGCCCCGCGGCGTAGCCCTCGCCCCCTGGGGCGAGGTGTTCGTCTCGCAGTGTTGCAGTGTGGACGTTATCTCGCGCTACCTGGTTGACTCTAACGGGAACGCAGTGCCGAACGGAACCATCAGCGGCGGCGGGTTGAGCAGCCCGCACGATCTGGCCTTCAGCCCGCAGGGCGAACTCTTCGTCGCCAACCCCGTCAACAATAGCGTCAGCCGCTTCAAGTTCGACGCGCAGCACAACGTCACCTCCTCGGCTCAACTCACCAGCCCGACCTTCAGCGTTCCCATCGGCCTCGCCTTCAGTCCGTGGGGCGAGCTGTTCGTCTGCAACTACGCCAACACAACCGTCTCGCGCTTCACCTTCGACGGCTCCTCGAACGCAGTCCCCAACGGGACGTTCTCCGCCCCCGCCCCACTCGCCGACATCGCGTTCGCTTCGGGCACCTCCCCGACGGCCACGCCGACGCCGACTCCTTCTCCGACGCCCAGCCCCGCGCCTTCCGGCACCTTCATCGTCAACTCGACGGGCGACGGCGCGGACTCGAATATCGCCGACGGCGTCTGCGACGACGGCACAAGTCACTGCACCCTGCGCGCCGCCATCCAGCAGGCCAATGCGACGGCAGGCGCGAACACAATCGCCTTCAACATCCCCGGCGGCTCCGCACATACAATCACACCCACGTCGCCTCTTCCGCAGGTCACAGACCCGGTCATGATTGACGGCACGACACAGCCGGGCTTTGCCGGGACACCCGTCATCTCGCTTGTCGGCGCGGGCGCGGGCAGCTCGCACGGGCTGCATTTCGTCACGGGGAACAGCCGCGTGCGCGGCCTCTCCATCACACGTTTCCAGGGTGACGGCATCGTCTTCCAGCACGGCAGCCACAACATCGTCGAAGGCAATTTCATCGGCGTCGATGCGACGAGCGAGACCGCCGCCGCGGGCAATGGCAGCGACGGCGTCTATGCGGAGAACTCGACGGACGTTCTAATCGGTGGCGTGGGCGCGGGCGCGCGCAACATCATCGCGGGCAACGGCCGCTTCGGCGTCTACTGTCTGGCCGGCTCTTCCGGCACGCAGATCGTCAACAACTACTTCGGCACGGACGCGACCGGCACGACTAAACTGCCGAACGGCTCGCACACCATCTATCTTGAGAACTCAGGCGGAGCAAACGTCAACGGTAACGTTGTCTCGAATAGCGGCGCCGGCGGCATCGTGCTCCTCAACTCACCGTCCACTGCTATCCACGCGAACCGCGTCGGCCTCGACGCCGCAGGCACAGCCGCGATGCCGAACGGCGGCGATGGAGTCTTCGTTCAGAACTCCCCTAACGTCGTCATCGGCAGCGCGCACCCGAACGACCGCAACATCATCGCCAACAGCGGGCGCTTCGGCATCTACATTCTCGACGGCTCGACCGGCGCGAAGGTGCAGGGCAACTACGTCGGCACAGACGCGACCGGCGCAGACGCGATGCCGAACGGCTCGCACGGCGTCTATCTCGAGAACTCCGGCGCGGCGCTGGTCACAAGCAATGTCGTCGCCAACTGCCGCGCGGGCGGCGTCGTGCTTCTCAACGCGGCTGACAGTGTAGTGAAGGCGAACCTCGTCGGCTTAAGTGCCGATGGCGCGACCGCGATGCCGAACGGCGGCGATGGAGTCTTCGTCCAGCGCTCGCCCAACGTCGTTGTCGGCAGCGCGCACCCGAACGACCGCAACGTCATCGCCAACAGCGGGCGCTTCGGCGTCTACATTCTCGACGGCTCCAGCGGCGTCAAGGTCGAAGGCAATCGAATCGGCACGGACGCCGCAGGCGCGGCCAGGATGCCCAACGGCTCACACGATCTCCTTTTCGAGAACTCGGGCGGCGCGAGCATCGGCAGCAACCTGCTGTCGAATAGCGGGGCTGCCGGGCTTGTCCTGGTCGGCTCGGGCGGCTCCAATGTCTATGGTAACTTCATCGGCACGGACGCCGCAGGCACGGCGGCGATGCCGAACGGCGGCGATGGAGTTTTCGTTCAGAACTCGCCTGATGTCACCATCGGCAGCGCGCACCCGAATGACCGCAACGTCGTTGCCAACAGCGGCCATCATGGCATCTACGTCTTGGACGGCTCGGCGCGGACGAAGGTGCAGGGCAATTTTGTCGGCACGGACGCCGCGGGGGCGACCAAGATGTCGAGTGGCGTGGAGGGGATTCGCGTCGATAACACCGATGCCGCGTCCGTCCTAAGTAATGTCGTCGCCAACAGCGGCGAAGTCGGCGTCCTGCTCTTCGGCGCAAGCAACGCCGTCGTCAAGGGTAATCTCGTCGGCTTAGGCGTGGACGGCACGACCCCGATGCGCAGCGCGCTCGACGGAGTGCTGGTGATTACATCGCCCCACGCCCTGATCGGCGGCCCGACGGCTTCGGAGCGCAACGTCGTCGCCAACAGCGGCCGTCACGGCGTCTACGTGCTCTCGAACTCGACCGGGGCGCGCGTGGACGGAAACCTGGTCGGCACGGACGCGAGCGGCATGGTCGCGATGCCGAGCGCCGTGGAAGGAGTCCGTGTGGACGACACCGATGCCGTGTCCATCTCAGGTAACGTGGTCGCGAACAGTGGCGAGGTGGGACTCTTACTCTTCGGCGCAAGTAACGCCGTCGTCGAAGGCAATCTCGTTGGCGTCGGAGCGAACGGCACGACTCCGATGGGCAGCGTGCTTGACGGAATTCTGATTACCAACTCACCGAACACTCGGATTGGGGGCAACACGCCTGAGGCGCGCAACGTCATCGCAGCCAACCGACGCCACGGTATCTGGATTCTGGGCGGCACGACGGGCGTAAGGGTGCAGGGTAACAGCATCGGCACGGACGCCTCGGGCGCGGCCAACCTCGGTAACACGCAGGCCGGTGTCTTTATCAACGAGTCCGCTTCCAACAACTCCATCGGCGGCGTTGAAGTCGGCGCGGGCAATCGCATCGCACACAACGGCGGCGACGGCATACTCGTCGGCGACGGCGTCGGCACCTCAGTCCTCGGCAACTCGATCTACGCCAATGGAGGACTCGGCATCGACCTCGGCCCGGACGGCGTCACGCCCAACGACGCGCTCGACGCGGACGGCGGCCCGAACCGACTGCAAAACTTCCCCGTCATTACTTCCGTCAACGGCTCGGGCGGCACGACGACCGTCAGTGGGACGCTCGACTCCGCGCCCGGCGCGCAGTATCGCGTCGAGTTGTTCGCCAACACGGAGCTAGACCCGTCAGGGCATGGCGAGGGTCAGACCTTCCTGGCCCCGACCGACGTGACGACCGACGCAAGCGGTCACGCCTCCTTCTCCGTCGGCGTCCCGGCCTCGGCCAGTACGCTCATCAGCGCGACGGCGACCGACTCTTCCGGCAACACCTCGGAGTTCTCCAACGCCGATGCTGAAGCGCCGGCGCTCAACCTGCCCTCGGACATCGTTGCCGACGCGACCGGCCCCGACGGCGCTGCGGTCAACTTCACGGCCACTGCGACCGACAACTCCGGGCAGCGCGTGGTGGTCACGTGCGCGCCCGATTCCGGCAGCACGTTTCACGCCGGCACGACCGTCGTGCGCTGCTCCGCGACCGACGCGAGCGGCAACACTGCCTCGGGCAGCTTCCTCGTCACGGTCGGCGGAGGTGCACCGCCGCCCTTGCCCTCGAACTACGCCTACGTGACGACGAACAGCCGCCCGACGCAGGTCGCGGGACTCGCCGCCGACCGCATCGACACAAGCGACGCACCCGTCACAGACCTGCCCATCAACGGCAACCCCGGCGCGATGGTCGTCGCGCCCGACGGCGCGCGCGCTTACATCCTGAGCCACGCCGCCAACACTATCTCCGTCGTCGAGACTTCGACGAACGCGGTCGTCTCAACCATCAACACGCCCGCGCAGCCGTCAGGTCTTGCCATCAGCCCCGACAACAAGCGTCTCTATCTCATCACGCAGAGCGACAACACCGTGCGCGCGATTGATCTGGAGACGCACCAGACCGTCGCCACGTACCCGACGGGGACAGGGCCGCTCAGTGTTGCCGTCTCGCCCGACGGCGCGCGCCTTTACGTGGCAAACTACGGCTCGAACAACGTCTCGGTCATCAACACGACGGACGGTACTTCCTCGACCATCGAGGGGATCAGCCATCCGGTCTCGCTCGGCGTGCTGCCCGATGCGCCGCGCCTCTACGTCGTGTCGAGCCTCTGCTGTGTGAAGGTCATCGACACGACGACGAACCAGATCATCAAGTCGATCTACGTGCCCGACGTGCCCGGCGCATTGAGCGTCTCGCCCGACGGCAAGTTCGTCTACATCGTGCATCCTTTGCCGGGCGGCAGCGTCACCGTCATCGACACGGCGCAGGAGGCCTGGGTCTCGAACTACGACGTGTGCTGCTACTCGGGCCACGGCGTTGGCAACTACGCGGGCACACGCGTCTACGCGACCAGCTCGGGCGGCAATGGCGGCTTCATCATCTCCTTCGACCGCACGACACACGCCGAACTTGGCCGCGTCCGGCTCGGCGTCGGAGTTGACGGCGCGGGGCCCTTCAGCATCGCGCTGACGCCGCAGGTGACGACCATTGACTTTGAGCACACGCCCGGCGCGGACGGCCAACTCGGCACCGCGGACGACTTAGCGCTCGCGGGCGGCACAGGCATCGGCGAGCAGTTCGCTCCGCTCGGTGTCCGCTTCGGGCTTGAGGGCGGCGGCACGCCCTCCATCGCCTCGGTGGACGGATCGTTCGTCGCCTTCCGCGGCCCCCGAGGGCGCGCAAACTACCCCGCGCGCTCGGGCTCCAATACGCTCGGCGTGTCCGAAAGCACGAACCGCTCGCTCGTGCTTAACTTCGACCATCCGGTCGTCTCAGCCCTGCTCCACGTCTCGGACTACGAAGCGCCGCAGGGCAGCCATCTCGACCTTGTCGCCTACGACGCCGCGGGGCGCGAACTCTCTCGTGGCCGCCTTGACGCGAACGGGGAAGCATCCGGCGACGGCACCATCCGCCGCCTCTCCGTCTCCTCGCGCAACATCAGCCGCGTCGTCCTGGACTTCGCCCACGCGAGCGACGCCACACTCGCCATCGACGACCTCAGCTTCGTGCGTCAGTTGACGAGCGCTCCGCCCGCCGATACGACCCCGCCCGTCACCAATGTGACACTCTCGTCACAGCCGAATGCCGCAGGCTGGAACAACGCTGACTTAACGCTCACGCTTGCGACCACCGACGATGACGGCGGTACGACGGGCGTGCGCGACATCACTTACAGCGCGAGCGGCGCGCAACTCATCTCGCAGACAACTGCGCCCGGCGCGTCCGCTTCCGTTCCGATCACAACCGAGGGCGTAACGACCGTGACCTACTTCGCGCGCGACAACGCGGGCAACCTAGAGGCGGCACGCACGATCACCGTGAAGATAGACAAGACGCTTCCGCAAATCACCGCGGACGCCGCGACGAGTGCAGGCTCTTACTCGTCGGGCGCGTGGACGAACCGTGACGTGACGGTCAGCTTCGGCTGTACCGATCCAGGCTCGGGCGTTTCAACCAAGACCGCCCCGGTCATGCTCGGCGGCGAAGGACAGGGGCAGTCTGTTACGGGCACCTGCACCGACGCAGCGGGCAACGCTGTCTCGGCCTTGTTCGCAGGCATTAACATAGACAAGACCGCGCCCGTCATCAGCGCCGCGAGAACGCCCGCGGCGAACGCCGCTGGCTGGAATAACACCAACGTTGCGGCGAGCTACACGGCGAGCGACGCTCTCTCGGGGCTCTCCGTCTCTTCGTCCGCCTCAGGCTCTTACAACTTCACGGCGGAGGGTGCTCATCAGTCGCACGCCTTCGCCGTAACTGATGTCGCGGGCAACTCGGCGAGCGCGCTTGTGGAGAATGTCAACATCGACAAGACGGCGCCCGGCGTCTCGTGCGGCCACGCGGACAGCGCCTGGCACGCGGCCGACGTGTCGATCCAGTGCGCTGCGACCGAGAGCGTCTCCGCACTGGCCTCGGCCTCGAATGCGGGCTTCGCGCTCTCGACCGCCGTGCCTACCAACACCGAGACCGCCAACGCTGCGACGAACACCCTGCAGGTCTGCGACGTGGCAGGCAACTGCGCGTCGGCCGGGCCCGTCAACGGCAACCGTGTGGACAAGAAGGCTCCGACGATCACGATCACCCGGCCAGCGAGCGGCGGCACATACGCGCTGGGACAGGCCGTCTCTGCGAGCTACGCCTGCGCCGATGGCGGCTCCGGCGTGGCGAACTGTGCGGGGACGGTCGCAAGCGGCGCGAGCATCGACACCGCTTCGGTCGGCGCTAAAACGTTTACCGTGACGGCGCGCGACGCGGCGGGCAACGAGTCCGCGCCGCAGGCCGTGACCTACTCGGTCGGCTACAGAATCAACCCGCTCTTCGACCAGACGAAGGCGCACAAGAGCGGCAGCACCGTCCCCATCAAGCTACAGGTGATTGACGCGGCGGGCGTGAATCGCTCCTCCCCTGCAATCATCGTCCATGCCACCGGCGTCTACCTGATCTCGACGGGCGCAGGCGGCACGCTCGACGATGCCGGTAATGCCAATCCGGATTTCAACTTCCGCTACGACTCCGGCGGCTACATCTTTAACCTGAAGACGACCGGCTTCGCGACCGGCACCTACGCCTTGAGCTTCACGGTCAGCGGCGACCCCATCCCGCACACCGTTGAGTTCCAGGTGCGACAGTAGCCCCGCGCCCACGACCGCACGAGAGAAAGCCCCCGGCCTCTTACTTGAGGTCGGGGGCTTTCTTAATGAGAAGGGCCAAGGCGGAACCATTACGACATCTCGGCCGAAGCACCGACCATTAGTCACCGCACGAGGCCGCGACCAACCGCTCCATCATCACGGCACGTGCTTCCGCCACTTTCCGTCTTCCCTTCGCGGCACTACAACAGCCTTCTCAAAGTGAACGAGTCGAGCCACACGCTCCCGAAGGCAGGGCAGGGCGAAGAGGTGCAGGGCTGCCTCAAGAGCGCGACGCGGACGGCCCCACTCGTCGTCTGCGGCGCGTTGAACTCGACCGAGAAGTCCTGCCATGCGGTCATCCCCGGCGAGAGTGGCGCGGCTGAAGCGAGCACCTCGCCGCCCTTCCCCGCGGAAGTGATCTGGACGAATGGCGGCCCGCCCGTGACGAGTTCCTTCGAGCGCGCCGCGAAGGTGAGACGATAGCGCGCGCCCTGCTCGACGAGTATGAGTTGCGAGACGGCGGGCGTCGCCGGTTCGGAGTTTCCCGCGTACTCGACCTTGAGGCTGCGACGGCCCTCGCGCGGCGAGTCCGGGTCGAGCGAGAACTTCAGGGTCGGAACATTCTTCGCGAACTGCCAGCCGAAGCCCACCTCGTCCGTACGCGCTTCGGCCTCGAACCCGCCATCGCTCAACGCCCCGAGTCCAACGCCTCTCCCTTCAGACCACACCTCGTAAGCGCCCGCGAAGTCGTACGCGGCGAGCAGGTCTGCGACGAGCGAACGGCGCGCGTCCGCAGAGAGTTCCGCACCCGAGTCCCGCAGAGTCTTCATACCTTCGCCCGCGGCACCCGCTTTGATTAAGAACTTGACGACGGAGAGCGTCTGCTCGGGCGTCTGAGGTCGTGCGTCAACGACGAGCGCACGCGGGTCGCGCCCCCCTGCGTACCAAAGCGCCTGGATGAGATTGGGATAGAGGTGTGGGTCGCTCGCGGCGGCGCGTCTTAACTCCTCAGCCGCCTCCTCTCGCCTGCCCGCGCGGAGCAAGGCGTTGCCAAGCTGCCAGCGCGGCTGCGCGTAGAACGGCGCGAGCCGCGTCGCCTCCTTGAAGGCGGCGAGGGCCCCTTCGGCGTCCCCCTTCTGATCCCTCGCCTTCCCTAGCTCCACCCACAGAACGTAGTCGCGCGGCCTCAGAGCGATGGCCTCCATGTATGCGCTCTCGGCCCTCGCGTAATCGCCCGCGTCGGCGAAGAGTCCCGCGCGCGCGTACATGGCTTCCGCGTCCCCCGGCGTCAGGGCGACCGACGCATCGGCAGCAGCGGGCACCCCGCTCCTCACCGCGAAGTCGGAGATCATGCGTGAAGCCCCTGCGCTGAGTGCCGCCCAGGCGCACCAGCAGAAGAAGAGAGCGGCGAGCAGGGCAATGGCGGCGCGCGCAGAGGCGTGCATGCGCGGCTGGGTGTCGTCGTCCTGTGCGTGCTTATCGTTGACCACTTGGGCGTGAACGGCCGGGATGGACAGTAAGGGAATTCGTGTTGAAAAAAATGTGCCCTCAGAAAGTGCTTTTCTGAGGGCATGCAAACAGGAGGAGAAGGTTGACTTGGACGCGGAAGATTTCTAGTCGCGGCACTCGTCATTGCGCCCGCGCGGCGTGCCGGGGCTTGGGTTGGGGCCCCGTTTGCACGGCGTGATGACCGCCGCCGCGGTGATGGCACTGGCGGCGACGACGAAGCCGATGGTTCCAGCCGTACCGAGACCGAAGAGTCCCCCGCTGGCAGCGGCGGTCGTAGCTGCGGCGGTCGTGGCTGCGGCACCCGCAGCGCCCGCAGCACCAGCGCCCGCGGCTGCGGCTGCACCCTGGCCGACGACCGGCGCGGCACCCGGCGTCGTCTTGCAAACGTCAATCGTGCCGCCCGTGGCCGGGTCGGTCTGCTGCGTCGAGCCGCCGGACTCAAGCGTCCCGGTCACGCCCTTGTTCGCCGTCAGGATGACGCATCCCGAGAGGAGCGTGACGCCTATCTTCCCGTCCCCGAAGGTGAGACTGAAATTCGTGTTCGGCGCGATGTCGATGCGCCCGAGTCCCGGCAGGTTAACAGTCGCGCCGACGCCCGCCGGCGTCTGGATTGATTGGCCCGAGAAGATCGTCTCCCCCGTCTTGGCGCTGTTGCCGTTCACCGTCACGGAGTTATTACCACGCGTCGTCAGTCGCCCCTTCGACGGCGTGCCCTGCGACGCGACGTTTGAGAGGAGTCGGGCGGAGGCCGCGCGCACTAGCTCGGCGCTCAGGCAGACGTGCGTGACCGAGAGGACAAGAGCGAGGGCGGTCGCCTTGAAGATTTTTTTCCTAAAGGTATTCATGACGTTCAGACTCCGAGGGCAAAGGGAAAGGCACGGTCGAAGACACCTTCCCCGGGACAATTACAGGGCAGAGTGTAGTCTTTTGAGCAGGCAGGGTCAATACTCAGAAGGACTAGTTTTTTGGCCGCGTACGCGGCATGAAGCGACGGCGACGAGCGCGGCGGCGGCGAAGGCGTTCGCGGGGACGTGAAGCCCGAACTCGACGAGGCTGTGAACGGCGACGCCGAAGAGACCGGCGAGCGCACCTAAGCAGGCCGCGCGCGCGAAGCGACTCCCCTCACGGAGGCGCGTGAGAGCACTCCTGACGAGGAGGACGAGAAACAGCATGACGATGAGCGAGCCTGCGATTCCGCCCGAGGCCAGAGTCTCCAGATAGTCGTTGTGCGCCTGCTGCGGGACGGAGCCGCCCGACCCCCTGTGATAGCCGCTGACGGCGACCCAGAAGCCGCCGAAGCCGACACCCGTCGCAGGCTTGTCTTTGAACATCTCCCACGTCGCCGCCCAGATGTCTTTCCGACCCGTGCGCGTCGCATCTGTGGCTTCCGTTGTCACCTCCTCGCCCACCGAAGCCACGCGGTCGGCGAGCGTGTCGCCGCCGAGCCACACCATTCCGACGACGATGGTCGCGAATAGCGCGGCGACCAGAACCGCACGCGCCGCTGGAGAGCGCGCGACACGCTCAAAGACGGAATGTTGCTCGACGGAGCGCCTGCGTGCAGACTGCTCGCGGACGGAATAATCGTGCGCCGCTCCGGCAGCGCGCCCCACCCGCACCGCGCCGAACGTAGCGCCGAGGAAGATGACCTGGCAGAGCATCGCGAAGATGCCGCCCCGCGAGTTCGAGAGCACCAGCGCGGCCCAAACGGGAAGCGCGAGCGAGAGAGGCACAAGCACCTTCCGGCGCGCGACGCCGCCCCCCGCGACGACCCCCAATAGAAGCCCCAGAGTCATCTCAGCCAGATAGGCGAAATGATTCTTGTTGATGAACTGCGCATAGCCCGTCCCTTGGCGAAGGTAAGCAAGGACGAAGCCCCCCTCCTGTCCGTGCTGTCCGGTCTGGCGAACTATCCCGAAGAGCGCGGACGCGACCCCCGCAACGATGAGCGCGTAGACGAGCGCACGCAGCCTCCGCTCGCTGTCCGTATAGCGAAGCAGTAGTGCTGCGAAGGTCGTGTAGGCGAAGAGTTGAAGGGCGACGAGACGCGTCTCGTAAGGGTCGAAGCTGATCGCGCCGCCCGCGAGCGGCAACGACTGGATGAGCGCGTAGGCGGCGAGTGCGAGACCCGGCACGGCGAGGACGTGCAGGCGTCCGACCCAAACGCCCGAGAGCGCGCCCTCCACGGCCCAGAGCGCGGCGAGCAGGAAGACTGCCGCCTCAAAGAGCGCCGTCCACACCGGCTCGACCGAGCCGTAGGGAACGGACGAGAGCGGGACTATCGAGACGAGCGCGGCGAAGATCACTGCGGAGAGTGTTCTCTCCGCAGTGGTACGCGCCCGGGCATCGTCACCGGACGCCGCTTCCACAGCAGCAGCAGGCGCAACCGCCATCGCAGCGCTACTTCGGCTGGGCGGCCGCGACAATTCTCTTCTCCTCCACGGCGAGTCTCTGCGCCGCGCCCACTGCCGACGCCGAAAGCCTCAACCTATCGCCGCGCTCCCCGCCCGAGACGTAGGCCGAGAGCCACTCAGCGCTGCGCCGCGCCTCCGCCATCTTCGGGTCGATCATGAGCGCGCGCCGGTAGGAGTCGAGCGCGCGGTAATACTGGTTAAGGCCGTAGTAGGCGAGCCCCTCGAAGTAGAGTGGGCGTGCATCCTTCGGCCGCTCCGAGGCGGCGCTTGAGTAGACGGCGACCGCCCGGCGGTAGAGACCCATCCTGCGGTAGGCGTGCCCGAGATTGAGCACCCTCTCGTAGCCCCCGACCGCCTTAAGGTCTCGTTCTAGGTTCGAGACTTCGGATGAGACATCCTCGTACGCTTGCTTGGCCGCTGCGGAGCCGCCGCCGAGGCGCACGGCACGTTCGAGCGAGTCGAGCGCTTCGCGATACTCACCGAGCCGGCGATAAGCGAGACCCAGGGCGAGGTGGTACTCGGCATCATCTGGCCTGAGCCTGATCGCCGACTTGTAAGCCTCGGCCGCCTGATCATCGAGTCCCGCCCCCGAGAAGGCGCGTCCGTACTGGTAGTAGAGGTCAGGGTCAATAGAGGAGAGTCCGACCGCGTGGTGGCAGGCGTCAATCGCCTCCCGGTACTGCTCGGTCGTGACGAGCGTCGCGCAGAGCCGCGTGCGCGCCCTCGCGTAGCTGGGTCGCAGGTCTAAGGCGAGCGCGTAGGCGGCAGACGCTTCGAGCGCCCTCCCCAACTTCTCGTAGGTGGCGCCTGCGTCAAAGGCTGCCTCCGGGTCTTCCGGGTTGGAGGCGACGGCGCGGAGGAAGTCGTCGAGCGCTTCATCGTAGCGTCCGGCGTCAAACGCCTCGACCCCGCTTGAGAAGGAACGGGAGTAGACGACCGCGGTCGCGGCGGCCTTCCTGCTCGCCGCCGACTGCGCAAAACAGAGCGCGGGGCAGAGGGCGGCAACGGCGAATGCGAGGGGCAGAATGATTACTTTATTCATCGCTGGAACCTGAGGTCTAAGGAGTCTTGATGGCGGCCCGAAGGGCGTGATTCTACCAGAGGCTGGGGAAGGAAGGGAAACCGTGTTGACGCCCGCGCTCTCAGGGCATAGACTCGGGGGCACTCCCCGGGAAGTCGAGACTCTCAGATGAGACGACCCCGGTGCTCCTTCTGCCACAGACCTGTCGAGCGCCTGTCGCTCCGCTGCCGCGTCTGCCGAACGAGACGGGCGCTGTGGTACATCCTCATCATAACTCTCGCGCTCGCCGCCCTCGCGCTTCTCGCGCTCTTTCTCTTCCGCGAGACTTCCGGACATTTTCCCGTCTAAGCTCCTGCCCCTTTTGCGCCAACGCGGGGAAAGGTTTGAAAGGAGATGAAAGGCGGCGGTCTCAGAGGGTGTTTAGCGATATCGGTTGGGGGCTTCTGTAAGCGGTCTCGGTGCAGGCAGTGTCAGGCGGCGTGCCGGGATTCAAAAGAGAAGAGATGCCAGGACTCGCCGCCTTTCTCGACACGAACCGGGAAGCTCGCCTCACCCGTAAAGCTGTCGATGGCGCAACGCCAGAACTCCCTCGCCGAAGGATTCGACTCCAACACGCGTACTTCCCAACGCCCCGGAAATCTCCTCCACACCTGATGCGCGACCTTCATCCCGACCCCGCGCCTCCTGTATCCACGAGCGATGAAGAACTCTGCCACGTCCCAGACATTCTTTTCAACGGAGACTTCCGACCCTCTCTTCACCAGAACGAAACCCGCCAAGTTGCCGTCAACCTTGACGAGAAAAGGATAGCGGTCAGGCTCTACCCAGTAGAGCGAGAGATGCTTGTAACCGAATCGCCCATCCGCGCCAAGCTCCACGTTAGAGAACTCGCTGAAATCGTGTGCATACAGCTCAAACAGATGAGCCAGTACCGGCTCTTGCTCAGGTGCGGCAGAGATGACTTCGATAGACAATGATTGTTTCCCGGAAATGTCGGTTCGGCCTCAACGATCAGCGCACGCCCCACGCTGCGGTTCTGACATCGGGCAGAGTAGTCCGTTCGGGTCACTTCACCGCCAGCAACTCGATATCGAAGATGAGCGTCGCGTTAGGGGGAATGGCGGGCGGGCTTCCCCTCTCGCCGTAGCCGAGCGAGGGCGGGACGGTGAGCCTCCGCTTGCCTCCGACCTTCATCGTCGCCACGCCCTCGTCCCAGGCCCGGATCACCCGGCCACGACCGACGGGGAACTCTAAGGGACGCCCATGATCGAAAGAGCTGTCGAACTTCGTCCCGTCGGTGAGCGTGCCCGTGTAGTTGACGACCGCGGTCTGCCCCGGTTGCGGACTCACGCCCGACCCCTCGACTAAGTCTACGTACTTGAGGCCGGAAGGTGTGGTCACTTCCGCGCCCGACGCCGGAGCCATCAGACGCGGCGAGAGCAGGTAGAACGCACCCGCAGCCACGAGCGCGAAGACGACGAGCGCGGCGATGAGCCGCGTCCTCTTATTACCGCCGGGCCCGCCGTGTGTTTCGGCCCTTCGTGCGGGTGCGACCCCAGAGGGTCTTCTTCCACCTGTGCGACGCTTACGACTCTGAGGCAACGCTCATCTCCTTCACGTTACAAGTAGGACGAGCAAGGCTTCCGCTTTAGTAGTTGAGCATTTCCGTCCGAGTCTTTGAGACTCAATCCGGAAGCCGTCACCGTCCCCGTAAACTTCTGTTCCCCGACGGTGAACTCTACGCTCATCCCCTTCACCTTCACTTCCACGAATTCCGGTTTGGGGTCTTCCGCGCCGCCCTGGGCGATCTGCACGATGGCGTGATGACCGCCGCCGGCGGAAACGATCACCACCCTCATGCCTTCGAGGTCACCAGACCCTTCGCCGACCTTGAAATTCTCGTAAACACCCGTCACGCTCGCCGGGGGCTGGCCGGGACGCTTCTTCCCGAGCGCGGCGGGCACGAGCAGCAAGCAGACCAGACAGGTCAAGATTGCGCGAACTGTTAGCTTCATGTGTATTCTCCTTATAGATTCTATGGGCAGAAGTTTTGAAAGTGGAGTGCGGCGAGGTCGTCTAGCCGCAGACCGGCTGTCGCGGGCGCTTCATCGTCACGAGCACCTCGCGACCGAAGCGGCTCCCGTCTTTTATATCTCGATCTTGGAGAAGCGCCACGCACCTACGCCGAGCAGCAAGACCGCGACGAACGCGAGCACGAGTACGTCCACCGTCACGCCGAAGTGCGTCACGCCGATCAGAGCGCCCCGCACGCCGTCCACCCCATAGGTGAGCGGATCGACACGCGTCAACAACGCAAGCGCCTTCGGCAGATTCGCCAGCGGGTAGAGCGCGCCGGAGAGAAAGAAGATCGGCATCACCATGAAGTTCATCACGAGCTGGAAGCCCTGCATGTCCTTCAGCGTCGAACCGATGGCCGTCCCTAGCGCCGCAAAGACGACGGCCGTCAGCGCCAACACGAGGAGGGCAACGGGCAGCGCGAGAAGACCCGTCGGGCGGAAGCCCGCGACGAGACTGACGACGAAGATGAGCAACCCTTGCAGCATCGCCACCGTAGCTCCGCCGAGCGTCCGCCCCGTCATGATCCAGAGGCGCGGCACGGGCGCAACCAGCGTCTCCTTCAAAAACCCGAACTGCCTGTCCCACAGCAGCGCGATCCCCGAAAACATGGAAGAGAAGAGCACCGTCATCCCGATCACGCCCGGTGCCATGAATTGCAGATAGCTCCCCTCGCCCGCACGCTGGAAGACGGGCCCCAGCCCGAAGCCGAGCACGCCGAGGTACATGATCGGCGACCCCAAAGACGCCACGATCTGCGTACGCGAACGCAGGTACTTCTTCACCTCGCGCAGCCAGAGAATGTAGATCACACCCATCAGTCTCAGCGCCTCCAAATCCGCGCCACCTGTCTCATCGCGTCGGCGGCGCTCGCCGACTCGTCCCTGATCGTCGTGCCCGTCAGCGCGAGGAACGCGCCTTCGAGCGACTCCGTCCCGGTCTGCTCTTTCAATTCGCCGGGCGACCCCGTGGCGACGATGCGCCCGTGGTCGATGACACTGATGCGGTCGGCCACGCGCTCCGCCTCGTCCATGTAGTGCGTGGTGAGAAAGACCGTCACCTGGTCGGACTCGTTGAGTTGCTTAACGTGCGTCCACATCTGATTGCGGCTCTGCGGGTCAAGCCCGAGCGTCGGCTCGTCGAGGAATAGAACCTTCGGCGTGTGCAGCAATCCCCGCGCGATCTCCAGACGCCGCCGCATCCCACCGGAGAAGGTCTTCACGAGCGCCGCGCGCCGCTCCCACAGCTCGAACAATTTCAGTAATTCCTCTGCGCGCTCACGCCGCCGCTGCCGCGGCACGCCGTAGAGCACGCCGTGAATCTCCATGTTCTCCCACGCCGTCAAATCCTGGTCGAGGCTCGGGTCTTGAAACACGACGCCGAATCGACGCCGCACCTCATGCCGCGCGACCGACGGGTCAAGTCCGTCCAACTCAAGCACCCCGCTCGTCGGCCTGAGCAGCGTCGTCAGCATCTTAATGGTCGTCGTCTTCCCCGCCCCGTTGGGCCCGAGAAACGCGAAGACCTCGCCGCGCTCGACCTCGAACGACACGTCGTCAACAGCCGTCAACTCGCCGAAGCGCTTCACAAGGTTCTGTACCCGAATCACCCGCCCTCCCTCCTACAGCCACGCACCCTCACCTGTTCTGAAAGACAATTTCAAAAGCTGCCAACGCAGACACAGAGGCACAGAGATTTCAAGAATATGAAATATGGAATTCGAGATTTGAAATTTCAACTCAAACCCTCTGTGCCTCTGTGGCTAACGTTCTGATCTTGAAATGCTGTCTAAAGAGACGCTCACCACGCCGGGCATCGTATGTTGCCCCAAGAGGGCCGGAGCGACAAGCTCATGACAGGCGGGTTCACTCGCACTGGAGAAGCTGATCAAGTCGCCCGCGAAAACAGGAACGTATCAGCGCGCGGTGTTCTTGTAGACGACGCCGCCCTTCATCACGAAGACGACGCGCCTGACGGCGGTGATGTCCTTCAAAGGGTCTCCGTCAAGCGCGATGATGTCGGCCTCAAGCCCCGGCGCGATAGAACCAATCCGGTCGCTCATGCCGAGCGCCTCGGCCCCGAGCGAGTTGGCCGACACAAGCGCCGCCAACGGCTCGACCCCGCAGTCTCTCACGCGGTCGATGAACTCCTCCGCGTTGCGCCCGTGCGCGCCCGCCACGGCGTCCGTGCCGAAGACCATCTTCAGTCCCGGCGTCTTCGACGCGCGCCGTACAATGTCGTGGTTGAGTGACAAGACCCGCTCCATCGCCGCGAACCCTTCGGCGGTATAGCCGGGCGTGCCGAGATACCTCTCCCTGTTCAGCAGGTAGTTCTCAATGACAAGCCCGGCCTGCGGGTCGAGATACGTGCCCCTCTCGGCCAGAAGCTTCAGGTCGTCGTCCGTCGCCATCGTGCCGTGCTCGACCTCCGTGCATCCGGCGAGGGCAGCGACCCGCACGGCCTCTTTGTACGCGTGGACGAGCGTGCGCAGGCCCTGCCTTTTCGCCTCGTCGCAGGCCGCGCTCAACTGCTCCTGCGAGAGCGTCATCGCGCCGCCCGTCCGTATGCTCTGCGAGGCGAAGATTTTGATGAGGTCTGCGCCAGCTTCCCTTTGCTTCCTGATAAAGGCGCGGATTTCGTCGGGCGTCCCTGTCTTCTCGCCCTGCCCTTCGAGCGGCTCGGCGGCCGTCAGGATGCGCGGGCCCGGAAGCGTCCCCCGGGCGATTGCGTCGCGCAAAGGAATGTCTGTCGGCGACCCTACGCTCTGCACGGTCGTAAAGCCCGCCATCAAAGTCAGCCACGCGTTTGACGCCGCACTGTACGCGGCCTCCTGCGTCGTCTCGTCCGCGCCCGCGTTCCGTCCATCTTTGCCAAAGCTCCAGGTGATGTGGACATGTGCGTCGATCCATCCCGGCATGACGGTCAAGCCCCGCAGGTCGTAGTCCACGGGGCCCGCCTTCGGGTCAATCGCGACGATCTTTCCGCCCTCGACCACGATGCGCGTATCACGCAGCACGCGCCCCCTGCCGTCGAGCACCGCGCGCGCGGCGATGACAATGCGCTTACCGCGCGCGGGGGTCTGCGCGGAAACCGTTTGCGCCGGAGCGCAGTCGCCGAGGACGCCGACGAGGCATAGCATGATCTTCGCCAATCTCATAGCTACTCCTTCGAGAGATGTAAAAGGCACGCCGAAAGGGCCGCGGCGTGCATCGGGTTGTCAGTTCAGACTTACGACGCCGCTCGCCCAGCCGACCCGATAGAACAGATACCAATCACCTTCGGTTCTCTTATACACTACCTTGATTGCTAGTTGCCGTTCATGCGGCTCAGATTTGAGAATGATGGTGACCAAACCGCACTCTCGAATCGGAGACACGCATGAACGACGAGTTGATTATAACGAGCTACGTCATCATTGACG
>JAVRON010000058.1:0-43427 GCA_032162705.1 Acidobacteriota bacterium
GTCTTATCCCCGACGCGCTCTTCCATGCCTTCGCCACCTTCGGCTCGCTGATGTCGCCGGAGCTTCCACTCACGCGCGCACAACACGAGATGATTACGACCGTGGTGTCGGTCACTAACCGGTGTCACTATTGAATCGAGTCTCACGCAGAGTTTCTGCGTCGCGTCACGCTCGATGATGAACTGGTGAGGGCGCTTCAGGAGGACTACCGCGAAGCCCCCATCTCGGAACAAGACCGCGTCATGCTCGACTACGTCGCGCAAGTGACGCGCGACGCCACGCGCATCTCACCCGCCGACCACGAGGCCCTGCGCGCCGTTGGCTTCGACGACCGAGGGATACTTCAGATCACGCTCATCGCTTCCTGGTTCAACTACATCAACCGCGTCGCCGACGCGCTGGGCGTGGGCAGGACTTGAAGCGCCCGCCAACGCCGGTTCGGTGATAGACCGACACCTCCGATAACATTGAACTCTTACGGGCGACTTTGCGGCTGCCTTCCACTTTTGCGGCTGCCCGCTACTTTTTAGTGTGCCGATGGTGTGCTAAGTTTCAGGGCAATCCGCGCCAACGGGATGTTTGCCGAAGTGATGTACATATCTTAGAGGCTCTTGATGGGAGGAGTTTTGTATGCGTTTGAAGGATAAGGTTGCGCTTGTGACGGGCGCGAGCAGCGGTATCGGGCAGGCCATCGCCGTGCGTTTTGCGGCGGAAGGGGCGCACGTGGTTGTGAACTATCGACCCGGAAGCCAGGCGGATGCCGAGGCTGCACAAACGGAAGCCTCAACGTTTGGCGTGGAGTCAATCGCCGTCGCCGCGGACGTGAGCAAGCGCGAAGACGTTGAGCGCATGTTTGAGGAGGTCGCAAGTAAGTTTGGCCGCATTGACATCGTGGTTAACAACGCCGGGATAGAGATCAAGAAGCCTTTCCTCGAAGTCACCGATGACGAGTGGAACCGTGTTATCGCCGTCAATCTCTTCGGCCCGTATGTGGTCAGTCAGGTAGCGGCGAGGCAGATGGTCAAGCAGGGGCAGGGCGGCAAACTTATCTTTGTCTCTTCCGTCCATGAGGACATTCCGTTCCCGGAGTATACGGCCTACTGCGCTTCAAAGGGAGGCGTGCGGATGTTGATGCGTAATCTCGCAATGGAACTGGCTCCTTACAAGATCAACGTCAACAACATCGCGCCGGGAGCAATCGCCACACCCATCAATCAAGCCGTGCTCGACGACCCGACGGCGATGAAGAATGCTATCAGCGAAATTCCGTGGGGACGCTTTGGCCGACCCGAAGAAGTCGCTTCACTCGCAGTCTTTCTTGCGGGCGACGAGTCGGAGTATGTCACGGGCAGCACTTATTACGTTGACGGCGGGCTGACACAGCAGGTCACAAATTTCTGAATGCGAATCGGCTAATCCGAATCAGCTAACTCCAACCGGGGAGACGCCAAAAACATTCGCCGTCCGGCTGAGGTAGGAATCACTTCCAGAGAAGGACAGGCGGAGACGGACTCGCTCTCATCTCCGACGCCTTCTCAGCATGAGCAGCACGACGACGACTACCAAGATACTGAGCAGACTGCCGGGCCAAATGTACCAGCCCCCTGCACTGCTGTACCCGCCTGCCACGATACAGCCCGTCTGCAACAGCGCAAGCACAAGCGCCATGAAAGATAGTCTTCGCATTTTAGAGTCTACACTTTCGAGACGTATCGATACTCCGGGCCGTCTCGTCTGACATCGCCCGGCGGACACAACGACGCTTAAGCTCAAAGAGGGGCCGGAGACTTTAAGTCTTCCGGCCCCTCCTTAGCAAGGCCCGTCTGATGCGACGCCGCGCAAGTCGGACTTCTTGGTGCTCGACGCCGGACTTCTTAATGCTTGTTGCTGTTATTGCTGTTCGCCTTACTGGCGTTGTGGTTGTTGGTGTTCGTCGTCGCGACGCCGGAAGTATTCTTATTGCCGTTGTTGTTCATGACCACGGCCGTGTTTGAAGAGACCGTGTTGGCGTTGGTGTTCGCGGGCATGTTGACGTTCGTCTCCACGATGCCGTTCCTGTTCGGAGAGGCGTTATTGCTCGTCGCCCTGTTTGCGTTTCCGCTGTTGCCGTTGTTCGTATTGTCACCGCCGCCACAGCCGGCCAGCAGAGCGGCACCGGCCAGAACCACCGAAAAAGCTATTTTCCTTCGCATCGACTCCTCCATTAATATGTTGTTGTACGTGGCAAGCAATCCCGGCGATGTCAATTCAGCGCCGGGACTGCTTACCTCCGAAACGTTCACGAAAGATCGTCGCCCTTAACGCTTGGCGAGATCATCCGAATCCGGGTTCACATGCTCCGCCACTTCGTGTCCACCGACGGCCCCGGCCACGCCGCCGACGACTCCGCCCACGGCTGTCCCGATGCCCGGCACGACAGAGCCGACGGCAGCCCCGGTCGCCGCGCCGCCCACCGCGCCCGCGCCTGTGCCTAACGCATGGACGCTATGGCCGTGGTTCTTCCAGTCGTTCTCAAAATAGGATGCGTCCTCGTCCGAACGCGGATTGACGCCCATGAAGACGCCGCCCTTCTTGATGCCGGACTCGTACTCCTCCGCGTGCTCTTTCGGGACGCCGTGCCCGACGAGTGCGCCGATCAGTCCGCCGGTCAGTCCGCCCGCGCCCGCGCCCGCGATACCAGCCGCAAGCGGGCCCGCGATCAAGAGACCCAGACCGGGCAGCGCGATGGTCGTGCCGATGGCCGCGATGGCCGCCAGAGTCGCACCGACGGTGCCGCCGATGGCCGCGCCCTTCCCGGCATCTTCCCAGGCCTTGTCGCCCAGCGCAGTGTCGCCGTCCGCGAAGTGCTTCTTGCGCGTCTCGTCCGACATGATGAGATTCACGTCGTCTTTGCCGTAGCCGCGTGTGGTCAGAGACTGATAGGCGCGCTCCGCGCTGGCTCTATCATCGAAGAGACCCGTCACCATCCGAGAATTGCTTGTCGTATCTGCCATATATCTTGATCCTCCCTGAATCCTTGAGTTGATTGTTTGAAGTTAAGACACCCTTTGCTGAACACACCCGGCACGCAGAGCCGGTCACACGTTCGTGCTTGCTGGACACCTCCGCCCGAGTCTCATCGCACATACGGACTCGGCTCTCACCAAGTCCGTGTGTGTGATTTCGATGCGAACGATCTTAGCAAACTAGGTAGAATGCAGAATGCGTGCCACTCGGCCCCCAGCGAGGAATGGATCAACTCTTCTTATCCGTTTTTCGCAACTTCTTTTCGACGAGCTTCTCGTCCGGCCTGCGCCCGTCGGGGAAGACGAAGACGTGGTAGTGGTCTCTCAACTCTCTGAGCGCCTCGACCCTGCCGTCCCTCTCAAGTTGCGCAATCTCGCCCATGACGAACTCCTGCTCCGCGGTCGTCATGTACCTGTAATAGATGTCGAAGGCGAGACCCGTCGTGTGCGGCGGGGGGGCCACGTCGGCGGCGTTCGGGTTGCCGGACTCCCGCAGAAGACGCTGGTACTCGACAGTCCTGACGAGAGAAGTGACCGGCAGCGGGCGTTCAAACTTCGACTGATAGGCCGCGCCCAACTCCTCCAACACGGACAACGCCGCCGGTCGGATGAAGCTGAGCATGCGCGCCTCGAACTCTTTGGCCGCAGCCGTATCGTGCAGGTCATACGCGCGCCCGCCGAAGTCTGCGGCCAGCCCCGCCAACACTCCGTACTCGGCGAAGAGCTTCTGCTTATCCCTTGGCTTTCCGTAGTATGAGGCGAGCAGCTTCTCCCTCTCCTTTACCCCGTCCAGTTCTTTCTTCTTCACCTTGATATCGGCGAGCAACCGCAAACGCTCTTCCCTGTCTTTTTTTCCGACCTCTTTTAGCTTGCCCTCCAATTCCTTCGACTCAGCTTCGAGACGTGCGCGGTCGCCCGCGAGCGCGTCGCCGTAAGCCTTCAGCTCAGCATCATCGGCGAAGAGCGGCACGCTCTGCTTCTGCTCCGTGTCGAAGTGGGTCAGCTCGCCCGTCGCCGTCAGGCCCACGCCGTAGATCACATAGCCGCGTCCGAGTCTTGGCACTTCTACAAGCTCGCGTCCTTCCTTAATCATCTCGGCCAGTTCCGTGAAGTCTCGCGGAGACCTGATGCCGGCCTCGTCCGCCGAGGCTCCCTGTATCGCAAGGAAGCGGTGTGGTTCTTTGTACTGCTTCAACTCCGCGGGGATATCCACCTTCACACTTCGGCCCGTCAACTCGCCCCGGTCGCCCTCGACCTTTGCGACCGCCTCCGCGTACGGATCGGGCGTGGGCGTCGGCTGACCCGTGATGACGGTTCTCGCCCTCTCCGCTCCGGTCTTCAGACGACTCAGGAATTCAGGTTTGTGCCACAGGAAGAGAAAGACAGAGACGAGTGCGGCGCACAGCAGAGATGACAGAGTAACCCGGCGGGTCAGTGCAGACTTGCTTTCAGCCCTGGACTTATTAGCTCCGGACTTATCAACTTCAAACCTATCAACTTCAGACTTATTAGCTCCGGACATATCAACTTCGGACTTTGCCGCCTCACCCTCAGTCTTTACAGCTTCCGGGGCAGCAGGCGGCGTGACGCCCGAAATGTCTTCACCCGTCCCTTTAATCCTCTCCGAAGGATCGGCTTCCATCTTTCCACCATATCATGATGGAGACATGCCCGCATGACATCCGCGCCTTTAACAATTCAAGGTCTGTGTCGTGCGATACCACTCTATCGTCCGCCGCAGGCCATCGAGGAAATCGACGCGCGCGCGGAACCCGAACATCTCCTGTGCGCGCGTCACGTCTAAAGCACGCCGCGGCTGCCCATCCGGCTTCGTCCTGTCCCAGACGACCTCACCCCGGAAGCCCGTCTCCTCCGCAATCACTCCCACCAACTCCCTGATGCTGATCTCCTGCCCCGAACCGAGGTTCACCGGCTCTCGCCCGTCGTAACGCTCCGCCGCCAGCACGACCCCTTCCGCCGCGTCGTCAACATACAGAAACTCTCTCGTCGCACTCCCCGTCCCCCACACCTCCACCCTCTCGTCGCCGCGCTCCACCGCCTCGACGAACTTCTTAATGAGCGCCGGGATCACGTGCGATGTCTGTGGGTCGAAGTTATCACCGGGGCCGTAGAGATTCACCGGCAGGAGATAGATGGTGTTCAGCCCGTACTGGTCGCGATAGGCTTGCGCCTGGATTAAGAGAGCCTTCTTCGCAATCCCGTATGGCGCGTTGGTCTCTTCCGGATAGCCGTTCCACAACTCTTCCTCTCGGAAGGGGACGGGCGTGTGTTTCGGGTAGGCGCAGATGGTTCCGAGCTGGACGAACTTCTCCACCCCATTGAGTCTTGCTCCCTCGATGAGCTGCGCGCCCATCATCAGGTTCTCATAGAAGTAGCGGCCCGGGTTTTCGCGGTTCGCGCCGATGCCGCCGACGACCGCGGCGAGGTGTATAACGACTTGCGGGCGAGCATCGCGATAGAGCCGCTCAACGTCCGCGCCACGGACTAAGTCATAGTCGAGGCGGCGGACGACGCGAATGTCTTCATACCCACGCTCACGAAGGCACGCGACCACACGTTGGCCGAGAAATCCGTCGCCACCCGTGACGCAAACTCTTTTTCCTTGAAGGTTCACACCGGCTCGCTCAGTATCTTCACTAAATCCGAGCCGCCGCCGTAATCGATGTTCTCAATCTTCCAACCCTCTTTCACGTGGACGAGACGGAATGTAATTTTCACCCTCTGGTTGTAATTGTTGAAGCTCACGGGGACGGTCGCTCTGTTGCCTTCCAGGACGGGGACGCCTATCCGGAGATTGCTGATCTTCATATCCTGCGCGCTGTAAAGCGGGTCAAAGTCGATGTGCCCGACTTCGCCTTCCGGCGTCTCCGTCAAATCCTTCCAGATCAATGCAGCCAACTTCTGATCGAAGAATTTCTCCTGCAACTTCCTGCCCTTCTTCTCGAAGATATGGCCGTAGCCGTTCCTGTGAACCCTGTACAACTCCCTGACGACCGCGTCAGGTGAACTGCCTAGGGCGA
The DNA here is from genome assembly GCA_032162705.1 of Acidobacteriota bacterium. Lineage (GTDB taxonomy): Bacteria > Acidobacteriota > Blastocatellia > Pyrinomonadales > Pyrinomonadaceae > QHXN01. The sequence goes on from JAVRON010000058.1 coordinate 6,047, forward strand.
CGGGCGGAACCGGCAGTGCAACTTTCTGCGCTGCGCTCGTCATAGAGCCGAGAGAGCATATGAGAAGAATAGTCAGAGAAAGAATTGCCGTCTTCATACCTTGTAGTTTCCCCTTCCGCTTTCGTCTTAAATGCTTCCGGCCAGAGCGAGGAAGAACTCTTTATCTTTAGGGTGAGTCAACAAATCGGCCACGCGGTCTTTCTCAACCCACCTCGCCTCCGGGTTATCAGGATCGACGGGCGCAAGCTCCGTCTGCTTGGTTCTAAACAGGAACAGATGAATCGACTTCAATCCAGACCTATCCTCGCTGCCGTCCGTGCCAATTATATATCTCTGGTAACTACCAAGCTCCCTGATTAATTCCAAATCCTTAACACCCGACTCTTCATAAATCTCCCTCTTCGCCGCCGCGAACGCATCCTCGCCCTCCTCGATGTGTCCCTTCGGCAGAGACCAGCTAGTCCCGTTCTGACTGACCACTAGAACCTCGCCGGTGCTATTCAGCACTACTCCGCCCGCGCTTTTTATTTTAATCATAGCTTGAAAAGTTCTTAGTCCATTTACGTCTCCGTCGCCGGAGCTTCCCCTTCAACATTCCTTTCGAGCAACATTGCCGCCCGAACTATCGCTGCCGATAAAAGCAGCATTCCCCAACTGATGCAACCCAGAGACGCAAACAGACGGCTCAGGAATTCACCGCAGAAAGTCTTTGTCGTCAGCGTCGTCAATATAAATGAGAGCACAATCAGGCTGCGGAACAAGCGATCCTTGAGTCCCTGAACATACCAGAGATGGACTACATACACGTAAGCCGGGATTAAGAGAACCAGATGTGGGATTTCCGACACGGGCGTAAAGTTCGGTATCAGGCTAAAGACGAAAGCGAAGCCGCCCCATTGCGAGACGAGTTCCGGTGCGTCTCGAAAACGCAGGGCGTAGAGACCGATTGCCAGACCTATACACAACATCAAAAGTTGTCCGATGATGCGGACAGACGCAGGCGACAACTCTGCCAACGTCACTCGATACAGTCTGCCCTTGTATTGAAACGCATCCACCTTTAGAAAGAATCTATCCGCCTGTGCGCGGAGCGAAACATTTCCATTGCTCGCCCAGTTCCCTGTGCCCGGCGCGTTCGAGAGTGCGACTCGCTCGACCCACTCGCGGTGATACGTCGCGTCCTTCTCAACGCCGACGACCAACGCGGGCAGCATCACTCCGATCAAGCCTCCCAGAATCATTCCCGCCAGAACTTTCCCGCTGCGCCTTGCAAGAAACCAGACTCCGAAGGGCAGAGTCGTCAGTTTCAAGACCATCGACAAAGCGATGGCGACGCCCGCGCGCACTTCCCTTCTTCGCTTCAGCCATCTCAAGCCGAGCACGACCAGCGCAAGTACGAAAATATTCGATTGTCCGAACCGCAGATGAAGAATAATGAACCGCGCCGTCAGAAGCGTCGAGAAGAAACAGACGACCCAACGCGTCTTGGCCGGGATGGAGAAGAAAGGCCGGTTCGTCATGTCGCTGTAAAAGGCGGCCACGCTCCAACCCAGCAGTCCGACCGAGGCAAGCCCCCAAAGGAAAGCGATGACCCCTTCCGGCAAAGGCGTTAAAGGGATATTCAGGACGGCGAAGAAGGGCGGGTAATAATAAAAGTTGCCGTGCTCTGTCGGCAGCCCGTAAATATCCTGCCCGCGCATCAACAGACGCGCGGCGTTAACGAATACACCGGGGTCGCCGTCCCTACGCCAGACCTGCTGCACGCAACAGATACCGACCGCGACCGCCGTTAGTCCCACAGCCAGCACACGGTAAAGAGGCAGCCTTTGACTAAACCTGTCGCCCGCCGGTGACAGACCGTTGGAGTTAATCCGCTTCAATGTTGATTAGTTATGCTAAAGCGCTAGAATTAATGTAGAGCGTTTGTAATCAAAAGCTGATTCATAAACCCTGCCCCTAACTTTCCAGTCATGCCGTAGGACGGTCGGGTGAATGCCATTGTTCCGTTGCGCCGTCTCATGACTTTTCCTTATGCCATTTCTCCATGAGAGGAATAACCGGCGAATCATTGAGAAGTGACGCCGACATTGTAGACATACTGTTTACTGCCTTCTTCTAACTTGAACGATCAAGTCTCCTCGTCAGGCCATCTATCTCCGGGCCAGTCTGTTTTCGTCTTAGCATATTCAATCCAATCACCTGATGTGATTAATGTACGAGGGGCATAAAATTCAGGCTTAGGTTCATAAGTCCAACATACCTTTCGGTGGGTATCAAGAGAGATTTCAACCTGCTTCCGCCAATAATTGCTCGATGCCTCAAAGTCATCCAACTCATTCAGAATCCCATCGTCAACTTCATACACTTCGCCAGTAACCAATGAGTTCGATTCATTAACCAGCAAGCCGGGATATGCACCCAGATCATAGAGGCTGCCGCTTACTTTAGCATCGGCAATAAATTTTGAATCGGGAAATCTGATAGACATTGCGCCCGCACCGCCGCGTCTGAGCGTTCCATAAACAAAGACGAGATGCTTATTCATTCACCTTTACCTTAAAGCAATCCATCTACTACCTTAGCTTATCCTCAATCAACTGTTTCAGCTCATCAATGTTTTGACAGGCATTGATTAAATCCGCATCAACCAATGTCTCTATCCTCTCACCTTCCCTGATGAGAACCACCGGCAATGAGATGTTTCCCACACTATGGCGCGCTTTCAACTCATCCGCATGTAAAAACTGAACGGGCAACTTCAATGTTTCGATAAACTTCTTCCACTCCTTGCGCATACCAAAATTCGAGTGGGTCAGCGCACACAGATTGCATGAATAGGTTTGCGGAGAAAAGATTTTATGCGCCACATCGGTCAGGGTATTGAAGAGGCCGCTATCAGCGTTGTAAACGAAGATAAGAGTTGGCTTCATGATTGAGTTTTCAGATTACCGGGAATCCATAACTGCGGGCATCTAACGCCCGGCATCACCCGCGCCCCATTCAACGTGCATGAGAGAGTTCGTGGCGGGGCGTCGGGTTGATGCCGTTGTTGGGCGCGGCGTGGAGACTAAAGTCTACTTTGGGTGGCGTTCACCCCCGTCGTTAAGCTCTCACTTCCGTGTGTTCGCATGGCAAGCTGCCGACGAGTTCGTAGACTTCAGGGAAGTTACTGATTTTTGTCGGCAGCAGCCACGCTGATTCACCGTTCTTGAACTGGATTTCGGTTCGCCAAATAAATTTGACGCCGGTGATACGGTTAAGTCTGACCCGGTCAACCACCCGTTCCAAGCCGTCCCACGCAAAGCTCCGGCCGTCGTTGCGCACTAACCCTTCGTCCAAAAAATATTTGACCGATTTGACATAAGCCCTTCGAAACAGCCACGCCACCGCCCCGTACATGACTAACGGCGCAAAGCCGATCATCAACATCGCGGGCGCGAGCCGAGCGCCTTTCGACAACTCACCGATTAAAATCAACGAGCCGAGCGGAGCCATCAAAAGCCCGAGCAGAACGACCAGTACGAACTGCCGGCTCCGCGTTTTGACTTCCAGCCGCTTCACCCTATGCGGCCCCGCACCCCGCTCTGTTTCGGCCTCCACCTCAGTGCGTCCGGCGGCATCGTCTGACGCCCGGTCTCGCCCGCCCGCACTGTTGACTGCCGGTGCGGCACCCGCGACCGCAGATGGTTTATGTGCCGCTGTCGTGTCATGCCCTTCGCTACGATTAAATATGTAAGCCACCATGTGAAGGTGATTGGCTAAGCTCAAAGATTTCCATTTCTCAAGCGTGCCGAGCTGCTCCACGGTCGTGAGGCGCAGCTCGTCGAGGTGGCTCCGGAGAGACTTTATTATCTGTTCGACGTGCTCGGCGCGTAGCAACAGAAACGGCCCGTCCTCTTCGGGCTGGAGAAGATCGCGGCTCGATATCGAACCGCGAGGGCGTACGTCAAAGACCTGTTCATAACAGCCCCAGTAATCAAGGAATATTTCTTCCTCCCCCCAGGCGCGGCGCAAAGGGCTGCACGAAGATATCTCTTCGTCGAGCAGTAACATGTCGACTAATTTCAGGCTGTCGGTTTTCATGTCGTCAGAGATTGTCGGGCGGCGAGCGCCTGTTCGCCGCCCGCTCAACCTGCGCGAAAAACGCTTCGACGTTTTTTCTGTTTGCGCCGAAGTCAAATATCTGCGGCATATGATACAAGCCGCCGCTGACGCACTTGCTTTCGGCTTGAATCGCTCCGTCCGGAAGAATCTTCACCTTGAACTCTTCCCTGAACGTGAACGGAGAATTATGAATCGACGCGACGAATTCAGTGCCCCAAAGAACCTTGTGTGACCAGCCTAAATCTTCCAACGCAGACTTCACGACCGCGAACAATTCATCTCGCCGGAGATGGAATGTACGGCTCTCGATAAAGCGTGCTGGAAATCCGAATGCCATATTATTACCTATAAAAGACGCCCAACGCCCGGCATTACTCGCACCCTTGCATAAGAAATATGGGAGACTTCTGATGGGGCGTCGAGTGCATGCCGTTGTTATGCCGTGCCACGGCTAGCTTCGGCCACGCCCTTTCCCTATAGTCGCGTCACAGCAGGGTGTATCGTGCTAAGAAATCTTCGGCTACTCAGAGTCCAACAGGGTGTCCTCTTCCAGTAAAGTGTCTGCGTATTTTTCGAAGCGTTCTTCGTAGCCTTCCATCACCTTGTTCCACTGGGCGAGGGCTTTGGGAGAGCCGGACTCGCGGACTATCGAGTCCATCCGTGTGATGATCTTGTTAGCCAGGACGTAAAGCATGTCGAGGCGCGGGTCGTCTTCGTCCTCGGAGAGTTCATCTTCAATCTCCCCGATTCTTTCGAGGACATAATCCAGCGACTGGTGGAGGTCGCCGAAGTTCATACGATTGAGTAATTTTTCGTCAAACATGTCTCTCACCTTAAAGCCAGCACGCCCACGGCCGCGCTTCAGGCATAACGCTCGGTATCACCCGCGCCCCTATTCAACCTTGATGAGAGGCACGCTATAAGAGCGTCGGGTGCATGCCGTTGTTAGGTTGATGTCGTGGCACAAATGTGAGCTACCGATCTATTGAAGGCGGTTCATATCAATCTCAAACACTTCAGACAACTCCTTAGCCAATTTGATTTTCCAAGCGCCGGAGGCATCATCTGGGATGTACTCTATTCCTAAGCTATCTGATGGTATTTCGACTCCCTTGTTTAAGCAGCATACAAATTCACGCCGAAGCGTGCCATAAAAATAGCCAAGTTCGAGGACGACATTCTGTCGCGCTCTAGGCTTCAAATCATTTGCTTCTTTTCCGCCAATATCGTCAGGCGTAAGTAAGACGACTGCATAAGGGACTAGTGAGTACGCCTCGAATTTTTCGATGATAGTTCGTCCTTTTCCTGTCTGCTCATGCAAAATAATCGGAGGGAGGGAGAGACGGCTCAAGGACAAAGCTACTTCATTTTTTAAACCTTCATCATGTCCATGTACGATAAAGATCTTACGCGAATCAATATCCCTCAACGGAATGCGTGGTCTAAGCAGCCTTGGATGACTTGACATGTCTTCCTCATCGGCAACTACGCTTCTTACTATCTGTTCCACATTTTCATATTTTAAAAAACTGTCAAAGGCTTGTTCACTAACGTTAATGCTGGCCCACCCGACCGGGCCATAACTTGTTCCTGAATTATGGAACAAACCAACGTAAGATAACTTCTCAAAAACCACTGCTACCTGATCCTCAGTAACCTCCGTCAGATTCGATATTTCCTGTACATTTATGCGCTCAGTCTTCGGATTTTGTAATAATACCTCTCGTATACCCTGAAGCACTTTATTGGTTTTGTTGATCAGGTTGCTATCTGGATCAAGAAGGCCAATGCCAATAATAGTGAGATTGACATCGCTGCGTAGCAGACGCGAATCTATTTCTGAGGGATTAAAGTTTTTTGGCAACTGATTCAGTAGCTCAATCTTTAAAGATCGCACATCTATCTGCTTACCCTTACTCAAGTGAGAGTAAAGGCCACGAAGCCATATTTTTTGAGGTTCAGTTAGTTTCACTTTAGTAGATTGGTCCCTCATGAAACCTCCAATTCATCAACCTAACGCATAGTAGACGTACTATTGGCTGCCAGTAAAGATGCCCGTTTCGGCGCATCTGTTTTTATTACAGACCACGAGCCGCCACACATGACGCCCGTTCGTGCATCTATTTCTCCTGAGCCTTAAAGTCTTCCAATGTCTTCCGCCAATGTAGCGGCCAGTTATGTCCTCAATAAACTTCTCACATTATAAACAACCTGCCTGATAATTTTTGATGAAAATTTTGGCGGCGCATGGCATAATGCGCGCGCATCTCACAAGTGGGTTTTCAAGGGGTTTGACTTTAACCTTCGACCGTTTCTCACGAACCTTTGGATGGGTCGTTTAAGTTGCAAACGGTTGATTTGTACGTCCAACCGGGCGGTTGAAGTTTTCAAACTGGCTCCTGAACTTTGGGGAAGGTCGGTTTGAAAGCTCAACCAAGTAGAATGTGTTTCCAACGGGTAGTTTGAAGCTTCAACCGGGTGGTTGAAGTCTTGGGACTCCCTGTTGAAGTCTTCGGACATTCGGTTTAAATCTTCAACGCGTTTCCTTAAGTTCCCGCCAGACGCGTTGAAGTTTTGGCCTCGCCGACAACTCACCAATTCCGTATTAGGAGGAACATCTCATGCCGACAAAATACTCTGCCGACACAGTGCTCGCAGAGATTGAGCAGATTGTGCGCGTCTGGGCGGATAATCCGACGTTTACGCTAGGCGAAGTCACGCTTCAGAACGTTCAGGCGAAGATCGCGGAGGCGCGGCAGAAGCTCGAACAGTTGGAAGATGTGCGTATGCAGTTAACGACGCTCACGAACAGCCTTAACGAAAGGGTAAGTGAGCTGGCGGCCATCAGGACGCGCGGCCTGAGCGGCTTCCGCGCCGTCTACGGCCCCAATTCGACCCAGTACAAGCTGGCCGGTGGCACGCCCTCCAGCGAACGACATCGTCCGGCCAGTAAGAAAGGCGGTTCCGGTAAGCCCTGAAGGCGTGCGGCCCATTTGGCCGCAGTAACCGGAAAGATAAAAGCGAAAGGGGCGGCCTTCGGGGCTGCCCCTTTCGCTTTTATCTTTCCGCCACCCACCAAAAAATAGATGCCCATCAAAATATTTTGCGTCCGCGCTCTTTCATGCTGATACTATTTCGCTCCGCGTTGCGCGTTTACTCTTCGGGGGCGGGATGAAATCTAAGCCCGCAAGAGAAAGCGTATTTGAAGACGCGGCATTTCGCTTAAGGGAGAGAACGAATGAGCACGCAGAACACCGTAAACGCAACGCAGACGGCTCCGCCCGAGGCCGTCCTGACACAGATGGCCTTCGGGGCGATGTTGACACAGGCTTTGTATGTCGCTGCCAAGCTCGGCATCGCCGATCTGCTCGCCGCAGCGCCGCGACACGTCACGGAACTCGCCGCCGAGACGAACACACACGAACGCTCTCTCTATAGAGTCCTGCGCTCGCTCTCCGGCACGGGCGTCTTTCAGGAAGTCGAGCCGAAAGTCTTCGGGAATACGCCGCTCTCCGAGCCGCTTCGCTCCGACGCGCCCGGTTCGATGCGTAACGGTGCGATCTTTATGGGCGAAGAGTGGCACTTCCGCGTCTGGAGCAACCTTTTGTACAGCGTGCAGACTGGCAAGCCCGCCTGGGGACACACGCATGGCGCGGAGGTCTTCGATTACTTCGCCATGAACCCCTCGCAGGCGGAGATTTTCAACGGCGCGATGACGGACATGAGCATGGGCGTCGCGCCCTTCATCGTCGAGGCTTACGACTTCTCCGGATTCAGCACACTCGCAGACATTGCGGGCGGCCACGGCTATCTTCTCGCGCAGATACTCAAAGCCAATCCGAAACTGTCCGGTATCCTGTTCGACGTGCCGCCGGTTATCGCGGGCGCAAGCTCACTGCTGAACAGAGAAGGCGTGGCCGAGCGCGTCGAGCGTGTCTCGGGAGACTTCTTCACCTCCGTCCCGCGCGCCGACGCATACATCATGAAGCACATCATTCACGATTGGGACGATGAGCGCTCCGCCTTGATTCTGAAGAACATCAATGCGGCGATGGAAACCGAAGGCCGTGTCCTCATCGTCGAGGCGGTCGTCCCCGAAGGCAACGCGCCGCACTACAGCAAGCTGCTCGACCTTGAGATGCTTGCCTCGCCCGGCGGCATCGAGCGCACCGAGCAGGAGTACGCCGCGCTGCTCGCCGAAGCCGGACTCAGACTCACGCGCGTTATCCCGACCCGCTCGCCCTTCAGCATCGTCGAGGCAGTTAGAGCCTGACACGCTTCCGGAAGGGACTTGAAGCTCTCTGAAGTCGTTTGACGGGCGACTTCTCTCTGCCCCGCACGTTAACCCAAAGCCCGCGTGAACGCTTGACGGTCACGCGGGCTTTTTTTGCGATGCGCCGCGCGTGGCGTAGAATGGGAGTCAGGCTTTCGTTCCGCTGTTTTCATTATTCCGAAGAGAGGTAGACCGCAGTGACTTTGCAGGGAAAGAGACGGGCGCTCATCATCGTGGACGTGCAGAACGATTTCTGCCCCGGCGGCTCGCTCGCGGTCGAGCGCGGCGACGAAGTGTTGGCCCCGCTTAATCGTCTCGCCTCGGAATTCCTCGAACGCGGCGACCTCGTCTTCAAGAGTCGCGACTGGCATCCGGCGCGCACGAAACACTTCATAGACCACGGCGGGACGTGGCCCGTCCACTGCGTACAGAACACGCGCGGCGCGGAGTTCCACCCCGATTTGCTCGACGACCCACGCATTCAGATCGTTTCCAAAGGCACGGGCGACGAGGACAACTATTCCGCCTTCGACGGCACGGAGCTGGCCGAAGATTTAAGAAGCAGCGGCGTCGAAGAAGTGTGGGTTGGCGGCCTCGCCACAGACTTCTGCGTCAAGAACACAGTCCTCGACGCACTCCGCGAAGGCTTCCGCGTCCACGCCGTCTCCGACGCCATGCGCGCCGTCAACCTCCAACCCGGCGACGACGCCCGCGCCGTCGAAGAGATGCGCGAGGCGGGGGCAGAAATAGTAGACAGTAGACAGTAGACAGTAGCGCTCCGCGTTGCGGCGTTCATCATAACTACTCGACATTAATGATTTTCTACTGACTACTGTCTACTGACTACTGACTACTGCTTACCATGCTGAACATCGACCGCTATCACGCCACGATGGGCGACGCCTCTTACAAGGAGGTGACGCGCCTGCACGACTCGCTTCTGAGCGACACGGAGGCGACCTTCTACGTGACGCAGAGGAAGCTTGAGTATGCGCCATGTCTCGGGCATGAGCGTTTGATTCGCTCCTTTCTAGACCTCAGGCTCGACCGCCCGCGCCTGCGCACGCTCGAACAGGATCGAGGCGGCCTGCACCTGTTCGCGAAGGCCGTCGAAGACATTACCTTCGCGGGAACCGTGCGCGCCGTCCGACCGGGCACGATCATGTTCGCAGGCCAGCCCTTCGCAGACATCACGGGCGACTTCGGTCTCGCACAGGCGCAGGAGATAAAGTTCGAGCACGCCTTCGATCTGCCGATGACGACCGCTTCAATCGCGATGCGAATCCGTCTGGCGGCGGGCACGCGCTGGCTCTCGGACTTCTCTCTACGGCGCAACGGCGATGTCGAGCGTGCGGTTGACGTGGCGACCTACGCCTTCATCGGCGGCTTCAACGACACGTCGAACATGGAGGCCGCACACCGTCTGGAAATCCCCGCGGTCGGCACAGAGGCGCACTACTGGCAACAATCCTACGTCGAGTTTATGGACGAGCCGGAGATTGAGCCGCGCACAGGTCGCCCGAAGCACTTTGAGCAGGTCGCCTTCGAGCGCTGGCTCGACGCCAACCCGCAGGGGACGACCCTTCTGCTCGACACGATTGACGTTCACATGGGCGCGGTTCATGCGGCGATGGCCGCCACTTCTACTTTAGAGCGGCGGCGTGCTTTCAAAGGCTTCCGCGTGGACTCGGGCGACCTGGCAGCTTTGGGCAAGTGGTGCCTTGAGTTTTTCGAGGCGAACGGGCTGCACAACATGATGCCCGTCCTGACCGGCGACCTCGACGTTGAAGCCGTCAAGCGCATCGTCGAAGAGTTCCCGGAGGCCGCAGGCTTCGGCATCGGCACGAAGCTCTCGGGCGAAGTCCAACGCGTCGCGGGCGTCATCTTCAAGGAGTGCCTGATTGACAATCGTCCGACGCTCAAGGCTTCCAACACGCCTGAGAAATCGACGCTGCCCGGACTGCTTCAGGTCTTCCGTGGCGTTGATGCCGAAGGCCACTACGTCGGAGACGTGACGGGGCTTGAAGACGAGGAGGTCACGATTCCCGGCGCTGTCGCCGTCGAGCGCCTGCTCGCGCCCTTCTGGGTCGGAGGCCGCCACGAATCGATCCCTTCCATTCTCAAACAGAAAGCCTTTGTCGAAGAGCAGCTCCGCCGCTTCTCCAATCTGGACACATACCCGCACGCGTTGAGCGATAAGCTGAGACGCCTGCGCGACGAGCTGACGGCGCGGATGCGCGCGGACGTGTCCGGCTGGCAGCAAATCATCAGCCTGCCCGAACAACTCGCCGCCGAGCTTTCCAACACAGAGTCAGTCGTATGAAGAAGTCCGTTTTTGTTTATGCCTGCGTTACCGCCACAGTCCTCGCACTCTCGTTGACTGCGCGGGCACAGACGGAAGCACCCAAGCCTTCCCCCACCCCGGTTGATTCTTTCGGCGGCGACCTTCTCATCACCGACTGGAAGGCGCGTCTGGACTCTTTCGCAGTAGACCTACAGAACGCGCCCGGCTCACGCGGCTACATCATCGCCTACTCAGATAGGCAGAAGCTGCCCGGCTGGACTCTGCGGAGGGCGAATCAGGTTATCAGCTATCTGACGGTCACGCGTGGGGTTGAAGAAGGACGCGTGTCGGTCGTCAGCGGTGGGTTCCGCGCAAGCGCCGGGTACGAATTCTGGGTCATCTCGCCTGGCGAGCAGTTGCCCGTCAAGCCGCTCGACTTCTCTCTCGCCTTCGCTGGTGAGAAGTCGCCTGTGTTGTTCGACCGGTATTATCTCTTTAGCCGTTGGGAGGACTGGGGAGAGGACGGCAACCTCGACGTATACACACGCGACCACGGGCGCTTCGAGCCTTTCGTTAGCTTCCTGCGCGCCGACCCGTCGCTCCGCGGTTGCGTCATCACCTATGCCACGCGGCATGACCGGCGCGGCGCAGACCGTAGGCTTGCCGCATCCGAGAAGCGCGCCGTCCTCACGACGCAGTCCGTCATGCCCGACCGCATCGTCTCAATCGCGGGAGGCTTGCGCCCGCACAAGACCGTCGAACTCTGGCTCGTCCCGCCCGGCGCGGAGCTTCCAAGACCGACGCCCGTCATGCACCACACGCGACGAAAGCGACGCTGAAACGACTTGGCCGCGCGCCTGTCGTTTGCCCCGAGTTCGTGTATAATTCCGGCGTCTTCCGTACAAATCCCAAACAGAAACTCTGGAGTTTAAGACGCCATGCGATACTTGATTCTGGCCGCGTTCATGCTCTCGCTGCCCCTCCTCGGCATCGCGCAGCAAAGTCGCGGCGGCAGCAACAGCAGCAAGCTTTTCACATACCCGTATACGATTGACGATCTGCCGAACGGCCTGCGGCTCGTCACCATCCCGACCGACTACCCGAACCTCGTCGCGCTCTACGTCGTCGTCTCGGTCGGCTCGCGCAACGAGATCGAGGCGGGCAAGAGCGGCTTCGCACACTTCTTCGAGCACATGATGTTTCGCGGCAGCGAGAACTACACACCTGAGCGGCGCGAGGAGATTTTCAAGCGCGCAGGGGCGGAGACGAACGCTTACACCTCCGACGACCGGACGGTCTATCACGCCACCTTCTCGAAAGAAGACCTCGACGAGATCATGGCCGCCGAGGCCGACCGCTTCCAGCATTTGAAGTACACACCCGAACAGTTCAAGACCGAGTCGAAGGCCGTCAAGGGCGAGTATGATAAGAACAGCGCCAACCCCTTCTCGAAGATGCACGAGGTCTTGCGCGAGACGGCGTTCAGCAAGCATACCTACGCGCACACGACGATGGGCTACCTCAAAGACATAGAGGACATGCCCAACCAGTACGACTACTCCCGACAGTTCTTCCAGCGCTTCTATCGCCCCGAGTACGCGACCGTAGTCATCGTCGGCGACATCACGCGCGAGCGCGCACTCGACCTGACGAAGAAATACTGGGGCGGCTGGCAGCACGGCAGCTACAAGGCGGACATCCCCGAAGAGCCGGCGCAGAAAGAGTCGCGCACCGCACATATCCCCTGGGACGCGCCGACGCTGCCGCACCTCGCCATCGCCTTCCACACGCCGAAGTATTCCGACACGAGCAAGGAGATGGCCGCCATCGACCTCTTCCAGCAGATCGCCTTCGGCGAGAACTCGGACATCCATCAGCAGCTCGTCTTGAAGGAGCAGAAGGTTGACGTGCTTGAGCCGGACTTCGAGCACAAGGCCGACCCGGAGCTGTTCACCGTCTACGCGCGCATCAAAGACCCCGCGCAGGTCGGCTACGTCCGCGACGAGATTTTGAAGACCTTCGAGCGCTACAAGACCGAGCTGATCCCACAGGCGAAGCTCGACGCCACACGCTCGCGCACGCGCTACGGCTTTGCGTTGGAGATGAACAGCAACGATGCCATCGCGGGCGCGCTTGCGGCCTACATCTCGCTTGACCGCACGCCCGAGACGCTCAATCGCCTGTTCGAGACCTACCGGCAGGTCACGCCCGAAGACATACGCGACGCCGCGCGAAAGTATTTCCGCGCGGAGAGCCGCACCGTCGTCACGCTCGCCACGAAGGGACAGAACATCGCCGCGCTCGTCCCGGCGAAGGAGGGTCACAACCACACGAAGGAGGGACAAAACTGATGCGAACGACATTCACCCTTCTTCAATTGACGCGACCGACGTACACGCTTCTTCTCATCGTTCTCTTCGCGCTCTCGCCCGTCTCCGCCGCCTTCGCGCAGAAGCGCGGCACGACGCCGCGACAACCTGCGACGCCGAAAACCACGATGCCGACAAGCAATAAACCTGCGACCGTCCTTGAGCCGACCGCGTCGCCGCTCGTCTCTTTCCGCCTCCTGTTCATGACGGGCGCGGCCTCCGACCCTGCGGGCAAGGAGGGCGTGGCGTCTCTGACCGCCGCGCTGCTTGCAGAGGGCGGCTCGCGCTCGCGTGCCTACGACGAGATCGTCGAGGCCATGTACCCAATGGCTACCTCTTTCGGCTGGCAGGTCGACAAGGAGATGACGGTCTTCTCGGGCACGACACACGTCGATAATCTTGAGAAGTATTACGCTCTCATCCGCGACATGCTGCTCGACCCCGGCTTCCGCGAGGACGACTTCGCGCGCCTCAAGGGCGACGCCGTCAACTTCCTCAAGGTCAGCTTGCGGCAGGGCAACGATGAGGAACTCGGCAAGGAATATCTCTATAACATCATCTACGCCGGACATCCTTACGGACATCACAACATGGGAACCGTCGGCTCGCTGGAACGGCTGACGCTCGATGACGTTCGCGATTTCTATAAGCGGAACTACACGCCGGGCAACCTTGTCATCGGGCTTGCGGGCGGCTACCCTTCGGACTTCCCCGCGCGCGTCGAGGCAGACTTCGCAAAACTCCCCGCGGGCGCTTCAGCGCCGAAGAGCTTCGCACAACCGACGCCTGCGCCCGGTATGCGCGTCGAGATCATCCAGCGCGAGACACGCGCCACGGCCATCTCGATGGGCTTTCCAATCCCCGTGAATCGCGCGCACAAGGACTGGCCCGCGCTTGCGCTCGTCGCATCGTACCTCGGCCAGCACCGCTCGTCTGTGAGTCATCTCTACCAGCGTCTGCGAGAGGCAAGGGGCTTGAACTACGGCGACTATTCCTACGTCGAATACTTCCCGCGCGGCATGTTCCAGTTTACGCCCGACCCGAACCTCGGGCGCTCGACGCAAATTTTTCAAATCTGGATTCGACCCGTCGAGCCGCAGAACTCTCTGTTCGCGCTGCGCGGCGCGCTCTACGAATACGACAAGCTCGTCCGCGAAGGGATGAAGCAGGCTGACTTCGAGGCCATACGCGACTTTCTCACCAAGTACAGCAACGTCCTGACGGCGACGCAGGACACGCGTCTGGGCTACGCGCTCGACAGTCGTTACTACGGTATACCCAACTTCAACACGTACATGCGCGACAGTCTCTCGAAGCTCACGCTCGCGGACGTGAACCGCGCCGTCAAGCAGTACCTCGCGTCCGACCGCATGCGCGTCGTCATCATCACGAAGGACGCCGAAGCGTTGCGCGACGCAATCGTCAAGGGCGTGCCGTCGCCCATCAAGTACAACTCGCCGAAGCCCGAAGAGATCATGGCCGAGGACAAGGTCATCGAGAAGTACCGTGTCGGCGTCCGCCCCGAACAGGTCGTGATCGTCCCCGTTGACCGAGTGTTCCAATGATGAGGTAAGACGACAGTCAATGAGGTGAGGCGACAGTTAAGCCCCGTCAGGGGCGGAAGAATGTAGCCCACGGCGTGAGCCGTGGGCAATATAGGGGTAAGGACAACGGAGCCCCGGAGGGGCGAAAGAAAATCGTGCAGGACAATATTGCTGCCCCGTTTTCTTTCGCCCCTCCGGGACTCCTCAATTTTTAATTCACGTAAATTCCCACGGCTCGCGCCGTGGGCTACATTCTTCCGTCGCCTTCGGCGGCTCTGCCTATGGCGGCTCAATCGTCTTCGGCTACTGGCCCAACTTCGTCGAATATAAAATCCCGTACATCGCGTCCTCGTGGCGTGCGAAGTCTTTGCCGCGCGAGGCGAGCATGATGTTGACGAGCTGCTTTTGTCCCTTGTAGTCGCGGTAGCCCATCCACTGCAAGCGCTGCGGATTGTCGCTGCTCTCGGGTGCGGACTCGCGGAACATGACGCCCTTGATGCCGTCTAAGTTTATCCAGCGCACCTCGTCCACCTCACCGCTGCGCTTGCGCTGCTCCGCGCCTTCGTAGAAGGCATTAATGCTCACATCAGTGGGGAAGTCTGCGGCCATCGGCGAGATGCTGACGATGAGCGAGGCTGCATCCCAAGTGCCGGGCGAGCGCCACATAAAGCTCGTGCTCTCGGCGGTGAACTTCTGCCACTTCTGCGGGACAGTCCACGAAATCTCCTGCTGCGCCCAAATGGCCGACTGTCCTCCGGCGATGGCCGCCTGTTGCTCGTCCGTCGGCTCGGGCGTCTCGGCCTCGGCGGAAGACGAAGAATCAGTGGAAGACGAAGAATTGGCGGAAGACGAAGAATTGGTGGAAGACGAAGAACTTGTCAGCCCCTTCAACGTCGGACGATTTGCTTCGGCGGTCTGCTGGGCCTTGCGTGTGAGCCAGTAGACTCCACCGATGCCTGCGGCCACCAGTACGACGCCGCCGATGACCACGACTATCAGCGAGACGATCAGGATTTTGACGCCCGTGGACATGCCCTTCTTCACAGGAGGCTGGGGCGCGCCGTATCCGCCCTGCGGCTGCATGGGGTTGTTGTAGTTCTGCATGACTTTGAAACTCCTTTGGAGGGAACTGCGGGTTCGATGACGGCGCGGGACTATATCATGACCCGGCGCGCGCGTAGGAAGTTTTTCTCATTCGGATGCGAGTCAGGGCGGACAAGAATGAACAGGCGAGAATGAAAACGAGGTGACTGAAACCCTGCCCTTCACGCAAGTCCCACTGACCTTCACGAAAGACTCGATAGAAATTCACCGAGAAGATTCTGCGCGACGCGTGTGCGATAGCGCGCCGTCGAGCGCACGTCGTCAATCGGCGCGATGTCTCGCTCAAGCTCGTTCAACGCGGCTTTCGTCAATCCGCCGTCGAGGCGGCTCCCGCCGAGCAACGCCTCTGTCCGCAAGCAGCGCAGCACGACCGGCGCGACGCTGCCCAGAGCGATTCGCACTTGCCCCAGAACGCCCCCGTCCACTTCGGCCAGCGCGGCAAAGCAGACCTTCGAGATGGCCTGAGCGCGCCGCGTGCCGACCTTGCGGTAGAAGTGTCGCGCACCCACGCGCGGCCTCGACAGGCGCACGCGAGCAATCAATTCGTCGTCGCGCATGACAGTCTGCTTGTAGCCTGTGTGGAAGTCCGCGTAAGAGACACGGCGCGAGCCGCTCGCGGAGACGAGTTCGACTTCCGTATCGTACACAAGCAGCGCGGGCGGGGTGTCGGCGGCGGGGCTGGCATTCGCGATGTTGCCGCCGACAGTGCCGCGATTCTGTATGGCGATGCCGCCCGTCTCGCGCGCCGCGCGGCCCAGCAGGGGGAAGTCGCGGCTAAGGACGGCGCTGCGGCGAACCTCTGTGTAAGTTATCAGCGCGCCGATTGAGACGAAGCTGCCCGACTCCTCAACGCCGCGCAACTCCGGCAGATGACGTATGCTGAAAAACTTTCTGTGTGCGAGCTTCCCCGCTTCGAGCAGAACCATCAAGTCCGTCCCGCCCGCGAACGGACGCCACACGCCCGGCTCCTCGCGCAGCAGCGCCAGCGCATCCTCCAACGTGCGCGGCACAATCAATTCGTAGCTTGGCAGATACGCTCGCATAAATTAGCCACAGAGACACGGAGACACAGAGATTATGGATTGATAGATCATAAAGAGCGTGGCAGCATTAAAGCACGAGGCGTTTAATGCCGCTCTTCAACATTCTGTTATTGACATTGATAAGTAACCCGACATGTTTTCCCGTTATCCTCAAGTATGTCAGTAGCTGTGCCTCGAAGACCGGGTCGTGACGTTCGACGCTTTTAATCTCCACTATCACGGCATCTTCAATTACTAAGTCAAGCCGATACTCTCCGATTTCTCTGCCTTTATAGATAACCGGTACTGCCAACTGCCGTTCATATTTCAGTCCCGCATCAGTTAGTTCAACACACAACGCCAACTCGTATGTTCCTTCAAGTAGCCCGGGCCCTAATTGTCGATGCACTTCAATCGCACAGCCAATAATTCTTTCGGTCAGACGATTAATCTCATCCATAATCACCCTCTCGACCGATATTCAAATATTCAACTCTCTCACATCTCAATAATTCTCATTAAATCTCTGTGCCTCTGTGTCTCTGTGGCAAATCCTCCTCGCAGGCGCGGACGACCGCGTCGAAGATTTTCATATAGCCGGTGCAGCGACAGAGATTGCCTGCAAGCCCTTCGCGGATGTCGGCCTCGGTCGGGCGCGGCGTGTGTTCCAAAAGGCTGATGGCGGCGAGCACCATGCCCGGCGTGCAGATGCCACACTGCGCGCCGCCCCGTTCGATCATCGCCTGCTGGACGGCGTGCAGGCGCTCGCCGTCGGCGACGCCCTCGACGGTCAGAATCCGCGCGCCTTCGGCTTGCACGGCGGGGACGAGACAACTGTTGACCAACTCGCCGTCGAGGACGACGGAGCACGCGCCGCACTCGCCCTCGCCGCATCCCTCCTTCGTGCCGGTCAGACGCAACTCCTCGCGCAGCACGTCGAGCAGACGCGCGAAGGGATATGCGCTGAACGTCACGGCCTCGCCGTTCACGGTGCAGTTCACCAGAGTTTTGCTAAAGGTTTCAGCCATATCTGGATTATTGGTTTTCCGCTATATCACTTGCTCACTTGCTCAAGTTCTTCCATGAGGGCTTCGGGCGTGAGGGGCACGTAATTGAGCGTGATGCCGGTCGCGTGTTCGATGGCGTTGAGGATAGCGGGTGCGGGGCCGTCCATCGGTAGTTCGCCGATGCCCTTCGCGCCCGCCGGGCCGCCCTCGTATGGATTCTCGAAGAAGTGTACGCGGATGGGCGGGATGTCGGCGGAGGTCGGGATGATGTAGTTCGTCATCTGCCCGTTCGCCATGCGCCCGTCGCGCCACACAACGTTCTCGTAGAGCGTCCAGCCTATCCCTTGCGCGACACCGCCCTCGATCTGTCCCGCCGCAAGCACGGGATGAATGACGCGGCCCACCTCTTGCACCGCGACGAAGTCATCGACGTGTGCCTCAAAGGTCACCGTGTCCACGCTCACCTCCGCGACATAGACGGCCCAAGCGTATGCGCCGTATGCGTCGCCGCGATAATGCTCGTCGTCCCACTCGATGTCGTCGGGCTGTCGGTACTGGCTGAAGAACTTGAGCGCGCCGACGCGTTCGACGTACTCGGCACACGCGCGTGCGAACTCTTCCGTCGTGTAAGTCTCGCCGAGGAGGCTCGCGCCCGAGAGAGTCTCTTTGATCTTGAGCGCCGCCGATTCGACGAGCTTGCCGACGATCATACACGTACGCGATGCGACGGTCGGGCCGCTGTTGGGGACATTGCCCGTATCGGGACGCGCGACCTCGACGCGTTCGTAGTCTATCCCGAGCGCGTCCGCCGCTATCTGCGCGAAGATGGTATTTGTTCCCTGCCCTATCTCCGTGCTCGCCGCGAGCACGCGCACGCGCCCTCCGGCGGTCGCCTCGCATCCGACGATTGATTGCAGATACTTCTCGCCCGAGCCTGTGAAGCCCGCGCCGTGCATGAACGAGGCGAAGCCGATGCCGCGCTTGATCTTGCTCCCCTCGTTCTCGCGTGTGAATCGCTCGCGCTTCGCGCGGTAGTCCGTCAGCTCGAAGGCGCGATCTAAGAGCGCGTCGAGGTCAACGTCCTCGCGTATGACCTGACCCGTCGCAGTCGTCTGGCCGCGTTGGATAAAGTTGCGACGGCGCAACTCTTCGGGCGTGAGTCCCAGGACGGCGGCGACTTTATCCATCTGGCGTTCGAGCGCGAAGATGCTCTGCGGCGCACCGAAGCCGCGGAAGGCCCCATGCGGCGGCGCGTTCGTGGCGACGGCGCGCGCGCGTATACGCACGTTCGGGCAGTTGTAGGGGCCCGCGGCGTGAATCGTTCCGCGCGAGAGCACGACCGATGAGAGAGTCGCGTAGGCTCCGCCGTCAACGACGAAGTCGATGTCCATCGCGACGAGCCGTCCGTCGCGCGTGACGGCCGTGCGGTGGCGCGTGCGCGAAGGATGTCGCTTCGTCGTCGCGGCCATGTCCTCGGCGCGGTCATAGATTATCTTCACGGGGCGACCCGACTTCCATGCGAGCAGCGCGGCGTGCCCGGCGATCATCGACGGGTACTCTTCCTTTCCGCCGAAGCCGCCGCCGGTCTCGGTCTGGATAACACGCACCTTATCTTCGGGCAGGTCGAAGAGTTTCAAGAGAGCCTTATGGATGTAGTAAGGGCACTGCATCGAGCCGCGCACCACGACGCCTTCTTTCGCGTCGGCGGTGGCGATGACGCCGTTCGTCTCGATGTAGAGCTGTTCCTGCGCGCCCGTGCCGTACTCCCCCTCGACAACTACAACCTCGGGCGAGTTCCAGACTTCATCCACGCTGCCCTTCTCGACGAGATAGGTCTTGAAGACATTGTCCTCGCCCCAGACGACCTCACTGGCGGCGAGCGAGTCTTCGATATTGAAGACGGCGGGCAGCGGCTCGATCTCGACACGTACGGCGCGGCGTGCCTCTTCCAGAAGATACTTGTCCGTGTGCGCGAGCAGGAGAATCGGCTCTTCGGCGTGATTGACTATCTGGTCGGCGAGGTACGGCTGGTCGTTGAGAATGAGTGCGACGCTGTTTGCGCCCGTGATGTCGCGCGCCGTAACGACGACGAACTCGTCCCACGGTATGCCCTCGCCGTAGACGATGTTCAGTATGCGCCCGCGCGGGACATGGCTGCGTACGGTCGTGCCGTAGATCATGCCTGGAAGCGTGAGGTCGTCAATGTACTGCGCCGCGCCCGTCACCTTCGCGCGCCCCTCTTTGCGTGGGACGGGCTGGCCGATGTTTTTGTTTAGAGCCATTCGTTAGTGTTTCGACATTTGCCGCCGCGCCGCTTTCCTTCCGCCGCGGTTCCGACTGTGTAGGGTTTAAAAACGCCGAGCACCGGAGGTGCGGAAGATTGTAGCCCACGGCGTGAGGGAAAGAAATGAGGCATGAATATTTATATAGCCCCGGAGCGGCGGAAGAAAATCGAGCTTGAGAGCCATCGCGTCTCGAATCTCTTTCGCCCCTCCGGGGCTTTTAACGTTCTATGTGCTCGTTACCCAGGGCTAACGCCCTGGGCTACAGTCTTCCGCCCACTTCGTAGGCTCAAAGCGCAGTGATTAATCAAAGCGCAGCGATTAATCTCCACTCGCGCCCGCCTCTGCGGCGTGCTTCCTCTCGACCTCGACTGTTTTATCACCCATTTCCTCGTCGGCAGCGACCGGCGTTTCCGCTTCGTTTGCGCGGCGGCGCGTGAGAGCCGTGCGGAGTCCGTGGGCGGCGCGCGACGGGAAACTGAAGAAGCGCGCGAAGTGCTTGCGCCACCAGAGGGTGTGACCGATGTCGTCGAAGACGGAGTATGCGACCGGCGTGACTAAGAGCGTGAGCAGAAGCGAGAGCGACTGGCCGCCGATGACGACGACGGCGATTGAGCGTCGCTCCTCCGCACCGGGCCCCGTCCCCAATGCGAGCGGGAGCATGCCTGCGACGAGCGCGAGCGTCGTCATCAGGATCGGTCGCAAGCGGTCGCGGTTCCCTTGAATGACCGCCTCGAACCGCTCCATCCCTTTCGCGCGAAGGTTGTTCATGTGGTCGATCTGGAGAATCGAGTTCTTCTTGACCACGCCGAAGAGGACGAGGATGCCGAGCGCCGAGTAGAGGTTCAAGGTGTTGCCCGTCGCCCACTGCGAGAGGAGCGCGAAGGGGACAGCCAGCGGCAGGCTCAAGAGTATCGTCACAGGGTGAATCGTGCTCTCGAACTGCGAGGCGAGAATCATGTACATGAAGATGATCGAAAGCAGAAAGGCCCAGATGAACTCTGTGAACGTGCGCTCAAGCTCGCGCCCGCGCCCGGAGACCGCGGTGGTGTAGGCGGCGGGCAGATTCATCTCTCCGACGGCTCGCTTGAGCGCTTCGATGCGGTCGCCCAACGCGTAGCCGGGCGCGACCGATGCGCGCAGAGATACCTGGCGCTGGCGGTCGAGCCGGTCGATGCGCGAGGGGCTGAAGTCGCGCTTGATCGTGACGAGGTTGTCGAGCCGGACAAGCCCGCCGCGCGAAGACGGCACGTAGAGTTGACCCAACAGACGCGGGTCGTTGCGGTCGTGCTCCTTGAGACGAAGCTGTACGTCGTAAGCCTCATTCACGGAAGCGTCGTGAAAGCGCGTCACCTCCTCGTCGCCACCGACCATGACGCGCAGAGAGTTGGCGATGTCCGCGGTCGAGACGCCGAGCGAGGCGGCGCGGTCGCGGTCGATCTCGACTCTCAGCTCCGGCTTGTTTAGCTTGAGCGTAGTGTCCGAGTCCACGATGCCGCCGAGTTTTTCCGAGCGTTCACGAAGCTCTTCGGCGTAGCGCGCGAGCGAGACCAGCTCGGGGCCGCGCAGGTTGAAGTCGATGTCGAAGCGGCCACCCACGCCGAAGTTAAACGATGGAGCGTTGCGGACGCCGACGCGCATCGGCGCAAACTTCCGCAGGCGGCTGCGCACTTCCTGCATCACGTCCTGCTGCGTGTAGTTGCCTCGGAAGGCATGGAGCGGCGTGCCGTTCAGAGTCTCGCGCCAGAGCCGACTGATGGAGAAGGTGCGCTCCTCGTGCGGTGCGATGCGTATGTATGCGTCACCCTGATTGACGCCGCCGAGAAAGCTGCCGCCCGCCGTGGCGAGCACGGTGCGGACGCCCGGCGTGCTCAGAAGTTCCTGTTCGACGCCCTGCATCGTCTCATTCATCGAGGCGAGATTCGTCCCCTCAGGCGCGTTGACGCTTATCTCGAACTCGGCCTCGTCAACGTTCGTCGGGATGAACTCCTGCTTCACCGAGCTGTAGAGCGGCACGCTCGAAGCGACGACCGCGACGGCCAGCACCGAGACGACCAGACGATGGCGCATCGAGAGCGTGAGCAGACGCGTGTAGAAGCGGTCGATGTATCCGTAGAAGCCGCCGCGCGAGCCAGCCGCGCCGCCTAACTCGTGCGTATCGTGGCCGCCGACGCCGTGGCCCGCCGCGTCCTCAACGCGCAGAAGGCGCGAAGACATCATCGGCGTCAGCGTAAACGAGACGAGCAGAGAGACGAGAATTGCGACCGCCGCCGTGATGCCGAACTGATAGAGGAAGCGGCCCGAGATAGACGACATGAAAGAGACCGGCAAAAAGATGACGACGAGCGAAAGCGTCGTCGCTAAGACGGCCAGTCCGATGTCGCGTGTCGCTTCGCGCGCAGCCTCCGCCGGGCGCATCTTCTTCTCTTCGACGAAGCGGAAGATGTTCTCTAAAACAACGATGGCGTCGTCAATCACGATGCCGACCATCAAGACGAGCGCGAGCATCGTCACGCTGTTCAAGGTGAAGTTCAGCGCGCGCATCATCGCGAAGGTCGAGATGACCGAGGCCGGAATGGCGATGCCCGCAATCAGGGTCGAGCGCCACGAGCGCATAAAGAGCAGCACGACGAGACAGGCAAGCAAGCTCCCCAAAACGAGGTGGACGGTAATCTCGTGGAGCGCCGACTCGATGTAGCGCGACTGGTCGCGGATAACCTCCATCCGCACGTCTGCGGGAAGCTGCGCCGCGACGCGCGTAAGTTGAGCCTTGACGCCCTGAATGACTTCGATGGTGTTTGCGCCCGACTGCCGCTGGACTTGAAGCGTCACGGTCGGCACGCCGTTCAGACGCGCAAGGCTTCGCTGCTCCTTCGTCCCATCCTCGACGCGCCCCACGTCGCGCAGGCGGACGGGCGAGCCGTTGATGTTCGAGATGACGAGGTCGTTGAAGCCGCGCGGGTCTGTGTAGCGTCCCATCGTGCGCAGCGTCAACTCTTCGCGTCCCGTCTCGACGTTGCCGCCGGGCACGTCCGCGTTCTGGCGCGCAAGCGCCTGTTGCACGGCCGTGATCGGAATCTGGTAAGCGTTGAGGCGGTCGGCGTCAACCCAGACGTTGATGGCGCGCTCAAGGCCGCCGACGATGTCTACTTGTCCGACGCCGCTGACGCGCTCGAAACGCGGGCGCACGACCTTGTCGGCCAGCTCCGACAGCTCGCGCAAACTTCGGTCGCCCGAGAGCGAGATGGTGATGACGGGCGAGCTGTCGTTATTGAACTTTTGGACGACGGGCGGGCGCACGTCTTGGGGCAGGCGACTGATGATTGAAGAGACGCGGTCGCGCACGTCCTGCGCGGCGGTCTCAAGGTCTCGGTCGAGCTTGAAGGTGGCGATGATGACCGAAGTGCCCGGCGCGGAGACCGAGCGCAGCTCGTCGATGCCGTCAACGGTGTTGACGACCTCCTCGATGGGCTGCGAGACGAGCGTCTCGATCTCCTCGGAGGAAGCGCCGGGCAAGTTAGTCCGCACGCTCACCGTCGGCAAGTCAACCGACGGGAAGCGGTCAACGCCCAGTCGAAAGTAGCTGGCCGCGCCGACGACGACGAGCGACAGCACGATCATCGCCGCAAAGACGGGCCGCCTGATACATATTTCCGCGAGCTTCTGCATAAAACGATAGAGTCTGGAGTCTCAAGTCAATACGTGGAAGTCTCTTCGACTGCTTCTGATTTCAGACTCCAGACTTGAGACTTATTCCACCACGTTGACCGACTGTCCCGACTGGAGGTTGCCGGGATCGAGGATGACCGATTCGCCGACGCCGATGCCGGAGATGACCTCAGTCCATGTGTCGGCGTGCCGGCCCGTCGTGACGGGCTTCTCCTTCGCCTTGCCGTTCTCGACGGTAATGACCTTCTCGATGCCCGCGAAGGTGACGATGGCGCTGGCGGGGACGGTGACGGCCATGTCGCCGCCGTTGGTGACGATCTCGGCGCGTGCGAAGCCGCCCGGCCTCAACCCACCGGGGTTGGCTATCTCGGCCTCGACGACGAGCACGCGGTTCTGCTGGTCGATGGTCGGGCTGAGGCGGACGATTCGCCCGGCGTAGAGGCCACGGTCGCCATCAACCGTGACGCGCACCGCCTGACCGGCGCGGATGCTCGACGCGTCGCGCTCCTGCACCTCGCCGCGAAAGCGCAAAGGGTTGACGCGCACTACGGTCACGATGGGCGCACCCGCCGCGAGATACTCGCCGACGCTCGCCTTCTTCTCTTCGACGATGCCGTCGAAGGGCGCAACGACAACGGTGTCCGCGAGCGCCTGCCGTGCGAGCGCAAGCTCCGTCCGACGTTGCGAGAGCAGAGCCTGCCGGTTGCGTATCTCTTCAACGGCGTCCTGATACTTTCCTTGCGCGACCTTGAACCCTGCGTCCGCCGTTTCATACTCGGCGCGTGGGACGACTCCCTGCTCGACGAGTGCGACGACCCTCTTGCGATTCTCGCGCGCCTCTTCGAGCAGGGCACGCGCCTGTCTGACCGTCCCGGTCATCTCCGGGTCGAAGCGGTCGTCTTCGCCCTGCGGCGCTAACCCCAGACGCGCGCGCGCCTGTTGGAGCGCGGCCTCGACCTGCTGGACGCGAAGCTTGTAATCCTGCTGCTCGATTTGCGCGACGACCTGACCGCGCCGCACGACGCTGCCCAGATCGACGCCCACTCCGTTCAGACGCCCCGGGACTTTCACGCTCAGCGTCGCCTCGTCCTGTGCGGCGAGCGTGCCCGTGACGGCGACGCTCGTGCCGACGACTGTCTCTTCGACGCGCGCCACCTTCACCTGTCGAGCCTCAACGCGTCCGTCGCCCGCGGGTCTCTGCTGACCCGAAGCCGGGTAGTCGCTCTTGCACGCGACGGACGCAACGGCCAGCACCGCGACGCACACGGCGACAAAGGCGCGGGCGCGCACTTTTGAGTTTGAGCTTCTGACTCGAACCGGAGGAATCATCATGGGGAAAAAGCCTTCGCCGGATAAGGACTGGAATTTTACCACGCCGTTTACGAAATATTTAGCGGAGAGACTTCGGGCCGGGGTTTACCTGTATCCTTGTTCACTTGAGTGTAGAGAAGGTGGCGGTTCACCGCAGAGGCGCGGAGTTCGCCGAGACTCGCAGAGGGTTGAATTATCTCTGCGCCCCCTCCGCGTTCTCCGCGCCTCTGCGGTGAACCTCATCTCACTCTCTACTCAAGTGAAAAGTGATATGAAACTTAAAGCGGGGCCAATCCGGCCCCGCCTTAAGTTTCGCTTCTGCTGAACGCACGTTCACTTGAGCAGGTACTCGCGTATGAACATCGCTGTGGCGTAGAACTGGAAGTCCTGATTCTTCTTCTTGGCGAAGCCGTGCCCCTCATCCTTCGCCATCAAGTACCAGACGGGCGTGCCGTTCTTGCGCACGGTCGAGACCATCTGCTGCGCCTCATTGACCGGCACGCGCGGGTCGTTGCCACCCGCGACGACGAAGATGGGCCGCGTGATGTTCTTCGCGTTATTTAAGGGCGCAGTCCTCAGCATGAACTCGCGCACCGTCGGGTCACGTTCGTCGCCGTACTCTGCACGGCGCAGGTCGCGCCGGTAGGCTTCGGTGCGTTCGAGGAACGAGACGAGGTTCGAGATGCCGACGACGGGCAGGAAGGCGCGTATGCGGTCGCTGTAGCGCGTGGCGACGGCGAAAGTCATGTGGCCGCCGTAGGAGCCGCCCGTCACCATCACGCGCCCCGCGTCTAAATCGGGCTGCGCCTTTATCCAGTCCAGGAGCGCGCCGATGTCCTTGTATGTGTCCTCGCGCTTCACGCCGTTGTCTAGGGCGAGGAAGGTCTTGCCGTAACCCGTCGAGCCGCGCACGTTCGGGAAGAGAAAGGCGACGCCCTGCTCGTTGAGGAAGTAGTTACTGCGTCCGAGGAAGACGGGGCGCGACTGTCCCTCGGGGCCGCCGTGGATGTTGATGATGACGGGGCGCGGGCCCGTGAACTTCGACGCGGGCGGCATGTAGAGAAAGCCCGAAAGCGTCTTGCCGTCGAACGTCTGCCAGCGCACGAGTCGCGGCTCGGGCAGAGAGGACGTGTTGATGCCGCCCGTCTCGCTCTCCGTCCAACGCTCAAGCTTGCCGGTCTGTGCGTCAACGGAATAAACGTCGGCGGGCGTGCGCGAAGTGGTGAAGGTGAAGCCGAGGTCGCGGCTGTTCTCGTGCCATTGCAGCCCACTGATGACGCCCGCGGGAAGCTGCGGCACGGTCTTCTCTTTCCGGCTCTTCGCGTCCATCAGGTGCAGGCGTCCGATGCCGTCCTCGTTCGTGATGAAGGCGATGGTCTTGCCGTCGGACGAAAGCTCGAACTCGTCCACGTCCCACTTAATGTGGTCGGTCAGATACGTGTGCTGCTTCGTGGCGAGGTCGATGTAGGCGAGGCGCTGAAACTCGGAGTCCTTGTCGGTCGTGACATAGATGCCTTTACCGTCCTTCGAGAATTGTCCGCCCGAGTAGGCGACTTTTTCCGCGCCGCCCTTCGGCGTGACGAGTTGCTTCGCGCCCGTCGAAGCGTCCGCCAGCCAGATGTAGCTCTCATTGGCCGAGACGTACTCGGAGACGAGCAGCTGCTTGTCGTCGGGCGAGAAGCCGAGCGCGCCCCAGCCGCCGCCCTCAAGCTGCAAAAGCATCCGGTCGCTCTTCGGGTCGGCGGGGTTGATAAGGTAGATATCAAGGTCTTTGCCGTTGCGACGCGTCGAGTTGTATGCGAGCAGTCCGCCGCCCTGCGACCAGACGGGGCCCACGTTGCGCGACTTGCCGTCGGTCAGAAGCGTCACATCACCGCTCGACATGTCGTAGCGATAGAGTTGATAGAACTCGCTGCCGCCAACGTCCTTACTGAAGACGAAGTAGTCGCCGACCTTGGGGCGGAACTGCGCGCCCACGACACGCTCGGGGAAGAAGGTAAGCTGCGTGCGTGCGCCGCCCGGCGTCTTGACGAGGTGAATCTGCGGCGTGTCGCCGAAGCGCGTGCCGATGAGCATCTCGCGTCGCAAGGGGTGCCAGCTTGCCAAGCCTGCCGTGCGGGATTCAGTGTAGCGACGCACGTCTTCGGCGAGCGTGACGGGAATCGACGGCACGCCCTCGACGACGAGATTATCGCCCGGCACGATTGCCGGCCCGCCGGACTGCGCCAGCACCGCCGAGACGAACAGAAGGACTGCGGCACAAGTCCGCATCGCTTTCTTCATCGGAGAGACTCCTTTTCGCATGGGAAAGACAGAAAGAATTTCGTTGGCGAGAATATAGCAAGAAAAGTCTGGAGTCTGAAGTCCGGAGTCTGGAGTCTGGAGCACTTTTCACTTGAGTGTAACGCAACGTCTATTCACCGCAGAGGCGCGGAGTTCGCAGAGATTCGCAGAGAGTTGTATTACTCTGCGCCCCCTCGGCGTCCTCAGCGCCTCTGCGGTGAACTGTCAGCCACGTTACACTCAAGTGAAAATAGTCATAGAGTTTGAAGTCCGGAGTTGGAAATTAGAAAAGCCCGGTTCTTAATGACCGGGCTTTTCTCTTGACTTTAGACTCCAGATATTTAATCAGTTTCCGAAGCTGCGGCGGATGAGGTATGACATCTTGATGAAGAAGAGGCGGCCATTGCGTCGGAAGCCCGGCTCCAGTTGGCCCGAGAACGGATTGACGCCGTTGCGGTTCATGTCGTCGTTGTATCCGACGTAGAAGGTCGTCCCCGGATTCGGCGTCCAGCCCAGAAGGAACTGCCCGCGTGCGTTTGCGCCGAGCGTCGTGTAATCGATACGCGCGCGCGCAAACCAGAAGCGCGTGAACTGGTATGTGCCGCGCAGAGAGAAGATGTTGTCGTCGAAGGCCAGCCGCCCCGTGTCGTGGCGCGTCAGGCGATCCTTGTTGTAGTCGAGCGAGAGCCGGAGCGCGTCGGTCGGCTGGTATGCGAAGCTCGACTCAAGCCTCCACTCATTACCGGGGCCCGGGTCGAGCGGCGCGCCCGGGTTGATGAGCGCGATGGGGCTTACGCGCGGGAAGTCAGGGTTGCCGGTGCCGAAATCGAAGTCGAGCTGGCCCCAGCGATAGAGACTGAAGATAGTGGCGGAATATTTCTTCGACGGCGTCGTCCCGGCGAAGATGTAGATGTCCCGGTTGAAAGCGGAACGCTCGGGGTCGCCGCCGAAGAAAGTACACGGACTCAGAAATCTCGTCTCGTCAACGTCCAGCGTCGTCGGGTCGTCTTCGATGACAGGCGGGAGCGAGCCGGTCGGGTCGCACGCGGGGACGCGCGAAGCGAGCACGGGGCCGAAGGTGTTGATGGCAACGCGAGAGAGAGCGTTACGCGTCGGGCCGAACTCCGACTCGAAGACGCGCTCGTAACCCTCCTCGACGCCAAAGCCGAGGTAGCTCTGCTTCTGGAGCTGGAGCTGGAGCTGCGACTCGTTCTGGAAGAACTGTGTGTGCCCCGCCCAGTCGAAGTTGCCGGTCGTGTTGTTGAAGAAGCGCCAGTTGATGATCTGAGACTTCGGCTTGTCGTTCGACTTGTAGCGGACGAATAAGTCCTGGCTGTTCGTGTTGAAGCGGCGGTTGAAGCCCACGTCGGCGCGGAAGAAGCGCGAGCGCCCGACGCCCGAATACTCATAGCCCCAGTTACGCCCGTCCGTGTTCAGGTCGTAGGCGTATGCGAGACCCTGCTCCTTGCGGTCGGCGACCGTCGCCTCGTCGGGGTAGAAGAACGGATTGTGAGTGACGCTGCCCAAAGCCTGCGCGGTGAAGACGGTCGTCTTGTTGAGGCGGTAGCGCGTGTCGAAGCCCGCCACCTGATTATAATGGTCAATAAAGTTGTAGGAGGTTGCGAGGAAGCCGATGTGCCCCTCCTTGCCGATGTCGTGCTTGAGGCGGAGCACGCCGATGGTCGCGTTCTTGTCGAGCACCTTCAGCAGCTCGTTGCGGTCTGGCTCGGGGTTGCGCAAATCGCGCACGAAGTCGCGCTGCTCGTCGGAGAGATTGCCGGGCGCGTTGTCGGAGGCGAGCATCACGCCGAAAGTGTCCTTGCCACGCTTGCCCGTGAACTTGACGGCGTAGTCGGGATCGACAATCGTGCGCGTGTGGACGGCGCTGATAAGCGTCTCGAAAATCTCCTTGCCTTCGAGGAAGAACGGACGTTTCTCCTCGAAGAAGATGGGGAAGCGCTGGTTGGCCGTGACGACCGTGGCGTCGGCCTCGACCTGCGCGAAGTCCGGATTGTAGGTAAAGTCGAGTGTCATCGTCGGCGAGATGCCGAACTTGGCCGTGATGCCGGGGTCGAATCCAACCGGCTTGTTCAGGAAGCGACCGGGGTCGGCGGGCACGCGCCCTCCTGCCGCCGCGCGCTGCCCCGGTGTGATGATCGGCACGCGGCGACCCTGCTCGGAGACGGTCAGGGAAGGGATGATCTCGACGGTGCGCTCGGTCGAGATTCCTTCAAGCCCCGTGACGTGACCCTCCTGTCCGAGCAGGCTTGAGTTGTCGCGCGAGATGGGCATCCAACTGCTCTGCTCGTTGTTGTAGTGCTTGATGGTGCGTATCAGATGCAGCCCCCACTTCTTGTCCTTGCCCGCCTCGTACCGCAAAGACTTGAACGGGATGGCGACCTCGACCGTATAGCCGTCCTGTGTCACGACGCCCTTCGACTCCATCACGATGTCGATGCTGAAATCTTCATTCACGCCCTCTGTGAAGACTGCGTCGGCCTGGACGCCGAGCGGGTTGAAGATAAGCTCGTAAGCGCGCCGCCCGTCGTTGAAGGTGTCGAGCCAGACGCCAACCCAATCGTCATCAAAGATGTTGTCGCGCTTGGCGATGGTCGCGCGCACCTTGCCCGCCTCGTCGAAGGCGTGGAAGCCGATGTATAGAAACTTCGAGTCGTAGCCGAGACGCACCTCGGTCGGCTGCGACGGTGGGGTCAGGTCGCCGGGGCGCGTCTGTATGAAGTCCTTGAAGACGGCAGCGTTCTTCCAGACCTCTTCGTCGAGTTTGCCGTCGATGACCGGAGCTTTGTCGAAGCGCGTCAATCCGGTCGGACTCACCTTCTCAGGCGTGAGCAGCGCCGCAAGCTTCGCCGCCGAAGTCCCCGGCACAACGCTGGCCGCCTTCGCCGCGCCACTCGCGTTTGAAGGGCTTGCTCCGCCGCTGCCGCTCGTCGTCCCAGCGCCGGTCGAGGGGTTCGACGACGGCGGCGGTGTCGTCGTCGAAGAGTCGGGCGGAGGCGTGGGCGTCGGCGTGCCTGCGGCGTTGGCGTTTGAGCCGCTGCTTGTAGGCTGCTGCGCCGCGAAGAGAATTTCGAGCCGGTTGAAGCTGGCGCGCACGCGTGGGGCGACATCAGGCTCAAGCGTGAAAGCGATGAGCGCGTCGTCGCCGCGCTGTCCGGTCTCGACGCGCTTGAATCCGCGCCCGTCTACGCGGCCCGGCGCGAGCAACGTCGCGTCCGCATCGGGAATGAGGACGAAGAACCTTCCGCCCTCCGTGTAAGTCTCGTAGCCTTCGAGCGGCGCGTCCGAGGTGATTCGCACGCGCGAGCCTTCAGCCGTCTCGCCGACGCTCATGCTCATTCGCTTCAGGAGTCGCGCGCTGCGCACGCCCGTCGCCGCGCCGACGCCCGCGGGCGTCCGTGTCGAAGCGAGTTGCTGCGCCGACACGGACGCCCCCGTCAGAATGGCCGTAGTGGTTAGAGCCATGATGAACAGGGCGATAGCGGACAAGACTTTTTTAGTCATGACTGTGTGTGGGACGGCCTATCGCGCCGACGACATACCGGTTATTGGATTTGGTCTTGTTAGTCGTACGAACGTGCTCTCGGACAGCGCGCAGGGGAGTCGCAACCATCCCTTTTTGCAGTGCTCAGGTTAGACGACACTCAAGCGCGTAAGGTTTCAACTGATTTCCAACGGTATCTTTTTCCAGACCATCTACAAACCCCGACGCACTAAAGCTCACGACGCATCATCGACCTTAAGACGCTTCGTGCGCGCGGCTTGTTAACGACGGTGTAAGACTACTTGTTAACGACGGCGCAAGATTACTTGTCGATGACTATGCAGTTGACCCGCTTAACGACGGTGCTGGATACCTTATTAACGACGGCGCAGGATGACCTGCCCGCCTCCCGTGCGGAGCGTAAAGACCTGGCCGCCGCTGCCGACGCGCCAGCGCCGTACGCGCTGCTCGTTCGCGGTCTCGGCCACGGCCACGCCGTCGTTGAAGACCGATTCGGCGTCGGTCTCGACCGTCGCGTTCAAGCCTTCGGGCAGAGAGAGCGCGATGGTGCCGTCGCCCGTGCGCGCGGTGAGGCTATGGAAGTTACCGTCGAGTGTGACGCGCCCGTCGCCCGTGCGCGCGTCTGCGTCGCCCTCGAAGTTCTCGACGCGAATGCGTCCGTCTCCGGTCTGCGCGCGCAGGCGTCCGCGCGAGCCGGTCACGTCAATCGCGCCGTCGCCCGTGTGCAGGTCAAGCTCGCCGTTCACGCCGTCAACTCTCAACCGCCCATCACCAGACGAGACGAACAGCGCCGCGTTGCGCGGGACGTAGAGGTCATACTCGGCGGAGGCGTTCGAGGCGTAAGAGGTGACGCGGCCGTCGTGTTCGTGATAAGAGCGCGCGAAGGTCTTGTCGAACTCGGCGCGGAGCGTGACCTCACCGCCCGCAGCCTGCGCCTGAAGCCGGATGCCCTTCATCTCATGCTCGTCCGAGGCGCGCTTAGTGGCCGTGTACATCACCTCTGCCTTGTCCCATGTGTGGACGTTGACCGCGCCGTCGAAGGTCTCGACGCGGACACGCGGCGCTCCCGTCACGTTGTAGGTGTTCGACTCGCGCTCGATCTGTCGGGCCGAGCCGCCTCCGCGAACACCGTCGTCAACTCCATCCTTGATTCGTTCCTTGAGATTCTCTTTTGTAATGATCTTCGAGGCGCGCTCGGCCTCGCGGGCGGCACGCGACGCCTCGCGCGCGATCTCTTGTGCAGCTTCGTCGATCTCTCGACTGGCCTCGCGCTCGGCGTCCGCCCGCTCGCGTTCGGCGTCAGCCTTCTCACGTTCAGCGTCCGCCTTCTCGCGCTCGGCGTCGCGACGTTCGCGCTCCGCACCCGAAAGCGTCTCGCGCTTGTCACGTTCGGCCTCGCGCGCTGCTTCGCGTGCCGCATCCTTCGCTTCCCTTGCCACCTCGCGTGCGGCCTCGCGCGCGTCCCTCGCCGCTTCGGCTGCGTCGGAGCCGCCTTCAAAATCCTCGCGGCTTCCTGTTTCAGAGAGCAAATTCGTGGCCTGGCTCAAGGGTCGGTTGTCGTTGGCGCGACGAATCGTGATAGAGCCGTTGACGTTGCTGAGGCGGACATGCGCGCCGCCCTGTCCGAGCCGCCCTTCAAGGTCGCGCCCCACATACTCGCCCTCACGCACGGGCAAATTGAAGTCGTTGCTGATCTGGCCGTGGACTGTGTCGGCGTGCAGGAGTGCGTTCGAGTCTGAAGGGATAGTCACGACGAGCGCGCCGTTGACCGCCGAGAGCGAGACCGTGCCCGACTCGTTCAGACGGTCGAGGCTCGCTTCGAGACGACCGTTGACGACCGAGAGATTGACAGCGCCGGTCAGCCCGGCGGCCACCACGCGACCGTTGACCGAAGAGGCGTGAACCGGGCCCGTGACGCCTTCGATTGAGAGTCCGCCGTTGACGAGGTCGATCTCGTCGATGATCGCGGCGCGCGGCACGGTGAGCGTGTATTCGACGCTCGCAGGATTTTCGTGGCGCTCGCCGTCACGGTCTGACCAGCGGTATTCCGGGTACTCGGTCTCGATGCGGACGCGGCTCTGAGAGGCATCGACTTTGATCTTCGCCTCGTTCAGACGCTCCTGCGTGTATGCGCGCTTGACGGCGTCCACCTTCACCTCGTTGCGTTCCCACGCGACGACCTTCACCGAGCCGTTGAGGTTCGAGAGCGCCACGCGACCGCCGCCCACGAGCGGATAGGTCTGATGAAACTCCTCTGTCACTTCCGGGCGCGACTGTGCAAGCCCCGCGTCCGCCGCCGTCAACGCAAGCGCCGCAAGCAGGAACAGACCCAAAACGAAACGTTTGCTCTTCATCTTCTCTTCCTTATCTCTTCGTGACCTTTGTACATGCCCTCATGACCTTTGTGATTAAGCACGCCCCTCTTTAACCGCAAAGGTCGCGAAGGCATGCACAAAGGTTTCAGAGTTTTTCATTCACGTTTACGAGGCGCGGCGAATCTGCACACTGCCGTTGACGGTTTCGAGCCGCAGGTCGCGACCTCCGCCGCCGATAGTGCCCGTCAGGTGTCGATGGCTGAAGCTGCCCGTGACGGTCAACGGAAAGTCTGTCGAGATACTGCCGTTGAGCGTCTTGGCCTCGACCTGTGCGCTCAAGGACGCGGGGAAGCTCAGGTCGATTCCGCCGTTGACGGTCTTGAACTCAAGTTCCTCCGGCCAGTCGGCGCGACCCATGACGGCCACAATCGAGCCGTTAACGGTATTGGCGCGCGCAAGCCCCGTGGTCGAGACATTGATGCTGCCGTTGACGGTCGTCGCGTCAACGTCGGCGCTCAGGTTGTTCGCCTCGACCTTGCCGTTGACGGTGCGGCCCGAGAAGCGCACGCCCGCAGGCACACGCACGGTGAAGTTGACGGTGGTGTCGTTGTTCTGCACGTTCATGTGTCCATGACGGCCCGGCTCGCAAGTGTTCGCCCCCTGCCGCTCGACGTTCGGGTACATGGCGCAGATCGTCACACCGTCATCGTGCCGGACGACTTCGATGCGAACATCTTCGGGGTTGCTGCGACGCGCATGTTTGACGGCCACGACCTCGACCTCATTGCCCGAAGAAGGCTCGGCCTCAACGCTGCCGTTGACGCCCTTGACCTCGATCACGCGGCCCGCCGCCATCGCTTCGTGCCAGCGAAATTCGCCCTGCTCCGGCTCGGACGCGAGCGACTTCGTGGCTCCCGCATGGGCGCGGACGATTGCGTGTGCGTGATTGCTTCGAGCGTCGGGCGCGTGATTGCCGCCCGCCGCCAAGACTGAGACGACCGCCGCGAGAGCGATGACCGCGATGACCATTGAGAGAGTGATTGTGCGCTTCATTTTTCTTCCTCGGAATTCGATTCTTGAATGTGTGCCCGGCTCTTGAAAACGGCTGGAGGTCGTTGGCTTAAAATGCTCAAAGGCCAATCTCCACGCGCCCGTTTTCGTCCGTGTCCAACGAGAAAACACCATGAGAGATGGATTCGTGGCAAAAAGTTTTAGGACGAATCTGCGAAAGCGCGCGCCGGAGTCCAAACGAAAAGCCCGACACCAAAACGAAAAGCCCGACACATGAGTGCCGGGCTGCTTTCTCTTATCTTAAGACCTCGCCCTACTTCTGACGTAAGGGCTATTGCCTTCTCAGGTGAACCGACCCGCTAAAGGAACTGAGGTTGACGACGGCGTCGCCCGTCCCCACCGTGCCGTCGAGCCGCGTCTGCACAGGCTCTTTGGGAGGCTTGGGCGGCTTGTTCTTGCCGGGCTTTTTCGGGCCCGTCGGCTCGGGCGGCGTCTCAACGTGCGGCGTGGGCCCCGGCACAGGCACGACAACGACCTGAATGTCCGACGGGTTGATGAGAACGCCGTTGCCGTTCGCGGCAGCAGTAGTCTTGATGGGAAAGTCCGTGTCGATGTCGCCGCTGACGACGACCTTCGCGTGGAGATTGAAGGACGCATTCGCGGGCAGCTCCAACGTCACGTCGCCGGAGATTGTGCGGAAGTCGTAGGAGCCGCCGCGCGCGAGTGCGCCCGTGTAGAGAACATTGCCGCTGACGGTTGAACCCTCGACCTGTGTGTGCGCGATGCCTTCGAGCGTTACGTCGCCGCTCGTTGACTTGGCCTCGAAGTTGTCGCCCGGCGAGATTGTGCGCAGGCTGCGCGCTTCGACCACTCCGCTGATGGTAGAGACGCGCACAGGCCCGCTCGAATCGGAGACCGAGACATCACCACTCAAACAAGAGACCTCGATTGCCTGCGAGATGCGACGCACTTCGACATCGCCGCTCAGCGCCTTGATGCGCGCCTCCGCGACATCCGAAACCTCCACGCGGCCGTTCTGCGTCTGGATGCTGACGGTCGCGCCGCGCGGCACCATCAACTCGATCATGCTCGTCGAGCCGCAGTCGCCCGACCCCGGCTCGGAGTCTTTATCTTCCGAGACGAGCACCTCGACGCGCGGAGACGGTCGCACGTTCGGCGTCAGGAGTCTGAGATTTCCGGCCTCTTCGGCGCGCGCACGCACCTCGCCGCGATCCCAGCCGCGCACGACCACGTCGCCCGTCGAGAGGCAGAGCGAGACGACCGCCTTCGGCTCGGCCTCAGCGCGACGTTCGAGTGCGAAGTCTTCGCCCGCAGCCGTGTGTGGCGGCTCGACTTTCTGCTCGACCCGCTTCTCCAACTCGACCTGGTTCTGCGACTCGACCTTCTTCTCGACCTGAACCTTCTGCGCCGCGACTTGCGGGGCGAGCGCGAGGGCGAGGGCGAACAGGATTGTTCTGAGTGAAAACTTCATATCGAATGAGTCCGAAAAATTATCGTCCGATGAGTCTGAAAAAATTATCGTCCGAGCGTGGCGACCTGCGCCTGATCCGCGACCTTCGTCAGCAGCTCGACCTTGCTCTGGTATGCAGCCATGAGAAAGCCCACGGCGTCTTTGTCCTTCGGATTCTGCGCGGCCACGCTGCGCGTCTGGTTGATAGCACTGTCGAGGAGCGCGAGGTTGCGCTCGTACGCGACGCGCACAGACGGCCTGAGCGACACGTCGCCGCCCAATTTGATTGTCTTCTCCAGCGACGCGATGGCCGTCTGGTAATCCTTCTCGCCCGGCAGCGACTCGTCTTTCGCCCCCACGGGCGCGAGCGGCTGTCTCACTCCGACACTGCGATTCGAGTGACGGCGCGCATCGTAATAAGCCTTCAAGTATCTCGGCCCCGCGCTTCCCTTTTCAGAAGTTGGAGCAGACACCGGGAAGGTGACGCTCGGCGTCGTCATCACTTCGGGCGAACGCTCGGGCATCGGGTTGAGGCTCGCGACCTCACGCGTGTCTTGAGTCTTGGTCGGCGTCTGCCGCTGCCTCTCGACCGCAAAGTAGATGACCGCGAAGGCCACGACCGCGAGCAGACCGGCGAAGGCCGCGGCGCTCTGCGGCGTGAAGGTGAACAGACTTGAGAGCGAGGCAAACAGCCCGCCGAAGTTCCGGCCACGTGAACGCGCGCCGTTCTCTTCAGTCCTTGATTCATGCTGCGCGACGGCGGCTGTGATACGCGAGCGCAGGGCTTCGCTCGGCACGCTGACCGAATCGTCGGGCGCGAACGCGTTGGAGAAGAAAGAATTCTCCTGCTCTATCGCGGCGAGCGCTGCGGCGCACGAGTCGCACGCGGCGATGTGTGTCGCCGCCTCGCACGTCTGTTCGTGGGAGAGTTCGCCGTCCAGATATGATTGTAAAAACCCTTCGTCAAGACATCTCTTCATCACCGGCGTCCTCCGATCTTCCCGTAGAACCTCATGAACTCTTTTTGCCCACGCGCGATCAGGCTCCCGACGTTCGTCTCTTTGATCGAGAGCGCCTGCCCGATCTCTCGATACGAAAGCCCCTGCTGCTTGAGCAGGAGACAACCGCGCATCGGCTCCCTGACCTGTCTGAGTGCGCGCCGCGCCTCCTCGATCTCTGTGCGGCGCTCGTAGTCTGCCTCGACGCCGACGGGCCCGCCACCATCGCCTCCCGCCGCGGTGGCCGCCGCCGCGAACTCCTCTTCGCGTGCGCCCGTCCGTCCGCGACTGCGAATCATGTTGAGCGCCGTGTTCGCCGCCACACGTAAAAGCCAGGGGCGCACGTGCTCCTCGTTATGTAGAGAACCCATGTGCTCGTAGAGCTTGAGAAAGACCTCCTGCGTCACGTCCTCTGCGAGGCCCGCGTCGCGGACGAGCGCGTAGGCTGCGCGAAAGACGGCGCGGTGGTGCAACGTGAAGGCTTCGTCGAAGCTGGGCGTCGCGGCTGTTACCGCCTGAACCGTCTCTGGCACTGAGTTAATCAAAGCTTCTACTGCTCGTTCGCTCATGTAGCCACTCTCAAACACGTAAACACCGCCGCCTCGGGTTTCGTGGCAGGAAATTTTAACAGATAAACGCCCGCGCGCCCGAGACTTATACTTCGGCAAACCATGCCTTTTCTCGCGAAAACCCAAGGCAAAGGAGGACGAGGCAAGGTCTATTCATTCCTTGAGTCTTGAGTAATAAGAGGTTCACCGCAGAGGGGGGGGGGGGGGGGGGGGGGGGGGGGGGGGGGGGGGGGGGGGGGGGG
>JAVRON010000059.1:0-56120 GCA_032162705.1 Acidobacteriota bacterium
CGTCCGGCACCAAGCCTTATCTGTGGGCAGTTTTTCAAAACGGGCAGAATCTTCTGCCATTGATCATCGGTTAGCTTAACTGTCATCGTGTAGAGCAGTTTAGCTTCTTTACGTCAACACAACCTAGAGACTAGTTAATTAAGCCTGACCCTTAATGCGCGTATGGTGGAAGTCCCGAAGGGGCAAACAGGTCTTTTAACCGGCCCCTAGCCTCTAACCCCTAGCCTCTAGAACATGTCCGTCGCGCAGGAGCATTCGGCGGTCGCAGAGGCGAGCCAGCCGCTCGTTGTGCGTGGCGACGAGGACGCAGGCGTGCGCTTCGCGGCAGAGGTTTAAGAGGAGCGCGCCCACTTCGTCGCCGGTGCGCGCGTCGAGGTTCCCCGTCGGTTCGTCGGCGAGGACGAGGCGCGGGCGTGTGACGAGCGCGCGTGCGACGGCCACGCGTTGCTGCTCGCCGCCGGAAAGCTCGCCCGCCGCGTGACGAAGCCGCGCGGAGAGTCCGACCTGTTCGAGCATCCCACGCGCCGCGCCGCGCGCCTCGTGCCAACCGACGCGCGCGACCAGAAGCGGCAGCGCCACGTTCTCCTCCGCCGAGAGGTCTGCGAGCAGGTGATGC
Source organism: Acidobacteriota bacterium (assembly GCA_032162705.1). GTDB lineage: Bacteria > Acidobacteriota > Blastocatellia > Pyrinomonadales > Pyrinomonadaceae > QHXN01. The sequence continues at coordinate 617 of JAVRON010000059.1, forward strand.
GACTGAAAGACGAATCCGACCTCGCGCCCGCGCCAGCGCGCAAGCATGCCCGCGCCCGCGCCCTTGATGTCGAACGCGCCGAGCCTCAAGACGCCTTCGTCCGCCGCTTCAAGCCCGCCGACGATGTGCAGCAGCGTCGTCTTCCCCGCACCCGAAGCGCCCACCACCGCCGTCATCTCGCCCGCGCGCAACTCGAACGAGACGCCGCGCAAGACCTCCAACACTCCACCCGACGGCTCGCGGAAAGACTTCCGCACGTTCTCAACTACAAGTTTGACCTCTGGAGACTCTTTCATTCATTCGTAGCGTAAGACTTCGGCGGGTCGAACGCGCGCCGCCTGCCAGGCCGGGTAGAGTGTCGCGAACAGGCTCACGGCGAAGGCCGCGAGCGCGGCTAAGAGTACGTCGGGCGCGTGCGGGTGCAGCGGCACTGCGCTCAAAGAGTATACGTCCGGCGGCAGTCGCACGAGTTGGAAACGGTCTGCGGCGAAGCACGCGGCCAGCCCCACACAGACGCCCGCGAGCGCTCCGACAGCGCCGACGAGCGCACCCTCGATCATGAAGATAATGGTGACGGAGCGTGCGCGTGCGCCGAGAGCGACGAGGACTGCGATGTCTGCGCGGCACTCGACGACGACGAGCGCAAGCGTCGTCGTGATATTAAGCGCCGCCACGATTGTGATGAGCATGATGATGAGCGCGACCGTGCGCCGCTCAAGCGCGAGCGCCGCGAAGAGCGGGCGGTTCGCCTCGCGCCAGTCGAGCGTCGTCCAGCCCCCGCCCAAAGCCTCACGCACGCGCCGCGCGACCTCTGCCGACTCTTCCATGTCGCGCGCCTCGATGCTGATGACGGTCGAAGCGGGCACGCCACCCGTCAAGCGCCCGACCTCCCCGAGCGAAGCGTAAGTCCACGCCGAGTCGTAATCGTAAAGCCCCGAACGGAAAAGACCCGCGACGCGCACGCGACGCGCACGCGGCTCGTACCCACGCGACTCCGGTGTGACGACGCCGATCAAGACCCAGCCTTCGTCGCCGACCTTGTTTAGCCCCGTGCGCGCCGCCAACTCTTCCCCGACGACGACCGGCACAGGCGCGTCTGTCGGCACAGGCCCGTTCGTCTGCGCCTCGGCTTGAAAGAGCGCGTCCAGCGACCCTCTCGTCAAAGTGCTCTGAACTTCTGCACGCGCACGCGCCGCGCCCGCATCCAAGCCGCGCAGGAGCGTGTAGGCCGCACCATCGGGCCCGCTCAGCAGCGCTCCCTCGTAAGTCGTCGGCGCGGCGTCGCGGACGCCCTCAATGCGTCGCACGCGCGCGGCCAACTCCGGCGCATCCTCGACACTCGCGCCGTCCGCACGCGACAGCGTCACGTGTGCCGTGCCGCGCAGGATTTTATCGCGCAACTCATCGCGGAAGCCGTTCGCCAACGCCAACGCCAGCGTGAGCGCCGCCACCCCGCAAGCGATGCCGACCACAGCCGCCAGCGCCGTCCAACGCGCCACGCGCCGTCCGCGCCGCACGCGCAAATATCTGAGTGCGAGAAAGAGTTCGTAGGGCATAATCTCAAGTAGACAGTAGTCAGTAGTCAGTAGCGCTCCGCGTGATGGGCGCAGCCGCTGAGTCCATCGCGACTCACTTTGAGAAGATTTTTCTACTGTCTACTGTCTACTGTCTACTTCTTTTGTCTACTGACTACTGCATTTCCACGACAGCGACCCACTGGCCTTTGCGCTCCTCTCGAAAGACTATGCGAGCGCCGAGGATGCGCGCGGCGTCTTCGAGTTCAAGCCCGCCGTGCGTCGAGTAGAGGAGCGCCACGTCATACTCGGTTTTTTGTCGCGCGGCCTGCTCAAGCGTCTCGCGCAGGAAGTTCTCGACGGGAAAGACTTGGAGCGTCCGGTCGAGGTAGCCGTAGTAAGGATTCTTCAACTCGTCTGTCGCGGGCCAACTCGTTAGCACGCGCGCATCGGCGTATCTATCTTCGAGGAAGTGCGCGGCGTCGCGGTGCAGCAGGACGAAGTCGCGGTAGGCAAGGTTCTCTTCCCAGGGGAAGCTGTAAGACGGATTGACCTCTGAGCGATAGACGAACGCGCCGCAGACCAGCGCGATGACGAGCGGCCAAGCGGGCACGCGCCGCCAGATGGTCGAGACCCAGATGAGGACGACGAGCGGCAGCACGGGCAGCATGTAACGCGCCAGCACCGCGCCGCCGACCATCGAGAGCGCGCAGACGTGCGCGAGGATGAGCAACGCGAAAAGTATCTGCACGGGCACGTCGATTCGCTGTCGCTCGACACTACCGTCACGCCGCGGCTTTAGAAACATCGCGCACAGTCCGGCGAGCGTCAGCACCCACAGGTTCATGTGAGAGGTCACGTGCCCCAGCCGTCGCCACGCGGTATCAAACGTGCGCGCGAGGTTGAGCGTAGACTCGACGTTGTAACGAAAGTATTCCGGGTTTCCGAACGTGTAGCCCGTGTGCGCGCGATGATACGCGAACCACAACGCGAGCGGCACGCACGACAGCAGTAAAGCGAGCGACCTCCACGCGGAACGCCGCTCGATGCAGATAAAAGCCGCGAGCCTTTCCCTCTTCCCAAAGATCAGACACAGCAACTCCCACCCGCACAGCGTCAAAGGCACGAGCACCGCCGTCTCCTTCGCCAGCGCCGCCAGTGCGAACAGGAAAACGCACAAAACGCGCCGGAAATGCGTCTTTTCCGACCTGCGCAGCCGTTCCCCGCCAACGCGCAAGGTCTTTGCGTCATCTCGCAAAGACCTTGCAGCACGACGTAAAGCCTTTGCATCGCCTTGCAAAGGCTTTACGTCGTGCTGCAAAGGCATTATGTCGCCTTGTAATGACTTAGCGTTGCCTTGCAATGCTTTTGCGTCGTCTCGCAAAGGTATTACATCGTCTCGCAAAGGCGTTGCATCGCGCTGCAACGGCGTTGCGTCGCGCTGCAACGGCGTTGCGCCGGATGACGACGGCGCAGCGTCGTTCGGCGGGACTGTGGCGTCCGTTCGCGCCGACGCTGTCTCTTCAAGCGCACGCACCGGCAGGTAGAACACAAGCCCCCACATGGTCAGCGCGGCCACCATCATGTCTAGATGCGCGAGCGAGCTTTGTGCGAAGAAGACCGGATAGAGCGCCGTGCAGATGACGGTCGCGGCGGCCACGCGTGTGTTCGCCACGCGCTCCGAGAGCCGGAAGACGCCCGCGAGCGCGAGCGCCGAGACCGCGAGCATCGCCACGCGCGCCACCGCGATGTGAAACCCGAAGAGCTTCCATGCGAGCGCGAGGTAGAGCATGACGAGCGGCGGGTGCGCGTTCGAGAGCGTCGAATGCGGGATGAAACTGCCGTCCGTGTAGATGTCTCGCGCGGCAGGGACGAAGTAGCCTGCCTCGTCCCAGTAGTATGGCAGTCGCAGCAGCGTCAGGTGGAGCAGCACGAGCGCGGCGAAGACAAAGAGGAACAGGAGCGGCGTGCGGAGCTTGCCTGTCAACGAAGCGTTGCTGCTTGTTAGTGAAGCGTTGCCGACGGTCAACGAAGCGTGGCTGCTCGTCAGCGAAGCGTTGCCAGCGGTCAGGGGTGTGTTGCTGCCTGTCAGGGGAGCGCGTGTGTCGGCTGTCGGGGGTGCGTGTGCGGGCGTGCCGTGAGACGGCGCGGCGTTGGCGTCGGCGCGCGGGTCGTCAGCTTTTCTCGGTGGAGGAGTCATCCGGCGGCGTCATCGATTCGATCAGCTCGTGTTCGAGCGAAGGCTCGGGGCGCTTGACCATCGTCAGGCGATTGCCGCGCTCATTGTACTCGACCTGATCCATGATGTTGTAAATCAGGAGCACGCCGCGCCCAGAGGTCTTGAAGAGGTTCGCCGGGTCGCGCGGGTCTGGGATGTCGTTTACGTCGAAGCCCTCGCCCTCGTCCTCGATGGTGAAGCGCGCCTCTTTCGCGGAGAGGTCTGCGATGATGCGGACGAGCTTGTTGTGGTCGTGGCGATTGCCGTGCTTGACGGCATTGACGAACGCTTCGTCCAAAGCGATGAAGAGGTTTGACGCGTCGGGCTTAATTACTCCGAGTGCGGCGACGCGCTCGATAAGATAGTGAAGCACGCCGTTCATCAGAGAGATATCGCTCGGCAGCTCGAACTCGATGTGCTCGCGGACATAGGGCAGCACCTTGAGGTCTTCGACGAAGCGCAGCTTGTAGCCGAGCGTCTTTTCGACGATCTGCGAAAGCTCTTCATGGTCGTATGGCTTGCGTAGATAGTTCGACGCGCCGAGCTTAAAGGCTTTGACGATGTTGGCGTGTTGCGCCTCTTCAGAGGAGACGACGACGGGGACGAACAGTCGCTTTCGTTTTAGCTCCGAGACGATCTGGACGCCGGAGTCGGCGTACTCGGCGAGGTCTGAGATGATGAGGTCGAAGTCTTCGAGGTCTTCGCGGTCGATGGCCCCTTCGCGGTCGGCAGCCGTCACGACCTCGTGGCCCAGCCCGGCGAGTGCGTCAGCCAGGACGGTGCGGAGTTCGGCGTTCCCTTCAACGATGAGGATACGTCGTCTTTCCATCAAAAAATTTTCCGCAAGCCTTGAAAATCGGGGAGGGCGTGGAAACCTCTGGTGCGCCTTCGGCTCCAAAAGCTATCCGCCAACGCTGTACGACGCGGGGCGGGGCGTCGGTTTCAAAATCTTATCGCACGAGCGCCCGGCACTAGGCAAGGCGATTGGTTCACTGTCGTTCGTAGTCCACGTCTTCGATAAAGCGTCGTGTGGCGGGGACGCGTGTCTGCTTGTTGGAGAAACGGAGCGGCCCGCGCCTCTCGCGCATGGGGCCCGTCTTCTTCGTGACGCGCAGTCCCGTCAGATAGTTCGTGCTGGTGACGATGCTCGCGCCCGTCAGGCGGTCGTAATTATTTACGTCCTCGCCGGTGAGAAGGAAGCGTGCCGTGCCCGCGTCGTAGCGGAAGTGCTGTGTCAGGTCGGTCGCCTCGCGCGAGCCGCTGAGCTGGTTGACGTTGAGCACGCCTCCTTTAATCTCAACCTCGATGTTGCCGCCCGCCGGGTCGCCGAGCGCGCCGAAACATAGAGTGCAGCCGAGCAGTTTGCTCGCCACGGCTGCGCGCGTGAAAACGCTGCCCGGCTTGCTCAGCAGGACGACGAGCGCCCGGCCACGCGTGTTGTAAGTTCCGTCCGCGGCTTCGATGGGTATGTCTTCGACGAGTCGCAGCACCACGTCGGGCCGTCCGTCTCTGTTCAGATCGCCGCGCGTCTCGCCATCATCGCCCTCGACCTTCCAGCCGCGCGGTACGAAGTCGCGCGTCGCTCGGCCTTCGGCGGGGACAAGCTCCGGGTCGAGCAAACGTCGCTCGTCGTCCTGACGCGGCGCGGCGGCGAGCGAAAGCAACAGCGTCAATGAAAGTATGAATGTGTGCATCCGGTATCTTCTCTTTCGATGTCGCGCCGTCGGGCGCTGATAATGTTGCGAACTTCGACGAGGCCGCTCAAGAGGTTTCGCCTTCACCCGTCAGCAGGCGTTCGAGTTCCAGTGTCGTCGGCAGCGCCGTGCGTGCGCCCAGGGCACGGCACTTGAGGGCGGCGACGGCGCAGCCGGTCGTCAGACAGCCCTCGATCTCCTCGCCGCGCAGCAGGCCGTAGATGAAGCCCGCGTGGAAGGCGTCGCCCGCGCCCGTTGTGTCGTGGCAGCCGCCGGGGACGGGGAACGCGGGCGACTTGATCAGGACGCCGTCGTGGAAGATGACCGCGCCGCGCTCGCCCAGAGTCATGCCAACCACCGTGTCTTGACCGAGACGTGTCTTCAACTCGACGAGCGCCGCGTGTTCGTCGTCAATCCCCGTCAGGCGGCGCGGGAACTCCTGCGAAGAGATGAGCACATCGACAAAGGGCAGAAGCTCCGCGAGTCCTTCAGAGACGTTGTCGATGTCGAGCGAGACGATAGTACCAACCTCTCGCGCCTCGCGTGCCACGCGCGCGCGGGCCTGCGTGTCGTGCCCGTCCATGTGGACGACGCGCCCGCGCCCTGCGAAGCCGAGCGGCGCTTCCACGTAGTGGTAGGCGAGGCGCTCGTCTCGATCCCAGATGACGGTGCGCTCGCCCGTGCGCTCGTCGATGATGATGTATGCGATCTGATTGTTCGCGCCCTCGATGATCTCCGCGAAACTGACATCGACGCCCTCTGCGCGCAGAGCCTCGAAGCCGAAGCGCCCCGCATCGTCCGAGCCGAAGCGACCGGCATAGGCCGTTCTCATCCCGAGACGCCTGAGGGCGGTCATGGCGCTGGCGGTCTCGCCACCCGCGCCGCGCGCGTGCTCGACGAGCCGAACCTTTGTGTCGTACTCAGGATAGTGCGGGACGACGATGAGATGGTCTACAGCGTTGAGGCCAAAGCCGACGGCGTCGAACTCTCTGGCGGGCGGTGGCTCGAAGGGGAATCGCACTTGGCTAGCACCTATTCGCACCTATTCGCCGAAGACCTTGCCGACCTCGCAGCGGAAACCGGGCAGCGCGGGCGTGGTAATCTCTTCGCCCGACGAGAGCGTCGCCGCAAGCCCTAGCGCGCCTTCGGCGGGGCGGTAGATTTCGAGCGTGTGCAATTCGGGGTCGGCCACCCAATACTCGCCGACGCCGAACTTTCCATAGACCTGCAACTTCACCACGCGGTCGCGCCGCGCGTTCTCGCGTCCGGGCGAGACGATCTCGACGGCCAGCGCGGGCGCGACGTGAATATGCGACTGCGCGCCGACTCTCTCCAGTTGCTCGTTCGTCAGAAAGACGAGGTCGGGGATGACGCTGTTGTACTTGTCGAAGATGACGCCCGGCGTCGTGAAGACCTCGCCGATTGGGTTGCGGGCGAGATAGCTTTTGATCTCGAACAACAGATTGCCAAGAATGCGTTGATGCGTGAGTGTGGGTGTGCGCGACACGATTAATTCTCCTTCGATCAGCTCGTAGGTGTTACCGTCGTCGGGCAGCGCGATGAGGTCTTCGGTCGTCAGAAGCGGCGCGATTTTGGTCGTCATGGAAAGCCTCCCTTTGCTTCTCTGTTGCCGGAACACTAGCACAGCGCCCACAGAGCGCGCCACACGTTTCCGCCCGTGCTCCGCGATGCGCTAGACTGTCTGTAAATCCACAGCGCGGCACTTATGAAACGGGCGGGGTACAGTCGTTGACGCTTCAAGAGAAACTAAAAAATCTGCCCACGTCGCCCGGCGTCTATCTGCACAAGGACGAGGCGGGGAAGATTATCTACGTCGGCAAGGCGAAGAACCTACGCAATCGCGTGCGCTCGTACTTTCAGTCGGGGCGCGGCCACGACCGCAAGACGCGCGAGCTTGTCCGCCGTATCAGCGATCTGGAATTCATCGTCACCGACAACGAGGTCGAGGCGCTCGTGCTTGAGTCGAACCTCATCAAGCAGCACAAGCCGCGCTACAACGTGCTCTTGAAAGACGACAAGCAGTATCCGCATCTCAAGCTCACCATCGCGGAAGCCTTCCCCCGTGTGATGATTACGCGGCGCATCCAGCGCGACGGCGCTCTCTACTTCGGCCCGTTCCTGCCCGCTTCACTTGCGCGCCGCACCATCGACCTCATCAACCGCACGTTCCAGCTTCGCACCTGCGACATCGATATCGACGGGCGACTCCCGCGCCCATGTCTTGAGTATCACATCAAGCGCTGCCTGGGCCCCTGCGTGCGGGGACTCTGCACGCCCGAGGAGTACGCCGAGTCAGTCCGCGATGTACGGATGTTTCTCGAAGGTAAGAACAAGGAGCTGGCCGACGAGTACGAGCGGCGCATGACGGTCGCGTCCGAAGAGATGCGATTCGAGATGGCGGCGAAGTACCGCGATTTGCGCAAGACCGTGCTCGCCGTCTCAGAGCAGCAGAAGATGGCCGTCGCCGCAGACCTCGACGTAGACATCTTCGGCTATCACCGCGAAGGCGCGCGGCTCGCGCTCCAACTCTTCACGATGCGCGAGGGCAAGATCGTCGGTCGCCGCGAGTTCTTCTGGGAAGACTTAGCCGACGATGACTCGTTCGACGCGGCGTCGTTCCTCTCCGACGTGCTGACGCAGTATTACTCGACCGACTACGTGCCGCGCGAGATACACGTCCCCGCCGACTTTGAAGACCGAGAGCTGTTGGAGAAGGCTCTGACGGAACGCAAAGGTCGTCGCGTCCGCATACTCGACCCACAGCGCGGGCAGAAGCGCGAGATGATCGAGCTGGTCGAGAAGAACGCGCTCATCGCCTTCGAGCAGCGCTTCCGCGTCTTAAAGCCCGACATGGAGCGCGTGCTCGAAGAGTTGCAGGAGGTCTTGGAGCTGCCGCGCTTTCCGGCGCGCATCGAGTCGTTCGACGTGTCGAACATCTCTGGCGCGGAGAACGTCGCGGCGTTGGTCGTCTGCGAGAACGGGAAGATGAACCGGCAGGAGTATCGCAAGTTTCGCATCAAGTCGGTCGAAGGCTCGAACGACCCCGCCTCAATGCGCGAGGCGGTCTTCCGGCGCTACCGACGGCAGCTAGACGAAGGAAACCCTCTGCCCGACCTCGTCATGATCGACGGCGGCAAGTCGCAGCTCTCCGCCGCGGCTTCGGCGATGCGCGAGCTTGAGCTGGAAGCGATTCCGATGATCGGCGTCGTCAAGCCGCCGCGCCGTCACAACGAGGTCTCGCATCTTCTGTTGAAGGGGCGCGAGAACGAACCCATCTATATCGACTCGCACTCGCTCGTCCTTCGCCTCATCCAGTTGATACGCGACGAGACGCACCGCACGGCAGTCACATACCACCGCAAGCGTCGGGAGCTACGCGACTTCACCTCGGAGCTGACGGCCATTCCCGGCGTCGGCGACAAGCGCAAGACGCGCCTGCTCCGCAATCTCGGCTCGATTCAGAAGATCGCAGAGGCTGACGTGGAAGCCCTCTCGCCCTTCGTCGGACGCAAGACCGCCGGAGACATCGTCGAGCACTTCCGACGCCAGCGCGCGCTCGCCGTTGGCGCTCAGACGGAGGCCGCCGCTGCGGATAGTGTCAAGACGAATGACGGCGACACTAAGGACGGCAATGCCAAGCGCACGCCAAGAGGCGACGCCACGCGCAGGGCCCCAAACGCCGTAGGAGGCTCGAACGCACACCACCCCGACGACCCGACCGTGATGACGGACGAGACCATCGGCGACGAGCACATCGAGACACGGCTCGTCGACCCGGAAGGCGACGCCGAAGACTTGCAGCCCGTCCGCTCGGTTGACCACGAAGGCGAGGTGCGACGACGACGCAAGTCTACGCGCAAGCGCGGCGAGCGCTCGACCAACCCGCACGCCGTCAAACGCGAAAAGTTGTCTGATGCTGACAAGGAAGAGTCTGGGGATTAAAAGCGCATGCTACTTGTGCCGCTGCGGTTGATCCGCTCCGGCAGAAGGATACATTTACGAGTGAGGCCGCAGCGAGCGTGCGATGAGGCCGAGTCCGCCCGCGAGCAGGACGAGCATGACGATGGTGTTGAAGAGGCTCGTCGGCTGAAAGTAAATCTGGAGGTTCATCAGGATGGCGGAAAAGATGATGACGACGCCGGCGAATGTAAGCAGCCAGCCCGCGATTGACTTGCCGTTGTAGAAAAGAAGTCCGACGCCCGCGATAAGCGGCAGCAGGCTCAACCCGAACGCGCCGTAACCCCACAGCGCCCACGCCCCGCTCGTCACCGTGACACGCTCGGTCAGCATATAGGCCCCCGCGACGGCCATCGCCAGCCCCACCAGGAACTCGCCGACGCCGCCCGGCGTCCCGCCCGCCCCGCGCGTGCGCTCCTCTTCCTCTTCGATTGGTTCCATCCACTACTCCTTCGCCTTCTCAATTTTCTCCCAAGCGACAAGACGGCTCGCGGCGGCTTGGGCTATCCGTCCTCAGCGGCGGCGCGGGCCGTCGTCGTCCTCAGAAGCAGGGATTTGCGCTCACCCCGCTGAGTATGATTGGCCCGCCGACGCAGTTACTGCTCGGTATCTGTTTGTCGTCCCTGGCCGTGAGCACGATGACGACGACGGCGACCGCCGCGGCTATCGCGACGAAAAGTCCCTTGCGTTGTCCGCCGCTCAGGTTCTGTCCCGAGCCTTGCTGCGTCTGTGCGGCAGGCGCGCTCGAAAAAGATTGACCGGCGGTCAGTCGGTGCAGCGACTCGCCCGCGCGCACCTCCACGTGCCCCGCCTGCACGAAGACGCTCGTCGCTCCAAGCTCGGTCGCAACAGTGAACACGGCTGACTCTTCCTTATAGCTCGCGACCGCAACATCGGAAGTCTTGACGGTCGAAGAGAGTCCCGCCGGGGCATAGACGCGCACGCGCCCCGCGTTGAGCGAGCAGGATGAGCCTTCGCTGTTGAAGTCGAGCATGAGCGCCGTGTCGGACGAAAGTTCGAGACGCCCGAGCGTGCCGAGGCTGACGGTCGAGAGCGAGTTATGTTCGGTGGCGAAGGCGCTACCCGAGAAGACGGTCTGACCCGAGACGGCGGGCGAGCCGTCAATCGTGACGCCGCCCACGAACGTAACCTCCCCTGCGTGCGCCTTTGCGCCGTGCGCGGCGTGTGCGACCATCGCGGAGAAGTTCAGCAACGCCGCCGCGACCAGAAGCGCAAGCGCACATCGGGCCCCGCGTGCGCCGGTCGAGAGAAGGATACGGCCATTGATTGTCCGCCGCGCGGCGAGCGCTTTAACTCTTCTCATATGTGTCTCCTCATTCCAAGGACATCGGCGTCACCTCTCAGCCATTGCGGCGCTTCTTGCCCGATGCTTTGGCCGCTCCGCCGCGAGACGCTTTCGCGGCAGACTTTCGCGCCGAAGATTTTCCGGCGGCAAACTTTTTGACGGAAGCCTTTCGCGCTGACTTCGCTCCGCCCCGTGACGACTCCACGCTGCCCTTTGCCGACTTCGCTGCGCCCTTTAATGATTTTGCTCTGCCCTTGCCACCGCCTTTGACCGCCGCGCGTGACACCGACGCCGAAGCACGCTTCGCCACCTTGACCGCAGACTTCGACGCTTTGCGAGCAGTCTTGACCGCAGACTTCGACGCTTGACGAGCGACCTTTCCGGCAGACTTCGACGCCCGGCGTGTGACCCGTCGCGCAGACTTCGTAGCGCCGCGCGCGACCTGACTTGAGATGTCGCCCGCCGTGTCCGAGATGTTGGCTGCCGCGTCTGCCGCCGCGCCTCCGGCATCCTTCAACGACTCCGCTCCGGCACGTGCGAGATTTTTGTTATCGCGCGCGACCGACTCTATCGCCCTCTCGGTCGAGGGTGCCGGGCGCACCAGCTCGCCCGCCGTCGGGCTGACGATTGCGACCGCGCCCGAAGCCTTGTCGAGGGCCGTCGTCGTCAAACCCGCGGCCTGCTCCCCGGCCTGACCGACCAGCCGCGTCGCCGTATCGACAACCTCGCTCACAACCTTGCGCGCCGTGTCGAGCACGCCTCCCCCGCGTCTATCTTTCTTAGCCATCCTTCACCTCCTCAAAAGCATTAATCGACTTACATCACTCCGCTCTCACGGAAACGTTCGAGCTGCGTGTCGCGCAGGCGCTGCTCGCGCAGGGACAGCAGCAGCTTCGCCGCCGCCGCGCAGAGGAGCGCGCCCGCGCCCGCAAGCGCGAAGAGGAAGAGTCCGCGACGCGTCGTCGCCCAGAGCTGCTGCCTCGTATCACTCGCACTCTCGTCGAAAGAGCCGTGCGCGCCGCGGCGTGCGAACTCACGCGCTGTCGCACGCCCAACGCCCGCCGACGCGCCCGTGATAACCACAACTTCAGGTTTCTTCATCATCAAAAATTCAGAACGCCTTCCCCTCAGCGTCGCCGTGCGCCGAGCTGTTAGTGAGCGAGTTGGGTGCGTCGAGGTGTGCGCCGTCGTCCACACCGACCCCGAGGCGGCCTACGAGTTCGCCGCCGAGCCAGCCCGTCGCGCCCGCGAGCGCGAAAGCGACGAGCGCGATGACGAGCGCCACGGTCGTCGGCTGGTGCGTCTGCGGAACGGAAGGCGAGTTATAGCGCATCCACAGACTCAAGGCGAACAGGATGAGCATCAGAACGTTGCCGCCGCCGTGCAGCAGTCCGACCGACTTGGCGCGCGTGCCCGTCGGGATGGCGAGATAGTCGATCAGGCCGAACGGCGCGGAGATGAGTCCGCCGACCAGCCCCGCGGCGATCATCCAGAACGCGACGAGCGACAGAGTGTTCGCCGTCGCGGGGTTCGAGACAAACAGGTAGATGATGTCGAAGATGACCGCCGTCGAGAGCAGCCCGAACGGGAACGGTATCAACATCTGGTGAATCGGATGTCCTAAGGCTTTGGCCCTACTCTCCATACTTCTCCTCCTTACTGTTTCGAGTGCAACGTCTCTTCCACTCTCCCCTTCGCGTAAATCTTCCGCGCGATCTAACCGCAAAGATTTGTCCGCGAGGTGGCGTAATTCTTGAAGCAACGTTGCAGACCGGGCGGCGCGCTCTGCGACGACAAAGCGAGCAGCGCATGCCCCCACGTCTGTCAGCGCGGAGCTTCTATCCGTACGACGTTGGCGTCGTCGGGCAGGCGAAATTTGCACGGGAATCGTCAGCAATCAAGATACTTGGCGGGCCGCGGGCTGTAAAGCATTTTGTGAATCTCGGTGGTCGGCGCGTCGGCTCCACGTCGTCGAAATTTTGACGGGCGCGGGGGCGCGTGTTTGTGTTCTAATGTGTCTTCAATTCAGATTTTCCAAAAGGTCGGTCGAGAGGATGGAAGCGGATGAGCAAGAAGAGAACAGTCACGGACACGGGCGCAGTGGCAAGCACGGGCGCAGGTGCGGCGGACGAGGGCGAGAGCAAGGCAGCGCTCCAACAACAGTTGGAGGAGACGCGCGATTCCATCAGCGAGACCGTGGCCGAGATCAAGTCGGTCGTGACGCACCAGTACGAGGAAGTCCGCGACACGGTCGAGAGTGTGAAGGATGGAGTCGGTGAGGTGCTCGACTGGCGCGCGGACTTCGAGCGCAACCCTCTGGTCTGGGGCGCGGGCGCAGTCTCCATCGGCATCCTCGTCGGCTTCGGCATCGCACGCGCCTTCGACAACGAGGACTCGCACACGCGCGGGCGCGGCAAGCGGTCTGTGACGACCGGCGAGCACGTCATCGCCGAGTTGTCGGGCTTTGCTGAAGTCGTGCTCCCGACCATCTCCTCGAAGGTCAAGGAGCTGTTCGGCCTCGACCTCGACGCGTACCTGCGCGCCGCGCATACGAGCAAGCCCGCGCCGAAGCAGATCGCGAAGAAAGCCTCGACACGCAAGAGCGCAACGAAGAAGGCCGCAACGAAGAAGGGTTCGGCGTCTAAGAGCGCAACGAAGAAGGGCGCGGCACGAAAGGGCGCGGCGAAGAAGAGCGCGACGAAGAAGAAACAGCCGAAGAAGAAATAGCGGCGCTCGCTTCAAGTTTTTTAACTTTCGCCCTTCGCCTTTCTCCTTTCTCCTTTCATTTGCGGTGTATCGTTTCCACGCCCGCCCAATATCCGCCGCGTCTCACCATCGAAGTCCAAACGCTTGCAACTCGTTACGTTCGGGCGGCCGTATGCGGCGGCGCTGTTACGGCTCGCTTCTTGCTTTCAACTCACGTGTCGCGCATCTGAATTTAAAAACGGTACGGCCTGCTTCGCGGGGCGTCGAGCGCGCCGAATCAAATACTGTCGGAGGATGAAAGAGATGCTTACAATTCTGGGATGGATAATTTTCGGTTTGATCGCGGGAGTGATTGCGAAGGCCATCATGCCGGGTAGAGACCCTGGCGGAGCTATCGTCACGATACTCCTCGGCATCGCGGGCGCGATCATCGGCGGCTACTTGGGTCGCGCGCTGCTCGGCTACGGGCGCGACGGCGCGGGCGTGGGCGAGCCGGGTACGATCATGAGCATGGTGCTGGCCGTCATCGGCGCTATCGTCCTGCTGGCCGTCTATCGTTTGATTAAGGGCCGCAGTATGCGCGCGTAATCATCGCTGCTGTTCGGTAAGGCTAAAGCAAGAGCCGCCACGTGTCCCCGAGAGATCGAGGGCGCGTGGCGGCTCTTAACTTTAGAGCAACTTTCAGATAAGTGTACGGCGTGAGACAGAAGCCCGACCGTGAGGGAGGGCGTCTTAACTCCCGCCAGTTGCCTCCTTGATGAAAGCTCTACGCCCTCCCTCACGGTCGGGCTTCTGCCTCTACTGCTCTCCAGCGAATTGAAAAACGCTCTAGGTCGGTTCAACTCCCGAAGCGCTGGCTGTACTCATCCGAGGCGATGAAAGCCTTGACCATCTCTGCGTTCTGGAAGTTACCGCCGAACTGGTCGAGCTTCGAGAGCCAGAACTGGAAGCCCGACTCGTCCGGGTCGCGGCGCAGGTAGCCGAAATACTGCATCAGGACGAAGGCCGAGTTGAACTCACGTCTCGCGAACTCTGCGTTCTCGGCGACGCGGCGCACGACGCCCGCGCGTGTCTCTCTCTGCTCGTTGAGTGAACGCACAAGATCGTCACGCTCCGGCGCGGAAGGTTGCACGGCAGCGTTTGCGAACAGGCGATCAACGAACTGCTCGTTCGACAGGTTGTCGAACGCGGCGCGGAATGCGGGCCGCGCGACCCACTGTTCGGCGAAGGCGCGCTTGTTGGCTTCAAGCTTGTCCTGCCAGCCCGCGGCTCCGACGACGAGGTCACGTCCGGCCTCCTGCGTGTCGGGCATGAACTCGACTAAGCCTGGGCGACGCCCGAACGCTGACCTGTACATCCGCTCGACGAAGTAGCCGGTCTGCTGGAACTCAATCGACAGGAAGAAGGCCGCCGAGACGTTGACACGCTTCGTCTCGCGACAGCGCGCGTCCGTGCCGCACTCGCTTAACTGGCTCACCCAGAAGTTGAGACCGGGCGCGTCAGGCTCGCGGTTGAGGAAGTCGTGGTAGTGCTCGCGCACGAAGAACGCGGGGTCGTCCGCAGGGTTCTGAGTCGCGGACGCCGTGTCGTTATCAACGACCGTGACGGTCGCCGACGCAGCCTCGCCGAGCGTGCAGCCCGCCGCAGGGTTCGCGAGCGAGAGATTGATCTGTTCGTCACCTTCGGCAAGCGCGTCGTCTGTGACGAGCACGTTGATCTTCTTCGTCGTCTCGCCCGGCGCGAAGCGGAGCGTGCCGCGCGCCATCGTGTAGTCGGAACGGTCGGAGGCAGACACATCGGTCGTCAGGTAATCGACATCCGTCCCGCGTGTCAGGTCGCCCGTCCGCACGACCTCGATTGCGGCGCTGCCTGCGCCCTCGTCCACGCGCACGTCGGTCGCGGTGAACTGTGCCTTCGACGCGCCAGCCGCGGACGTGTCGCCGCCCGTGCCGCTCGTACCGCTCGTGCCCGAAGTAGAGCCTGTCGGGTTCGACATCGAGAGCGACTTGAGATAAGCCTCAAGCGCGTCGAGGTCGTCCGCCGTTAGTTGCGAGGTCTTGCCATGCGTGTCCTTGATGACGCGAATCCCGGCGGCGGCGAGTTGCGGGTTGATCTGCCCGCCCGCGACGAGCGGCGCGACGTTCGACGTGCCGAGGCGGTCGATCTGCGCGCGTCCATTCTCGACGACCGTTGGACTGTCGAGGCTCACCATGATGGGCCCCATGCCGTCGCCCGCGAGCGCGCCCGTGCGGTCGGCGAAGGTCACGGGGACTTCCGTCGGCAGGTTGTTCGCGCCGCGCCTGTGGTCTGTGCGGACGGTGCGGAAGTTGAAGCCGCGCTCGCCGGGCTTCAAGAGCGGCGAGTCGGGCGCGAGCAGGATTTCGCGGACGGTGTGCGCGAAGCCGTAGTGCAGATAGCGCGGCACTGCGTCCCAGAAGGCGCGCAGGTGTTTGGTGTTGCGCGAAGAGAAATTCTGCGGCGTGCCCACGTCCTGCGGCGGAGCGAAGCGCGTGAAGAAGTAGTCGTTCGCTGGCCGGAAGAACGGCCCTTCGCCGTCAACCGTGTCTTCGCTGATGACACCCGGCTCGTGGATGTTGTAGTCCTGGAAGGTATCGTCAAGGACGCCGTTCGTCAGCTTGTTGCCGTTGTGATGACACTCGGCACAGCCCGAGCCGCCCTGCTCGACAGACTTGGTGAAGAGTTCCTTGCCGCGCTCGACCTTCGCCGCTTCGGTGTCGGATTCGGGGAACTGCCCTGAAGGCGATGGCATGCGCCGCGTCTCGTTCTGCGACCAGAGGATTTGCAGATAGGCCATGTCATAGTAGCCGACCTTGAAAGCCTTGCCGTTTAAGTCGGAACGTCCGATGGCGCGCGAGTTCTCTTCCGTCTTGCGAAGCACGTAGTCTTCACGCGCGTGGAAGCGGTCAACCGCAGCCGCCTGTGGGAAGAGAGGCGTCGGCGTGCGCTCGCCGAGGAGCACCTCGCCGTTGCAGGCCGAGGCGTAAGCCATGAAGTCGTTATTGAGTCCCTCGTACCACTCGGGCCAGTTGTCGGAGATGTCTTTGTTCTGCGGGCAGACCTTCGTGCCGCCGACGGCGTTGGCCGCGACGTTCCACTGGCAGCCGTCCTGTCGCCCGTCCCAGTGGCAGAAGCCGCATGACTTCTGACCGTCGTCCGAGTAAGAGGAAGAGAAGAACCAGCGCAGGCCGGCCTCTTCGTCGGTGGCGAAGAGTTGCTGACCGTGGCCGCCCGTGGTCGGGTCGGGTGTCGAGGGCGTGACGCCGACGGGCAGGAAGCCCTGACGCGTCAGTTGGCCGCCCGAGTCAACGCCGAGAAACGAAATGTCTTCGGTCTGAAAGTTTGCGACGTAGACCGTGCGCCCGTCCGCAGAGACTTCGATGCCCTGCGGTGTGACGCCGCCCGTGTACTGCGTGCCGAGCGGCGCGAGGACTTGCGAGGGGTCGGAAGCGTTGACGTTGATGCGGAACGCCTGCACCTGCTCGGAGTGCGCGTAGGTGACGAAGAGCATGTCGCCGTGGACGAAAATCTGCTCGGGGCCGCTGCCACGGATAATCTTCTGCGCGGCGGTGTGGTCGCCGAGGTCTACGTACTGGCCCGGCGTGACGAGCTGCGACTGGTCGCGCCCCTCGTCCACATAGCGGAAGACGAAACGGTTCGTCGCGGTGTCGAAGATGTTAAGCTCCGACCCGATGTCGTCGAAGGTCGTGGCCTTCGTCGCGTCGGTCATCACGGGCGTGTAGCCGAGCGGCGCGCCCGAGTTCTTGATAGCCACGCCGTCGGCACGCTTCGTCGGCAGGCCGTGCCCCGACTCCGGCTCGTTCAAGCGCGTGTTCGTCTCCTGCCCCGAGACGATGCCGAAGCGGCCCGCGATCTTCACGTCGGTCGCGAGTCCGCCGAGCGGCATGACCTTTGTGAGCGTGTTCGAGTCGCCGTCGATGTTGATGGCAGAGATGGTGTGGCCGAGCGTGTTGGCGACGTAGAGCGTCCTGCCGTCCGAAGAGATGTCGAGGTCGCGCGGGTTCGTGCGTTCGAGCTGCGTGTTGCCGGTCGGGATGACGGCGATCTGCGTGAAGCGCGGCCCCTGCTCGACGCGGAAGGCGCGCACGGCGTCCTTGTAGCGGTCGGTGATGTAGAGGCGCGTGCCGGTCTTATTAAAAACCAACTCCTCGCCGTAGAAGCCCGTCTCGAACTCGCCGACGACGAGGTCGGTCGAGGTGTCGATCACGCTCGCGAAGTTGCCATACTGGTTGAGCACGACGACGAAGGGAAAGGTGCTGATTGAGGGATTCACGGGCGCGGCCTTGACGCCGATGGGGCGCAGGCCACGTGTCTCGCCCGCGGGGCGGAGGTCGATCCAGCGGATGACCTGACGGCTATTGGTATCGACGACGGCGACGCGCCAGTCAGGGTAGCCCTCGCGTCCGGGGAGCGTGACGTAGAGTTTCTTGCCGTCCTGCGAAAGCGCGAGCGAGCGCGGTTGGCTGCGGAAGGGCTGCTTGCGGTTGGGCCAGAATTCGTTGCCGCTCTTGACCTGCGGATTGTTCGGGTCGATGCGCGTCGAGGGGTCGGGACGCCCGTCGATGTAGCTGGCCCCGTACATGATCTTGGTGAAGCGGTCGAGTCCGGCGCGCTTACCAGCGGGTTCCGCGCCGACGATATTTTTGACGGGGTCGTCGGTCGGGCCCGTGATGATGCGTCCGCGCGAGTCGGTCTTGACGGCGGCCTCGAAGAATCTCAACTCGAAAGGAGCTTCGGGCGGCGTCTCAAGCACTTTGCGCTGGAAGGCGTCGGAGAAGGTCTGGTTGGTTCGGACGGCTTTGGCTGTGGACGTGGCAAACAGCAGCCACCCCGCGCCCACGGCGAAGACCGCCGCGAAGACGAAGAGTTTCAGTTTTCTACCCATGACAATCTGCTCCCCTGAAAGAGTCCTGGCGGGCCGGACGGGAACGGCCTTTGGCGGCTGACACGGGGACAGAGCGGAGGTGAGGCGAAAAAATACGCGGCGGGCGAAATGATTTGTCCGACCAGCTTAGAGTCCGCGGCAAAACCCTCCCCGCAGCACGGTTTTGCAGCCCCGCAGAGCCACCCGCCGACCGTGCAGAGCCAACCGCAAGCCCGCCGAACCGTTCTGCAAGCCCGCCGAACCGTTCTGCAAGCTTGCGGAACCGTTCTGCAAGCTTGCCGAATCATTCCGCAAGGCTGACGAGCGGTTCGCAAGGCTGACGGGCCATTCCGCAGCCTCGCCGAACGGTTCCGCAAGGCTGACGGGCCATTCCGCAAGGCTGACGAACGGCCCGGCGAGGCTGCGGAGCGGTTCGGCAAGCTCGCCGATGGCCCGGCAAGGCTGCGGAATGGCCCGTCAGCCTTGCGGAATGGTTCGGCAAGGCTGCAAAACCATTCGGCGAGGCTGCAAAATAGTTTTGCAGCCTCGCGGAATCATTCTGCGGCGTTGGCGTGGATTAGAAGAGGAGCTTGAGGGCGAACTGAATCTGGCGCGAAGAGCCGGAGTCGCGCGTGCCGAAGCGCGTGTTGGTGATGACGCCGAAAAGAGAAAGGCGAAGGGCGAAAGGCGAAAGATAAGAGCCACGCTGGCCTTCTTTCGCCCTTCGCCTTTCGCCCTTCGCCTTTCGCCTTTCTCTTTACTGTCCGGCCTTCGTGCCGTGGAAGTCGTAGGTGACGTAGAGGCGGAGCTTGCCGTCCTTCGCCTCCTCGCGGACTTCGCGCGCCTGCGCCTTGAGCGCGCCGCCCGCGGCCTGCACAGGGATGTTCAACGTAAGCTGCTGGCCGCGCATGAGCACGAGCGGGTTGACTCTCTGATTGATCGCGCCCTGTACGAAGGCCGTGACCAGTCCGCTTAAGAGCGGCGACATGCCCTCGACGTTCACGCCCGCGACGTTCAACTGCCCGTAGAGCGTCTGCTCATCGGCTGCAAAGCGAAAGTCGATGTTGGCCTCCGCCGTGCCGCGCAAGGGCTGGCAGCCCATCAGATTATATGTGCCGCTGAAGGCGAGCGGCACGACGACCCGCCCGTCTCGCATCAGCACCCCGGTCTGCACGTCGCCCGCGCTCGGCTCGATGACCACACGATTCTCGCAAGCCGCGCCCGTCTGCGGCGGGAAGGCGGGCTTGTTCAGGTCTCGGAAGATCGACGAGAGCAGCGCGCCGAAGAACTGCTCGTCGAGTTCGACGACGGCTGTCCCGGCGGGCGGCCCGCCCGGCTCGGGCGCGCGCACCAGCTCGCCCTTCGTCCCCTTCGTCAGACGCGTGTGCGGCGCGCCGACGAAGAGAAGGTATGCGCCCGCCCCGCCGACGATGACGCCGAGCAGGAGCGCGAGAACGAATTTCATCACGGGGCCCCCTTCCTTCGTCAGTGCGCGGGCGTAATCGTCGGCATCGGTGAAGCGGCGGCGCTCGTCCCCTGCTGCGAGTTGATGAAGGACATGACCTGCTGAACGAGCTGCGTCAGTTGCGCGACCTGCTGCTTCACCTCTTCGGGCGTGAGCTGCTTGTAGCCCTGTGGTATCTCGAAGTCGGCGGGGTTCACGTCCGTCTTGAGGTCGTGCGTCTCGACGACGAGGTTGCCGCCCGAGACGCCCTCGACGCTTCCCGTCGATTGGCCGAAGCCTTCGATGCGAAGAGGAAGCCCCGTGTCCTTATCGACGTAGATGTAGCTCTCGCCCTGCACCTGTCCGGCGGTGGTCTGCGTCTGTGCGCGACCCGTGACGCGGTACTTGATGGCTTGACGCGTGTTCAAGGTCTCCTCGCCGACGCGCTCGACGCCCTGCTGCCGCGAGACGAAGGCGACGAGTTGGCCCGGCGTCATCGAGCGCACCTGATCCATGTTCATGCCCGTCATCTCCTGCGTGAGTTCGGCGTACTGCTTGCGACCGGGGATGATGACGTAACGCTTGTCGGCCTTGTCGAGAAAGATCAGCTCGCCGACCACAGGCAGCGAGACCGAGTAGCGCCGGTCTGCGCCGTTGCGCGCAACCTTGATCTCGCCCTGCCCGCGTGCCTGTTGCTGCCCAGAGGTGGAGAGCGTGGCGACCATCGTCGCGCTGTACTTGTCCGGCTCCCGGGCCTCGATGGTCTGTCCCGTGTTGGTCGTCACGGTCGAGGTTGTTATGTTCGCGCTCGTCGCACTATTGACGTTGACGGTCGAGTTCGAGTTGGCGGCGGTGTTGCTCGTCTCGGTCGCCTGCTGGCAGGCCGCGCCCGCGAGCGCAACAAAGGCGAACACGGCCGCGGCGAAAAGTCCTTTCGATTCGTTCACAAGGCGCATGAAAGTATTCTCCTCCTCCAAAGGCAGAGTCAGCTTGGACAAGTCAGTTTTTAAAGGGGCAGTTAGCGCGAAGAGAATAGCACAAAACGATGAAGTGTGAATGCCGCAACGCTGGGCTGCATGCGGCTTGTCTGTCTTTCAGTTCAGCGTTGCGGCATTCACACTTCATCGTTTCAAAATAATGACGGCTGGCTCTCCAGGTCTTCAGGCTCGACCCTGTGCTCGCCGAGCAGGCGCTTGAGTTTGTTGGCGCTGGCGGGAGCATGCCCCTCGTAGAAGTTGCTGAAGTAGGCGCAGGTGTACGCGACGCGCCCGCGCAGGCGCTCGATGGCCGCCGCCCATCTGTCGAGGTTCGCGTCGCGCGGGCGCGCGACTTCGTCGAAGCGCACAAGATCGCGCGCCCCCATCCAGCGCACATAAGTGAAGTCGGTCGAGTCTAAGAGCGTCGCAGCCGCGCGCCAGAGACGCTCGCGCGTGACCCAAGGGCCTTCGACAAGCGCGAGCGAGGCGTGAGGGTAGTGCGCGAGCGGCGCGAGCAGTTCTTCCTCGAACCAGAACGAATCGCGGAACTCGAAGGCGAAGCGAATGTCCGTGGGCAGTAGCGGCAGGAACTCTTCGAGCGCACGCCGGTTCTCGCGTGTGGCCTCGAACTGCGGCGGCAGTTGCACGAGCACTGCAGCGAGCTTCGGGCCTAAGCGGCGCGCGCCGCGACAGAACTCCGCGAGAGCTTCCGCCGCGCGCGCTCCGCGAAGCGAAGCCTCGTGCGTGATCTCCTGCGGCAGCTTGAGCGCGAAGGTGAAGCCGTCGGGCGTCCGACGCTTCCAGCCGTCGTAGGTCGAGTCGGTCGCGGCGGCGTAGAAGGTCGAGTCCACCTCGACGGTCGAGAAGGCGCGCGCGTAAACATCGAGCATGTGCTCGGGGCGCGTGCCGCGCGGATAAAAGATCGCGCGCTCGCTCGCGGGCGGCGTCACCCAGTCGTCATAGTTCCAGCCCTGGCATCCGACCTGCACACGCGGTCGAGTCTGTGAGTCGTTTTGAGAGTCGGGCATGTGTTGAGTTTTAAATTCGAGTTGAGTTTAGTGCAAGTCCACTTCACCGCAGAGGCGCTGAGTTCGTAGAGGGGGCGCAGAGGAACGAGGGATTTCAACGCTCAAGCCTCTGCGCTTCCTCTGTGCCCTCAGCGCCTCTGCGGTGAACTGCCCTTTGTTTTAAACCCAGGATTGATTCAATCCACGCGGACTCGCGTCCCTCCGCCGCGAAAATTTTGTGGCCGCCTCTCCATAAAAATGAAGCCGCATCCGAAAAATTATATTCCGGCTACGGCGCGGAAACGTTATAATGAACCTACTTCATAGTTTTCGCCCCCTCCGCACGGGGCATGACGGTTGCCTGTCTTTTATAGCATCACGAACCAGGGGCGGTAATTCCCCGGCATCCGACTCGGGGCTTTCCTTTTTATCGCGACTCTTTTTTCATCCACACTCCTTCGCAGGCATTATCCGGGTCTTGAGAAGCCTGTCGATTCTTTGGGCTTCAACCCCGAACGCCTTGACCGCACGCCGTTTCCGTAAGTGCGACGCGGTCGAATTAATTTCCCGTAAGCCATCTCGTCCGCAACAGTCCTCAGGCAAGCCCCCTTTCACCGAAGGGCGCTCCCGAGCTTACCAAGGGGTTTCAACCAAACGGCAGAGGAGGATGATTTTTATGCGAAGCGTTCTACGCGTTCTGACAAGCGGGTTACTCATGGCGCTCATCTGCGTCGCCGCCCTCGCACAGGGGTCGCAGACCGGCGGTCTCACAGGCATCGTCACAGACCCGCAGGGCGCGGTCGTCCCCGGCGCGACCGTCGATGTCATCAGCGACACGACGGGCAAGAGTGAGCGCCGCGTCACGACCGGCGAAGACGGCAGCTATACGGTGACGCTCCTGACGCCGGGCACTTACCGCCTTGAGGTCACGGCCAAGAACTTCAAGAAGGTGGTCGTGACGGGTGTCGGCGTGCGCATCACCGAGACGGCGCGTCAGGACATCCCGCTCGCCGTCGGCGGCGTGGCCGAGACCGTCGAAGTGCAGGCGCAGGAGACGCTCATCAATACGTCGAGCGCCGTGACGGGCACAGCCATCACCGCGCAGACCTTAGAGCGCCTGCCGCTCGCCAACCCGAACGTCCTCTTCCTGCTCTCGCTCTCCGCGGGCACGGCCACCGAGCCGACCGACGTGCGTACCGCCGGGCGCGGAACCGCCGACGTGAACGTCAACGGCGGGCGCACCTCCAATAACAGCATCACGCTCGAAGGCGTTAACGTCAACGACTTCAACCTTGCACACTTCGACACCGTGCCGCTGCCGAACCCGAACGTGCTTCAGGAGTTCAAAGTCGCCACCTCGCTCTACGACGCCACGCTCGGCAGCAAGGGCGGCGGCGCGCTCGGCCTCGTCATCAAGTCAGGCTCGAAGGACTTCCACTACGAACTCTACTGGCAGCACCGCAACGACGCCTTGAACGCCAACGAGTGGTTCCGCAACGCCGGCGGCCTCAGCAAGCGCGCGCGTCTCTTGCAGAACGTCTTCGGCGGCTCGGCCTCGGGCCCCATACCCAAGGTGGGCGGCTTCTGGTTCTTCAACTATCAGGGCGTGCGTGCGCGCAACGGCCTCGACCCCAACGGCTCGGCCTTAAGCCCCATCGTTCAGGTCTTCCCGACGAACTCCGACGGCACGACCTCGGCGGCGCTTCTCGCCGCGCGCTTCGGGCTGACGCCCGCGCAGATCGACCCCATCGCCGTCCGCATACTTAACCAGACCGACGCGCGCTACGGCGGGCAGTTCCTCGTCCCGCGCGTGGGGCAGGGCGGCTGCGGCGCAATCAAGAGCGCGACCGCCGCCGACCCCGGCAACTTCTCCTGCCAGTTCTCGGCAGTCGCGCCCATCGTGGACAACCAGTACACGATCAGCTACGACCACTTCTGGCGCGGCGGCAACGAGAAGCTCACGGGGCGCTGGTTCTGGGACAACGGCTCGGTCGCCAAGCCCTACGGCACCGATACGAGCCTCGCCTTCCCGCGCACAGACCTCCAGAAGAACCGCTTCCTCTCGACGAGCTACACGCACATCTTCAGCCCGTCGAAGGTCAACGAGCTGCGCGCGGGTTACAGCCGCTACATCTCCGCCTTCAGTCCGACCGACCCGATCACGCTTGCGGACATCGGTGCGACGCGCGGAAACTCCGATGTGTTTCCCGGCATCTATCGCATCTCCGTCACCGGCCTTTTCTCCACCGGCACGGGCGTTAACGACGACCGCGGCACGGTCTCGAACCAGTACAATCTGGTGGACACATACTCCTGGATTCACGGCAAGCACAGCATGCGTATGGGCGGCGAGGCGGTGCAGTACCAGCTCAACCGCTTCAACAACTTTGCCGTACGCGGCGCGCTCACCTTCGGCGCGACCACGGGGACGGGCAACGCCTTCACGGCCTTCCAGAACTTCCTGCAAGGGCGTGTGACCGCCGTCCAGTCGGCCTTCGGCGATCCGGCGCGCAACTTCATCGCCACCGACTACGCCGGCTTCTTCCAGGACGACTACAAGTTCACGCAGCGGCTCACCTTTAACCTCGGCCTCCGCTGGGAGGGCATGAGCTTCGGACGCGACAAGCTCTATCGCGCGGGCATCTACGACCCGAGCCTTGCGGCGCGCGGACTCAACCCATTCCTCATCCCAGAGAAGGTTGACCTCGCGGGCTTCAAAGGCACGCCCGGCGTCAAAGACTGCGCGCTCAAGTCCTGCTTCGACGGCAACAACTGGGCCCCGCGCGTCGGCTTCGCATGGGACATCAACGGCGACCAGAAGACCGTCGTGCGTGGCGGCTACGGCCTCTACTATCAACGCCTGTCGAACCAGAACATCCTGCAAAACTCTCTGAGCGCGCCCTTCACGGTGCAGCCGCTCTCAAGCAACGCCAACCCGACGGCGCTCCAGTTGGCGAACCCCCTGGGCACGCAGCCGCCGCCCTCGATCATCGCCTCCGCCTTTATCCCTTCGGCGACCCGCTTCGCGGGACTCCGTCGCGTCTCTGGCTCCGGCGCGCTCGACCCGAACGACCCCGGCGTCGCGCCCATCTTCGTCAACGAAGCGGGCCAGGCGTGCCTTAACTACGGAGGCACGGCGACCAACTGTTCGATCAACCTTGCGTCGTTCACGTCCGCGCCGCTCGACGCCTACACGCCCTACACGCAGCAGTGGAATCTGACGCTCCAGCGCGAGCTTTGGAAGGGATGGGCGGCTGAGGTCGGCTACGTCGGGACGCACTACATCGGCGGCCTCGGCATCTGGGACCCGTACCAGGCTGTCGTCGCGGGCCCGTCGAACCCGGTCAAAGTCACGGACATCAACGGCAACACCTACACGATCACCACCAACACGGTGAACAACGAGGAACTGCGCCACCAGATACTCGGCCTGTCGCGTAAGCGCGGCGCGCGCTACTCCAGCAACATCGGGCAGGCGATGTACAACTCGCTTCAGTTGACGGCGCTCAGGCGCTTCCAGCGCGGCTTCTATTTCCAGGCCGCCTACACCTACTCGCGCTCGCGCGACAACGTCAGCGGGTCGCTCTCGACCGACGAGTTGAACGCCACGCGCGCAGGCCAGAACGGCGCGAACATCTACAACGACCAGTCGAACGTCCAACAGAACTTTGCGCGCGGCGACTTCGACCGGCCGCACCGCCTCGTCGTCAGCTACTCCTACGACATCCCCGTGCCGAAGAGTAGCTTCATGGACAACCAACTCTTCAAGGGCTGGAGCGTGAGCGGGATCGTCACATACCAGAAGGGTCTGCCCTTCTCCGTGACCGACAGCACGTCGGGCGGCATCTTCGGCACCGCCGCGGGCACGGCCACCCTGACCTGTTCGAGCATCGAGGCGGCATACACGACCGGCAGCATCCAGAGCAGGCTAAACAACTACATCAACCCGGCCTGCTTCACGACCGCCGCGGTCGCCCCCAACAGCGCGGGCGCAGGCGCGACCGGCTACGGCACGACGCCGCGCAACGCCTTCCGCGGCCCTCGTCAGCAGAACTGGGACATGACGCTCATGAAGCGCTTCCACATCGGCGAGCGACATCAGTTCGCGTTCCGCACGGACTTCTTCAATCTGTTCAACCACCCGATCTTCCGTTCGCCCTCGGCGGTTAACATCGGCACGCCCTCGACCTTCGGGCGCATCACCGACACGGCCGTCCCGGCTCGTCTCATCCAGTTCGGACTGAAGTACGACTTCTAGACTTCTACTCCGGGCCCCGTTTGCCCACATGGCCCGCGCCGCCACTACACGCGCGTGGGCCACTTCCCAAAGGGGGAAGGGTGACTCAAGAGGTTGCCCTTCCCCCTTTACCTTGACCGCCCTTCCCGCTTGCCTTTTCGCAAACGCGGAGGGATATTGTCGCCGTCCCCTTCTATAGCGGTCTTCACTTGAGGAGAGTGCGTGATAGTTAACCACAGAGACACCGCAGGCACAGCTAAAGACAAAAGCTGTGCCTGCGGTGTCTCTGTGATTAACTGACTCTGCTATGCACTCATGTGAGACTTGCTCTAACGCCCGCGCCGAAACCACGGAGGGCCATGCTCGATGTCGCGCCGCGTCTTTCGCCTGCTCGTCCTTCTCGCCTTCGTCGCCCTCGCGCCGCACCACGCCGCACGCGCGCAGAACAACGAGCGCGACCGCGACACCTACAACCCTTCGACGACAACGGGCGACATCACCGGACAGGTGCGACTCGCCGAGAGTCTGGGCCCGGCGGCGGGCGTGCGCGTCGTTTTGGAGAGGGTCGGCGGCGGCTCGCTCGACCAGATGGCGACCGACAGCCGCGGACGCTTCCGCTTCGCACAGCTTCCGCGCGGCCAGTACGTCGTCAACGTCACGTCCACCTGCTATCAACCCGAGCGGCGTCAGGTCGAGTTGCTCATCATCTTCCGTTCATACCTCGACGTTGAGCTGAGGCCCGACACGACCTCGCCTAACTGCGCCTCCGCGCCCGCCGTCGGCCCGGCCAGCCTCCTCGACGCGCGCGTGCCCGAGGAGGCGCGCAAGGAGTACGAGCGCGGCAGCGCTTCGCTCGCGAAGGGCAAAGACAATGAGGGCGTCACGCATCTGCGCCGTGCCGTCGAGCTTTACCCTGCCTTCTTCGCGGCGCACATGCTGCTCGCTTCGGCGCACACGAAGGCGGCGCGTTGGGACGAGGCCGAAGAGTCGCTTGCGCGTGCCGTCCGTATCGACCCGCACTCGTCGGCTGCGCTCGTCTCGCTCGGCGAAGTCCGCCGCCGCCTGAAGAAATACACTGAGGCCGAAGAGTCGCTCGACGCCGCGCTCAAGCTCGACGAAGAGTCTTGGCAGGGTCATCTCGCCATGGGCCGCGTCTACCTCGACACAGACCGCGTGAAGATGGCCGCGCCGCACATCGGTCGCGCGCTTCAACTCAAACCCGACTTTCCCGATGCACATCTGCTCGCGGGTAACATCCTCCTCAAAGTCGGCGAGCCTGCCCGCGCCCTCGCCGAATACGAAGAGTACCTGCGCCTCGCCCCCTCCGGCGACTACGCCGCCCCGACGCGCGAGCTGACAGCCAAGCTCAAGAAGTCGCTCGCCGAGAAGAGAGACGAGTGACCGACACCCCGATTCCACTGAATCCTGCATACACGTCGCCACTGTTGGGTCTATTCATTCTTGAGCTTGGAGCACAGGGCGGTTCACCGCAGAGGCGCTGAGTTCGCAGAGACTCGCAGAGGGACGCAAGTCTCAGCGCCCCCTCCGCGTCCTCAGCGCCTCTGCGGTAAAACTCATCACGCTCGGGACTCGACAATGAATAGAACCCTGCCCGCCGCCCGAGTCCGGCTTGACCACGCACCGTGGCGGTGTTAGCGTGTCTCACCTCAACGCCCAATAGTTTGGGACGCAGCAATACACGTCGCACGACTGACGAAGGCGTTCGCTCTTTAAACTTTTAAGTTTCATCGCTGATCTTCGACCCGTGCGCTCGTTAAAGGCGTGCGGGCCGACCGTCGCAGGTTCTAAGGGAAGTCGGGTGCAAAGCCCGCGCGGTTCCCGCCACTGTGTACCGGCGATTGTGCCGCACCATTCTCTGCAAAAGTCAGAGGCCACTCGACCCCAACGGTCGGGGAAGGCAAACGGTGCGGCGCGTCCGAGCCGGAAGTCAGGAAACCTTGCCTGTAAGATTAGAGGTCAGAGGTCAGAGGTCAGAGGTTAGTAAAAACATCTTGTCTTTACTAACCTCTGACCTCTGACCTCTGACCTCTCCTTTAGACGGTGGCGACCGCTTCATGCCCCGGGAAAGGGCGAGTGGCGTCGGGCATGAACCGGGAGCACGCGGGCAGCCGCGGCCGTTCGAGTTTCTTCGACGGACGGGCGACTTGCAGGCCGACTCCGGCGACTTACCAAAAGTCGCTTCCAACGGTTCATTCGAGTTTTATCCGGCAAGCCCTCGGTCTTCCACGCGGAAGACCGAGGGCTTTCTCTTTTTCTGCCGCGTCCGAAGCTCCTGTCGGCCCCACTCTCTCCCGCGAGCCGTACGGCGCTCGTCCGCCGCCCTTGCCGCGAGAGGTGTTTTCGAGATGAGGAGAGAGACTTTGATTCGCACAATCCTGTTCGCCTGCGCCATGCTGCTGACATCCGCCTTGCTGCTGCTGGCCTCTTTCGCGCCCGCGCTCGCGCTGGGCCAGAGCGCGACCATGCGAGGGCAGGGCGCGACCATTTCGGGCCGCGTCACAGACCCGCAGGGGGCCGCCGTGACTACCGCTGCCGTCACGCTCTACGCGCGTGCGCGCACGCAGTTGCGCCTCTCGACGGCGACCGACGCCGCAGGCGCTTACCGTTTCGAGCATCTCGCGCCGGGCGAGTATCTCGTCGAGGTCGAGAGCCAGGGGTTCGCGCCGAGTGCCGCACGCGCCGTCTGGGTCACACGCGACTCGCAGGCGGCGCTCGACGTGCGACTTGAAATCGCGGGCGTCTCGACCGAGGTCATCGTCATTGCCGCCGACGCGCCGCAGACCGTGGACGAAGTCTCAAAGGCCGTCACGGTCGTCTCCGCGCGCGAGATCGAGGAGCGCGACGAGGCGACCGTCGCTGAGGCTCTGCGAACCGTGCCGGGTCTTCGCGTGCAGCAACTCGGCGGCCCCGGCGCGCTCGTCTCGATCAAGACGCGTGGGCTTCGGAGTCAGGACACATCCGTCCTCATCGACGGCCTGCGCTTCCGCGACCCGACGGCCCCGCAGGGCGACGCCACAAGCTTCCTCTCCGACTTCAATGTGACGGACGCGGGCCGCGTCGAAGTCCTGCGCGGCTCCGGCTCGTCGCTCTACGGCACGAACGCCATCGGCGGAGCCGTCAACATCGTCACCGAAGAGGGAGGCGGCCCGTTCCACGGCCAGCTCTTCGCCGAAGGCGGCGGTCTGGGGCTGGCACGCGGGCGCGCGCAAGTGTCAGGGTCGGCGGGCGAGGCCGAGCGCGTCGTCTACAGCGCAGCGGTCTCGCACCTCAACGTCTCGCGCGGCGTTGACTCTACGGATGCCGCACGCACCACCAACGGACAGGGACGCGTGCTCATGCGCCTCACGCCGACGGCAACTCTCTCGGCGCGCGTCTACGCCTCTGATGCCTTCGCGCAACTAAACGAAGACCCGCAGGCCGTGGGCACTCTGCCCGCGACCGGCATCGTCGATGCGCGTCCCGTCTCGCTGGCCGAAGCTAGACGCTACGAGTCGGGCACGGGACTGAGCCGACTCAACATCAATGATGCGACCTTCCTGCCTGCCGCCAACGATGCCGACTTCTCACGCGCGGGCCGCTTCTTCTCCGGAGCCTTGACCTTCGCGCAGAGACCTTCAGAGAATTTCGGCTACTCGGTCACATACCACGGCCTTGTGACGCGCAACTCTTTCCGTGAAGGGCCTGCCGTGCCCGGCGACCCCGCCGACTTCTTCTTCGAGCCACACGGCACGACGCGCAACAACTTCGACGGCTCGATTCACACGCTGGGCGCGCGCACAGACTTCCGGCTCGGCTCGCATCATCTCTTCAACGCGGGTTACGAGTTCGAGCGTGAGAGCTTCCTCAATCGCTTCTTCGACGTGACGGCGGCGGGCAACTCCTCGACGGACGTGAGCGAGCGCAGCCACAGCTACTTCCTGCAAGATCAACTGCGCTTCCTCGGAGACCGCCTGCAACTCTCGGCAGCCTTCCGCGCGCAGACCTTTCGTATGAGCGCGCCGCGATTTACGCCGACGGCGGGCGCGCCCTACGCGGGACTGCTTGTAAACTCGCCGCCCAACGCCTACACCGGCGACGGCTCAATCGCATACCTCTTCCGCACGCAGGGCACGAAGCTGCGCGCGCACGTCGGCAACGGCTATCGCAAGCCTTCTCTCTATGAACGCTTCGGCGTCTTCTTCAGTCCCTTCTTCGGCTACAGTGCGCTCGGCGACCCGCGTCTTGCGCCCGAGCGCTCCATCGCCTTCGACGCAGGAGTTGACCAGACGCTTGCCGCGAACCGCGTGCGCCTGTCCGCCACATACTTCTACACGCGGCTTCAGCAGGTCGTCGGATTCGGCGACACGCCGAACGACCCGTTCGGACGCTTCGGCGGTTTCATCAACACGGGCGGCGGCCTCGCACGCGGGCTTGAGCTAAGCGCCGACTTAGCACCCGCCCGTGCCTTCGACCTTTTCGCCTCCTACACCTACACGAACAGCGACCAGCGTCGCCCCTCGGTCGCGGGCGTCCTGCGCTCGTTCGCGGTGCCCGACCAACAGTTCACGCTCGTCGCAACGGGGCGCATCGGCTCGCGCGTCTCGGTCAACTTCGACCTCGTTGCTTCGAGCGACTATCTTGCGCCGATCTTCGACAGCCGCACCTTTACTAACCGCGCCTATCGCTTCGACGGAATCTTCAAGGGCGACGTGACGGTGAGCTACCGTCTTCCGCTCTCTGATTCTCGCTCCCTG
Organism: Acidobacteriota bacterium; assembly: GCA_032162705.1. Lineage (GTDB taxonomy): Bacteria > Acidobacteriota > Blastocatellia > Pyrinomonadales > Pyrinomonadaceae > QHXN01. The sequence continues at coordinate 31,355 of JAVRON010000059.1, forward strand.
CGCTTCTTCGGAAAGATCGAGAACGTGTTCGACCGTGAGTATTACGAGAACGGCTTCCGCACGCCCGGCATCAATGGCCGCGCCGGAGCCGCGTTCAGCTTTTAGGCAGTGTTCGTGAGCGGAAGGAATTTCACATGGATGGACAGGATGAACAGGATAAGAGATTGAAGATTGGAGATTTGAACTCCAAAGCTTTAAATCCTGTTCATCCTGTCCATCCATGTGAATTCCTCTCGTCGGTGCGGCACGGGCTTGCAAAGAGTGAAGATGCTGGAAGAAAGACCGCTGCTCGTTGAGGGCGAAGACTTTTACCGCGAGGGCGCGTACGTCGTCTTCACGGCGCGCTACCATCTGCGGCGCGGCTTCTGCTGCGAGAGCGGATGCCGACATTGCCCGTACCACGGCGGCGCGTCGGAGTCTCACGCGCAAGAACTTGAGAGAGAGGCTGAAGGCGAAGCATGAAACAACGCTCTGATAAAACTGGCCGCGCGCCTGGCTGTGACAAAACTCGCCGCGCGCTCGTGGCGCTCGCAGCCGTGGCGCTCGTCCTTACGGCGTTGATGTCTTCGTGCGGCGGGCCCGGTCTTCCGTCAAGGGCGGGCAGGCCCGCGCGCATCATCTCGCTTACGCCGAGCACGACTGAGATTCTGTACGGCGTCGGCGCGTTCGACCGGGTGGTGGCCGTCTCAGACTACTGCACCTATCCGCCCGAGGTGACGAAGCTGCCACGCGTCGGCGGTTGGAACAACCCGAACATGGAGCAGATAGCATCGTTGCGGCCCGACCTCGTCATCTTCTCCGACGCGCAGGCGCAGTTCGTCAAGGATAAGGTCGAGGCCGCGGGCATCAAGACGCTCGTCGTGCCGAGCCAGACGCTCGACGACGCATACAAGGCCATCGAGTTGATCGGGCACGCGACCGGAGACGACGCGGCTGCCGAGAAGCTCCTCACGCAGACGCGCGCCAGTGTCGAGACCGTCCGACTAGCCACTGAACGCCTCCCGCGTCTGCGCGTGCTCTGCGTCGTTGACCGCGTGCCCGGCACGCTGCGCGACCTTTACGTCGCGGGCGAAGGGAGCTTTATCGCGCAGTTGATTCGCGCCGCCGGAGGCGAGCCTATCTCGCCGCCTTCACGTGAGGGCTGGGGGAAGTTGCAGAAGGAGGCGGTCGTCGCGCTCGACCCCGATGTCGTCCTCGATCTGATGATGCACAAGGAGGGTGGCAGCTTCGATGAAGACACGCTCTCCGTCTGGCGAGAACTCCCGACCCTGCGCGCCGTGCGCGACGGCCGGGTCTATCCCGTCCGCGATGAGACGGTGCTGCACCCTTCGCAACTCGTCGGCAACTCGGCGCGCAGGTTCGCCGAACTGATCCACCCCGAGGCGTTCGTGAAGAAGTAAGGGGCGCGAGTTGTGAAAGAATAATTCACATGGATGGACAGGATTGACAGGATGAAAGAATTTGAGATTTGAGATTTCAAATCTGGAATTTCAAATCCGAGATTTCAAATCTCAAAACTGAAAACTGAAAACTGAAAACTCTTATCCTGTTCATCCTGTCCATCCATGTGAACTCTCCTGAGCATAAAGAAACATGTCAGCAGTTATCAAAGATGAAGGCGGAGGGGCCGGGGCGCTCGTCGAGGCGCGCTCTCTGCGGTTCGCTTACTCGGGGAGCGGGGCGGAGGTCGTGCGCGGCGTGTCGCTCGCGGTGGGGCGCGGGCGTCTCTCGGCGCTCATTGGCGCGAACGGCTCGGGCAAGTCAACGCTCATACGTCTGCTGGCAGGACTGCTCAAGCCTTCGGGCGGCGAAGTGCTCTTTGGCGGCGTGCCGCTTGCGCGAATCGAAGCGCGCGAGCGAGCGCGACGTTTCGCCTATGTGCCGCAGACGGTCTCGACCGTCTTCCCCTTCACCGCGCTCGAAGTCGTGCTGACGGGGCGCAGCCCTTACACGACGCGCTTCCGCTTCGAGTCGGGTCGCGACGTTGAGGTGGCGCGCGCGGCACTCGCAGCGGTTGATGCCGCACACCTTGAGGCTCGGCCTGTCACAGAGCTTTCGGGCGGCGAGCGCCAGTTGGTCGCGCTCGCACGCGCGCTCGCACAGGAGCCTGAATGCCTCCTGCTTGACGAGCCTTCGGCGGCGCTCGACCTCAAACACCGCGCAGGGCTGATCAGACATCTACGCCGCCTGCGCGACGAGCAGGGCATGACCGCGCTCATCGTCACGCACGACCTGATGCTCTTAGACCCGGCCTTCGACCGAGTCTTTGCGATGCACTGTGGCGAGGTCGCCGCGGAAGGCACGCCGCCGGAAGTGCTGCGCGAGGAAGTGCTCGCAAGCATCTACGGCGACGAGCACGTGCGCGCGCGCCAGGCGTTCGGGCGCACGTTCATCTGGTCGGAACTATGAGCTTGAGCATTTTTGATTTTTGATTTGCGATTTAGAGAGCATCTCAAAACCAAGAGGTTAGCCACCGAAGACACGGAGGCACAGAGAAGAAAGAGATTTCTTTGTATTTCGTCATGCTTATCCTCTGCGCCTCTGTGTCTTCGGTGGCAATTTTGAACCTGATTCTTAAAATGAGGCGAGGCGAATGGAGAGCGTGCGCGAGTTGTCCTTAAATCAAAAATCAAAAATCAAAAATCAAAAATCCGTTGCGGCGGGTGTGCGTCTGCGCGGCGCGCTTTTGTGGCTGTCGGTCGTGCTCCTCATCTCGACGCTTGTGGCTTTGTGGGTCGGCTACCAGCGGCTAGACCTTCTGGCCTTAAGAACGGACGAGCGTGCGCGGCTGATATTTTTCGGGCTACGTCTGCCGCGCGTCGTGATGGGGGGCATCGTCGGGGCTTCGCTCGGGGTAGTGGGCGCGGCGTTGCAGGCGTTGTTCCGCAATCCTCTGGCCGAGCCTTTGACGCTTGGCGTCTCGGGCGGCGGCGCTCTGGGCGCGAGCGTGGCGATTGCTTTCGGGATGGGCGCGCGTTTGGGTGGGCTGCCCGTGGTCTTCGTCGCGGCCTTCCTCGGCGCGTGCGCGAGCGTCGTGGTCGTCTATCGTCTGGCGCGCACGGGCGCGACCGTTCTGCCGGGCGCGCTCTTGCTCGCGGGGGTGGTGGTCAATACAGTCGCGGCGGCGGGCGTCGTCGTCATACAGTATTTCGCGGACTACTCGCGCGCTCTGCAAATACTGCGTTGGACAATCGGGAGCCTCGACGTGGTGGGCTTCGACCTTATCTGGCGAATGCTCCTGTTCCTCGTCCCCGGCTGGGTCTTGCTGCTTTTGCTTGCGCGCGACCTGCACCTGCTGGCCGTGGACGAAGAGACGGCGCAGAGCCTCGGCGTTAACGTGCGCCGCACGGAGCGACTAGTCTACGTCGCTTCATCTCTGATCGTCGGCGTGACGGTCGCGGTCGGCGGCACCATCGGCTTTGTGGGCCTTATCGTGCCGCACGCCGTCCGCCTCGTCTTCGGCGAGGACGTGCGGATCGTGATGCCTTGCTCTTTCGTCCTCGGCGCGGCGTTTCTGATGCTGGCCGACGCCGTGGCGCGCACAGTGCTCGGCGCGGGCGAACTGCCCGTCGGAGCCATCACGGCGCTCGCAGGCGGCCCCGTCTTCCTGTTGCTTTTAAGAAGACAGCAACGCTACACGGCAATGTAAAAAGCAGAGGCTAGAGGCTGGAGACTAGAGGCTAGTTAAAAACGATATGCTCTTAACTGGTCTCTAGTCTCCAGCCTCTAGCCTCTGCACTCCGAAGGAGTGCTCATGAGTATCGCGACGAAACACGGAGACAGTGGCGACACGGGACTGATCGGCGGCGAGCGCGTGTCGAAGGCGGACTTGCGCGTCGAGGCTTACGGGACGGTGGACGAGCTGGGCGCGGCGTTGGGGCTTGCGCGCTCGATCTGTGAGGACACGGAAGTAAAGGAACTGACGAAGTCGATTCAGCGCGAACTGTTCACGGTCGCGGGCGCTATCGCCAGCCCCGCGGGCGGTCAGGAGTCGAAGACGACTTACGTCACGCCGGAGATGGTCGAGGCGCTGACCGCGCACGTCTCACGCATCGAAGCGTTGGAAGGCATCCTGTCCGACTGGTCTCTACCGGGCGAGCATGCGGCGGCGGCGGCTTACGACGTGGCGCGAACGGTCTGTCGCCGTGCAGAGCGCTCGGTCGTGCGCTTCACCGAGACGGGCGCGGAGATTAACCCGCACGTCATCCCTTATCTGAACCGCCTCTCCGACCTGCTCTGGCTCTTGGGCCGACTACTGGAACTCCGCGCCGGAGTCAACGCACGCCTCCGCGACGACGAACACGAAGGGCCCCGCTGGTCTCGCGCATGGTAGGTATAAGGAGTGATGAGTGATGAGTGATGAGTGATGAGAAAGAAAATACACCGCCTTGTTTTCTCTTATCACTTATCACTTATCACTCATCACTCATCACTTATCACTTTCAGAATCACTTCGCGCTCGCGCCCGCCGTCGAACTCGCAGAGGAAGATTCCCTGCCAGCGACCGAGGAGGAGTTCACCGTCGGCGAAGGGGACGGTAAGGCTCGGGCCCACGAGCGAGGCTTTGATGTGCGCGTCGGAGTTCTCTTCGCCGTGGCGGAAGCCCATGCCGTGTTGCGGGATGAGCGTGCGCAGGGCATGGAGCATGTCGCGTGGAACATCCGGGTCGGCGTTCTCGTTGACCGTCAGCCCGGCGGTCGTGTGGCGAACGTAGAGCACGCAGATGCCTTCACGTGCGCCCGACTCGGCGAGGACGCGACGCACTTCACCTGTGAACTCGACCAACTCCTCGCGCTCGCGCGAGCGCACACTGATCCGGTGCGTGCCCATCGGGCGTCGTCCTCACTCGAAAGCCTTCAGCACTTCATCGGCGTGCGCTTCGACATCGACCTTGTCGAAGACCTTCTTGACGCGTCCCTCTTCGTCGATGAGGAAGGTCACGCGGCTGACGCCCATATACTTTTTGCCCATGAACTGCTTCTCCCCGTAGACGCCGTAGGCGTCGGCGACCGCGTGGTCTGTGTCGGCGAGCAGCGTGAATGGCAGGTTGTACTTGTCCGCAAACTTCCGGTGCGATGTCTCGTCGTCGAGCGAGACGCCGAGGACTTTGATGCCCTGCTGCTCGTAAACGGAATGCGAGTCGCGGAAGCTGCAAGCCTCCTTTGTGCAGCCGGGCGTGTCGTCCTTCGGGTAGAAGTAGAGCACGACCTTCCGGCCACGCAAGTCTGAAAGCTTCACCGTATTTCCTTCCGCGTCCTGCACCTCGAAGTCGGGCGCGGCATCGCCTTCTTTAATCATCCGTTTCGTTTCCTCCGTTGTTAAATGTTAGTGGAATAGGACGAGTGCATCTTACAACAAGGGGCCGCCGCTTGTCGGTCGCCGGAAGTCGTCTTCACACGTCGGCCTTCGCGCCGTTGCGTTGGAAGGCGCGGAATGGTTCGGGGATGAAGTTGGTCATGTGGAAGTGTGCGGCGCGTCCGTCGGCAAAGGTCTGGTAGAGATCGAACTCGGGGAGGCGGAGGCATGTGAGCGCGCACGTTTCGTCATAACCGGTGTCGATGCCGATGGCGCTGTGCGAGACGTAGATGCCGTGGCGACCGAGGCGACCGAGCAGAGGCAGCAGAGGCGTCGGCGTGTGGCCGAAGACGCAGGGCTTGCCGTAGTAGTGTTTGTAAAAATCCGGGTTGCGCGACCAGAGCAGGTGGCGCGCGTCGGTCTCGCAAGGGTGCTTCTCGCCGTCGAGTCCGGCGTGGACGTAGAAGGCGTGTTCGTCTTCGTAAAAGAGCGGGAGCGAGCGGAAGAATTCGAGATGACTGGAGGGGAGAGAGTCGCGCACGCGGCGCTGCGCCTCTTCCCACCACGAGCGCAACTCTTCGGTGAGGGGCGCATTCGTGTACTGCCCGAAGGTCTTCGAGCTTCCGACCGCCGGGTGGAGCCAGAGCCACGTGCCTTCGTCGAGAAAGTCCAGAAGCATCTGCTCGTGATTGCCGCGCAGGACGACTACGCGGCCCGACTCCGAACTCCTTTGCAGCTCGATGATGTCTTCGACCGTGCCGGGCACGTCTTCGCCCCGGTCAACGAGGTCGCCCAGGAAGACGAGGGTGTCGCGTCCCGCGTCGCGCGGGAGGGTGGAGAGCAGATGTCTGAGTTGCGCGCGGCGTCCGTGAACGTCGCCGACGACGAAGGTGCTCAAACGGCATCCCCCGCTGGCTCCTGGCCGCTCGGAGCAAGTTTCAAGTTTCGCTTAGCCACCGAAGACACCGAAGACACAGAGATTAAATTTCAAATTACAGATTTGAGATTTCAAATGAGATTTCAAATTTCAAATGAGATTTGAGATTTCAAATTTCAAATTCTTAAATCCTCTGTGTCTTCGGTGGCCCATCAAGTCTCGAAGTGTGCTGTTGAAGTTACTGCTGTCGGGCTTCGTGTGCGCGCTCGGGCGGGCGGTCGATGCTTTGCATCAGCTCGCCGAAGCGCGGGTCTTCGCGCAAAGGTTCCCAGTTCGGATCAGACTCGAACCAGGGCTTGTTCTCGTTACCGAGCTTGATCGCTCTTTCCAGCCACTTGAAAGCCTCTTCGCGCTCAGTGAGCATGGCGTATGCGCTGGCGAGCCAGTACGCCACGTCTTGATTGGCGTCCGCCACTGCCAGAGCGCCCTTGGTCAACTCGGCGCGCGCCGACGCCGAGTCACCCTTTAAGGCGAGGAACTGTGCGAGCAGAGGGCGCACGCCGTCCATGTCCGGGTTGCGGCGCAGGACTTCGCCCATGATGCGTGTGGCCGCGTCGAAGTCGCCGCGGTACGCCGACAGGATTGCGCGGGAAGATTTGATGAGCGGATGATTCGGCTCCATCTGCGCGCCGAGGTCAAGCTCGGCCATTGCATCGTCGTGGCGATGTTGGTACATGAAGACGCGCGCGCGATTGTAACTGACGACGACGCGCTCAGCGGGGTTGATCTTGAGCATCCGGCCATAAGCTTCGAGCGCCTCGCTGTAACGGCCATCGAGCCTCGCCACGCTTGCCGCCGCGAACTGCGCGCCTACGTCATTCGGCGCTTCAAGCCGCAACTGTTCGGCCAACTCGCGCGCCTGTCGTTTGTTCCCGCGCCACATCTCGACGAAGACCATGTGGAGTCGCGCCTCAAGGAGCGCGGGCTTGATGGCGAGAGCGCGCGCGAGGGCGTCGGCGGCGAGCGCGTAGTCCTCCTGGCCGCCGATGATCTTGATGACGCGATTGGCGTACGCGCCGCCGAGCGCACACCACGCCAGCGCGAAGTCAGGGTCAAGCTCGACGGCGCGGCGGAAGTGCGCGATTGCTTCCTCGGAGTCCACGCGAGCGAGCGTGTGATAGATGAAGCGCCCGCTGGCGTCGCGTCCCTTGAGATATTCTTCGTAGGCTTCGGTATTCGTCGAGCTTCCGCCGTCGGTGGCCTCGGTCTGGCTTTGCTCGCGCGGCGTGGTCGGCTGATGCTCCAACTCTATGCGGCGCATCAGTGCGACGAAGCGAGGGTCTGCACGCAGAGCCTCCCAGTTCGGGTCTGACTCGAACCAAGTGCGGTTCTCGTTGCCAAGCTCGACGGCGCGCTCAAGCCAGTGCAGCGCATCTTCGCGGTCGCCGAGCATCGAGTGGGTCGTCGCCAGCCAGTAGGCGATGTCGTGGTCTGCGTCCGCCGCCTCGCGCACGCGTTCCGTAAGCTGTGAGCGCGCTTCCTCCGTCTCGCCGCGCTTGATGAGCTGCTGCGCGAGCAGGGGGCGAATGCCGTCCATCGTCGGGTGCTCTTCGAGGACTTCGCGCAGGATGCGGACGGCCTCTGCCGTGTCGCCACGACGACCCATGATGACGGCCTGGAATGTTCTGATGAGCGGATGGTTCGGCTCGACGCGCGCGCCCTGTTCGAGTTCGAGGAGCGCGTCGTCGAAGCGGTGCTGGTACATAAAGACGCGCGCGCGATTGTAGCTGGCGACGACGCGCGCCGCCGGGTCGAGACGCGCGAGCTTGCCGAAGGCGCGAAGCGCCTGGTCGTACTCGCCGTCGAGGCGGTGGAGCGCGCCCTTGACGAAGTAGACGGCAGGCTCGTTCGGCGACTGCTTCGTGAGCCTTGCGACCTCTGCGCGTGCCTTCCGCTTCTCGCCGCGCGAGAGGTAGATAAAGACCATCAGGATACGCGCCTCGCCGAGGTTCGGGTCGAGGTCGAGCGCGCGGCTGAAGGCGTTCTCCGCCAGCTCGTAATCTTCGCCGCCGCCCAAGCCCTTGAGAACTTTGTTGGCGAAGCATGCGCCGAGTCCGCTATGCGCCAGGGCGAAAGAGCCGTCGAGGCGGATGGCGTGCTGGAAGTGCTCGACGGCCTTGTCGCAGTCCGCGGGGTCGAGCGTGTGGAAGAGAAAGCGCGCGAAGAAGTCGCGGCCCCGTAGATACTCCTCATAGGCTTGCGCGTTGTGCGTCGCGGGCGTTGACTGCGGCGCTTGCGAAGCTTGCTGCTCGACGTTCAATCCTTCGGCGATGCGGTGCGCGATCATGTCCTGAAGCGCAATGATGTCTGAGGCCGAAGCGTCGATGCGGTCGCTCCAGAGCATGTCGCCGGTAATGACATCGATAAGCTGCGCGTTGACGCGAAGCGTCGCGCCCGCGCGCAGGAAACTCGCCGAGAGCACCGCGCTCACGTTCAGCTCGCGCCCGATCTCGCGCGGGTCAACTTCGCTGCCCTGATACTTCACGATCATCGAAGAGGGCCGCACGATGAGCGAGCGGTTGCGCGCAAGCTCTGTGATGACGGCGTCGGCGAGCGAGAATTCGTAGAAGCGCGCCTCGGGGTCATTGGATAAATTTTTGAAAGGGAGGATGGCGATTGACTTCTGCGTCTCGAACTGGCTGACGTGCGGCGATGGTTGCTGCGAGCCTGGCGCAGTCGAGACGCCCGCCGGGTTGGTTGCGTTGCGGCGCGTGGGCGGAAACGAGGTCGGCTGTGTCTCTGCGCCCGTCAAGCTGCGCCACCAACGACGGAAGCTCCGTCCAAAGCCGCCGCCCGTGCCCGGCTGGTGACGCGGCGGCACGACGACGGGCAAGACCTCTGAAGGCACGCCGCCCGCCGACGCCGCGTCCGTCTCGCCCTGCGCTGCGGCCACTTCACGCATCGCCGCGCGCAGGTCGTCGCGCATCTCGGAAACTCTCTGGTAACGGTCTTCGGGACGCTTGGCGAGCGAGCGGTCGAGTATGCGTTGAATGGACTCGGGCGGGTTGTCGCCGCGAACTTCCGCGATGGGTTCGGGCGTGTCGTGCAGCACGGCGTAGCGCACCTCGACCGTGGTCTGACCCTTGAAGGGCCAGATGCCCGCGAGCATCTCGTAGAGCAAGACGCCGGTCGAGAAGATGTCCGCGCGATGATCGACCTTGCCGCCCGCGGCCTGCTCGGGCGCGGCATAGGTCGCGGTTCCGTAAGGGACGCCCAACTCTGTCAGGTGAACGTCGCTGCCCTTCTTGCCTTCGCCGTCATCAAGCAGCTTCGCCAGTCCGAAGTCGAGGACTTTGGCGAGGCCCGCGTCGGTGACCATCACGTTACCGGCCTTAATGTCTCGATGGATGATGCCCTTTGCGTGCGCGGCCGTGAGCGCGTCGGCGACCTGATATGCAATCGAGAGCGCGCTCGTCAGCGAGAGCGGGCGACCGTTGACAAGCTCGCGGACGTTGCGCCCCTCGATCTGCTGCATCGCGATGAAGTGCAGCCCATCGTCCGTCTCGTGCAGCCCGAAGATGGTGCAGATGTTCGGATGGTCTAAGGACGAGGCGAGCTGCGCCTCGCGCTCGAAGCGCTTGAGGTTGACCTCGCGCGCGGTCAGCTCGGGTGAGAGAACTTTGATCACGACTGTGCGGCCCAGACGCTCGTCTACAGCCTTGTAGACCGTCCCCTGCCCGCCCGCGCCGAGCTTCTCCTTGATGCTGTAATTATCGAGCGTTCTGCCAATCATTGAGGATTTGCGATTTCAGATGTTTGATTTCGTCGCACTAAAAACACCGGGGGCCGTCGCGTCGGATTGTAGACCCGCGACGGCCCCAAATCAAAAATCTAAAATTAAAAATCTAAAAATTCTTTTGTCCGGCACACGGCCAGCCCTCTAGTCGTGAACCGTTCAACCGCGCGGCGGGTCGCCAAAGCCCGACTGGAGATACTTCCCGTCCTCGACAATGCACGGCACGGTCGGGTCATCGCCAGAGTAGGCGAACATCTCCTTGCGTCGCGCGCGGTCGTTCTGCGCGTCGTACTCCTTCCACTCGACGCCCCGCGCGCTGTAGAAGTCCCGCGCCTGCTGGCAGTACGGACACCCCGGCTTCACATACAACACGAGTCCCACTTGTTCTCTCTCCTCCCTTTTCCCTTTTGCCCCAAGTGTAGCGCACGCCCGCCGCCCTTGAGAAGCACCAACCGCCCGCCCCGCCTCGCCGTCCCTCATCAAGACAAGTCGTCAAGTCATCGAACAAGGCACGAAACGCCCGTGCTATCATCCGCCGGTCGTCGCCTCGTAAGTCGGGCCGCGGGATTCGGCTTTTGACTCTCCCCTACGTAGTCATGTCGAATCATTCGGCATAAAATGTATTTGGGCCGCTTCGCTTCACTATCTTAGAAAGCGGTTATAATAAATTGAGGCGAGCAAATGTTTGATGCAGATGATGCGAAAAGCACCTTTGAGCTTATTGGTCAATCACCTCATGTATGGCTCTCATCAGCGACCCAGTTGAAAAGAGCAGCTGATCTTGTTCGTGAAGAACTTAAAAAGATACTCTCTGTTTATCCGCGTGGCAGGGCGCGTTATGAAGATTTAGTATTATTCAACCCGACGCCTCGATAGCATTCCTTTCATCTACCTTGAAATGAGCCTGACGCAATGAGAGTCGTTTACAATATCTCGCGTTATACCGTCGCCTTCCTTGTCATCACCTACGGATTCGGAGGAACCTTTATGAAATCGGCGCACAGATACGTCGTGCTGCTTCTTGCGTCCCTGTGTCTGGCTTCGGCGCTCCCTCTGCGCGCGGGGGCGAGCGTGGGAGACAGGCTCGAAGACATGAAGCAGACCGACTTCTTCAAGTTCTTCGGGCTGGTCGAAGAGGAGCCGCGCGCGCAGGCAGGCGGACTCACAGTCGTCAACTTTCGCCCGCGCGCAGGGAAGTTTCACCAGCTCGTAAAGGTCACGGTTTCTATCGACGGCGCGGGCGTCATCCGCGCGATGGAACTCGCGCTCGAACGCTCCTTCGTGGACGACGGCGCACAGGGAATTTTCGCGCGCGACATCGCCAAGAGCTTCCTGCGCTCCGCGATACCCGTCGAGGACGAGCGTGGGATCAGAGACCTTGCCAACGAGATAGAGTTCCCCAAAGAGTTGAAGGGCTACGCAATCGCCCGCACACGGCCCGACCCGAAGCTGCCCGCACGACCCACGAAGGGTTATCTGGTCTATCTCGGCAAGCAGCCGCTCCAGGAACAGTTGTTCTCAAAGAGCAGGGTACGTCTGGAGAACATTCACAAGGACAAAGGCGACGTGCTGCACATCTCCGTCGTCTCCTCGAAGGCGCGAGCTGCGGCGTAAAGGCCGAGACGCCTGGATCGCCTTCCTGCTGTTCATTCAAGTGAAATTGAATAAGCCCGGCGCACGCAGGGAAGCCGCTCGCGCGTGCGCGTCGGCGTGCGTTATACTCGCGCCCCGCAAAGCTACTTCCGAAACCTTTGGCTGAGAGAGATTCGAGAAAGCCGCAGTATGGAATCAGACCTGTTCGACCCTTATGAGAAGCTGGTCGCCGTCGAGATAATGGGCCGGCGCGTCGAGGTGCCCGAGCGAAACCGTCTGCTGCGCTGCTTTCAGTTCCTCTCCATCGAGACCATCTCCTACGGCGACTTCTGCTGGAACGGCGACTGTACCAACTGCCAGTTCTGGTATCACGAAGAAGGGCAGACCGAGGCGCAGGATAAGACCGCGCTCTCCTGCCGCTTCGACATCCGCGAGGGACTCGTCATCACGCGCCTCAGCCCGCACATCATTCTTCAAGACACAGACAAGTGAACGACAAACGCGGAACGCGAGAGACGTTCGGATGAAAGGTTCCGACCACTCATCCGAACGTCTCTCGCGTTCGTCGTTTGTCCGCTCGACTCTAGTGACGGCGCGCGTGGCGTCGGTCGTGCCGTAAGTCTCGCACGTCGCGGCGGCGTTCGCGGCGATCAACGCGCGTGTCGCGGCGGTCGCTTCTGACCTCGCGGCGGTCGCCCTTAATCTCGCGGCGGTCGCTGCGAAGTTCCTGCCGCGAAGCACCCGAGCGTCTGTCCTGGCGGATGTCGCGGCGGTCGCCGCGAATGTCGCGCCGGTCGTGACGTGTGTCGCGGCGGTCAGAGCGCACCTCTCTCGTATCGCCCCTGACCTCGCGCCGGTCTCTGCGCAACTCCCTGCGCTCGTGCCGGTTGATATTTCCGTTATCCTGCGCGACGGCCGACGCCGACGCACACGCGAGCAGCGCGGCCGACATGACGACGCTACCGAGTATTGACCTTCTCATCTTTTCTGTTTCCTCCGTTTAGTTCAATTTTCCGTTTCGACCACCGGCGAGCAACCCTCGCCGGAGACTTTCATCCTGAGTTCGCCGAAGACGTGGAGGAGAGACGACACGACTCCCTTCAGGCGCGGCCCCCGACGGCCCGCCCCGTCTGAAGCGGTGCGACATAACTTTCGGCCTCGCCACTATGTTGGACGCGCATGCGGCGTGCGCGGACGAACTTTCTTCGCCGCGCACATCTCGCGTTTCCTTCCCCCACGCGGTGCGCTACACTCTCGACAAAATCAGCCGTGTAAAAATCTTCCCCCGAACATACTTGAAGAAAGGATGCCGCGCAATGCGCTTTGAGTTCTATCGAGAGGGGCTTGCGGGCGTGCCGAAGCTCTCGGTTGACGGCACGGTCGGAAACGCCCTGCACCTCTCGCACTGGGAGGGGAACACGACCCCCGTGGAGTTGCGCGCCGACACCTCGACCGAGATCGCGTTGAACTTCGTCGCCTCGCCGCGTCGCGAAGAGCTATCGCGCGATATCGAAGTGGTAACCAACAATCACTTCGACACCGACGGCGTGCTCTCGGTCTGGACTGTGCTCGCGGGCGAGCGTGCGCTGGCACACAAGGATGCACTCGTCGCGGCGGCGGAGGCCGGAGACTTCTCGGAGTTTCCCAACGCGCGTGCGGTGCGCGCATCCATCCTGATTCAGGGCAGCGATAATCCTCTTGTCGAAGGCATTGCCTCGCCGCTCGCGCAACACCTCGCCGGCGGAACGTCGTTGGATGAAAGACGCGCTTACGAACTCATCCTGCCCGAAGTCGAGCGCGTGCTGACGCACACGGACGAGTACGAGCCTCTATGGCGAGAGGGCTGGTCAAGCATCGAAGCGGCGCTCGAAAGCTTCGCCGCGGGTCGCTCGCGCGTCGAAGAGGACGCGGAAACGCGTCTGTCCGTGGTCACGCTCGCACGCGACCTCTACGGCGCGGCAGGGTTCAAGCCGACGCGCCACGCCGCGCCCTACACGGCCATCGCGCACAACGCGCGCGGCGAGGTCTTCCTCATCTCTACGCCCACGGACGACGGCTGGAGCTATCGCATCGACTACCCTTATTACTCCTGGGCCGTGACATACGTGCGGCCACGTGTTGCTCGCAGAGACTTCGCAGGTCTCGTTGAACGTCTGAACGAGTTGGAGAGTGACGGCGCGGGGCGCTGGAAGACGGATAGGAGCGAGATGACTTCGGCGGTCAAATTCTCGGACGCAGGAGGCACGCAGGCCGTCTCGCGCCTTGAGCCGGACGCCGTGGCCGAGGAGCTTCGCGCCTCGCTCAAGAGTTCGGCGATGTCTTGAACATAATCCCGGCGCGGACTCATGTTCATCAGCCGAAACGCTGAATGCTGAATGCTAAAAGCGCCTAACAGAACCAGAAATAGCCACGGAGACACAGAGGCACAGAGTTAATCGAGAAGGGTTTTTGACATGCTTTTTTATTCTTCTCTGTGTCTCTGTGTCTCCGTGGCGGGTTTTGTTAGGCGCTCTAAATACTGAACGCTTTCATGCACGACGTAATCATCATAGGGGCCGGGCCCGCCGGACTCTCCGCCGCTTTGTGGTGCGATGAGTTGGGGCTGGACACGCTCGTCATCGAGCGTGAAGAGGAAGTTGGCGGGCAGTTGTTACGCGTTCACAACCGGGTTGAGAACTATCTCGGCGTGCGTGCGGAGAGCGGGCGCGAGCTGCGCGAGATGTTCGCCGCGCAGGTCGAGGACAAGGACTTCGATCTGTGGACGCAGGCCGAGATCGAGGGCGTCGATGTGCGCGCGAAGCGCATACGCTTGCAAAGCGGCGAGGAGCTTCAGTCAATCGCCATCGTCATCGCGTGCGGCGTGCGGCGCAGGCGTCTGAACATTGCGGGCGAGGAGGAGTTTGCGGGGCGCGGCGTGCTCTCGTCGGGCAAGCTCGAACGCGACCGTGTGGCGGGCGAGGATGTTTTAGTCGTCGGTGGGGGTGATGCCGCCGCCGAGAACGCTTTGATGCTCGCCGAAGTCTGCCCGACCGTCACGCTCGTCCATCGTGGAAAGAGTCTGAGCGCCCGCGCGGAGTTCGCCGAGCGCATCAAGGGCGACCATCGCATCACTGTCTTTACCGAGGCGACGCTTCGCAGCATCGAGGGCGGCGAACGGGTCGAGGCGGTTGAAATCTTACGCGCGGGCGCGCTGAAAGCCTTCCGCATGGCCGTGCGCGGCGTGCTCGTGCGCGTCGGGGTGGAGCCGAACAGCGAGTTGTTCCAAGGGCAGTTGCACACGGACGAGCGCGGCTACGTCGTCGTGACGGGTGAGCAGGAGACGAGCGCCGAGATGGTCTTCGCCGTCGGCGACATCTCGAACCCGCTCGCGCCAACCATCAGCGGCGCAGCGGGCGCGGGCGCGACCGCCGCGAAAGTCATCGCCTCACGCCTCAGCGCTTCAAGAAAGTAGTAGTGGCGGAAGCCCGACCGTGAGGGAGGGCGTATAGCCTTCACGATACGCCTGACGGAAGTTGAGACGCCCTCCCTCCCGGACGGGCTTCCGCCTCGTACCGCAGGCTTTATTAACTCATCGGCTTTAATGTGTGTGCAAAAAGAAAAGCCCCCGAAGGGGCTTCGACGCTCATGCCGCGCTCTTCTTGCTGCTCCGCCGTGGCTTCGGGTCGTCACCAGTTGGGGACGACTTCTTTTTGGTCTTCTTCAACGGAGTCAGGCGCGAGGCCGCTTCGTCCGTGATGACGCAGAGGCCGTGGATGCTGTCGCCGCGCAGGCGCTTGATGAGGCCGGTGGCCTCTTCGTAATTGAGTCCCGCCTTCTCACATCCGCGCTCGCTCAAGACGGCCCAGCGCCGCTCTTTAAGTTCACTCATCGACACGCTTTCCTGAAGTCGGGATTAAGGACAAAGTCGAGTCCAGTGTAGCGGATAAGCGAGAAGCCGAACAAGCGCGCCTCCTGCTCTCGGAACCGCTCGTTGATAACCCCGGGCACGCAGGCGCGGCGCTTGCGAGTACGGCGAGCGCGGCGTTAAGCTCGTCCCTGTCAGCCAACAAACAATCCCGAACGAAGCTCGAACCAGCCATACAAGAGAGAAGAAGAGATGAAAAAACTACTCCTGCTCCTGGCACTACTTCTGACCGGCGCGTGCGTGCAACAGCAGACGCAGAACAGCGCCACGGCCCCGACGCCCGCAGCGACGGCGGGCAGCGGCGACCAGGCATTCAAGGACGTTCAAGACAAGTACGTCGTCGAGTTTTTGCGCCGCAACCCGACGGTCAATACGTACCTCGGAGGCGCGGGGCTTGACCCTTCGCTGAAGGACGTGGACGGGCGTCTGCGCGACCACTCGGCGACGGCGCTCGCGGAAGAAGACCGCTGGCTCGCCGATTCGCAGAAGGCTTTCGAGTCGGTTGACGCGCAGACGCTTTCGCCCGCGCGACGCATCGACCGCGACGTGGCGCTTGCGCAGATCGCTTTCCTTCTGCGCCAGCACCAGACGCGCCGCTATCAGGAGCGCGCCGTCGATACGTACGTCTCGGAGCCGTTCCGCGCCATCGACTGGCAGCTTCAGGGCATGACGCAAACGGGCGACAAGACATACGGCACGCCCGACGAGTGGCGACTCGTCACAAGCCGCGTCGCGGACATCCCGCGCTTCCTCTCAGTCGCGCAGGAGCAGCTGGCGACCGGCACGAAGATGAACAACACCGCCGACCCCCGTATGCTCCGCCGCGACGGCATCAAGACTGCCGAGGCCGACGCCAAATACTTCGCCGAGGAGTTGCCGAAGCTGGCGCAGGAGCGTCTCAGTGCGGGCGAGGCCAGCGAACAGATGCTCACACAGCTTCGACAGTCGTCGCAGGCGGCGTCCGCCGCCTACAAGAAGTTCGCCGACTTCATCCGCCAGGCATTCTTCGACGCAAACACATCCGCGCCTGACGGCATCGCTCCCAAAACTCTGTACGCCGCCGACCGCTACGCCTTTAGTGAAGAGGAGTACAACTGGGCCTTGAAGAACAATCTGCGCGTTGACACCACGGCGGCAAAGCTCTACGAAGAGGCTTGGCCGATTGTCGAGGACACGCGCAGGCAGATGATCGACCTCGCACGCCAGATCGGCGAGAAGCGCGGGATGAAACTACCCGAAGACGGGCCGCAAGCCGTGCGCGCGGTCTTCGACGAGCTGGGCAAGGACTATCCGAAGACCGACGCGGAGATGGTCGCCTGGTACAAGGAGGCGGGCGTGCGTCTCGTCGATTACGCGCGCAAGACCGGAGTGTTCGACGTGCCCGCCGACTACAAGCTCGACGTGGTCGAGACTCCTCCGCCGCTGCGCGCTTCGATTGACGGCGCGGCCTACTACCCCGCGCCGCCCTTCAAGCAGAGCGGCGTCGGGCGCTTCTACGTCACCACTTCGGGCAAGGACGACCCCGCGGTCTTGAAGGAGAATAACCGCGCGGCGCTCGCAGACCTCTCGGCGCACGAAGGCTTCCCCGGACACGACTGGCACTACAAGGTGATGACGCAGTACAGGGGCGACATTGCGGGGGTGCGTTGGTTGACGCCCGGCGCGGTCGAAGACTCTTCGTCGATGTGGGAAGACTCGATGGCCGCCGAAGGGTGGGCGCTCTACTCGGAGGCTCTGATGGCCGAACCGCAGCCGGGCGCACCCGAAGGCTTCTACACGCCGGAAGAGCATCTCTACCAATTGCAGGGCAAGCTCTACCGCGACCTGCGCGTGCGTATCGACACGGGGCTGCACACCGGACGCATGACCTACGACGAGGCCGTAGACCTCTTCTCCGAGATCAAGGACTTCCAGCCGGGCAAGTGCGCGGACGCGAACAAGTCCGACTCGAAGCGCGCGAGCTGCGAAGGCGCGGAGGCCGCCATCTTCCGCTACTCGAAGTGGCCCACGCAGGCCATCACCTACCGGCTCGGCAAGGATCAGATTTTCGCTCTGCGCGCGGAGGCTTCAAAGCAGCTTGGCGACAAGTTCTCGCCCAAAGAGTTCCACCTCCTCTTCATGCGCCAGGGCACGATCCCCGCTGGCTACTTCCGCGAAGAGTTGTTGAGGGAGATACAGAAGAAGTAAGGAAGCGAAGCCCCGTCAGGGGCGGAAGAGAGTAGCCCACGGCGCGAGCCGTGGGACGGAGAGATAGAAAAAGTCTTAGCCCCGGAGGGGCGAAAGAAATCCGAGCAGTGATGTTCTCAAGCTCGGATTTCTTTCGCCCCTCCGGGGCTTTTCATTGCGACTCGACTCGCTTCCCACGGCTCGCGCCGTGGGCTACATTCTTCCGCCGCCTCCGGCGGCTCCGCACTATTGCCCTCCTGTAATTCCTCTCACTCGTACCGCAAACACTCAATCGGGTCGAGACGCGAAGCCTTGCGCGCGGGCCAGACGCCGAAGACCAGCCCGACGAAGATTGAGACGAGCAGACCGGCGATGACCGCCCAGAGCGGGATGGCCGCGGGCAGCGCTGGCAGAAGGAAGGCGATGATCTTGCTGATGCCGACGGCGAAGACGACGCCGATGATGCCGCCCATCGCCGTGAGCGTCATCGCTTCGTAGAGGAACTGCCGCACGATGTCGCGGCGGCGCGCGCCGATGGCCTTGCGCACACCGATCTCCTGCGTCCGTTCGGTCACGGAGACGAGCATGATGTTCATCACGCCGATGCCGCCGACGAGCAGGCCGACGCTTGATATGGCAATGGCGATCAGTCCGATCATGCCCGTGATGCTGTCGAACTGCTGGACGATCTTGTCGGCTGTGCCGAGATCGAAATTGTTCGGCTCGTTGAACTTCACGCCGCGACGACGACGCAAGACTTCCTCGACCTGATCGAGCGCCTGTCGCAACTGGCCGGAGCGCGCGCGGATAACGAGCATGAGATACTCGCTGCCGGGCGAGACTTCGTGCGCCGTGCGGAAGGGAATGTAGATGGAGTTGTCCTCGTCGTTCTCGCCGAAGATGGCGTTCTTGCGCTTCTCCAGCACGCCGATAATCTCGAAGGGATGGCCGCCGAGCTTGACCTCGGTTCCGACCACGTCGCCCTCGCGGCCCGGAAAGAGCGCGTCCACGACGTTGACGCCGATGACCATCACGTTGCGGCGATTGTTGTCGTCCGCCTCGGTAATGAAGCGCCCGTCGCGCACAGAGACGTTGGTGGCCGCCGCGTAGTTGGCCGTCACGCCCTCGACGCCGCCGCGCCGGTAGTTCGTGCCCTTGTAGGTGATGGTCGAGTCGAACCACGCGACGAAGAGGTCTGGCGCAACGATCTCGACCGCCGGGGACAGGCGCGAGATGGCCTCGGCATCCTCTGCCGTTAAGGGCTTGCGCTGCCGCTCCGAGGCGTCGCGCGGGCCTAAGGAAGGCCCGGTCGAGAGGTGGAAGGCGTAGATATTATTCGTGCCGAACTCCTCGACGACCTGAACGATTGACTGGCGCACGCCCGTCAGAAGCGACGCGATGACGATGACGACCGCGACGCCGATGACGATCCCCAGCACGGTCAGGAAGCTGCGGAACTTGTGCGCCCGCAAGCTATCGAGCGCCATGCGGAAGATTTCGATGGGAATGAACTTGGGGACTCTTAATTTCATAAACCACTCATTGGCAATTTTTGATTTTTGATTTGCGATTGCAGGAAAGCCTCGTAGCCGTCTTCAATCGCAAATCAAAAATCGCAAATCAAAAATTCCCCTCACTTTCTCGCCAGTGCGACGATGGGGTCGAGGCGTGAAGCCTTGTACGCGGGGTAGATGCCCGCGATCATTCCGATGCCGCCCGAGACGCCGACCGAGAGAAGGACGTAGACAATCGTCACCGTCATCGTCACGCCCGTCGTCAGCGAGATCGTCCACGCCAGCGCGATTGCCAGCAGGAGGCCGAGGATGCCGCCGCACATCGTCAGAAACGACGACTCCATCATGAACTGCAAGAGCATCTGCCTGCGCGTCGCGCCGAGCGCCTTGCGAAGTCCGATCTCGAACGTGCGCTCGGTCACGGAGACGAGCATGATGTTCATCACGACGATCCCGCCGACGACGAGCGAGATAAAAGTGATGGGCACGACGACCGCCGCGATGCCGCCCGTTAAAGAATCTACCGAACCCGCGACGCTGTTCGTGTCCACCAGCCCGAAGTCGTCGTCCTCGTTGCCCTTGAGCTTATGCTTGTTGCGAAGCCCCGTGCGCGCGTCCTCAATCGCCGTCTGGAACGTGTCGCGCGAAGCGGCCTTGCCGTGAATCTGTATGCTCTGGCGACCACCGAAGATTTTGCGATAGGCCGTCAGAGGCATGTACATCTGCTTGTCGAATGACTGGCCGAGCATCGAGCCGCGCTTCTCTTCGACGCCGACGATGGTCATCGGTAGTCCACGCACGCTCAGGGATTTGCCGACCGGGTCTTGTCCGGGGAAGAACTTCTCCTTTACATCGTCGCCGATGACGACGACCATCGCGGCGGTGTCGTACTCCTGCTGGAGAAAGAAGCGGCCCTCGCCGATGGTCTTGTCTTCGATGGACTGCATGTTGGGCGTGCAGCCCTGCACCTGTACGCCGAACAACTCCTCACCGTTCTGCTTGAGGTCGGTCTGGTTCATGAGCTGCGCGCCGACCTCTGAGCAGGCCACGCAGTTCTCTTTCACCCACTCGTAGTCTTCAAGCTCCAGACGCTTATTGCGGCGGTTCATCTTCTCCCACTCGTCCTCGGACGCCTGCCCCTGATGCGCCATGCGCGCGATCATGAAGTGATTGACGCCCAAGACAGCCGTCACCTTCTCCATCACGTATGTGTTCAGTCCAGAGATGGCCGCGCCCACGACGACGACCGAGGCCACGCCGATGATGATGCCGATGAGCGTCAGAAACGCTCTCAGCTTGTGCGCGAAGATGGACTGGAGGGCGATGCGCGCGGCGTCCAGATAGAACGTATAAATCGTTTTCATAAAAACTCTTCTGCTGATTATTTAAAACGAGGAGTGCCTTGACTCGTCGTCTAATACGACGACGCCGCGCCTAATGTTTAGACGAAGTTCGCGTGCTGTTTGTCAGCCTTCGAGCGGGGAAGAATGTCTGGATGGAATTCGTTGAACTCTGTCCAAGGCGAGGCGAAGCGCCCATGTCCGAGAACTTCATTCTCGTGTTCAGAGAGCTTCAACGAGGCTGCGGCGTTATCTCGAAAAGATGTTGGCCGTAGGCGGGCACGTCCAGGTAGAGGCCGGGCGAGAGCAGCCCGTCGCCGTCTCTGAGATACACGGCCTCGCCCAGAAGGTCTTTCAGAAGCCACGTGCGTCCAGCGAGCGCCGGCAACTCAAGCGGCAGATAACACTGCGCGCGTTCAGCCGAGAGATTAACGACAGACAGGCGCATGTCTTCACCAAGCGTCCAGCGGCTCGCCACGAAATGCTCGTGGCTCGGGTTGCCGTGCCAAGCCTCGCGCGGCTCGACTTGTTGCCAGTCGCCGTCGTGAAAAATCGTTTGCGAGAGTGACGCCAGCAGCCGTCGGTAGAGAGCTTCGACGCTCTCGTCCGTCGGCTCCTGCGGGCGTCTCCCGAGATGCACGGAGAGCTTCGTGCGCCAGCCCTCCAACTGCCCCTCATGCAGAAGGCGGAGTCCGGGCAGTGTGAGCGTGAGCGTGGCCGCCGCCGGAGCGCGTGCCGGGCCGAAAGCCTCCTGTGCACGGCGCTCGTCGTGGTTCTCTGTGAAGCGCGCGAGCCGACTCTGATAACTCAGGTCTGCACGCAGGTGCGCGCGCACGCCCGTCGCATCATCAGTGAGCAGACGGTCATAGAGCCGCTTGTCGTAAGCGAAGTCGAAGCCCTGCTGTTGCAAACGGTACTCCATCTCCCAGTAGACCTCGGCCATCAGAAGGAAGTCGGGATGCGCGGACTTAACCGTGTGGATGGCTTCGGGCCAGAACTCCGCCGACGGCGCGTCGAACTCGCCGCCCCACGTGCGCAGGAAGATTTCACGCGTGACGAGCATCGCCATGTCGCAACGCGCGCCGTCGCAACGTGCGGCGACTGAGAGCAGCGCCTCGGTCATAGCGTCTCTCGTCTCTGCGCGGCGGAAGTCGAGTTGCACGGTGTCGGGCCAGCCCTCGAAGTACGGGTCGCGCCCGTGCGCGAACACACGCGCCCCTACCGCATCGCCCACGCGAAAATAGTTTCGCGGCTCGCGCTCAAGTCTCTCGGCGTCGCCCTCGACCAACCGCTCCGGGTGCTCCGTCACCCAACCGTGATCTATCGCCATGTGGTTCGGGACGAAGTCGAGAACCAGCCGCAGACCCGACCGGAGCATGCGTGCACGAAACTCCGCCAGCCCTTCGTCGCCGCCCAGCGCCGCATCGACGCGATAGCCCCTGATCGCGTAGGGCGAGCCGACCACATCCTCCTCCGTGTAGTCGGGCAGGATGTGCCGGTACTCTTCAAGCAGCCCCGGGTTCGTGCGTGAGATTTGCCGCGCGCCGGGGCTGCGCTCCCAAACGCCCATCAACCAGAGGGCGTCGAAACGGAACTCCGCCAGCCTCTCCAACTCCGTCTGCGGCACGTCGCCGAGCGTCAACGCTCTTCCATACGCACGGCTCAGGTCATTCAACCAGACCCACGCGTTGATCTCGTAAACTGTCGGGTACTTCGGCCAGGAGTTCATTCAATCAACCTTTCACCTCGAACGGGCAAACCCGCCTTGAGCCAGACCCAATGTGCTTCAACGCTCACGCATCATCCGCGAGGCGGAGGCCCGCGAAGGCGATGCGGAAGTGTCTGCGGAAGAAGTTGCGGAAACTGGTGCGTAAGACCGACGGGTGCGTGGCCCACGAGCCGCCTTTGAGGATGCGGTGGTCGCCGTCGAACCATTCCAGAGAATATTCCGGGTAGGGGAAAGGCTCGAAGCCGGGGAAGCCCTCGAAGGGCGTCGCAGTCCACTCCCAGACGTTGCCCGTCATGTCGAGACACCCATAAGGGGACGCGCCCGCGGGGAATGCCCCGACAGGGGTCGTGCCCCACAACTGTAGGCCGAAGTTGCAGCGCGATGCGTCCGGCTCATCGTCGCCCCACGCATAGCGACGCTTCGACGCGCGCGCGTCGTCCCAAGAGGCGGCCTTCTCCCACTCGGCCTCGGTCGGCAGGCGCTTGCCCGCGAAGCGTGCGTAAGCCTCCGCTTCAAACCAACTAATGCCCGTCACCGGATGAGTGACTTCGAGCGCGGCCTCTTCAAACATGCGACGCTCGACCCAGCCTCGCACGCCTTCGCGCCGCCAGTAGAGCGGGCACGTCCAACTCTGCTTCTCGCGCCAGCCCCATCCGTCTTCGTCCCAGAACTCGCGCCGCTCGTAGCCTCTCTCTTCGACAAAGCGCGCATACTCGCCGTTCGTCACGGGCGCGCGCCCGAGCCTGAACGTAGGGACGAAGACCTCGCGCGCCGGGCGCTCGTTGTCGTACGCGAACGAGTCCCAGAGGGCCCCGAGAGGGAACGAGCCTGCGGGAATCGAAACCATTTCGCCTTCGTTGAGCGAAACCATTTCGCGCGCCGTCGTCGTAGTTTCCGCGATGGCGGCGACGCTTGTGGTGTGCCGCGTCTTCTTCGATGGGTCGAGCAGCTGAAAGAGGTATGCGAGCGTCTCCTGATGCTGGCGCTCGTGTTCGAGGACGAGGTGGAAGATGTAGCCGCCGCGCTTGAGCGGGTCTGCCGCACGGAAGTCGAAGCGTTCGAGAGATTCGAGCGCGCCGGCGCGCACGCGCCGCAGGTAGGACTCCATCTCGCGCCGCGTGGGCAGCTCTTTCGACTCCTCGCGCGGCGTCTTGATGGGGTCGAAGATGCGCTCGTAGGCGGGGTCGGGCGCGGGCAGGCGACGAAGCTTTTGCAGTAGCCAGTAGGATTCAAAGACACCGATGTGCGCGAGGTGCCAAATCAGAGGGCGATAGCCGAAGCCCGGGCTTTCGTGCAGGCCGCGCTCGTCGGCGAGGTCGAAGAGGCGCAGGGTCTCGGCACGCGTCTCTGTCATCATCAGCGCGATCTGTTCGGCCTGTTCGTTCATCGTTGGTTCGTCCGTACGGGCTTCCGCCGACTCAGGCGAAGTCGTGCGGTCAGGTACGCAATGGTTTATCATAACAGCCGTTTTTCATGGACACGGAGGGAACCCGACACATGCCTCATCCCGCGAGCGACGAGCAGAGCGAGCGCCTGCGAATTCACAGGCTCGACGGCGCAGAAGCGAAGGACGACTTCGCCTCGGACGTGCGGCGCGGTCTGAGCGCCAGCCCGAAATTCCTCCTGCCGAAATACTTCTATGACGAGCTTGGCTCGCACCTCTTCGACGCCATCTGCCTGCTCCCCGAATACTACCTGACGCGCGCCGAAAGCGAAATCTTCGCGCGCCACGCCGGAGAGATCGTCGAGCTTGCACGCAGCAACTCGTCGCTCACGCTCGTCGAACTCGGGTCGGGCAGCGCCTCAAAGACGCGCCGCATCATCGACGCGCTGCTCGAACGGCAGAAGCAACTCACGTACGTTCCCGTTGACATCTCGCCCGCGGCGCTCGAAGCAAGCGCGAGCGCGTTGCTCGGCGACTACACAGGCTTGCGCGTGACGGCCTACGCGGGCGACTACGACTCGGCGCTCCCGCGTCTCGGCGCGGAGATGAGCGACGAAGGCCGCACGCTCGTCCTCTTCCTCGGTTCCAACATCGGCAACTTCGACCGACGGGAGGCGCGCGCCTTCCTCCGACGCCTTCGCGGTGTGCTGCGCGCGGGCGATCCCCTTCTGCTCGGAGCCGACCTGAAGAAAGACCCGGCTGTGCTTGAAGCCGCATACGACGACGCGCTCGGCGTCACCGCCGCCTTCAACCTCAACCTCCTTGCACGCATCAACCACGAGCTGGATGCGAACTTTAACTTACGACACTTCCGACACGTCGCTCTCTACAACGCAGAGGAAGGCCGCGTCGAGATGCACGTCGAGAGCACGCGCGAGCAGATTGTCCACATAGGCGCGCTCGGTCTCGGCCTGACTTTCGGCGTGGGCGAGCGCATCCACACGGAGAACTCCTACAAGTATTCGCTCGACGAGTTGTCGGCCTTAGCCGCCGAGACCGGCTTCGAGCGCGCACATACATGGCTCGACTCGGGTGAGCGTTTCAGCAGCAACCTCTTCGTCGCAAAGACGATGAAGAGTGATGAGTGATAGGTGATGAGTGATAAGAG
>JAVRON010000060.1:0-29131 GCA_032162705.1 Acidobacteriota bacterium
GAGCAGGAGTTCGGTGACGGTCGGCTCGTGGAAGATGATGACGTAATCGACCGCGCGCAACGCCGCGATCACTTCGGCGCGCTCGCGCTCGGGCAGGAACGGTCGCCCCTCTCCCTTCTGGCGGCGTACCTGTTCGTCGCCGTTGACGCCCACGACGAGCAGGTCGCCGAGTCCACGCGCGGCCTCAAGATAGCGGACGTGGCCGACGTGCAGCAGGTCGAAGCAGCCGTTGGCGAAGACGACGCGCGCGCCGCCCCTGCGCGCAATCGCCACACGCGCGATCAGGCGGTTGCGCTCAAGGATACGCGCGATGGCGCTGGCTTTCGCTTTCTCTTCGGTCTCTCGCATCGGTAACTGTCCGGGCACAGAAGAATGGTGCAAAAGAAAGTGCGCGGCCTGACTCTCTTGCCTGACTGTTATAACGGACTTCGCAACGCTCTGGCGAACCGCCGCGCCGGCTTTTGTCGAACTGAAACTTCGATAGTCAATCTCAAACTTCGTGCCCCTCCGCTTGTTCGAGTGAGGCGAGAAGTTCCTGCGGGTTGACGCAGGCTGTGCCGCGCTTCAGGACGACGACTCCGCCCGCGTGGTTTGCGAGGCGTGCGGCTTCACGGAAGCCCGCGCCGGAGGCGAGCGCCAGCGCGTAGGTCGCGATAACAGTGTCACCCGCGCCCGTCACGTCCACCGCGTCGTGTGAGCCGACCGCGTCGAGACTGAGCGGCGCTTCGTTCTCTTCCAGAAGCAGCATGCCGTGCTTGCCGCGTGTGACGAGCAGAGACTTGTAGCCGAGCCTCGCACGCAACGCCTCGCCCTCCGAGGCGAGTTCCGCATCGTCCTTGAAGCGACGGCCCGAGACCTGCTCTACCTCGTCTTCGTTCGGTGTGGCGGAAGTGAATCCCGCGAACTCTGCGAGTCGAAAGCGCGAGTCAACAAGGACGGGCGCGGTGCTATCTTCCGCCGCCGCTTTATCAACAGCCGCCGCGCGCAGAGCATCGGTCGTGCCCGCACACGCAACGCCGTAGTTGTAATCCGAGATGATGACGGCCTCCGCGCTCGCGAAAGCTTCGCGAACGTTTCCGGCAATCTCTCGAAGGACTTCATTGTCTGTCAGAACATCGCTCTCGTAATCGAGTCGGACGACCTGCTGGCGCGGGGAGTGTGCGTGGCCCGCGAGGATTCGCACCTTGGTCGTCGTACGCAGATGTGGCCTGACGACGACGCTGCGGCAGTCCACGCCCGCCGCCGAGAGTTTTTCCAGAAGCGCGCCGCCCGCCGAGTCTTCACCGACCACGCCGATGATTGCGGCGCGTGCGCCGAGCGTCGAAAGGTTCAAAGCACAGTTGGCCGCGCCGCCCGGAATCGTCTCCGTCCGTTCGTGGCGCAGAATCATCACGGGCGCTTCGCGCGAGACGCGGCTAATCTCGCCCGACACGAACTGGTCAGCGATCAGGTCGCCCACGACGAGCACGCGCCGCCCCGCGAACGAGCGCACCAACGCCACCAGCCGCTCACCTCCGATTGTCTCTTTGTCACTCAAGGTCTTGATGAGTGATGAGTGATGAGTGATGAGCGATAAGAGAAGGCACGCTGCCTTTCTTTTTCTTATCACTCATCACTCATCACTCATCACTTCCTTTAACTATCTCTCTCACGGCTTCGAGCAAGTTTTCGGCGACGAGGTCGGGGCGGTGCGGCCATGCTTGGGCCTGATGCTCCAACTCTCCGCGTCCGTAGCCGGTGAGCACGAAGGCGGAACGCACGCCCGCGTTGCGCGCAAGCTCAGTGTCGCTGTAGCGGTCGCCGACCATCCAGCAGCGCGCGAGGTCGAGTCGGAGTTCGTGGGCCGCACGGCGAATCAGGCCGGGCCTCGGCTTGCGGCAGTCGCAGTCAAGGCGGTAAGGCGGCTCGCCGACCGTCGGGTGATGCGGGCAGTAGTAGATCGCATCGAGCCGCGCACCGCCGCGCTCCAGTTCCGCAGTCAACACATCATGAACCCTGCCGATCATCTCTTCCGCAAAATATCCGCGCGCCACTCCGGCCTGATTCGTGACGAGGACGGCCAGCCAGCCAGCCTCGTTGAGCGCGCGGACGGCTTCAGCCGCGAAAGGGAAGACACGATAGCGCGAGACGTGATTGACGTAGCCGACTTCTTCTGAAATCGTCCCGTCGCGGTCGATGAAGACCGCACGCCGTATGTCGCCGCTCAACTCCGATAACCTTGAGTCCTTCAACGCATGACCTTTATCCTTCAACGCATGACCTTCGGCTTTCAACGCGTGACCTCCAACTTTCGGCGCGCGTCGAGCGCGAGCGAGGCACGTCCGAAAACCTCTTCGGCTGAGATGGCGGTCATGCAGCGATGGTCGATTGGGCAGTCGCGCAGCATACAAGGTGCGCAGTCGGGCGGACGACGCACGACCTCGGCCAGCGTCGAGAAGGGGCGCGTCGTCGTCGGGTTGGTTGGCCCGAAGATGACGACGACCGGACAGCCGACAGCCGCCGCGACGTGGGCGGGCCCCGTGTCGTTTGTGACGAGAAGGTCAGAGGCGCTCAGCACGGCTGCCGTCTGCGCGAGATTGGTCTTGCCCGTCAGCATGATGGGGCGCACGAGCATGCGTCCCGCCACCTCTTCCGAGATGTCCAACTCATCTCCCGCGCCGATGAGAACGATGTCGGCGCGGGCCCTCTCCATCAGCATATCTGCGAGCGCGGCGAAGCGTTCGGCGGGCCAGCGCTTGGCTCGGCTATTGGTCGAGCCGGGACACAGCGCGACGAGCGTGCGTCCGGGCCGCGCCCCGTTCGCAAGCAGAAGCCTTTGCGCTTCCTGTGCACGCGCCTTCGAGACGGTTAGTGCGAGAAGCGGCTCGCGCTCCTCGACGGTCGTCGAGCCGTAGAGCAGTCGCTCAAGTTCGGCGACGATGTGGAGATAGTAGAAGACCTCGTGTCGCTCGCCGTGCCACACGGGGACACTGATACGATGCGTCAGGAGCAGGCCGCGACCCTGCGTCGCGTAGCCGATGCGCGCGGGGACGCGTGCGAGTGCAGCGACCAAGCCTGCGGCGAAAGCGTTCGGGAAGATGATGGCGAGGTCAAAACGGCGTGCACGCCACTGGCGCGCCTCTCCTATGACGGCGCGCATCTTCGCGTTCGACTCTTCGAGGACGAGAATGTCATCGATGAAATCCGCGCCCGCAAAAATCCCTTGGGCCCAAGCGCGCGTCGCAAGCGTCAAGTGCGCGCCGGGCAGCAGGCGGCGTAGCTCTCTGAGCGCGGGCACGGTCATTACCGCGTCGCCCACCCAGTTCGCGCCGCGCACCACCACACGCTCGATCTTCTCTGCCTGGAGAACTCGTCCCACGTTCTAGATTGTAATTCAAAATCGAGGATGCCGTTACAGACCCGCGAGCTTCCGTCTCGCTTACTTTCTCGTACCCCGCGCCAATGCGGTGAGTTCGGCGAGCGATTCGCCGCGACCGATAGCGATAAGCATGTCGCCCTCTTTGATCTCGGTCTCGCCCGAAGGGTTGAAGAGCATGTCGCCGCCGGAGCGTCGGATGGCGACGACAACGATTTCGAGTTCGGAGCGAATGGTCGTGTCCCTGAGCTTGTGCCCGGCGAGCTGCGACCCCTGTGCGACCTCCACCTGCTCGAAGCCGAGGTCGAGGCTCTCCGCCGTGATCGAGTCCATGAAGTCGGCCACGGCGGGCTTCAAGAGCGCTTGGGCCATGCGGTGGCTGCCGATAATCGTCGGGGCGACGACGCGATTCGCGCCCGCGCGCACCAGCTTAGGCTCGGCGGACTCTTCAACCGCCCGCGCGACGATGTGTAGAGTCGGATTCAGCGTCCGCGCCGTCAGCACGACATAGAGGTTGTCAGCGTCGTCGGGCAGGCAGGAGGCTAACCCGCGTGCGCGCTCGATGCCGGCCTCGATGAGAGTTTCGTCGAGCGTCGCATCGCGAATGAGAATTTGCGTGGCGGGCAGTTCCAATTCGGCAGCAAGCAGTGCGTTGCTCTCAATGGCGACGAAGGGGATAGCCGCGCGCCGCATCTCGCGCACGATGCGCCCACCCATGCGACCCGCGCCGCAGATGATGTAGTGGTCTTTGAGCTTGCTCATCTCGCGATGCCTGCGCCGCTCGCCGTATGCCGCCAGAATCTCGGAGCGCACGAGCGACTGCACGGCGGTCGAGAGCAGATAACCGGCGGTTCCCACGCCGAGAATCATAAAGAAGATGGCGAAGTTGCGACCCGCGTTCGAGAGCGGAAGCGGCGGCCCGTAGCCGACGGTCGTCACCGTCATGACAGTCATGTAGAGACTGTCTAGCAGCGTCCAGCCTTCGATGAGGCTGAAACCGGCAGTACCGAAGGCCACCACGCCCGCCAGCGCGGCCAGCGAGTAGGCCAGGCTTGTGCGCGGCCTGAATCTCCGGGTCAGTTCTGCGTTGGGAGGCATCGAACCGTGCGACTCGGCGGCGGCATCAAAACTTGCGTTCGGGCTAACCCGGCCACGTTAGCTAAAAGGGAAGGAGAGTGTCAAACAAACTGTGGACAGTTCGGAGGTGAACGGTTTACAGTTGTGATAAGTGATGAGTGATAATTGATAAGAAAAACAAGAAGCCTTTTTCTTTCTTATCAATTATCACTCATCACTTATCACTCGCCACGGCTCTTATGGCTCTGCGTCATCCGCCGAAAGATATCGTACCGCCCGCCGCGCCGAAAGGCAGGCGCGTGCCACGCGTCGTCAGGTTCGAGGAGCCTCCCGAGGGCTTCTGGCGGCGCTGGCGTCGTCGTCTGATACGTCCCGCGACCGTCATTCCCATAGTCGCTCTCACAGTCCTCGCGGTCGTCGTGCTCGCATACTACTACTCGGTCTTCTCGCAGCGCATCGACCGCCTCCTGCGCGGCGAGGTCTTTACGCGTAGCGCGGGCATCTACGCCGCGCCGAGGCAGCTCCGCACGGGCGAGAATATGTCAATCGACGATCTGGTCGTGCGGATGAAGCGCGCCGGTTACGTCGAGAAAGCGCAGCAGGCCGACACGGTTAGGGGCCGTTATAGCATCGACGGCGTGAGCCTCGAAATCGAGCCGAGCAAGGACTCGACCATTGACGGCCGCGCGCAGTTCCCGCACCTGCGCGTGCAGTTCGGCAAGGGTGGAAAGACGGTCGCTGCCTTAAGTGACCTCGACGCGGGCGGCGCGAAGATTCAGAACGCGTGGCTGGAACCCGAGTTGATTAGCTCGGTCGCGGGCCCGCAGCGTGAGCGACGGAAGGTCATCGGCTTCAACGACCTCCCGGATCATCTCGTCAAGGCCATCGTCACGACCGAAGACAGAGACTTCTTCAATCACTACGGCGTCAACCTGCGTGGCATCCTGCGCGCCGTCGTCCGCCGCTACGACGCCGATCCGAACTCGCCGATTGCGCGACAGGGCGGGTCTTCCATCACGCAGCAGCTAGTCAAGAACCTCTTCCTCTCGCCCGAGTATTCCTTGAAGCGAAAAGTCTCCGAGGCGTACATGTCCATCATCCTTGAGACACGCCTGTCGAAGAAGGACATCTTCGCGCTCTACTGCAACGAGGCTTACTTGGGCCAGCGCACGGGCTTTTCCATCAAGGGCGTCGGCGAGGCAAGCGAGGCTTATTTCAACAAGGACGTGACGGCGCTGACGCTGCCCGAGTCGGCTCTGCTCGCGGGGATGATTCGCAGCCCGAACCGCTATAACCCATACAAGTACCCGGACACAGCGTTCGAGCGGCGCAATCAGGTCTTGAAGTCGATGGTTGAGGCGGGCGTCATCTCCGAGGTCGAGGGCGCGCGCGCGTCGGCGACCGAATTGAAGGTCGCGCCGCAGAGGGGACGCATCGATGCCTCTGAAGCGCCATACTTTGTTGACTACGCGCAGAACCAGCTCTCGGACGTGATTGCCGACACCTCCGCCGCCGAGCGCCTGCGTATCTACACGACCATCGACATGGACTTGCAGCGCGCGGCCTACGCGGCGCTCGTCAAGCAGCTCGCCGCGCTCGACAAGGTTGAGGCCAAACGCTACCCGGCGGGGACTCTTCAGGCCGCGCTCGTCGCGTTGAAGGCCGACACGGGCGAGATCGTCGCGATGGTCGGCGGGCGCGACTACGAGAAGAGTCAGTTGAACCGTGCGACCGACGCCATGCGACAGCCCGGCTCCGTCTTCAAGCCTTTCGTCTACGCGACGGCGCTCAATACCGCTTACGACCCTGTCCCACGACTTATCACCGCGGCGACCACGTACAAGGACGAGCCGACGACCTTCAACGTCGGCAACCAGCAATACTCGCCCGGCAACTTCGGCGAGCAGTACACGCACGCCGAAGTAACTCTGCGCGACGCTTTGACGCACAGCCTCAACGTCGTCACCGTGAAGGTGGCCGACGAAGTGACCATCGGGCGCGTGATGAACCTTGCGACGAAGGCCGGGCTGCCGAAGCCGAAAGCGAACTACCTCGCGCACGCGTTGGGAACGAACGAGGCGACTCCGCTTCAGGTCGCGTCGGCCTACACGGCGTTCGCGCAGTTGGGGACGCGCGTCACGCCGGTCGGCATCAACCGCGTCACGACGGGCGGCGGCATGACCATCGCCGCGCCGCAGGGACAGAAGAACGAGGTCTTGCGCCCGCAGGTCGCTTTCATCATGGACTCGATCATGAAGGACGTGGTGAACCGTGGGACGGCGGCGAAGGTGCGTGCGCGCGGCTTCCGTGCCAACGTCGCGGGCAAGACCGGCACATCGCGCGATGGTTGGTTTGCGGGCTTTACGCCGAACCTCGTCTGCGTCGTCTATGTCGGCTTTGACGATGGCTCAGACCTCGGGTTGACGGGCGCGGACTCTGCGCTCCCAATCTGGGCCGACTTCATGACGGCGGCGCTCGCTTCACATCCGGATTGGGGCGGCGACTGGCAGGAGCCTCCCGACATCGACCACGCGGAGATAGACCCGCACACGGGGATGCTCGCCTCCGCGGACTCGACTGACAAGCGCACCGAACTCTTCGTTCACGGAACCGCGCCCGCACAAGCGAGCAGCACGCCCGACGAGTCGGCCACGCCCGACGATGTGATTCTGCCCGGTGAGCCGGAGACCGCGCCGACGCCCGTCGCGCCCGACATGCGCGTGCCTGTGTTCCCCGAAGAGACGCCGACGCCACCCGGCAAGCGCGGACGGACGGAACTCGAAGGGCACAGCACGGACGAGCCGGACAACCCTTCGCATCTGACGGGAACCGTCACGCTCGACATAGACCCGACGACGGGTCTCATCGCCGCGCCGACCTGCCCCATCATACGCACCAAGACCTTCGTCATCGGGACGGAGCCGCACCGTCACTGCGGCCCACAGTATCACCAGAACCAGACCATCATTCCCAGCGAGACGCGCCCGCGCCGCATCTCGCCTTCAAGATAGGGTGGTGACGGCAAAGGCAGAGCAGTTCAACCGGAATGACTCAGAGTTTCAAAAGATGAAACCCTCTCAGAGATGCCTCAGGGTTATATACGCGACCGCGCTCTGCGCTGTCATTGCAGTGTCGTCAGCGGACGCGCAGGAGAAGAAAAAGGAGCAGCCAGCGGAGCAGCCGCCGCTGTCGGTGAAGTTGAACGCGCTCGTCCTCGACTCCCAAGGCCATCTAGTCAACGACTTGCACGAGGCGGATTTTCAGATTCTCGAAGACAGTGTGCCGCAGAAAATATCGGTCTTCGAGAAGCAGGAAGGGCCGCACGCTTTCGGCCTGGTCATTGACAGTTCAGGCTCATTACGCAACGACATTGATAAGGTCATCGAGTTCGGAAAGATGATCGTGGCCGGTACGGGCGCGGAATCCGAAGGCTTCGTCGTGCGCTTTGTCAGCAGTGACAACATAAAAGTCATGCAAGATGTGACGGCCAGCAAGACAGCTCTGGCCGGCGCGCTGGAGGATATATTCATCGAGGGGGGCCAGACAGCCATCAACGATGCGGTCTATCTCTCCGCCGAGCGCCTTGCGAAATACAAGCGGGAACACAATTCCCCACGTCGTTACTCGCTGATACTCGTCACCGACGGGGAAGACCGCGCGAGCTTTTATAAGACCGCGCAGGTCTTCGCGAAACTCCACGAGTCTGGGTTGAGAGTCTTCATTGTAGGTTTTATTCAAAGTGAATATCGGACGACCACTCCTGAGAAAGCGAAGCAGTACATGAACCGTCTGGCGTTTGAGTCGGGCGGCAGCGCGTACTTCGTCAAGAAGGGGAGCGAACTCCCACAGGTCGCCAGACAAATCCTCACCGACATGAGCGCCAATTACACCATCGGTTATGTCTCGACGAACTCAAAACGCGACGGCTCGACGCGAAAGATTCAGTTGGTCGTAGGCAATGGAGCTAATGGCGAGACGAGGAAAGTGTTAGCAAAGGATAGTTACGTCGCGCCCAAGAAGTAAAACTTCTCACATCGGAATCAGAGGACGGAAACATTTTTATCGGGCAGCTTGGTTCAGAGAATCGAGCACTGCTCGAAGCGTCTCGATGGCGAGCGCCGCGGCGTGCAGCTTCCGAGATGGTAGCCCGCCGACGGCTTCGATTATTCTCGTACGCGTGATTCGCGCAGCCTCTTCAACCGGCAATCCTTCGATCATTTCGGCGAGGGCGGAGCCGCAGGCGAGCGTCGGTGGGCAGCCGTAGGCGAGGAAGCGCGCGGCCTCGATGCGACCCTCGCGGACGCGGAGCGTGAGCCGTAGGCGGTCGCCGCAGACGGGGTTCACCTGTTCGGCGTCGGCGTCCGCATCGGTTAGTAACCCTGCGTTGCGCGGATTAGCCAGATGGTCTTTGAAAGTCTCGGAGTAGGCCACGGGGAGATTGAAAGTTCTAAAGCGGTTTGCGGTCGGATATGAACATCGAGGCGAGTCGTCGTGTCACTAAGCCGCGATGTATGCGCGAACAGCGTTGCTCCGCTTGCACAAACTGAAGGGTCTTGCTATCACGACTCGCCTGTGCGGGCAGTCGGTTCTGGCACGCACATACTCAAGCCGGTGTGCAGATGCGTTCTCAAGCCGGTGTGCAGGCGCGTTCGGCCTGTGCCCTCTGGTAGAGCGGGGAGAGGCGGCGCAGATTCTCGACGGCGCGCGGGAGGACTTCGAGCACGTAGTCGATCTCCTCTTTGGTCGTATCCTTGCCGAGACTGAAGCGAATCGAGCCGCGCGCGAGTTCGTCGTCGCGACCGAGGGCACGTATGACCGGCGAGGGTTCGAGCGAGCCGGAAGAGCAGGCCGACCCAGTCGAGACGGCGACGCCCTGCATGTCTAGATTGATGAGAAGCCCTTCGCCCTCGATGAAGCGGAAAGAGATGTTCGAGATGCTCGGGAGCCTTCGCGTGCGGTCGCCGTTGTAGACGATGTCGGCGACACGGGCTTCGACGCCGGTCTCGAAGCGTTCGCGCAGGCGACCAACCTGCTCGATGCGCGCGTCGAGTTCAAGGCGCGTGAGCCGCGCGGCCTCGCCGAAGGCTACTAATAACGGGACGGCCTCGGTTCCGCCGCGCCGCTCTCGTTCCTGATGGCCGCCGATGTTCTGCGGCGCGAGCCGTACCCCACGCCGCACGTAGAGCGCGCCGACGCCCTTTGGCGCGTAGAGTTTATGCGCCGACAAAGACAGAAGGTCACAGCCCAGCGCGTCTACGTCAACGCGCATGCCGCCCGCGGCCTGCACGGCGTCTGTGTGCAGCCAGAGATGCTTGTGCCCTTCTGCGCGTCGTTCGCGGACGAGCGCGCCTATCTCGGCGATGGGCTGGACTGTGCCTATCTCGTTATTGGCGAGCATGACGGTGACGAGCATCGTGTCGGGGCGGAGTGCCGCGCGCATGTCCTCGACGCGGACAAGGCCGTCGCCGTAGACGGGCAGGCGCGTCACCTCCCATCCGCGCCGCTCCAACGCCTCGCAGATGCCGCGCACCGACGAGTGCTCGATTGCTGTGGTGATGATGTGGCGGCCATGTTCTTGCATTTGCTCGGCGATGCCGCGGATGGCGAGATTGTTGGCCTCCGTGCCGCCGGAGAGAAAGACCAACTCGTTCGGACGCGCGCCGACGAGACCGGCGACTTCGCGGCGCGCACGGTCAAGCGCCGCACGCGCCTCCTGCCCGAAGAAGTGTACGCTCGAAGGGTTGCCGAACCTCTCTGACAGGAACGGCAGCATCGCCTCCAACACACGCCGGTCAACTGGCGTCGTCGCGCTGTAATCAAGATAGACTCGGAGCATAAAGCAGTAGACAGTAGACAGTAGACAGTAGAAAAGCCTCGATGCCAGCTAGTCTGGATGAATACGTCAGCGACCGTAGCGCGAAGCGCCTACTGACTACTGACTACTGACTACTGACTACTGACTACTTTCCACTCAAAAATCTAAAATCAAAAATTTTAATCAACCCGCCGGTACGGGGGCAGCATCAAAGGCTGCGGAAAGCTCTTTCGGCTTCCGCCGCTTCCGTTTGAATCCGATGTTTGGAGTCTAAGGCGCTCAAAGATAGAGCGTCAAGGCGGTTGGATGTTCCGACACGCTGTTGTAAGCTCCCCCGGCCACGTTCGCCGTCTCGCTTTGTAGGAGAAGCATTGATGAAAACCAGTAGACGATTCTCCGCCGCCATGCTCGCGCTGACTCTGGCACTTGCGGCCTTCACGGTCGCCTTTAACTATGCGCCCGGCGCACACGTCTTCGCGCAGACGCAGCAGTACGGCGCACTCGAACGTGGCTATCGCACGGGCTACTCCGACGGGTATCAGTCGGGATGGGGCGACCAGTTGAAGGGCGCGGGCGCGGACTACCGCAACAAGGCCGACTACAGCAGCGCGGATCGCGCATACATCGCGGCTTACGGCTCGCTCGAAGACTACCGCGACGGCTATCAACAGGGCTTTGAGATCGGCTACGAAGCAGGCTTCAACCGCCGAGGGTTTGACTCGGAACTTCCCGCCGCGGGCATCAGACGCCGGGGCGCATCCCCGCGAGAGCAGGCCGACAGTAACGGCAGCGAGCGCGGTGGAAGGTCTGCGGACGCGGACGTTGAAAGCAGCTCGCAGGGTAGAAGTACCGAGCCGACCCGAAATACGGGCAGCGGCGCTACGGTCTCGTCTAACGCGGGCGCTGTCGCGTCCAACACAGTCCTGACCGTAGAGCTTCTGAACCGTCTCTCGACGGACGTGAGCCAGGCGGGCGACCGCTTCGAGGCGCAGGTCGTCGAGCCGCAGGAGTTCGCGGGCGCGGTCGTCGGCGGTCGGCTCGAAAGCGTGCAGCGCCCCAGCAAGTCGAGAGGCAGGGCGCTCCTCCAACTCGACTTCGACCGGATAAAGATGCCCGGCGGCGACTGGCAGGCGTTCAGCGCGCAGGTCATCGAAGTCCTCGCCGCGCAAGATTCCAACAGCTCCGAGGTTGACCCGGAGGGCGGCGTGCGTGGCAAGAGCACGACCAGAGATGATGTGACAAAGGTCGGCGCGAGCGCGGGGGTCGGAGCCATCATCGGCGCTATCGCGGGCGGCGGGAAGGGCGCAGCCATCGGCGCTGTTCTCGGCGGCGGCGCGGGCACGGCCGGCGTGATGACGCAGCGCGGCAAAGACATTCACCTCGAACGCGGCCAGCAGCTACGCATTCGCACGACGAGCCGGGGAAGATGAGAAGAAGTAGTCAGTAGTCAGTAGACAGTAGTCAGTAGAAAAACTCCCTTTCAACGAGCCATCACGTTATCATCAGCGGCTGCACCGCAACGCGGAGCGCTACTGACTACTGACTACTATGATCGTCACCCTGCTCACGGATTTTGGAACGGCGGACTACTTCGTCGGCGCGTTGAAGGGTGCGCTGCTCGATGCGAACGCGGGCGCGCAGGTCGTTGACATCACACACGAGATTCCGCCGCATGATATAGAGGCCGGGGCGTTCACACTGCTTGCGGCCTTCGAGACTTTCCCGGCGGGCACGGTTCACGTCGCGGTCGTCGATCCCGGTGTCGGCTCTTCGCGCCGCCCCATCGCGGTGGCAAGTCCGCGTCACATCTTCGTCGGGCCCGACAATGGCATCTTCGGCTATGTCTACGAACGCGTGCGGCCGTTTCGTGTCTTTCACCTCACCGACGAGAGCTACTTCCGAAAGAGTACCAGCGCGACCTTTCACGGGCGCGACATCTTCGCACCGGTGGCGGGCGCTCTCGCGCGCGGCGTGCGGGCGGAGGAGTTGGGGCTTGAAGTCGAAGACTTCGTGCGCCTACCCTTTGCAGTGCCTGTGCGGCAGCCGGACGGGACGCTCGTCGGCGCGATCATCCACATCGACCGCTTTGGCAACTGCATCACGAATATCACCCCGCGAGACTTTCCACAGGAAGCTTTCGGGCCGCGCGTGTGCATCCGCATCGGCGAGCACGAAGTCAGTTCCTTTCGACGCTTCTTCGCCGACGCGCCGGACGACGAGACGGCAGGCACTCCCTTTGCCATCTGGGGCAGCGCGGGCCTGCTCGAACTCGCCGTCTTCCGCGACTCTGCGGCGCGCGTGCTCGGAGCGAAGCGGGGGCAGAGCGTTGAGTTGAAAACGGCAGCCGAGTCTTGAAGTCGAGTGACGGACTGGTTCGCGTGAGAGGGATGAACCGGGTGTGCGCCCGGGCGCGCGGACATCTTCTCGACGCTTTCTCGCTTGTAACTCTTCAGTCCTCTTTGCTATTTTCAACTCACTTCAACTCTTAAGGACAGAGCCTAATGGACAAAGCAGAGCAAAAGGCCGCGGCGAAATCACCCGCAGGGCTTGAGGGTGTGGTCGCGGCTGAATCCGCCATCGGCGACGTGGACGGAATCAACGGCGTCCTCATCTATCAGGGTCTCAACATTCACGACCTCGCCGAGCATTCGACCTTCGAGGAAGTAGTCTTCCTGCTCTGGCACGGTCGCCTGCCGAAGCGCACGGAGC
The DNA here is from genome assembly GCA_032162705.1 of Acidobacteriota bacterium. GTDB lineage: Bacteria > Acidobacteriota > Blastocatellia > Pyrinomonadales > Pyrinomonadaceae > QHXN01. The sequence continues at coordinate 12,957 of JAVRON010000060.1, forward strand.
TTGAAGCGCTGCGCACGGAGTTGGCCGCGAACCAGAAGCTGCCCGCGGAGGTTCTGGCGCTCATACGACATTTGCCGCGCGACGCCGAGCCGATGGACGCGTTGCGCACAGCCGTGTCAGCACTGGCCTTCTACGACGAAGGCGCACGAGACCTCTCACGCGAGGGCGCGCTCCGCACCGCGACACGGCTGACGGCGCAACTCCCGGTCGTCGTCGCCACGTTCGAGCGCCTGCGCAAAGGCCAGGAGCCAATCGAGCCTAAGGCTGGGCTGAACATCGCCTCGAACTTCCTCTATATGCTCAAGGGCGAGACGGCTGCCGAGCGCGACGCGCACATCTTCGACGTGTGCCTTGTCCTCCACGCAGACCACGAGCTGAACGCCTCGACCTTCACCGCACGCGTCATCGCAGGCACGCTCGCGGACATGTACGGCGCGGTGACGGGCGCTATCGCCGCGCTCTCGGGGCCCCTGCACGGCGGAGCGAACACGAACGTGATGAAGATGCTTCTGGAGATCGGAAGCCCCGATAAGGCGGAAGAGTGGTTGAAGGACGCGCTCGCCGGCAAGAAGAAAATCATGGGTTTCGGTCATCGCGTCTACAAGACGGAAGACCCGCGCTCGGTCTGGCTGCGGCGCTTCTCGCGCGAGATAGGCGAGGCGAAGGGGGAGACACGCTGGATAGAGATTTTAGAGAAGCTTCGCGAGCTGATGTTCGCCGAGAAGAAACTCTACCCGAACGTTGACTACTACTCAGGCTCGGCTTACTACATGATGGGTATTCCGCTCGATCTCTTCACGCCTATCTTCGCCGTCAGCCGCATCTCAGGCTGGACGGGACACATCCTCGAACAGTACGCCAACAATCGCCTTATCCGCCCGCGCGCCGAATACATCGGCCCGCGCGACGTGCCTTACGTGCCGATTGACGAGAGGTGAAGAAGATCGGTAGCCTATCAATCCCAACTCGGATGTAACGAGTAGTGCGGTTTCACCGCAGAGACGCTGAGAACGCAGAGGAAGCGCAGAGATAATTCAACCCTCTGCGAGTCTCCCCGTCCTCAGCGCCTCTGCGGTGAAAAAACCTCGTGCCGTACTCAAGTGGAAGTTATATGCGACGCCTCTGGGTTCGGATTCTCGCCGTCGGTGTATTGTCGTAGCTCGGGCGTCGCCGACAGCAGCCGCGTGCGCCAGACGAAGAGAATCGAGATGATGAGTGCGAGCGTGCAGGCCGCGCCGCCTTCGATGCCGTAGCTGCCGCCGCCCATCCAGCGCGGCCCGGCGTCGGCGAAGTGCAGCAGTGGATCGGGCGTGATCCTCGTGATGCCGCTGACGGGCGAGCCGAGAATCGCGCCCTGCATCCAGTTCCATCCCCAGTGGACGCCAAAGGGGAACCAGAGGCTCCGCGTGCGCCAGTAGGCGACGGCCAGCCACACGCCCGCCAGCACCGTGTTGGCGAGCGTGAAACCGGGGGCGACGTTCGGGTTGTAGAGATGTACGAGCGCGAAAGGGACTGAGACGGGGATGAGCGCCACCCACACAGGCCACGAGCGCATAAGCGTTTGCAGCGGATAGCTGCGGAAGATCATCTCCTCTGAAGCAGCCCCGAGCAGAAAGACAAGCCCCGAATAGACGAGTGTTCGCGACAGCGCGGCAGCGTCAAAGCTTTCAGGCAGCGTGAAACGATAGCCCCCTGCAAACACGCCGACAAGCGCGGCGATGCAGACCGAAGCCCCACCTACGACAAGCCCGCAGAGCGTATCGCGCAGCCAACCTCGGTGCAGCGCCCAGCCGAGCGCGCGCCACGGTAACTCTTCCAAAGCTAACCCGCAAACCCACCCGGCAAGCGCCGCCGCCGCAAAATAAAGAACCGACTGGACGACGAATCCCCAGTTGCTCTCGACGAGTAGCCACCTGTATGTCTCTCGCGACAGCAGGAGCGCCAGCGCGAACTCCGTACCCAGAACAAAGACGTTGAGTGCGATGAAGAGTACGACGGCGAAGACGGCCAGCCGCCACACGCTGCGTAGTCGACCAGCGCGGTTATAGAAGATGTCGGGCATGTCACCTTGCTAAATCAAAAAAGGATTGACGAGTCGGCACAATATAACCGAAAGGCTCAGAAGAAGACGAGAAACGATTTTCGCATGGTCAGTTTTCGCTCAGTCTTGAGAACGGAGAGTCAGGCGATTCATCACAGAGACACAGAGAACACGGAGATAGCACAGAGAGTTGAATTACTCTGTGCCCCCTCTGCGCTCTCTGTGGCTCTGTGGTGAATCGCCCAATGCTCTATCCTCAAGAGTGAATAACCCTGCCTGCCTCATGCGCGCGCGCCGAGACGCGTGGTAAACTCCCGCGCGGACTTCAAAGATATGGGTGAAGACGGAGGCGATTTAAAAGAAGAGAACACGTCTAAGAGTCGGAGGCGCGGTGCGCCCTGGCTCTTTGGCGGGCTGGTGCTCGTCCTGCTGACGGTGCTCGTCTCTCTCCAGCTCTTCGGGCTGTGGGAGGTCTTCACGCCCGACACGGCGCACGACACGCTGCTGCTCTACGCGCTCTCGACGCTCAACTTCGTCGCTTTCTTTCTCTTCTCCTTCATCTTCATCCGCAGCCTCCTCAAGCTCCGCCGCGAAAGACGCGAGCGCCTCCTCGGCTCGAAGATCAAGACGCGCCTTGTCGTCTACTTCATCGCCGTCAGCCTTCTGCCCATCACGGCGATGGCGCTCTTCTCCTACATGTTCTTCAACCGCTCGATGGAGAAGTGGTTCAGCTTCTTCCCGCAGGACGTTGTGCGGCAGGCGCGGCTCGCGCAGGACGAAGACGCGCGCCAGCAGGTCGAGAACCTGACGGAGATCGCGAGTTCCGCCGCTGCCGTCATGGGCGAGGCGACGCCCGCCGAAGGTCAGGCCGCTTTCCCCGCGTTCCTGCGCGAAGGCAAACTCACGCTGGTCGGCATCGTCTCGGACGGCGGCGAAGTGCTCGCGCGCGGTTTCTCCGAGCAGTCTTCGGGACGTGAGGCGGAGCTTGAAGAAGTGCTCAGGCGCGCGAGCCTTTCCGGCGGCGGCTTCACGGTTGCCACTCCCGAAGGGCCGCTCGACGTTGTGGCTGTGCCGCTTCAGGGTGGGCAGCGGCTCGTCGCTGCGCGCGTGCGTCGCGGCGACGCGAGCCTGGGGCGTCTGATCGCGAGCGCGCAGACTTTTGAAGACTTCCGGAGCAACCAGCGCCGCGTGCGCGTGCTCGGCGTGACGACGCTCGGGCTGCTGACCTTGATGCTCCTGTTCGCCGCGACGTGGAGCGCGATTCATCTCGCGCGCGGCATTGGCACGCCCATTCGCGCGCTGGCCGAAGCCGCGAAGGAGGTTGCGGGCGGCAACCTCTCGTACCGCGTCGATGCGATTGCGGATGACGAGCTGGCCGTCCTCGCCTCGGCCTTCAACGAGATGACCGCGCAGCTCGCCGAGAATCGCGGGCGGCTGGAAGCCAACGCTTCGGAGCTGCGCGAGAAGAACCTCGCGCTCGAAGAGCGTCGCCACTACATCGAGACGGTCTTGCAGACGGTCTCGACCGGCGTCATCTCGCTCGACGAGGAGAATCGTGTGACGACCTGCAACGCCGCCGCGCTCGGCATGCTCCGACTCGAACAAGCGCCCGCCCCCTCGACCTCGCTCTCCGAAGTCGTCAGCGCCGCCGACCTCGACGTGCTCGAACGCGTGCTCTGGCGTGCGCGTGCGCGTGGGCGCGCCACCGAGCAGATGGAGCTGGCGCGGGGCCCCGCGCAGGAAGCGAACGGCAACCCACAGGTCGGCGTCATTCCCGTCGCGCTGACGGCGACGGCGCTTGCGCCGCGTGGCGAGGCTGGCTCGCGCGGAGTCGTCCTCGTCATCGAAGATTTGTCGGAGCTTTTGGCCGCGCAGCGCGCCGCCGCATGGAGCGAGGTCGCGCGCCGACTCGCACACGAGATCAAAAACCCGCTCACGCCGATTCAACTCTCCGCCGAGCGCATCGCGCGCAACTTCCGGCGGCTCGGTGGCGCGGAAGCAAAAGGTTCCGTCTCTGCCGAGACTCCGCGCGAAAACGGCAACGGGCACGCCGCAAGCGAGGAGCAGCAGCGCGTCGCCCGCGTGGTCGAAGAATGCACGGCAACCATTAGTCGCGAGGTTGACGGGCTGAAGGCGATGGTCGATGAGTTCACACGCTTCGCGCGTCTGCCGCACGCGCGTCTGGAGCCTGCGGACTTGAACGAAGTGGTGCGCCAGGCCGTCTCTCTCTACCGCGAACGGCTCGAAGGCGTGAGGATGGATGTGTTGCTCGCACCTTCCTTGCCCGGCGCGCTCTTAGACTCGGAACAGATCAGGCGCGTCTTCGTCAACCTCATCGACAACTCATTCGAGTCGCTCGCAGAGGGCGAAGGCGAGCGCCGCATCACCGTCGCCACCGGCCACGACCCTGCGCGCGGACTGCTCATCGCAGAGGTCGCGGACACAGGCCACGGCATCGCGCGCACAGACTTCGCGCGCCTCTTTCAACCGTACTTCTCGACGCGTGGTCGCGGCACGGGGCTGGGCCTCGCCATCGTCCAACGCATCATGACCGAGCACGGCGGACGCATCCGCGCCGAGCCGAACCGCCCACGCGGCGCGAGGATGATTATTGAGCTGCCGGTCGCAGAATAGAGGTCAGAGGTCGGAGGCCAGTTTATGAGTAATGAGAGTGGCCGGATTAGAAGCCATCGCGATTTGATTGCGTGGCAACGTGCGATGGATTTGTAGTCAATGTTTATCAGGCAAGCAAAGCATATCCAAAAGATGAGTTGTACGCATTGACGAGTCAAACGCGGCGCGCAGCCGTGTCTGTCCCAGCTAACATTGCTGAAGATCAAGGGCGGCGCTCCAAGAGAGAATTTTGTCAATTCCTCGGCAACTCAAGGGGATCGCTTTTAGAATTAGAGACGCATCTGGAACTGGCACTTCGTCTCGGTTATCTGCAAGATGAAAAGTATAGGGAGCTTTACGAGAAACTTCATGAAGTGGGACGCCTTATCAATGGGCTTCTGCGGTCGCTATCGACCGAACTCCGGCCTCTGACCTCTGACCTCTGACCTCTTTATGTCCGACCTGGTTCTCATCGTTGACGACGAGCGCGGGATACGCGAGACGCTGCGCGCGGTTCTGGAAGACGAAGGCTTCGAGTGCGAGGCGGTCGCCTCGGGCGAGGAGTGCCTGAAGGCGGTCGAGCGTCGCGCATTCGGCTGCGTCCTCTTGGACGTTTGGCTGACGGGAATCGACGGACTTGAAACGCTGACGAGGATCAGGGGGCAGGGGACGGACACGGCGGTCGTGATGATCTCGGGTCATGCGACGATTGAAACGGCGGTGCGCGCGACCAAGCTCGGCGCGTTCGACTTCATCGAGAAGCCGCTCTCAATCGAGAAGACCGTGCTCACCGTGCGCAACGCCTTGCGCCAGCGCGAGCTTGAGCGCACGAACGCGGCGCTGAAGGAGGAGCTGCGCGACGAGTGGGCGATGGTCGGCGAGTCGGTGGCGCTGCGTGCGCTCCGCAAGCAGATCGAGCTGGTCGCGCCGACCGACGGACGTGTGCTCATCTACGGCGAGTCTGGGACGGGCAAGGAGTTGGTCGCGCGCGCCATCCACGCGCGCTCGCTTCGCGCCGCCGCGCCTTTCGTCGAGCTGAACTGCTCGGCTGTGCCCGAGGAGTTGATCGAGTCGGAGTTGTTCGGCCACGTCCGTGGGGCGTTTACGGGTGCGACCGGGCCGAAGCGCGGCAAGTTCGAGATGGCCGACGGCGCGACGCTCTTTCTCGACGAGGTCGGCGACATGAGCGCGCGGATGCAGGCCAAGGTCTTGCGCGTGCTCGAAGAGCAGCGTTTCGAGCCTTTGGGCGGGACGACGCCGATGCGCGTGGACGTGCGCGTGGTTGCGGCGACGAACAAGCGGCTCGAAGTCGAGATCGAGCGCGGAAACTTTCGCACAGACCTCCTCTTCCGTCTCAACGTCATCCCCTTTGAAGTCCCCCCGCTGCGCGAGCGCACCGAAGACATTCCGCTCCTCGTCGAGCACTTCAACCAGAAGTTCTCGCTCTCATACAACAAGAGGCCGAAGCGCTTCGAGGCGGACGCGGTCGAGGCTTTGCGCGGTTACTCCTGGCCGGGGAACGTACGCGAGCTACGCAACACGGTCGAGCGCGTCGTCATCATGCACACCGGCTCGAAGGTGGGCCCCGCAGACCTCCCCCCACTCGGCGGCGAGGAGCCGCCCGCCACACCCGAGCGCTTCTCATCCTTCCGCGACGCAAGCGAAGCGCACCAGCGCGAATACATCCGCGCCACGCTCGCAGAGGCCGAGGGCAACGTCTCGCGCGCCGCCGAGCTGATGGGCATGGACAGGAGCCACCTCTACCGTCGCATGAAAGCCCTCGGCATCAACGTCCGCGAAGAGCGCGCCGGAGCCTCTTAAAAAACATCCATCGCTTGACTCGTCTCGGGCGGGACGACACTAGTTGCAGTCACGTCAGCCGTCACTTGACTTGCAGGAGGCCGATGTACCGCTGGCGGTTCGAGCCTGGAGGATCATCCTTCCATTCGTTCCACCATCTGTCGGTGAGGCATGAATTGCCCTGCGACCGACCGAAGCCGATGTAATAGATGCCGGGCTCGGCGGGCGCGGTCACATACACTGTGCCCCGCCCCGTCTCGCCTGCGACGCCCGGCTGGCCGTTGTATACGCAGCCCGCGGGCGCTTTTAGTGTCATGAGTCCGATCTGTATCTGGTCAATGCAGCCGGGGCAGCCCTTATCAACGATTGTGTAAGAGACGGTCACGGGGACGATTGTGCCGGGCGCGACGGTCGCGGAGTTGGTACCCGTGCCGTTGACGTTCGCCTTCAGGATATTGATGCCGAAGAAGTCCGCGGAGGTCTGAGGGATGGCGGCCAGCTTTTCGGCGGCGTCGGATGGCTGGGGCTTGAGCAGGACTTGTCTGGCCTTTTCAAAATACTGATACCTTTCCGATTTGGCTGCCATCGTCGGTGAAACCTTTAAGGCTTTTCTGATCAGCAGAGTGAAGTCCTCCGGCCCTTCTACGAGATCGGCATAATCGTTGCCGCCGCCTTTTTGCCAGAAGAGCGCGGCGATGCGGAACGTCACGTCGGGCGCTTCGGCCTTTTCGGGTTCGGCGATCAGGTCAACGCCGAGTAGTTCGCCATACACATGATAATTATGTCGGCCAGTTATCTGGAAAGGGCTCCTGCCTTTGAAGCGCTGCCCGTCGCCGGGCTCCGTGTTGCCGAGGTCGCGTCGGCCCTCGTACGCCGCGCCCGAGGCAAACTCCGACAGAGTATTGAGTTCAGACGACTCGAACGCGATGGCGGCGAGGAAGGCGGCCTGGCGTAGCGGCGTGTCAATGCCGAATTCGAGCATGGCGCGCTGGAGCGGGTCGAGGAACCGGGCGCGCTTCTCTCTTGGGAGGTTGGGCATGATTTGGCGCAACTGCTCGTCGGAAATCTTGCTCCGGCTGTTGAGGCAGTTGACGTTGTAGGCGGCCACGTTCTGCCACTGCGCGCTCTCGTTCGGCACCGTCGCCTTTGGCTCGATAATCTCCAGCTTCGCCGACCCGGAAGCCAGTTGCGTGTCGGGGGCGTAATCCCAAGTCCAGCTCACCTCCTTCTCGCCTTCGGTATCGAAATACATCTCCTGTTCGGGTGACGCCGGGCCGTTGTCAAGGACGAACCTGTACTTGACGGTTCCGCTGCCGCCCTTCGTCGAGATCGACCCCGTGTACTTCAGAGGCACCGGGCAAGTGCCTTCGTACTTGACCTGCTCCGATGCGAGCTTGATGCTTGCGACGCGGAAGCCGGAGAGGCTCGACAAGTCCCAGACCCGCGCCGTCCTGTCCTCGCTTGCGGTCACAACGTAGTTTGAGCCTTTGCTGATGTCTAAGCCGGTCAACGGTCGGATGTGGCCGCGCAAGACGGCTACGCTCTTCCACTTCTCCCCGCCCTGTTCCGCGACCGGCTGCCAGACGATGGCCGTCCTGTCCTGGCTTGCCGTGACGACCCTTCGGACGACATCGCCGAAGACGGCGTCGTTGACCTCGTCGGTGTGACCCTCCAAGACCTGGAACGCTTTCTCCTCGCCCGTCCGCCAGAGCCGCGCGGTTCTATCCTTACTCACTGTCAGGATGAGCTTGTCGTCCGGGCTGAAGACCGCCTTGTTGACCGCGGCGGTGTGCCCCTTCAACTCGGCCTTTAACTCCCCGGTCTTCGCATCCCACAGCCGTGCCGTTCCGTCGTCGCTGGCCGTGAGGACAAGCGCCCCGTCATGACTAAAGACGGCACTGTTGACCTCGGTCAGATGTCCCTGCAAGACTTGCAGCGACTTGCCGTTTGAGGCGTCCCACACGCGCGCCGTGTCATCGTCGCTGGCGGTGACAATCATTTGACCGTCGGCGGCGAAGGCGATGCTGTTGATTTGCCCCGTGTGCCCTTTCAGCTCAAACTTCTTCTGCTTCGTTGGTGCGTCCCAGACCTCCGCGTCTTTACCGGAATCTTTGACGGAAACGAACAGGCTGATGAGCGACTTGGGCGGCGCATAGTAGACGGCGTACTTGCTCAAGACCGCCTTGCCGAAAGCCGCGTTCGGAAGAGCAGCACGATTGTCTGGTGGTGGGGTGGTCGGAATGTCGATACGATACCTACGACCTGTTGTCCGTTGCATCCGCAAGGGGAGCACCGAGCCGTCCGCGCCCGCAGCCATCACGGTGTTGTTATAGCTGTCGTCCCAGAAGGCGCGAACGACCGCCTCGTTGTGGCCGCGCAGGATGGCTTTGTAGTAAGGCACCGAGCTGTCGATCTCTTCGACCAGCTTCAAAGTCTGTTCCGCATCAGTCTTTGCCTTCAGCGCGTCTACCTCGGCTAGCTTGGCAGTAGCCATTGCACCTTCCGCCACTCCTTTCTGACGTTGCGCCTCCTCCTCCTTGAGTTTGACCTGATCCAGTGCATCTTGCGCGGTCTTTTTCTCCTTCCGGGCTTCGTCCCGCTGATGCACTGCCTCGCGGCTGGCGGCCAGGGCTTTATTGCGTTGCTCAAGAGCTTCGGCTTGCGCCTTCTTTGCCTTGTCGCGCTCTCCCACAGTTTCTTTGAGCGCACCCTTAGCAATGTTCTTCTGCTCATCGGCCACAGCCTTCTGTCTCTCCGCTTCGGCCCTCTGCTTCTCGGCCTCTGCGGTCGCACGCTCCGCCGCGTCCTTCTGTTCCTTGACCTTCAGTAACGCATCCTGCGCAATCAAGGTCTGCCGGTGTGCTTCCTGAGTCTGTTGGGTTGCTACGTTGCTCTGTCTCCAGGCGTATGCGGTCGCGCCGAGCATCAGCACGAGGAGCAGCGAGAGGATGGTGAGTCCGCCGCGCAGAAATCTCTCTTTCTCCTTGCGCTGGCGCTCGCGTTCGGCGGCCTCGTCCCCGCGGTTCTTCTCGCTGGCGGCGAGGAAGGCCATTGCGGCGTCGAAGTCCGGGTCGTAGCGCCGGGCCCAGGTCTCGTTCGGCTCGGTCTGCTTCAACCAGTCGAGTGCCAGTTGCAGGTCGGGGTCGCGCCACAGCCCGGCCTCTTTCTTCGCATATAGCTCCGCCGTCTCGGCCAGACGCCGGTACATGCGCGACGACAGCGCCTCCTCTTCGACCCATTCGGCGAGCCGCGACCAGTTGCGTATCAGGCTCTCGTGCGAGATGTCGAGAAGCGACTCGCCATCGAGCGGCACGCTCGCGGGCGGCATCAGGAAGGAGCGGCCGGGGCGTCGGAAGACTTCGACCACCGAAATGACCTCGGCCTCGCTTGCCTGCGTCAACGCGCAGACCTCCCGTAGCTCCAAAGGGCGGCGGGTCTCGCGGTTGTCCGTGCCCAGCTCGGTCAGCCCCTTGAAGAGCTTTTCGGCAATCAACCGCTGCAGCGGGGAAAGCTCGCCGAAAGCCTCTTCGGCGTGGAGCGAGAGCGCCTGAGACATGCCGCCGATGGCCTTGTAGTGCTGCAGGTCAATCGGCTCGCCGTCGCGTCGCGACGACTGCCAGAAATCCCACGTCCGCATCAGCGCGTGCTGGAGGATGGGCAACTGATCCGGGTTGTCGCCCATGTCGTTCAGGAGTTGATTGACGAGCGGCTCGGTCATCGCCCCGTGTCCGATGGCGACCGGGCCCGTGATGGCGACGCGCCGTTCGTCGCGCGTCATGCGCGGGATAAGGTACTGGCCGTCGTTGATCACCTCGGGCAGTCCTTGAAACTGCGAGCAGTCGCCGAGGAAGTCCGAGCGCATCGTCAAGACGACGTAGAGCCTCTGTCCCGGCTGTCGCACGGCTTCGAGCAGAAGGCGCACGAAGGCTGCGGCGTCCTCCTTCGAGTTCTCGACCTCGATGAGCTGGCGGAAGCGGAAAATCTCCTCGAACTGATCGACGAGGATGAGCAGGTTCTCATAGTCCAGCAGCGGCGCGCTCGCGCCTGCGTCCAGACCCTCGCGCGCCTGCCGCACCACGTCGAGCAGGCCGAGGCTGCTGCGGCGTAGCGACGCCTGTGTGAAGGCGGCCTGTATGGCGGCCTCGTCCGGGTCGGCGGAGCCGAGGACTTCGGGCGCGGAGAGTGCGGCGGCGAGGTTCCCGATGGGGTTGTCGCCCGGTCGGAGCGTGGCAATGCGCCAGTCGGAACCGGCGCTCGTCATCATCCCGCCTTGCAGCGCTGGCAGCAGCCCCGCGCGCACGAGCGAAGACTTGCCGCTGCCGGAAGTGCCGACGACGGCGAGAAAGCGCGTGCGTTTGAGACGACGGATTAACTCCTCGCTCTGGCCGTCGCGCCCGAAGAAGAGGTATGTCTCGTCCGGCTCGAAGGGTCGCAAACCGGGGAAGGGGTTGAAGCTCGCTTCAGGCATTATCAACTCCTTTCGCCGCGCTCTCGACGCGGGCGAGGAACGGCTCAAGGGATTCGGGCGTGAACTCTTTGAAGTTTTTGACGAGCACGGCTTCGCGCGTCTTATAGAGCGTCTTATGGCCGGTCGGCGTTCCGGTCACGTAGACACAACGGGCGAGCAGCGGGACGGTGCGCTCGGCGGCGACGGCCTTCTCAATGTCGCCCCACTTGATATCGAACCAGCTCTGGTTGGCGCTCCCGTAGTAGATCAGCACGGCGTCGCAGCGCACGAGGTTCTTCTTGTGCTTCTCGATGGCCTGCGAGTCGTCGGCCTCTGCATCGAGCGGAGGCAGGATAACTTCGTAACCGCGGTCGAAGAGGAAGTCGTTGATGGGCGTGACGCCCTCTACGTCGCGCCCGTCGCAGATGAGGTAAATTTTTCGCTCCGTGCTGGCCGCGGCCTCCTGTGCCGGGCGATGGCCGTTGCCGTTCAGCTTGACCTGTATGACGGCCTTCAGCTCTTCGAGCGTGGTCTGCAAAAGCTCCGCGCCTAGCTGCGGCTTCGCGCTCGTCTTGAGATAGTCGATGAACTGCGCCTGCGTCTCCTCGCTGGGCTGCAACTGCTCGGGCAGCCAGATGAGGCGCGCGAAGCCCGCTTCGCCGCTGCGCTCGGCGGCAATCTCGTTTTGCAGGCGCACGACGGAGTTGCCGCCCGCGCCCTCTGGAACCATACCGTACTTCGCGCCAATGAGGTGGATTGAGAGCTTCGCTTGACGCAGGTTCTCGCGGACGGCCTCCTCGTACTCGGGCGAGGTGTCGGGCATCATCCCGTTGGGCAGTATTTCGTAGCCGCGGTCGAGCAGCTCGAACTTGATCTTGTCGCGATCCTCGCGCAGGTCTTTCGTCGTCTCGGCCAGATAGACTGTGCCCTTCGGCTTCGAGACGGTAGGTGGCGGCGGGGCTGGAGGAGGGGCGGGCGGCGTGCCCTGCGCACCCTGCATGCCGAGCGGAGCAGGCGCGACGGGGGCCGGGGGCGGCTTGATTTCGGCGAGTGTCCTCTTGATGTCCCAGGCAAGCTCGTCGAGCTTTGTCCAGTAGCGCTGGTCGAACTGCTTCCCGAGTCCCTGGCCGAACTCGACGGGGTAGCCTGTGGCCTCCTCCTCCTCGTAAAACTCATAGCCGAGTTGGCCCTGAAACTCAGGCGGGTGTTGCTCGCGCTCGATGAGGGTTTTGACGACTTTGAAGATGCGCAGCCTGCCGCTGGGCGTCCGCAAGCCGCCGCTCTTCTTCGCCAGACGGCAGAACTCCTGCAACTCGCCCATGCACCACGCCGAGTTGAGGTAGCCCGGCGAAATGACGGAGATGAGCACGCAGGTATTGGCGATGCGGTCTTCGAGCGTGTCGGCGAAATAGACGTTGCCGGGCAGCCGCGCGTCGCGCCAGATTTGGGGCCTGTAGCCGAGCCGCATGCTCAGCTTCTTTGCCAGATGCTCGTGCAGTTTATCGACCCAGCCCTTCTGCTCGTCTTCGATCTGCTGGTTGTCGATGTGCCCGTAGCTGATAAAGGCGTCTTCGTCGAAATGTGAGTTGATGCTCATCTCGATTTCCTCGTCAGGACGGAAAAACGGTGTGCAGTGTGGTGAAGTGAAAGACCGGCGCGGGACTTAAAGACTCTCGGGCGAGAAAACTGAAGCCTGCGCGGCGATAAGAGAAACGGACGAGAGCGAATTGTAATATGCCGTCGAATTTTGTCAACACGAACTTTGGTGCGCCGTGCGCCGTGCGATGGTTCGGCGCGCCGCGTTGACAGACCCCCGGAAATGCCGTATCTGTTTAATTCGCCCGCCCACGGCGAAGAAGCCTACAACTATGGCCGGGGCGAGCGCGTCTAAGCAGGTGAAGATGGACTACACGACAAGAGAACTCTTAAAACGCTACGCGAAACTGGCCCTGGGCCAGCCCTTCGCACCTGTGCTGCTGAATATCCTCGTAACCTCCGTGTGCGACATGCGCTGCACGCACTGCTTCTTTACGGACGAGCTGGACGACCGGCCCCGGAAGAAGTTGCAGATGAAGACGCACGAGATTCAGAAAATTTCCGAGACGATGGGCGGCAATCTCGGCGTGCTCATTCTCGCCGGGGGCGAGCCGTTCACGCGTAAGGATTTGCCGGAGATCGTCCGCGCCTTCTACGAGAACAACAAGCTCGAATCCGTCTATCTGATGTCGAACGGGCAGATTCAGAAGCGCATCATGCCGGACGTGACGCGCATTCTTCAGGAGTGCCCGAACTTAAACGTCGCGGTCGCGCTCGGAATCGACGGCCTCAAAGACCAGCACGAGAAGATTCGACAGAAGCCCGGCTCGTGGGACATCGCCATCGACACGGCGCGGCAGCTTCAGGCCATCAAGCGCGAGTACCCGCGACTCGACATACAGACCTGCACCTGCTTTATGAACACGAATCAGGACACGATCTTCGACTGGTACGATTTCCTGAAGTACGAGCTGCGACCCGACAAGGTCAACTTCAACTACATTCGCCCGCCTTCAGCCGACCCGAAAGAGTTGGACATCGACCACACGCGCTACGCACGGCTCGCGCAGATGATCGACGAAGACTCACGCCACGCCGCCATCAAGAACAACTACGGCGGCGACGCGGGCTACTTCAAAGCCGCCATCGACATCTACATGCACGGCCTGATCGAGAAGGCGCAGCGCGAGCAGAAGGCGCAGATGACCTGTTACGCCGGGACGGCTGGAGCGGTCATCTACGACGAAGGCACCGTCTCGTCCTGCGAGAACAAGGCCGCGGTCGGCAACCTACGCGAACACGACTGGAACTTCCAGTCGCTCTGGCGCACCGAAGCGATGAAGGCTCGCCGCAAAGAGGCCGCCGACGGCTGCTTCTGCACGCACGAGTCGAATAGCTATTATCCATCCTTGCCTTTCAACCCGAAGCACCTGATTCAGATCAAGCGACTTGAGCGCGAGATGAAGAAGTCGCGCAGAGAGCTTGAGAAGCAGGAGGCACAGGCTGGCGGGTTGACGGTCAAAGCCTGATGTCAAGTGTGAGTGAAATTCTGACACCTGACATCAAGCATCCGACATCTTCTCTTATGTTTCGCCCCAAAGTCCCGAAAATTCTCATCATCTCGTCCGACACGGGCGGCGGGCACAAGTCTGCTGCCGCCGCGATTGTCGCGGGCGTGCAGAGGTTTTTCGGGGGCGATTCCTATGCTGTGCGCGTGGTGAAGGCAGTCGAGGAGTCGCATCATCTCTCCGCGAAGATGGTCGGCTGCTACAACTGGGTGTTGCAGAACAAGCAGCACTGGATGAAGTACGTCTACTGGTTCATCAATCGCTTCAGGCCGGAGACGCGCGAGTTCTTCTACCGACGGTCGGTCGGCTACGTCAGCGAACTCTTCGAGCGCTGGTGTCCGCACGTCGTCGTCAGCGTCCATCCCTTGACGCAGCACTTCCTCGCGCGCGTGCTCAAAGAACTCGGCCTTGCCGAAACGATCCCGCTCGTCACGGTCGTCACAGACCCATGCTACGGCTTCTGGAAGGGCTGGGCCTGCGACGACGTAACGCTCTATCTCGTCGCCAGCGACGAGGCACGGCAGCAACTCATCGACTACGGCATCCAGCCCGGTCGCATCAAGATTTCGGGCATGCCTGTCCATCCGAAGTTCGAGCTGCCGGACGAGCGCTCGGCGCAGGCCGCGCGCAGCGCGCTCGGGCTTGACCCGCAGAAGTTCACTGTCTTCGTCAACGCGGGCTGGGTCGGCGGCGGCAATATCCCGCAGATTTTCCGCGAGCTGGTACGCGGCGAGTTGGACGTGCAGGCCATCTTCCTCGCAGGGCGTAACGAGGAGTTGCGCGACGAGGCCGAGTCGCTCGCGTTGGAGGCGAAGTTCCCCGTCAAGGTCATCGGTTACTCCGAACAAGTCGAGCAGTTGATGCAGGCGGCGAACGTGATGGTCTCGAAGCTCGGTGGTCTGACCACGTTCGAGGCGCTTGCCTGTCGCGTGCCCATCATCGCCGACGCGATCACGCCGCCGATGCCGCAGGAGTCCGGCGCGGCCAAGATGCTCGTCAAGCGGGGCGCGGGCGTACTCCTCAAGCGCGCAACCGACATCGTGCCCGTCGTGCGCCGGATGGTCGAAGACTCGCGCTACTACTCGTCCCTGCGTTCCGCCACCGCCGGGATGGCTCTCCCCGACTCGACGCGCCGCATCGTCGAAGAGATCGCCGCGCTCCTGCCCGCGCCGCTTCTCGTCGAGGAAGAGCCGACGCCTTTTGAAATCCGCTCCGTCTGACCCTGAGCCGTAAGTTGACGCGCCCTCCGCCTTTAAGCTTTAATCGAACGCGTTCTACACATCAACAACATTGCGGCGCGCCTGAAACTTTAAACGCGCGCGTCGAGTTCAACTGGAGACTGTCGCTTTGAGTCTTCTTCTAGAAGGGAAGCGTGCGTTCGTCACGGGCGGGACGCGCGGCATCGGAGCCGCCCTCTGCGAGGTCTTCGCGCGCGAGGGCGCGGACGTGGCCTTTAACTACCATTCACGCGAAGACCTCGCCGAAGTGACGAAGCAGAAGATCGAGGAGCATGGCCGCCGCGCGCACGCCTACAAAATCTCCGTCACCGACCGCCTCGCCTTGAAGAAGATGACGCGCGAGCTGGTCGAAGACTGGGGCGGCATCGACATCCTCGTCAACAATGCAGCCATCAATCGCGGCGATAACTTTGCGACCACGACCGACCGCTCATGGGATTTGGTCATCGACACAAACGTCAACAGCCTCTTCGCCGTCACCAAGCCCGTCTACAAACAGATGATCCGGCAGCGCAAAGGCTCGATCCTCAACATCACCTCCATCGGCGCGATTCGCGCGCTCCCGACGGCTGTCCACTACGCCACGTCGAAGGCCGCTGTGATCGGCTTCACCAAATGCCTCTCGCGCGAGGCAGCGACCTTCGGCATCGCCGTCAACGCCATCGCCGCCGGAATCTTCGATACCGAACTCGCACACGAGCTACCCGAACGCCTCCTACAGATGCACGAGTTCTGGGCTGCGGCCGGTCGTCTGGGTCGCCCCGCCGAGCTGGCCGAGATCGCCGCCTTCCTCGTCAGCGACCGCAACAGCTTTATGAACGGCGAGATCATCATTGTCGATGGCGGCGCAGTCACTTAGAAGTCTCGATTTTCACTTGAGTGTAACCAACGGTGCGTTCACCGCAGAGGCGCTGAGGACGCGGAGACTCGCA
>JAVRON010000061.1:0-9255 GCA_032162705.1 Acidobacteriota bacterium
CCGCCTCTGCGGTGAATCCTGGTTCTTGAGTCGCACTCATGTGCAAACAGCCATAAAGAAACGAAAATCCAAATTCCTGCCCGTCCTATCCATTCGTGTGGATTATCTACACCTCTGACCCCTGCAACCTGCTGGAAAGTTTTAATCCATTCATTGCTTCCCTCTCCGTCTGCGAAACCTTTACCGGCACTTCCGAGTATAATGGAACCGAAATTTTCGCGTCGAAGGCTCAACAGCTAAATCGAACTCCACGGCGCAAACTCCCTATCAAAGGAGTCAGAAGGAATGTACAGGTCTCTCTTCATCGCCGCCCTTCTCATATCTTGCGCGGTGTCACATACGACGGCACAGACGAGGCGCGGCGACGACCTCGCGCGACTGCTCCGCTTCCCGGACATCAACGGCGAGATGATCGCCTTCGTCTACGCCGGAGACATCTGGACAGTCCCGTCCGCAGGCGGCACGGCACGCCGTCTCACGTCGCATCCCGGTCTTGAACTCTTCCCGAAGTTCTCGCCCGACGGGCGCTGGATAGCCTTCACGGGCCAGTACGACGGCACGCGTCAGGTCTTCGTCATCCCCACGGAGGGCGGCGAGCCGCGACAGCTCACCTTCTACAACGAGGTCGCGAATCTGCCGCCGCGCGGAGGCTTCGACAATCGCGTGCTCGGCTGGACGCCCGATGGCCGAAACGTCCTCTTCCGCGCCAATCGCGACCCACAGAGCGACCGTCTGGGCCGGCCCTATCTCGTCCCTTTTGAAGGCGGCACTGAGCAGCCGCTCGCCATCCTTGAGTCCGGCGGCATGAGCTACTCACCCGACGGCTCGCATGTGGCCTTCACGCCACTCTCGAACGAGTTCCGTGGCTGGAAGCGTTACCGCGGCGGACAGTCGCCCGACGTTTGGATTTACGATCTTAAAAACAATTCTTCCGAGCAGATCACCGACACGCGCGCACAGGACATGTTGCCCGTCTGGCTCGGCGAAACGATCTTCTACATCTCCGACCGCGACTCGACGATGAACGTCTTCGCCTACGACACACGCACGAAGAAGACGCGCAAGGTGACGAACCACGCCGACTACGATGTGCTCTGGCCTTCGGGTGCGGGCGACGAGTTGGTCTACGAGGCGGGCGGCTACGTCTACCGCCTCGACGCGAAGTCGGGCAAGGAAGAGCGCGTTCCCATCAAAGTCTACGGAGACTTCCCGGACACTGTTCCATACTTCCGCAACGTGAAGGATAACGTCGAGACTTTCTCCATCTCGCCGAGCGGCGTGCGTGCTCTGTTCGGTGCGCGCGGCGACGTTTTCACAGCGCCCGCCAAAGAGGGCGAGGTGCGTAACCTCACTGACTCGCAGGGCGTACGCGAGCTTGCGCCCGCGTGGTCGCCCGACGGGCGCTGGGTCGCGTATCTTTCAGACCGCTCGGGTGAGTATGAGATTTATGTGCGCCCTTCGGACGGCGCGGGCGAGGAGCGCCGCGTGACGTTGGACGGAGACATCTGGCGCTACCCGGCGGTCTGGTCGCCCGACAGTCGCATGCTCGTCTACGGCGACAAGCGGCAGCGTCTACGCTTCGTCAATGTCGCGTCGGGCAAGACCGTGGACGTTGACCACAGCGACCGCGGCGACATCACGAACTACAGTTGGGCTCCCGACAGTCGCTGGATCGCTTACTCGAAACTCGGCGAGAATCAGTTCTCGGAAATCTGGGTCTACTCAATCGCTGCCGGAAAGACTCAGAAGCTCACGGGCGGGATGACGAGCGACACCGAGCCGGTCTTCGACCCGAAGGGGCGCTATCTCTACTTCCTCTCGAACCGCGACTTCAATCTCACCTTCAGCGCGTTCGAGTTCAACTATCTCTACACCAACCCGACGCGCGTCTACGTCGGACTGCTCGCGGCGGACGGCCCCGCGCTCTTCCTGCCCACGAGCGACGAGGAGCGCGTCAAGACGAAAGAGACTCCGCTCACACAGCCGCCCAACCCCGCGCAGCAACCGCCCGCGCAGGGCGCGAAGCCACAACCCACGCCGAACACTCCCGGCGCACCCGCACAACAACCTTCGGCGACTCCGCCGTCCGAAGGCTCCGCCACTTCAGCGAGCGCACAAGCAGCAGCGGCGCAAGCAGGCGCGAAGACTGAAGAGCCGAAGACGACTCCGCCCGCGGGCGCGAACGTCAAGATCGACTTCGCGGGCTTCGAGAATCGCGTGCGTGCCATCCCGGGGCCGCCCGCCAACTACCACCATCTGAACGCGACGCCAGACGGCGTGCTCTACATCTCCGGGCCCGGTCGTCTCTCGCTCTACAATCTCGAAGCCAAGGCCGAACAGCCCATCATCGAGGGCATACAGGACTATGACCTTTCAGCCGACTTCAAGCACATCGTCTTTCAGGCGCGCGACAACTACGGCACCGCGCCCGTCGCGCCGGGACAGAAGGCGGACGCGGGGCTGCTCAAGCTCGAAGGCATGACGATGAAGATCGACCCAAAGGCCGAGTGGGCCGAAGAGTACACGGACGCATGGCGCACGATGCGCGACTGGTTCTATGACCCCAATATGCACGGCGTTGACTGGCGCGCGATACGCGACAAGTACGGCGCGCTCGTCCCTTACATCGCGAATCGCGAAGACCTGAACTTCCTCATGACCGAGATGGGGAGCGAGCTATCCGCCGGTCACATCTACGTCGAGCGTGGAGACGACCCGCCGCGTGTCACGCGCGCCGACGGCGGACTGCTCGGCGCAGAAGTCGTCCCGGACGCTTCGGGCTACTTCCGCATCGCGAAGATTTTTCCCGGCGAGAACTGGCAGGAGAGTTTCCGCTCGCCCCTGACCGAGCCGGGCGTGCGCGCCAAAGTGGGCGACATCATCCTCGCCGTTGACGGCCACACGACGCGCGGCGTCAAGAATTTCTACGAGCTGCTTGAAGGCAAGGCTTCGCGCGTCGTCACGCTTACCCTGAATGAACGCGCCGACACCTCCGGCTCGCATGACGAGCGCGTGCGGCCCGTCAAGAGCGAGTCGAATCTACGCTATCTCGACTGGGTTCAGTCGCGCCGCGCCCTTGTCGATAAGCTCTCGGGCGGTCGCATCGGATATATCCACGCGCCCAACACGGCGGTTGAGGGAAACCGTGAGTTGTTCAAAGGCTTCTACCCGCAGACGAAAAAGGAAGCGCTCGTCATCGACGACCGCTACAACGGCGGCGGGTTTATCCCGGACCGCATGATCGAGCTGCTGGAGAGAAAGCCGCTCAACTACTGGGTGCGGCGCGGCATCGAGCTGACGCAAACGCCCGCGTTCGCCAACCCGGGCCCGAAGGCGATGCTCACGAACGGCTACGCTGGCTCGGGCGGCGACGCTTTGCCCTACTATTTCCGCGAGCGCAATCTCGGGCGCATCTTCGGCACGACGACGTGGGGCGGACTGATCGGACTCTCCGGCACACCCAATCTCATCGACGGCGGAAGCCTCTCCACGCCGTCCTTCCGCTTCCTCGACCTTGAGGGACACTGGGCGGTCGAAGGCACGGGCGTTGACCCGGACGTGGAAGTCGTTGAACGCCCCGAAGCAATGGCGCGTGGCGAAGACCCGACGCTCGAAGCGGCGGTCAAGTACCTGCTTGAAGAGTTACGCCGCAACCCGCCGAAGCGAGTTACAGCGCCCGCGCCGCCCATCCTGCGACAGTGACCCGAGCGCCGAGGCTAATATCTCTTTGCACTTGAATGTGGAGTATGCAGAGATTCACCACAGAGACACAGAGAGCACAGAGTCATTCAAGTCTCTGTGCTCCCTCTGTGCTCTCTATGGTGAGTCGTCCCAACCATATTCACTCAACCGAAAAGTGATATAGATACCTATCTCGCTTTGCACCTTAAATCAAACGTCTCCGCAGAAGGTCGAGCGCGGCCTGCGATGCGCGCCAGCGTATCAGGTGACGGTCGCCGGGAAGCATGATGCGTCGGTGTTCTGTGTGCGCGTCGTCCGAGAGCGCGATGTAGACGAGGCCGACCGGCTTCTCCTTCGTGCCGCCGCCGGGGCCTGCTATCCCTGTGACCGAGAGGCCGAAGTCTGTATCGGCGCTCCGCTTCACGCCGACGGCCATCGCCTCGGCCACCTCCGCGCTCACCGCGCCGTGACGCTCGATCAACTCCGAGGGCACGCCAAGCAGGCGCGTCTTCGCCTCGTTCGAGTAGGTGACGATGCCTTCCATGAAGTAGTTTGAAGAGCCAGCGACTTCCGTCAGACGGTGCGCGACGAGGCCGCCCGTGCAGCTTTCGGCCACGGCAAGCGTAAAGCCGCCGACGGCGAGCCTGAGTCCGATGACCTCTTCCATCGTCTCGCCACGGAAGGCGAAGATAGAGTCACCGAGTCGATCCTCGATCTGCCCGGCCAGCCCGTCGAGCAGAAGCTCTGCCTCAGCCTCCGTCTTCCCCTGCGCGGTCAGGTGAATCTCGACCTCCGTGTTGTTGAAGAGAATCGTGGTCTGCGGATTCTTGTGCTGCGTGTAGACGGGCGCGATGCGTTCGTCTATCGCCGACTCGCCAAGCCCCGCGACTCTCAACACGCGGCGCGCGACCTTGACGCCGCCCGCGCGCTCGGAGAGCTTCGGCAGCACAAGCTCATCGAACATCGGCTTCATCTCGCGCGGCGGCCCCGGCAGCATCACGACGATTCGCCCTTCGTGCTCGAAGTACATACCCGGCGCTGAGCCGTTCGGGTTCGGGAGCACTTCCGCGCCCTCGATGACCATCGCCTGCCGCGCGTTGATCTCGGGCATCTTGCGCCCCCAGTGGAGGAACTTCGCCTTGATGT
This sequence comes from Acidobacteriota bacterium, assembly GCA_032162705.1. Lineage (GTDB taxonomy): Bacteria > Acidobacteriota > Blastocatellia > Pyrinomonadales > Pyrinomonadaceae > QHXN01. The sequence goes on from JAVRON010000061.1 coordinate 4,828, forward strand.
CTTCGAGGACACGCTCGTCTAGGAGGAGCCTGCGTGAGAGGGCACGCGCCGCAATCTTGCGCGTGATGTCGTCTTCGGTGGGCCCGAGGCCGCCCGTGATACAGACGATGCCGGAGCGCTTCAAAGCATCGCGTATCGCCTCTTCGAGCCGCGCGTCGTCGTCGCCGACGATGGTCTTGAGCCTGACCTCGACGCCGACCGTGTTAAGCCTGTCGGTCAGCCAGAGGCTGTTGGTGTCGGTGCGAAAGGCCGTCAGCAGTTCGGAGCCGACGGCGATGATTTCGGCGGTGAGCATGATGGGTGAATAGTAAATGGTAAACGGCGAATAGTGAAAGATGAACTGCCGGAGCGGTCGTGGATTGACGAAGACGCTTTCTAAGCGTGAGGGGTTTTCAAGTGCAAACGGGCAAGGTACTCAATGTTGGTCTTGTGTCCGAATCATTCACCGGCCTTTGTCGCCGCATCCTGCGAGCCGAACGCCTGCACCTCGCGCACCCACATGACGAAGGGGCGATTGTGGGGCCCGGCCTGCGCGGGCTGGAAGAGGCGCACACGCTCCGCGACGAAGGAGTGGAACTCGAAGGCTGTGCGGTCGAAGTTCTCGCCCGGCTCAAGCGTCGAGACCGTGCGCCAGCCGCCCGCCCCGTCCGGCGCTTGCAGCTCGACCTGTCGCGAAGGCATGTAACGGTCGCGGTCAAAGCCCCAGTAGACGTAGACCGCCGTGACGCGTGTGGGACGACGGAAGCCAAGTTCGATCCAGTGCTCCACAGGGCTTTCAGCCGAAACCCAGTTGCCCTGGTTGTAGCGCTTCGCCTTGATCTCGCGCACGTCCGTCACGCCGTCCGTCAGAGGCCCCTTGTTGTAACCGTCAAAGGATGAATCGACATTCACGTCCGCGTCGAGCGCCGCGACGCCCGCGCCCGTAGGTGGAGTCTCGGGCGCAGTCGTGTCGCTTGCAGAAGGCGTCGGTGCGGCGTTTGACGCAGGCGGCTCGTCACTCTGCTTCGAGGTCGAAACGTCAAAGCTGCGGACGAAGTAGACGAGCGAGGCGAGCAGCAGGAGCAACGCGACCGATAGCCCGAAGAGTTTCAAACCCTGCCGGCCCTGCCGCGACGTTATCTCCTGCCGTGCGAGTTCGGCGGTCGCGGGCGAGGAGGTGAGGTCGTGACCGCACTCGCGGCAGACAAGCTCGCCGCTCTCGAACCCCGCGCCGCAAACTCCGCAAGTCTCGGAGGCGAGAGGCTGCGTGTGATAAGGGTCGTGCGCCAGTTCTTCGGTCGGCTCGCCCAGAAGCCCCGTGCCCTTCTCAGCCGACTCGGGAGGGACGCTCACGTGCTCAGGCGAGATTGCGTGGCTTTCATGACCGCGCGCCTTGCGGACGGCGCGCAGAAAATCCGCGGCGGAGGCGAAGCGGCGCTCGGGCTTTTTTTCCAGTGCGCGCAGCACGACACGTTCGACAGCGGGCGTGACGGCGTGGTTGAGTTCCGACGGCGGGCGCGGCGGTTGCTCTCGATGCGCGCGCAGTATCTCAGTCCGCGCCCAACCCTCCTTACTGCCCGCGCGACCACCAAAGGGCGGCTCGCCGGTCAGCATCTCGTAGAGGATGACGCCGAGAGAGTAGATGTCCGAGCGCTGGTCGAGTTCTTCGCCCGCCGCCTGCTCGGGCGAGACGTAGCGCGGCGAGCCGTAGGCGATCTTCGACGTGTCGGTCGCCGACGCACCAACCAGTTTGACGATGCCGAAGTCCGTGACCTTGATGCGGTCGCCGTCGGTGACCATGATGTTCGGCGGCTTCAAGTCGCGGTGGACGATGCCGCGATGCTCCGCGCCTTGCTCGTCACGGTAGACAAAGTTGTGCGCGTAGGAGATGGCTTCGAGAATCTGCTCGAAGAGGTCGAGCGCACGTTCGACAGGCAATCCCTCCGGATGCTCTGCAATCAACTGCGCGAGCGAGCGGCCATCGACGTACTCCATGACGATGAAGTAGGTCTGCTCGGAGACGATGTAGTCGTAGATTTTGACGACGCCGGGATGGTCGAGCTGTGCCTGCACGTACGCCTCGCGCTCGAAGCGATGGCGCAGGCGGCGCAGGTCGTGCGTGCCGCGCGGGTTGATGGACTTGATGGCGACGACGCGCAGAAGCTTCTCGTGCCGCCCGCGGTAGACGACGCCCATCCCCCCGCGACCGATCTGCTCTTCGACGATGTAGCTGCCGACTTTTTTTCCAGATTCCATTACGACCAGAACCGTCTGAGGACTTCCCCGCAGCGGGCAAAGACGACCCCGTTCAACTGTTGGCAGGAATGTTAGCAGATGATACCAGTGAGAAGAGTTTCATCACAGACAATTTTCTGTCTAAACTATAAATTTCCCCGCCCAAAACAAAAACGCGGGCGACCCCTTCGAGAGTCGCCGCGTTTTCGATAGCTCGCACTGAAGCTCAAGCTGTCTTCTTCTCTTCTTCGTATAGATCGCGCAGCACGTCGGAGATAGGCGGAGGCACGGTGGGTGTCGTGGTGTGCGGTGGCCTCTTGCCCGTCAGTGTGTGCAGCCCGCTCTCCTCCGTCCGCTTCACGGCGTGGGCGGAGGGCATCGCCCCTTGAGATAGCGCGCGCAGGCGCTCGCGGCTTTCGTCGAGCATCGTGGCCGCACGCGCGCGGCGTGCGCGTTCGAGTCCGCGGATAGCGGCCATCGTCTGTGGGGCTTCAGCCGGTTCGCGCTCGATGCGACGCAGAACCTCGACGTAGCGCCGCAGCTCGGTCGATGGCTGCAAGCGCGCGTGCTCGTCGCCGGTCTCGTCTTCGAGCACGTAGGCGAGGTGTTCCGCCGCCGGGTCGTGCTCGCCCGCACGATGATAGAGCGCGCCGAGCGTGAAGTAGACGAGCGGCGGCGGGTCGGCCATCATGTGCAGCACGCGCTCGCCCTCGCCGATGACCTGGTTGATCTCAAAGCCGTACCAGCGCTTCTCTTCGTCGCGCAGGATTTCGTTGGCAGCGATGTAGAAGTCGAAGATGTTCTTCACGTCCTGCTGCTCTGAGCGCTGCACGGCACGCCAGACGAAGTAGACCACGGTCGCAAAAAAGAAGATGACCGTCAAAGGGATGCCCATCACGCCCAGCATCGCCATGATAATGACGATGGCAACCAGCCTCTGTGCTGTTTCCTGACCCTTCGACATTGGTCATAAGTGATGAGTGATGAGTGATAAGTGATGAGAAAGAATGGATGCTGCTTTTCTTCTTATCACTTACCACTTATCACTTATCACTCCTCCTGATTCTTCCCCTGATCTTCTCGCCCGCCTGCGTCGTCGAGAGCGTGCCGCCGAGGTCGCGCGTCGTCTCGCCTTCGGCGACGGATTCGCGGACGGCTCGCTCGACCTCTTCAGCCGCTTCGACGTGGCCCAGGTATTCTAGCATCAGCGCCGCACTGAGGATAGCCCCTGCCGGATTGGCCTCCAGCTTGCCCGCGAGCGGCGGCGCGCTGCCGTGGACAGGCTCGAAGAGCGAGACGCGACCGGGGTGAATGTTGCCCGAAGCGGCGAGGCCCAAGCCGCCCTGCAAGGCCGCGCCGAGGTCTGTCAGGATGTCGCCGAAGAGATTGTTCGTCACGATGACGCCGTACTGGCTCGGGTTCGAGACCATGAACATCGCCGTCGCGTCGGCGTACTGATGGTTCGCCTCAATACTTGCGAAGCGCGCCGACACCTCTTTGAAGACGCGTTGCCAGAGGTCGCCACCGAAGCGCTGCACGTTCGACTTGTCGGCCATCGTGACTCGCTTGAAGCCACGCGCGCGCGCGTACTCGAAGGCCGCGACGATAATGCGCTCGACGCCTTTGCGCGTGTTCAGCTCCTCCTGCGTGGCGATCTCGTCCGGCGTTCCCTTTTTGAGAAAGCCGCCCGCGCCGCTGTATGCGCCCTCTGTGTTCTCGCGGAAGACGACGAAATTGATGTCATCGATTGTGCGGTCGCGCAGGGGCGTGAGCCGTGCGTGGAGCAGACGCACGGGGCGCAGGTTGATGTAGAGGTCTAGGCCGCGACGCATGCCGAGCAGGATGTCTTCGGCATGTTGGTTCGAGGGCACGCGCGGGTCGCCGAACGCTCCGGCGAGTATCGAGTCGAACTCTCGCGAGAGCATTTCGAGAGCGCTTTCGGGCAAGGTCACGCCCTCATTCAGGAACTTGTCCGCGCCCCAGTCGAAGTGCTTCAGCTCAAGCTCGACGCCGTGAGTCTCGCGCAAGCGTTCGAGCACGCCCACTGCCTCGCTTATGACTTCGGGCCCGATGCCGTCGCCCGGCACGACCGCGATTCTCTTCACTTCCCTCGTCATCAATCCTCCGTCGGTTAATCCCTGTGAGGGCGGAAACTGTTTCGCTCTTAGTTACGCTAACGTGGCGTCTAGAGTCAGTGGCAGTTCACCGCAGAGG
>JAVRON010000062.1:0-14833 GCA_032162705.1 Acidobacteriota bacterium
TATACGCTTACTTTCCCCTTTTGACAAATTAATTTTCACTTGACGGACGGTCAAATTGGCACCATCGCGCGTGACGTGGCAAGTCGAGTTAAAACAAGAATTTCCTACTAACGAGAGGCCGTGCGAAACCTCTTTTCGCGCCGTCCGGAAGCCGTCCGTTGGTCGCCCGTTCGCGCCGCTTCGTCAGGGCAACAGCGGAAAACTGCGCCCCCCGCCGAAACGAGGTATAATGTGGCTGGACGAAAATCACACTTCAAGGTTTTGGCCTTCCCAGGCTGCGTGTTGGTTTGAGTAAAAGAGTATCGTTAGGGGAGAGATGAGAGAGATGCCAAAGATCGACAACATTGAAGAGACGCCGAATCCGAACGCCATCAAGTTCGTCTTAAAAGAGCCGGTCACTAATGGTGCGACGCGCTCGTTCCACAACGCCGAGGAGGCCGCGGGCGACGCTTTGGCCGGGCCTCTGTTCGCGGTCGGCGATATCTCGTCGGTCTTCTACATGGATCGGATGATTACGGTCGAGAAGGCGAACGAGGCCGATTGGGACGACTTGCTGCCGCGTCTGGCCGTGCCGATACGTGCCGCCGAAGGGGTGGCGTCGAACGGCGGCGCACCGCAACAATCCGCGCAGTCCGGCATCGGCGGCGCGCTCGGCGCATTGATGAGCGACGACCCGCGCCTGGCGCGCATCAACGAAATGCTCGACGAGAAGATACGCCCTTACCTTGCGTCGGACGGCGGCTGGCTCGAAGTGCTCTCGCTCGAAGACAAGACGCTCAAGATTCGTTATCAAGGCGCATGCGGCAGTTGCCCTAGCTCGCTCTCGGGCACGCTGATGGGCATCGAGAGTCTCATCCGTGCGGAGATAGACCCTGACATCGAAGTCATCGCCGTCTAAAGCTTCCAACAGAACAGACCGGCCTCCGTCAGAACAGACCGGAGCGCCGTCCTTCTTCAAATGAGGGCGGCGCTTTTTTCTTACTCGTTCGCGTCCCCTTACCTTCCCGCTCGCCGCTCCGGCAGAGACCGCTTCCCGCCGAACTTGCACCGACGACATTCATGGTTCAATCTGTCGGCCCGAGAGTTTTTTGGAACTCGTCTCCCCCGACGGACGTTTACGCTTCCAACTCAACCAGAGCGCAGGCATTCGTCTATCCGGACGAGCGGCGCACGTCCCCCGTACCTTTCAACAATGATCCGGAGTGCGCCGCCGCGACGGCGCGGTTAATCTTCACGGATCGAGGACTAGAAAATGAATCGACCCACACGCCTCCTCGCTTGCGCGCTCTGCCTTTCGACACTCGCGCCGGGGGTCTTCGCGCAGAAGGCTCCCGCCCCGCAGAAGAAGGCCAACCCGAAGAAGACGACAGCCGAAGCAGACCCGATGGCAGAGGTGCGACGCACATCGGCCATCTCGCTCGTCAACACGCTAGCCGACGACGCACGCACCTTCCGCGACCCGGCCTTGCGCGCACGTGTCCAGGCGCGTGCAGCCGATGCGTTGTGGGACACCGACCGCGAGCGTGCGCGTGCGCTCTTCCGCCGCGCGTGGGAGGCGGCTGAAGACGCCGACCGAGACACAGAGCACCTGACGGATGCTGAGCGCCGCAGGCGAGAGATCGCGCAGGGCAGCGCCGGAGCGCGCGGCCTCCTCAACATGCGCCGCGAAGTTGTGAGCCTTGCTGCTAAGCGCGACCGCGCACTCGGCGAGGAGTTCTTAGCGAAGATGGACGAGTCGCGAAAGGATGAAGCCACTGAGGCGACGAGCGGCGCGCAGGCTCCCGTGCAGACGCCCGAGCAGCGCATCAACCCGGACAACCCGCCGCCCGCGATGATGCAGCGCCTCGGTCTCGCGCAGCAACTTCTGGACGGCGGCGACACCGAGCGCGCGATGCAGTTCGCAGACCCCGCGCTCTATCCCGTCAACACCTTCGGCATGAACATCCTGAACACTCTGCGCGAGAAAGACGCGACGGCGGCAGACCAGCGCTTCATGTCGCTCCTCATGCGCGCGGGAACCGACCCAGCATCGGACGCCAACACCGTCTCGCTGCTCTCGTCCTACGTCTTCACGCCTTTCCTTTACGTCACTGTCCGTCCGGATGGCAACAGCCACACGCGGCGCTGGCGCGGAGATAATTCGCCGCCCTCCAATCTCCCTTCCGTCGTGCGCGACACCTTTCTCGCTACGGCGGAGAACATTCTGTTGCGCCCGCTGTCCCCGCCCGATCAGGATCACTCGTCTTCGGGACGCATCGGCGGCTACGTCGTCGCCACGCGTATGCTCCCGCTCTTTGACCGCTTCGCGCCCGGCAGGGCCGCGGCTTTGCGCGCGCGGCAGGCGCTGCTCGCACAGGACACGCCCGAACAGAACCGACGCCCCGACGACCCGCTGCTCACGCGTGGCATCACGCCCGAAGACCCGAACCGCGACCGCGTGCAGGACACACTCAATCGCCTTGACCGCGCAAAGAGTTCGGGCGAGCGCGACATGATTTACTTCGAGGCCGCGATGGCTTCTACCGACCCCGCACGGGCGCGCGAGCTTGCGGACAAGATCGAAGATATCGACACGCGCAAGCAGCTCATCGCCTACATGGCCTTCCATCTCGTCGAGGAGGCCGTGCGCGCAAAGAAGGCCGAAGACGCGTTGCGATTGGCGCACAGCGACGACTTGACCAGAGTCCAACGCACTTGGGCCTTCACGGAGGCGGCGCGCCTGCTGACGAAGGAGCAGCCGGGTCGCGCGGTCGAGGCGCTCGACGAAGCCGCTGCCGAGGCTCGCCGCATCGACGACTCTTCGCCTGAACGCGTGCGTGCGCTCATCGCCGTCGCCACGCAGCTCGCCGTGCTCGACCGCTCGCGTACATGGGAGCTGATGAATGAGGTGGTGAAGTCCGCCAACGCGCTTCAGGAGTTCAGCGGCGAGGGCGGCGAGATAACCGTGCGCGTTGAGTTCAAAGGGGGCGGCGCGATGACGCAGAACTTCAACGTCGAGTCGTTCGACCTGACAGGTGTCTTCGCCACACTCGCGAGCGAAGATTTCGAGCGCGCCGCCGCACTCGCGCGCATGCTCAAGAGTGAAGGGCCGCGCTCCGTAGCCATGCTCGCCATCGCCCGCTCCGTGCTCATCAAGAAACCGGAGCGCGCCGCCGCCGCGAACTAAATTGAGCGCCGCGAATTAATTCTGGAACTATCAGTACGGGTCACAGGAATTAACATGGATGGGCAGGATGGGCAGGATGTAAAGCAATTCCGGATTTGAGATTCCGGATTTGAGATTTCAAATTGCAAATCTCAAATTTGAAATTTCAAATCTTCAATTCGTATTCTGCCCATCCTGCCAATCCTGTCCATCCATGTTTATAGTTCTCATTCGCTAAACGTCCGTGTCGGAGAAAAGTGATGTTGAAAAGAGTTTCCCTGCTTGCCCTCGCCGTCTGTTCCTTCGTTTCGACAGCAAGCGTCCGAGCGCAGCAGCCGCAGCCATCGCCGCAGCAGACCAAGTCCGCAAAGACTTCTGCGAAGAAGCCAGCCGCCGCTGAAGTAGACCCGATGGCAGAGGTGCGACGCACGTCCGCCATCTCGCTCGTCAACACGCTGGCCGACGACGCACGCACCTTCCGCGACCCGGCCTTACGCGCACGTGTCCAGGCGCGTGCAGCCGATGCTTTGTGGGACACCGACCGCGAGCGTGCGCGTGCGCTCTTCCGCCGCGCGTGGGACGAGGCCGAGTCAGCCGACGCCGAGAGCGACCGGCTTATGGCGGAGGAGCGTGCGCGGCAGACGCGTGAGCGCGGCCACTTCTCGATGCAGTTACCACCGAGCCTGCGGACGGAAGTCCTGCGCCTCGCTGCGAAGCGCGACCGCGCGCTCGGCGAAGAGTTCCTCACCAAGCTCGACGAGGCGCGCAAGCGCGAGGCCGACGCGTCCGCCACCTCCAACGAGCGCCCCACAGACTCCGCGCAAGGCGGACAGCAAAGACCCGACCCCTTCGACACGCCGCCCGCGGTCGCAAAGCGCTTGAGGCTCGCGATTCAACTCCTCGAAGACGGCGACATCGAGCGCGCCATACAGTTCGCAGACCCCGTGCTCGGCGCAGTCAGCCCGCCCGCGCTTGAATTCCTCGCACGCCTCCGCGTAAAGAAGGCTCCGGCGGCGGACGAGCGTTACGCGGCGTTGGTTAACCGCGCCGCGATGAATCCTGCGTCGGACGCCAACACGGCCTCGCTGCTCGCGTCCTACCTCTTCTCGCCCGCCCTCTTCATGACCTTCACGCACGACGCCGGTTCGAGCGCCAACTCATGGGCGCGCAACTTCCCCGTGCCGTCTGACATCTCGTCGCAGCTTCGCGTGGCCTACTTCCGCGCCGCTGCCTCAATCCTCTTGCGCCCCACGCCGACGCCCGATCAGGATCACTCGTCGGCGGGTCGCGCGGGCTGGTACATGGTCATCGCACGTCTGCTCCCGCTCTTCGACCAGTTCGCGCCGGACATGACGGCGGCGCTGCGCGGGAAGTTGGCCTCGCTCACGCCCGACATGCCGGAGGGCATGCGGCAGCCCGGCACGAACAACGCGCTCACGCGTGGGCTTGTCCCCGAAGACCCGAACCGCGACCGCGTGGGGGAGACGCTCAGCCGCCTCGACGGCGCTAAGACCGCCGACGACCGCGACGCGGTCTACATCGATGCGGTCTTCGACGCGATGCAGCAGAAAGACCCGCGCGTTGAAGAGTTTCTTAATAAGATTGAAGACACGGACGTGCGCAAGCGCCTGCGCGCGTACATCGATTTCGAGGCGACGCGCGCTGCCGTTAATGACAAGGAGGTAACGGAGGTTCTGAGGCTCGCACGCGGCGGCAGCCTGACCAGCATCCAGCGCACGTGGGCGCTCACGGAGGCCGCCCGTCTGGTCTCGAAGAACGAGCCGGGCCGCGCCGTCGAACTGCTCGACGAGGCTCTTACAGAGGCGAAGGAGCGCATCGACGCGGCGTCAAAGGAGCGCGTCAGTGCGCTCGTCGCCATCGCTACGCAACTCGTCGAACTTGACCGCCCACGCGCGTGGGAGGTGATGCTCGAAGTCGTCAAGGCGTCGAACTCCGCGAAGGACTACACGGGCGAGGACGGCAGGCTCAACACGCGCTTCGAGTCCAAAAATATGACGATGATGTCGAGCAACAGTGCGCAGTCGTTCGACCTGAACGACATCTTCGCACGCCTCGCACGCGAAGACATGCAGCGCGCCGCAGACCTCGCGCGCACATTCGACGGCGAGTCGCCACGCGCCTTCGCCACGCTCGCCATCGCCCGCGCCGTGCTCGATAAAAGCGAGAAGAAACCGGAGCGCGCGGCGAATTGATGAGGGCGCACCGAGGCGAATTGATGAGGGCGCATTAAGGATGAGAAGGACGAAGTGGGTCGAGCGGGAGTTCGACTTCCGGCTGCCGGTCGGGGTCTTCCCATGCGTCGTCGAGCGTCTGCGCGGGACTCCCGCCCGTCTCGAAGAGTTGACGCGGGAGATACCGTCGCCTGTGCTCACGGCGAGCCGCGAGGGCGCGTGGTCGATTCAGGAACACGCAGGCCACCTGCTCGACCTCGACGAACTGCACGAAGGCCGGCTCGAAGACTACGCGCAGCGCCTCAAGACCTTGCGCGCGGCGGACATGACGAATCGCAAGACCTTCGATGCCGGGCACAACCATGCGCGTCTCGAAGAACTGCTCGCGGGCTTTCGGGCCGCGCGCGAGAGCTTCGTGCGTCGGCTCGAAGCCCTGAGCGAAGCAGAGATCGCGGCTTCGGCGCTTCACCCGCGCCTACAAAAGCCGATGCGCGTCATCGACATGGCCCACTTCGTCGCCGAGCACGACGACCACCACCTCGCCACCATCACAGAACTTTCCAGACCTGGATAAAACCCTTACCAGATCGGAATAAAAAACCGCCCGACGCTTCGTCCAGCGCCGGGCGGAAACCACAGGAGAACCATCCAACTTACCTCTCAGCCGCGTTCCCCAACGCAGCCAATCAGGTAACTGCTATGCTGTCTCTTCGGATGCGTCATGCCGCCTCCCGCGTTGCTCAAAAAAACTTTCACCTTTCATAACGCAGAACAAGCCCATCACCGCCGACCGTCCAGCCGAACTTTTTGTCGAAAAAAAGTGCAAAGAGATTCTGCCGTGTGTTGCTGTCCTGCTGTTTCCAGCTCTGCCCGCCGTCGTCGGAGCGGAGGATGACGCCGCCGCGTCCGACGACCCAGCCCTCGTCCCCGTTGACGAACTTCACGCTCAGGAGCGTCGAGCGCACGGGTGAGGTCGCTGCCCTCCAGGTCTGGCCGCCGTCTTCCGTGCGCAGGATCGTCCCACGCTCGCCGACCGCCCATCCGTCGTCGCCCCCTTGAAAGTCTACGTGATAGAGCGCGGCAGTCGTGCCCGAATTTTGCGGCGTCCAACTCTCGCCGCCGTCACGCGTGTGCAGGATGCGCCCGGCGTTGCCCACAATCCAACCGCGCTTGTTGCCGTCGAAGTCGAGATGAATCAGCTCGTCGCGTCCGGGCACGCGTTGACGCTTCCAAGACGCACCGCCGTTATCGGTATAGAGCACGAGGCTATCTATGACGTTCTGGCCGCGACTTAAACTGCCGACGATCCAACCGCGCTTGTCGCTTGTGAAGCGCACGCTGTAAAGCTCCGGCTCCGCGCCGCCGTAGTCCTGTGACAGAAGGCGTGTGGATGATACCTGCCACGTCTCGCCGCCGTTATCGGTGGTGAAAATCTGCGAGCCTGCGAGAAGATAGCCGTCCTCCTCGTTGCGGAAATAGATATCGTTGACGCTCTCCTTCGTCGAGATGTTCTGCTGCGCCCACCTGCGCCCGCCGTCCTCCGTGTGCAGGACGAGGCCGCCGTCGCCCCCAACCCAGCCGCGTTTCGAGTCGGCGAAGTAGACGGCGTTCAAGTCCTTCCCCGCCCGTCCCACACGCCCGCCGGCCCAGCCTGCGCCCTGCGCACGCGCGCCCGCCGCCGCCGCCCACGTCGCCCACAGAAAAAGTGCCGCGCACGACACCAGCGCGGCCCTACGACACAAGTCTCTTGAACTCATCTTCAGCTCAACTCTTTCCTAAAAGAAGTTCGCGACCGTCAACCACCCAACCGACCGTTGCCCCTTGCAAGCTTTATCATTACTTGTACATGAATCGGCGGCAGCGAGACAAGGGGAGGCAGTAGTCAGTAGTCAGTAGTCAGTAGGAAGCAGAGAAGCGAAGGCAGCCGTGGGACGATTAATTCGCGGCTGCCTTCGTTTACTCACCTTTGCTTTTAACTACCCACTCTCTACTGTCTACTGTCTACTGTCTACTGTCTACTCCTCACTGTCTACTCCTCACTGCTTACTGCTCACTCTATAGACGCGCCCTTTGTAGACGACCACGACGCGCTCGCCGAGCGAGAAGAAGCGTGCGAGTTGCGGCTCGCGTTTGAGCAGTGCGAAATACTCTTCGCCGCCGAAGTCGAGCGCCGTCTCGGGCAGCTTCGCTTCCGCCTTGAACTCGGCATCGACCCACACGCCTTCGCGCAGGTAGAAGGTCTTCTCGCCGACCTTGCGGACGCCGGAAGAGGGTTGTTCATCGTCCGTGCGGACAGCCTCCTGCTGCGCGCGGTCGCGCTTGCTCTGCTGGACGGCCACCGCGCCGGTCTTCGCCCTCGCGGCCTCTCTCGGCGGCGGCGCGGGCATCTCGCGCCCGTTCATTGGTATAGCGGTAGAGCCGGTGCCACCACCGCTCCCACCGATGCCGCCAGCCACCACGGCGGGACGGTTCGCAGGTTCTGCGCGCCGGTTGCCCGCTCTGGCGATGCGGGTCACCTCGTCTTTGTCCGCCCCATTAACCACATAGTTATTCGACTCGACGGCGAGATAAGAAGTGTAGGGCGTGACGATGCCGTAGCGCGTGCCGAGGTCTACGATCTCGTCGGTCAACTCCTTCTGCTCGCCGTTCGTGCGTATCTGCTCCATCAGCCAGCCGACACGGCGCGTCGCCCAGAGCCGCGGCAAAAAGTCGTTGCGCTGCTCGGTGAGCGGGAAGTCTATGTTGCCATAGGTGTATGTGCGCGTAGCCGCGCCCGTCCTGCCCGTCAGGCGGATCATGAAGTTGCGCACGTCGAAGGTGTTGCGGTAGCGACCGATGAGCGTAACCTGCGTGCCGCGGAAGATGTCGGGCATCTCGCGCGGGTAGATGAGATCGGTCTCGACGCCGCCCATGTCCAGCGTCAGATTCGTCAGCACCGGATAATTTATCTTCGCGAAGAAGTTCGAGACTTTGACTTCAAGGTCTTCGCGCGGCTCGACGTATTCGGCCACGCCGCCGTTCTCAGCCGCGAGCTTATCCAGCAGCGCCGTGTTCACGTCGTAGCCGACGCCGAAGGTGAACAGACGCACGCCGGGCGCGCGCGCGGCGTGCGCGTTCTCGGCGATGCGCCCGATATTAGTCTCGCCGACCGTCGGCAGCCCGTCCGTCATGAAGACGAGGAAGCGCGGGCGCTCGCTCCGGTCGAACTGGCTCATCGCAGCGAGGAGTGCGCCGTTGATGTTCGTGCCGCCGACCGGCTTCAACTGGCTGATGAACTGCTCGCCGAGAGCGCGTCCCGCATCATCCGCCTGTAAGAGTCCCGTCGTCATCAGGTGCTCCTCGCCCGCGAAGTTGATGACGTTGAAACGGTCTGCGGGGCGGAGACTCCGCACGCCGAAGAGCAGTGCGGCGCGCGCCTTCTCCATCTTCCCGGCCTCGGCCATCGAGCCTGACGTGTCGAGGACGAAGATGATGTCCTTAGCCGCGTACTCGGTTTCGGTCAACTCGTCTTTCGGCGAGATGGTCAAGAGGAAGAAGCCAGCCTTGCCCGGCTCGCGGTGCGTCAGGAGCGTTACACCGAAGTCCGCGTCCGAGAGCGTATAGAAGAGTTGGAAGTCCTGCGGCTCCTGGCCCGTCTTCGACTCGAAGGAGACGCGCGCGTTGTGCTCGCCCTTGCGCGCCACGTCGATCTCGTGGCTCGGCGAGTAGATATTGCGAAGCGCTTCGCGGCCTTCAATCTCGATGCCGCCCGAGACCGTGCCGACGACCGGCGCGACGTTGCGCCCCGTGCCGAGCGGATAGCGATAGGCCACGGTGCCGCCCTCCGCCTTCAAGACTTGGGTGTAGGTCAGCTCAAGCTTCTTATCCGAGTGGGGCGGGATGGGGAAGATGCTCGCCTGAAAGAGGTCGCGCCCCGCATACTCCAATAGTCCGGGGTCGCGCTGCCGCCGGACGATCTCATCGTAAATCTTGCGAGCCTCTTCGCGCGAGCGCACCTCGCCGACCAGACGCCGGTCGCCGTCCCAGATGGCGAACTCCGACACGGAAGCCGACTCGGGGATGGGGAAAAGATACGTGCCTTCGAGCACGGCGTCGGAGTCGTTGCGAAATATCTGCTCGACGTGCGTCGTCGCTACCTGCGAGTTGATCTTCGTGTCGATCTTAATCGACTTGACGGGCAGAGAGCGCGGGAGGGGCCCCGGACTTGGGCGTACGGGACAGCGCCCGCACGGGCCGGGAACGATGACGCCCTGCGCGTCGGCGGTCGCCGTCGCAAGCGCCAACAGCACGAGGCCGAAGAAGAGGCACATCAAGTCTCTAAAGGTTCGCATTACTTTACTCCTCAAAAGTTTTCTGCGGATTCGCACGGGCCGGACGAGTCTCCGAAACGCAAAACCCGACCTTCTGCCCGTAGAACGACGCCCCGCCCCGTTCCTTGCGTTTTTGAACGCACCCCTTGGACTCGAATATGTGAGGAACAAACTTGAGGAACTCCGTGTCTAAAGCTACTGCCGAAAAGTCTGACGCGCGGACGCGTACACTGGAGGAACGCGATGCAGAACCCTTTCCAGACGAACCTGCGAAAGCCCTGGCTGCTGCTCTGCACGACGGTGCTCGTCGTCTACAGCATCTCGCCCGGCGAGCACGAGACGCTGTTCTACTTCAACGCCCCAGGCTCCCTCCTCGAAGCATTAATGTTTCTGCTCTCGTTCCCGCTCGGCGACCTGCTCATGTTCCCCTTCCACTCGCCCGCGCACGCCGTCATGGAGCGCTTCGCTTTCTGGGCGGTGGCGATGGGCATCGGCTACGCGCAATGGTTCCACCTCTTCCCGGCCCTGCTCCGACGTACACAGACACAGACTACGACTCTGAATCTCTCAACCTGTGAGAACGTTGCCCGACCGGCTCGGACTTCTCTCGGACTCCACTCCGCAGAGACGACTCCGCTCAGCCTCGGCGCAAACGAGCCGACACACGCGCTCGACGACGCTTCACGCCCACCCGTCCCGCAGTTCAACGAACGCGGGCTGACTCCTCTGGAAAGAATGTTCCGCGACGACGAAGAAGCTTGAGCGCCTCGAAGGTTCTCGGCGTCTCAAATCTCCCGCAGGCGCGGATTGCGAAGTCCCACCGTGAGGCCAAAGAGGACGATGACGAGGCCGCACGCGGCCAGCACGGGGCGCGGGCCGAAGCGGTCAGCCGCCGCGCCTGAGAGAAAGCTCCCCAACGGAAGCGTCCCGATCATGGTCAGAATCCACATGCTCATCACGCGCCCGCGCATCTGGTCTGTGACGAGTTGCTGCACCAGCGTGTTGCCGAGCGCGAAGAAGCAGACCAACGAGAGTCCCGTGCCGAAGAGCATCGGGAACGCCACGCCCGGCGTCGTCGCCGACGCGAAGCCCGTGATGCAAGTCCCGCCCGCAAGCACGCTGCCGAGCAGGAACAGCCCCTTGCGCCTGAGGTCTCCGAGGTACGCGAGCGAGAGCGCCCCGACGAGCGCGCCCACGCCCGCCGTGCCCATCAACAAGGACAGGCCGGTCTCGCCCCACCCGTACACGTTGCGCGCGAACAGGGGCATCAGCACAAGGTACGGCATGCCGAACAGACACACGACCGTCGAGCACAGAAGCAGCACGCGCACCCTCGGGCGACCCTTCACATAGCTGATTCCTTCCGCGAGATCGCGCCACATCGAACGCCGTTCAACCTGTACGACTCCGCTTCCCGCCTCCGCCAGCGTCGCGCCTCCAAACTCCGTCCCGCCTTCGGCACTCGCCTTCCCTTCCGTCTCCCGTTCGGTCTCCTGTTCCATCTTCCGTTCCGCGCTCGTCCCCTCTTCGATTGCGCTCGGCCTCTCGAACCTGACCTGCGTGAGCGCCACGACGATGGCAACGTAGGAAAGCCCGTTGGCGAGGAAGCAGCCCGACATCCCGAGCAGTCGTATTGTTAAGGCGGCCAGCGCGGGCCCGACGACGCGACCCAGTTGGAACTGTGAAGAGTTGAGCGCGATGGCGTTGGCGAGGTCTTCGCGCTCGACCAGATCGACCGTGATGGCCTGGTATGAAGGGCCCGAGATGGCCCAGCAGCAGCCCGTCACAAACGTCAGCACGAGCACCATCCACACGTCCGAGACGCGTCGCACGTCGCCCTTCCAGCGAATCGTGTTCGTCCAGACGAGAACGGACAGAATGAGCGCCGACAGCCCTGCGATGGCCTGCGTGTAGATGAGCAGGCGCTTGCGGTCTACCTTATCGGCGATGACGCCGCCGACCAGAGTCAGCAGAAGCCCCGGAGCCGTCCCCACGAAAACGTCCACACCGAGCCATGTGCCCGAATCGGTCAACTGTAAGACGAGCCAGCTCTGCGCCACCGACTGCATCGCCGTGCCCGCGTTCGACAGGAACGCGCCCGCCCAGAACAGACGGAAGTTGCGATGCGCCAGCGCGCGGAACATGCCGCTCGCGCGCGTCGTTCGTGCTGGTTGAGGTTGAGTGTGCGCCGTCCGCATGAGTCTTGCTATCGCTGCCCCGAACGGGAATAATGCTCGCCGCCCGTGGGTTCACGCGCCTGTGCGGGCGGCGAACTCTAAAATGCCTATGTCCCACCGAAACCGCAAGGAGCAAGGATGATTCGTGAGAGTCTGTTGAAAAGAGAGGTTGAGGTGCAGGATGGCTTCCGCCTGCGCGGCCTCGGCGAAGTCTCGCGCATCGAGGCTTTGAGCGACGGCGTCATCGCGTTCGCCATCACGCTGCTGGTCGTCTCGCTCGAAGTGCCGCGCACGTTCGACGAGCTGCTAGTGACGATGCGCGGCTTCCTCGCCTTCGCCATCACCTTCGCGATGCTCTTCCACGTCTGGTTCACGCAGTACAAATTCTTCCGGCGCTATGGACTCAACGACAACGTCGTCATCTGTATGACGGCCTGTCTGCTCTTCGTCGTCCTCTTCTACGTCTACCCGCTCAAGTTCGTCTGGACGCTCATCATCAACCCCTTCCTCGGCCTCGGCTCGACCGTCCAGACCACCGGAGGACACGTCGAGCCGGTGGTACGCACCGAGCAGATACCGACGATGATGGCGATCTACGGGCTTGGCTTCGCCGCCGTCTTCGCCATCTTCGCGCTCCTCTACCTGCACGCTTACCGCAGACGTGTGGCGCTCGGACTGAATGAGCTTGAGACCTTCGATACGCGCATCTGGTGTCAGGAGAACTCGCTGCTGGCGCTCGTCGGAATGGTCTCGGCGGGCATCGCGCTCACGCGCAATCCTCGCTACATGTTTCTGGCCGGCATGATCTACTGGCTCGTCGCCCCCGTCCTAACCCTCCACGGCTGGATGATGGGCAAGCGCCGGAGGAAGCTTGAGCAGCATCTCGCGGACTCCGCCGCCTCTCCGCTCAACGCCCCGATTGTCTGACATGAGAATCAATCGACTGACATGAGAACCGACCGGCTGACATGAGAATCTTTCTGAACCCACTCCCCACCGCCGTCATTGTCTATATCATCGGCACACTCATCCGCGTCCGCAGCGAAGAGAAACTACTCCGCGAGACCTTCGGCCCAGAGTTCGGCGACTACGCCCGCCGCGTCCACGCCTTCATCCCCGGCCTGCTCTGAACAGCAGTAGCTAGGGATTAGCCTCTAACTTCAGGATGACGATTTCGGGCGGGACGCGGAACCGTATGGGGACGATGCTCGTGCCGACGCCGCCGCTGACGAAGAGATGACGGCCCCCCTCGACAACGTGCCCCATCGCGTACCTCTGTTTGAACTTTGAAGGCACGACGGGTCTGCCAATGAATGGCAGATTAACCTGGCCGCCGTGCGTGTGTCCGGCGATGGTGAGACTAACCCGCGGCGGCACATCGGGGAAGATGTCTGGATTGTGTGTAATCAGGAGCACTGGGTCGTCGCCTTCGACCTGTCGGAGCGTGCCCGCGATGTCCGGCGTCCGTGTCCAAAGGTCGGCGACGCCTGCCAGCCAGAAGCCGCGCCCGCCGCGCTCGACTCGCACCGCCCTGTTCTCAAGCACGACGATTCCAGCGCCTTGCAGAGCGCGCGTGACGCGCTCGCCGTCGTACCACCAATCGTGGTTGCCCAGTACGGCGAAGACGCCGAGCGGCGCGCGTAGATTTTTCAGCTCCGCGGCAATCGGCTCAGGCTCGACGAAGGTTCCGCCGACCACACCGCCCTCCATGCCGCCCTCGTCCTTCGGCCCGCCGATGACGAAGTCGCCAAGCAGAAGAACGATTTCCGGCGCTTCGGCGTTCGTCCGCTCGACGACGCGGCGAAGTTGATTGAGTCCCATATGCGGCGCACCGACGTGCAGGTCTGTGAGCACGGCGATCTTCATGTCCGCATGCTCCGCATGCCACTTCGGGGTTGCCAGACTCACGCGCTGGACGGTGAGCGAAGATGGCTCAAGCCACAACGCCCACGCAGCCAGAACGATAAACACGACGCCAAATGTCAGACACCCGATTCTGAGTTTCGATTTGAAGATGCGAAACATTGGTTTCTATTTGAAGATGCGCGACATTTATCCGGCGGCGAGTTTTGAGAAGCTACGCCCTGTAGTTCTTCAACGTTAAGCCCTTCTCCAGACGGACAGCGGCTGGCCCGTGCCGCCGCGCCGGTGCGCGACGATCTCGGCGAGGATGGAGAGTGCGACCTCTTCGGGCGAGACCGCACCGATGTCGAGGCCGACGGGCGCGCGCACCTGTCGAAGCTGTTCCTCTTTGAAGCCCGTCTCTCGCAGTCGCCCGAGCACGATGTTGGTGCGGCGTCGGCTGCCGATCATGCCGACGTAGTCCGGGCGCACGGACAGAACGGCGCGCATGCACTCCTCATCCTCGTTGTGGCCGCGCGTGACGACCGCCACGTAGACGCCGCGCCCCGTCCCGATGCTTGCGGCAAGCGAGCGCGTCCAATCCGACGCGGCGATGAGTTCGATGTCTTGAGCGGGGAAGCGCGAGCGCGCGACGAAATCTTCGCGGTCGTCCAGAAGCGTGACGCGATAGCCGACCGCGTGAGCCAGACGCGCAAGCGCAGCGCCGACGTGCCCCGCGCCGCAGA
The DNA here is from genome assembly GCA_032162705.1 of Acidobacteriota bacterium. GTDB lineage: Bacteria > Acidobacteriota > Blastocatellia > Pyrinomonadales > Pyrinomonadaceae > QHXN01. Next base: position 14,413 of record JAVRON010000062.1, read on the forward strand.
CGACGACGCGCGGTTCCGGCTCGACCCGCTCGAACAGAACGCGCGCCGTGCGCCACGCTTCGAGCGCGGGCGCGAACTCCTCGACGCACAGCGTCCGCGCCTCGACGCGCGTGGCGAGAAACAACGGCGCATGCACGGCGAGCGCTTCGTCGAGCGCCGCGTCGCCGGTCGTGCCCGTCCGCCCGCCCGTCTCTTCCAGCAGGATTTTAGCGCCGACGCCGTTCCCTGCTTCCACAACCGTGGCGAGCACGGCCAACGCGCCCTCGTCGAGAATGCGCGCGACCGCGTGTGTGAGTTGCGCGGAAGAGTTTTGAACGGATGAGCTGTCCATCGTCGGGGTCAATCTTAACTTGAGTGTTGCGCGAATTGAATTAACCGCAGAGGCGCTGAGAACGCAGAGGGGGCGCAGAGGGATTCAAGT
>JAVRON010000063.1:0-3051 GCA_032162705.1 Acidobacteriota bacterium
CCTCTGCGGTGAACTCAACTCACAGTACATTCAAGTGAAAGCTACTCTACGAATTCATCGTTCAGGCGTTCATAGTTCACCGCTTTAAACGCCGCGCCATCTTATCACTCTTACAAGAAGCAGCGCGGCACGCGTGCGCTGATGCCGCACGTAATCTCGTAAGAGAGCGTCCCGGCGGTCTGCGCGAGGTCTTCCGCAGGGATAGTCACACCGGCGTCCGCGCCGAACAGAGTCACGCGCTCGCCGACTTCGACGCCCTCGACATCCGTTACGTCCACCAGCGTCAAGTCCATCGAGACGCGACCCACGACGGGCGCGAGCTTACCCGCCACGACGACGCGCCCGCGATTCGACAGCGCGCGCACATAACCGTCCGCGTAACCGATGGGGATGGTCGCCACCTTCATCTCGCGCGCAGCCTCGTACGTGCAGCCGTAGCCGAGGGTCTCGCCCGCGTGGACTCGCTTGACGAGCGTGACGCGCGAACGAACGGACATGACCGGCAACAGCTTCGGCCCGTCGGCGAGCGGCGGTAGAATGTCGCGCCAGAGTCCGTAGAGCACGCCGCCCGGTCTAACCATGTTGCCCCACGTCTCCGTGTGCGCGAACGTGGCGGCGGAGTTTGCCATGTGCTCATAGGTTGGGTGATGACCGCGTGCGCGGAACGCCGCGACCGCTTCGCGGAAACGCCCCAACTGCTCCTCCGTGAAACAGTCGCGGCGGGGTTCGTCTGCCGCCGCGAAGTGCGTCATCAATCCATCGACGCGGACGTTATTGAATGCGTGCAGACCGTCCGCGAACTCAGCCGCCTCGTCGTAGCGCACGCCGAGCCGCCCCATACCCGTATCAACCTTCACGTGTACGTCGGCCAACACATTCGCCGCGCGCGCCGCCGCGTCCAGCGCCTCGACCATGTCGAGCCGGTAGACGACGGGCACGATTCCCTGCTCGATACACTCTCCGGCCTGACCCGCCCAGAAGCCGCCGAAGCTGAGGACGGGTCGGCTCACACCTGCGCGGCGCAGCCTGATTCCCTCCTCCGGCGTCGCCACGCCGAACCACTCCGCCCCCTCCGCCTCAAGCCTGCGCGCGCACTCCACAGCCCCGTGGCCGTATGCATCCGCCTTCACCACACCCATCACCTTCACGCCCTCGCGGACATGCGCGCGCACCGCGCGGAAGTTCGCCGCCAGCGCGTCAAGATCAATCTCCGCACACGTCGGGCGACCGCCCGCAAGCTCCGATTCAGTCATCTTGCATCCACGCCGTCGAGATAAAGAATGTGAAAACCCGCGGCCCGCAGTCTCGCATAAACGGAAGGCCGCCGGAAAGCCCGACAGATAAAACGAAGGCCGCCGGAAAACCCGACGGCCGTTCGTAAAATTCAACCGAAGCAGCTTTCACATGCGCCGCCCAGTAGCTACACGCATCGTCAACGAGCCGCTACTCGCGCCACATATTCTCGAAGCGTGTGAACTCTTTCAAGAATGCGAGATTGATCGTCCCCGTCGGGCCATTGCGCTGCTTGGCGACGATCAGTTCGGCAGTTCCCGAGTTCTCCTCCGTGCGGCTGTACTGCTCCTCGCGGTAGATGAAGGCGACGAGGTCTGCGTCCTGCTCAATACTTCCGCTTTCTCTCAGGTCTGAAAGCTGCGGGCGGTGGTCGCTGCGGGCCTCGGGCGCGCGGGAGAGCTGTGAGAGTGCAACCAGTGGTACGTTCAACTCCTTCGCCAATCCTTTCAGCTCGCGCGAAATCTGCGAGACCTCCTGCTGGCGCGACTCGACTCGACGCGAGGAGCCTGACATCAGTTGCATGTAGTCCACCACGATGAGGTCGAGACGCTTCTGCTCGGCGGCGAGGCGACGCGACTTCGCGCGCATCTCAAGGACGGAGATGCCGGGCGTGTCGTCGATGAAAATCTTCGCCTCGGCGAGCGTGCCCAGCGCGCCCGCGAGCCGCGCCCACTCGTCACGCGAGAGATAGCCGCTGCGGAAGCGGTGTGCGTCCACACGCCCCTCCGAGCAGAGCATACGCATGACGAGCGACTCCTTCGACATCTCAAGCGAGAAGACGCCGACGACCGCGCCCGCCTGTATCGCCGCGTTCTGCGCCAGCGTCAGACACAGACTCGTTTTTCCCATTGACGGCCTCGCCGCGATGATGACGAGGTCTGAGGGCTGGAGGCCGGAGGTCATCGTGTCGAGTTCGGTAAAGCCGGTCGTGAGTCCGGTCAGCATTGCGGAGCGGCCCGCCATCTCCTGAACTTTTTCGAGAAGCTGGTCGGCCACGGGCTTGATGTGCGAGAAGCCCTGGCGTGTGCGCTCGTCGGCGAGCGCGAAGATCATCTGCTCGGCGTGGTCGAGGATGAGCGTGGCCTCTTCCTCGCCTTCCAGAGCCTCGCTCGTGATCTTGTTGGCGACACGCACGAGCTGGCGCATCAGCGAGTGGTCTTTGACTACCTTTGCGTAGGCGGCGACGTTGGTGAAGTGCGGCAGTCCGTAGGTCAGCTCAGAGATGAAAGCGATGCCGCCCGTCTGCTCCAAAGAACCTTCGCGCCGCAGCTCTTCGCCGAGGAGGATGGGGTTGATCTCCGAGCCGCGCTCGCTTAGTCCAATCATTGCGCGGAAGACGAGCTGGTGCGCGCGGATGTAGAAGTCGTCGGGGCGCAGAAGCTCGATGGCCTGATTGACGAGCGCGTTGTCGAGGACGATTGCGCCGAGGATGGCGCGCTCGGCTTCCGCGCTATGCGGCAGCGGGCGCTCCAACATCTGTTCGCGGGACGAGTCGGCTAAGAATTGTGCCATCGGGAGTCGGCCTGTGGAAAACTGAAGTCGTGCGGATAGGGAAACGGCGCGTCCCCTTAACGCCTTCGCCCGACACCTCTGGGCGGAAGGAGCGCGGAGGGGTCACGCCGCCGGTCTTTATACTACAAGCGACCGGGCACGACAACAGTCACGTTGACGCACCCCGTCAAAAACGCGGAAGTGGGAACGCTGAACGATGAACTGAAGACTGGTCGCCTTTCTTCAGTTCATCGTTCAGCGTTCCCA
>JAVRON010000064.1:0-30221 GCA_032162705.1 Acidobacteriota bacterium
TAGTCTTCAGTTCATCGTTCAGCGTTCCTGACGCCCTCCCTCACGGTCGGGCTTCCGCCTCGCCTCACGTCCGCAGACTCTCTGATTTTATTCCGCGCGCGGCGAGAACTTCTTCGGCGGCGCGCAGGCCGTGGTCGAAAGCCTCCTCGAAGAGTGCGACGCCCGAGAGGTCTGTGTGTGCGAAGTGGATAGGGCCGTATGGCTCTTGAGCCTTGCGGCGCGCGCCGCCCCACTGAAAGCCAACGCGCGGGCGAATCATCGCGTGCCCCCAGCGCATCACGTCGAGCCGACTGGTGAGCGAGCGTATGTCTGCGTGCGCGCGCTGAAGGTCTGAGAGCGCCACGTCGGCCCAAGCGTCGCGCCCCGTTGAGAGCAGGCGTGTGCGCGCGTCGCGTGGGTTCGCGTCCGTGAGCGGGTAGTAGTAGGTGAAGACCGTGGGCCCGCGTTCGAGTCCGCGCTGGTGCGTGGCGACGACGTAGCCGAGCGAGGGGCTGTCATAGAGCACGTTGTCCCAAGCTAAGGGAAAGCCAAGGCCCTGCCGCGGCCTGTCTTCGAGAAAGAGGTTCGCGACCATCCACGCGCCGTACTCGAACTCCGCGACGTGAGCCGGACACGCGCCCTCGCGATATGGCTTGATGAGATACTTTGACAGGAACTGCGGCGCGGCGAAGACGACACGGTCTGCGCGAAATCCGAACGCGCCCCGACCTTCATGCGTGACGGCGACGACCTCCACGCCGCCCTGTGCGTTGCTGCTTCCAAGGGCCGCGCCGGTGCTACGACTCTCGACGCCGTCTCGTACACCACGACTCTTAACGTAAGCCGCCCCTCTTCCCTCTGGGCCTTCGGACGGGCGCACGTCCGCGACGGCGAGGCCGAGTCGCACGCGTGCGCGCGTCTGCTCATAAAGGTGACGGACGAGGCGGCCATTGCCCTCGGGCCACGTGATGAGCGACTGCGCCTCCGCACCCGGACGCTTCATGCGCGAGGCGAAGTAGAAGAGACCGGCCCACGCGCTCGCCTGCTCGAAGCTCAACCCGTAGTCGTCGCGGCACGCGTAATCGACGAGCCAGCGCAGTCGCTCCGAGTTGAGAGAGCGTTGCCTCAACCACTCGGCCATCGAGACGCGGTCGAGCGCCGTCGCCTCCGCGTCGTCCGAGCAGTTGGCGACGGGAATGGCAAAGGCTCTTCGCCCCTTCGCGTCGCGGAAGCCCGCCCAACGGTCAACCTCGGCGTTGAAGATTTGAAGCTGCCGCGCGTCTTCATCCGACGCGCCCGCGTGCAGGTAGAGACCTTCGTACCAGCGCCCACGGTAGAAGACTCTCTCCTCGGGGTCGCGGCAGATGAACTGCTCCGCGACGACGGGCTGCCCTTCGGAGTCCGCGCCTTCGAGCACGCCCATCTCGCCCAAGAGCGAGACGAGCGCGCGGTTCTCTTTCAACGGCGCGGGCAGGTAGTGCGCGCCCCAGGGGTAAGGCACGACGCCGTGCGCCTCGCCCGAGCGCGCAGTCCCGCCCGGCGCTTCTTCGAGTTCGAGCAGCACGAAGTCTTCAAACCCCGCACGCAAAAATCTCCAGGCGGCGGCGAGTCCCGCCACGCCGCCGCCGACTATACAAACGCCTACGCGCTCCCACGTCTGCGGCTCCGGCCTCAACCCGTCGCGAATCAGATGGCCTATACCATCAGATGCGCCGACGATCTCGCCTTCGGGCAGAGGCGCGGCGGCGCTCCCGCCCTGCGGCGTGCGACACGCGGCGAGCGCGAAGGGCATGCCGAGGAAGGCTGCGAGCACCTCTCTTCTCGTGAGTCCGCGTCCATTCATCGAAGTCTTCGATTCGGTCAGTGGCCCTTGAAATCTTCGCTCGGCTGGTTACCCTTTCACGCCGCGCCGACGCGAAGTTACTTGAGCGCCTTCGCGTCGAAAATCAGCCTGACGAACATGGCAACTGAGAGCGCCACGACCACGACGATAATGAGGTAGCGCGCCGCCTTCGGCCAACGGTCGATCTCTCTGCCCTTCAGGAAGACGAATCCAACACCGAGGAAGAACGCCGCGCGCAGCCACTCGCCGAGCAAGAGGTTGAAGCCTCCCGTCACGAAGAAGATTACCGCCGACAGCAACAAGATGCCGCGTGGACGTGGTTGATCGCCGGTCGGTCGAGTGTCCATCTGCGTCTCCTTAAACCGTGCTCACTCGTAAACTGTGCTCACACGAGCAGCGCTTGCGCTCATTCAGTAGAGGCACTTGCGCTCACTCGTAGCGACGCCACTCCGCCTCGTAGTATCGAACGAGCGCTTGATTGTCGAGACGATTGATCTCGACGGGCACAGGGCCCAAATCAGCCGAGAGCATGAACAACGCGGGGAGCGATTGGTCGTCTAAAAATTTAAGCTCGACCGTAGGCGCGTGCGCGGGGATGTCGAAGGGCGCGCGGCGTGCGAGCGCGAAGCCCCAGACGCCGAACGATGGAACGGCCGTGTAGTACGGACGCACCGAGAAGCCCGCGGCTTCGAGCGTACGGACGATGCACCAGTAGGAGTTGCGCGCAAAGAGCGGCGAGGTGGACTGCACACTCAAGGCCGCTTCGGGCGTGAGTCTGGCTCTGAGAAGTTTGTAGAAGCGCGTCGTGTAGAGCTTCCCCAACGCGAAGGTGTTCGGGTCGGGGAAATCCACAATCGCCGCGTCGAAGGGCGGCGTGTCCTCTTCAAGCCAGATCATCGCGTCCCTGTTGATGACGCGGACGCGCGGGTCGTCGTAAGAGTGTCGGTTAAGGCTTGCGAGCGGCGGGAAGCGGCTTGAGAGTCGCGTCATGTCCGGGTCGAGGTCTACGAGCGTCACCTCTTCAACCGTTGGGTATTTCAGAATCTCGCGCAGAGCCAATCCGTCGCCGCCGCCGAGCACGAGCACGCGTCGCACCGCACGCCCTCCCTCGCTCGCCAGCATCATCACGGGATGGACTAAAGCCTCATGGTAGCGATACTCGTCCGCCGAGCTGAATTGTAGATTGCCGTTCAGGAAAAGCTGGAAGCCCGCGCGGTTGCGCGTAACGACGATGCGCTGGTAGGCGGTCGTCTTCGAGTAGACGATGTCGTCGGCGAACATCGCGTCCTCTGCAAGCGACGTGAGCGCGTCGGCCTTGATGAAGGCTATGGCGAGCAGCGCCATGACGACGCAGGCTTGGACGCGCAGACGCTGTACGCCGCCGCTGCCGAAGAGGGGTCGCATCAGCCACGTCGTCCAAAGCCCCACGCCCGCATTGAGGAACCCGAACAGCAGAGAGGTACGCACAAGCCCGAGCTTCGGGACGAGGAAGATCGGAAACAGCAGCGACGCGATGAGCGCGCCCGCGTAGTCGAAGGCGAGCACACGCGCGACCAGCTCTTTGAAGTCGAGATGGTCTTTCAGAATCCTCATCAGCAGCGGAATCTCTAGCCCGACGAGCGCACCGATGAGAAAGACAAGCCCGTAGAGCACGACGTGGAAATAGCTCAGCCGCGCGAAGCTTAAAAACAGCAGCGGAGCCGACGCCCCTCCGACGACGGCCACCGCCAGCTCCACGTCCACGAAGCGCCGCACCAACTCGCTTTCGACGAACCTTGAAGCCCAAGCGCCCACGCCGAGCGCCGACAGATAGATGCCGATGATGATGGAGAACTGCGTCACCGAATCGCCCAGCACATACGAGGCGAGCGTCCCTGCCAGCAGCTCATAGACAAGCCCGCAGGTCGCGATGACTAAGACGTTTAGGAAGAGGATGGGAGTGCGGTTCATCTCGTGGCCTTCAACGTCGTCGGCCCTGTTCGTCCGAGAAGAGCGAAGTCGGCCTGTTGACCTCCTCCGAAGGCGGGACAAGCCCGAAGCGTTCGCCCGTCGCCATGAGGAATCCGGCCACGCCGAGCGCGAACACGGAGACTATGCCGAAGCGGAAGCCGATGAGGAGGGCCACGCCCCCGCCGATGACGGCCCCGACGAGCGCGACGAGATAACGTCTTAACATGACTTTCCCCTTTGCGCGCCGCGGCGTCAGCCGTGCACCGCCGCGGCGATGATGAGCGCGACGCCGATGATGACCGAGCCGATGATGATGGCGAGCGCCGTGTTCTGATCGTCCTCGATCTCCTTGCGTATGGAGAAGGGCGAAGCCTTGACGATAATCAGGTACGCGAGGCCGAAGACGAGCAGGCCGAAGAGGGTAAAGATGGCCGTCGTGATGAGCACGCCCGCCAGGTCGGGCAGTTGCACGGCGAAGCCGAGAGCGGACGCGCCGGCTTTCGCCGGAAGTTCGTTGAGCATCATTTTCCTCCGTGGAAGCCGGAATGCCAGAAGTGGAAAGAGCGATAGCCGCCGGGCGAGTTGCGCACGTCGGGCGGGAGCGTCTGCCGCGGCGCGGTCGTCAACTCCCACCCGCTCCACGCCGCCACGACGTAGAGCAGAAGGACGCCAGCGCCAAGGACTAGATAGAGCTTGCTGAGCATCGACACACCTCCGTTTATTTCCCTCGCCGCTTCACGGGCGGCGCGGCTTTGAGTTCTTTGAGCACGCCCTTCTTGTAGACCCATGTGGTCGGCGGCGGTTTCTGAAAGCCCGGCTCCTGTTCATCGTTCAGATGGTAGTAGCCCTGGAAGCGGAGCGCGATCTGCTCGTCGGGGAGAAGTTGCAAGGTGATGGTCGGCGAGTCGCCGCAGTCGCCGAACTCATCCGTCACGCTGACCTTGCCTGTCCCCTCGACGCGGATAATGCGGAACTGCGCCGGGCAGGCCGTGCCGCCTTCGCTGACCCACATGACGATGACCTCGCCCATCTCAAGGTCGCGGAAATGCGCCTTAAAGCCCGCGTACATGTCGCCCTCGATGGCTTGAACCTTCTTACCGTTCAAACGCAACTCCATCTTCAGGTCTGACTCCTCGCCGATCTGGACGATGGAGAGCGTGCCGGCCTGCGTCAGTAAGCTTTCATCCTTTTTCGCGTCCTGCCGCCCGCCGCCGCCGACGCGCGCCAACGCCTGCGCCGCACACAGCACGAGCGCGCATGAGCAGAGCGCGAGCGCGAACGCCGACAGGCGCGCGGCTCTGAGCTTAAAGAGAGTCCTAGTCGCTGTCGTCGCTGTCATCGCTGCCTCCTGAGTCGTATGGGTTGAAGGCGCTGTCGGCCCAGCGTCGGCGCTCGAAGCTGAAGTGCCGAAAGGCTGTGAGCACGGGCAGAACGGAGAGCGCGACGAGCACCAACAGCAGATTCAAAACTCGCGGCACGCCCTGCACGACGCTCACCGATACTTGCGGCGGCGTCGCCTGATTCCAGTTCTCCCACTGCGCTTCGAGCCGCATCGTGTAGCGTCCCTCGGGCAGAGAGGGTAGATAGTTTGTCTGCTCCGCGTCGCCCTCGCTCCAAGCCTCGCCGTCCTCGACGCCCTGATAAGACTCCATCGGCAGCTCGAACTGCTGGACGAGTCCCGTCTCTTCGTTAATCAGATCGCCCGAGACGTAGAGCCAGTTGTTGTTGACGTTCGCGCGTCCAGTAATGCGTATGTTTCGACGCCCGTCCAGGGGTATCGGCTCCGTGAAGATGACCTGCGTCTTCTCCGTGCCCGTATCCGCCGTTGGCGGCGCGGGCGTCAGCGTCGGCTGTGCCGTGGGCTGTGTGGTCGGCTGCGCGGGCGAAGGCGTCGGCGTCGGCTGCAAGGTGTAGGTCTGCGTAAAGACGGTCTTGCGCGGCGCGGTCGCAAGCGTGAAGAGTCCGAGGAAAAAGGCGGCGACCATCAACAGCGCCCAGTAGCCGTAAATTTTCTTGTTCGGCCAGGGCTGGTTCGGCGCGACCGTCGAGGGCGACGCGAGGTTGACGCCAAACTTGCGCTCGATCTCCTTGATGGGCGTGTATGTGCCGAGCGACCAGTTGATCTCTTCCGAAGAGATGGCTCCCTTCTTCCTGCCGGAAGCGATGGGCACTTCCTTCGAGAGCATGAGCGGCGGCGCGACGTAGTCGGCGGCGCGCGTCTGCTCGCCCGCCTCGACCTTCCAGTAGAACTCGCCCTCGACGTATTCGACGCGCGCCACTGCGTCCTGAAAAATCTTGAACCGCTTGCCGCCGTAAAGAGCCGCGCCGCTCGTCTCCGTGACCTCGCCGGGCGCGACTGACTTAACAAAGCTCCAGTGGCCGTCGGACTCGACGAGCCAGCGGAAGCCGACCGACGCTTCGTAGAGCAGATACTCCTGCCAGAAGTAACGCACGCCGTCGAACTCGACGCTCCTGACCATGAAGCCGATAACGCTGAAGGTGCTCCCCTCGAACTCCGCCGTCCCGCCTAGAGGGATCGACTTCTCTCCGCCCTTCGGCGCAAGCGTCTTCAGATACCGGAGCTGCCCCTGGTTCACGTCGAGCAGCGAGCCGCAGTTCGGGCAGCCGACGCGCTCCGTCCTGTCCGGCGCGCGAAGCTCAAGCGGCCCGCCGCAATGTGGACAGTTCAACTGTGAAGCAGTGACGCTGCGCGCCTCGCGCTCAGTCGTGCGTCGCGCGTCGGCCAGACCCAACTCCGCGAGCGTGACCTCGCGACCGACGAAGACGAGCGGCGGCTGCTCTCCGTAATCGAGCGTGCCGAAGACGCCGCCCTGTCCCGAGAGGTCTGCGTAAGCGTAGACTTCGCCGGGCGTGACGAGATACGGGATTTCGCCTTTGGCCGCGAGCATACGCGCCGTGCCCTTCTCTGCAACGACGGGCGGCGACTGCGCGGGGATGGCCCAGACCTGCTGTCCGAGTTGGAGCGAATCGAAAGAGGGGAGCGCGTTTGGCGATGGCACTTGAATCTGGAAGGTCAGGTAGAAGCGCCCCTGAGCCTCTGCGAGCCAGCCCCAGCGGCCATCCTCGAAGTGTGCATACCACTCGTCCCAGAATCCGCCCGCCGCATGCCCTAGCTGCGCCCGACCCGTCAGCTCGAAGACCACGCCGACATACACGCCGCGCAAGTTCAATTCGAGCGGCGAGCCTGACTCGGCTACGTCCGAGACCTTGCCCACATCCTCGACGCCGCGGTCTGTGCGCGCCACGACCGAATTGCAGAACTCGCAGACGACCACGACGGACGAGCCTGTCTTGAACAGAACCTGCGCGCCGCACGCTGGACAGTTCGCCTGAAGCGCCATCAGACTTCACCTCCACGCGCGTCTGTGTGCGAAGAGACTTCGACGACAGATAAAGAGTCTTTGACGATTAGCGTGGAAGCCTCGACGACAGATGAAGAGTCTTCGACGACAGATGAAGAGTCTTCAAACCCGTGGGGAGCGGGCGGTTCGCGTCGGACGGCGCGCACCCCGACCGAAGTCGCGCCGAGCATCTCGCGTAGACGCTCCTCCCAGGGCCACGGCTGCCGTTCGCGGCAGCAGTAGAGATTGAAGGTCGCGACGCCGAACTCCGGATAGGTGTGACAGGCGAGGTGCGACTCTGTGAGCATGGCGAGTCCCGTCGCGCCGCCCTCTCCGGGGAACTTATGCCAGAGCTGTTCGCCCACGACGCTAAGCCTCAGCTCGTCAATCGCGCGCGCGAAGACTTCGCGCAGGCGTCCCACATCGCGCAGGGCGTCTGCGTCGCAGCCCGACGCCTCGATGAGCCATTCCGTCCCGACCGTCAGCATGTTGTTGGTGAAAAGTTCGCTTCCCGCGGATGAACGACAAAGACCTGTTCTCGGACGTTGACGGCGGCGAGGATAGGACAAAGACTCGCCATTTGCAATCCCGACTTTTGCACGCCTTGCAGTCGAGGCTTTTACCGTACCCTCTTTTGCCTTCCAACTTCCCCCGCGTGCTATCATGCGCGCTAACTTTCGGGAGTGAAGATTTCACATGCTGTACCTTTCGCAGGTGCTCGGTCGTCCCGTACGCGAGGTCGAGGGCGAGCGGGTGGCGACGCTCAAGGACGTGATCGTGCGTCTCGGTGAAGACCACCCGCCGGTGACGGGGCTTGTCGCACGCTACCAACGCCGTGACTTCTTCGTGCCGCGCGCACGCGTCGCACGCATCGACGCTGGTGGCGTCCGACTCAACTCCGACATCCTCGACCTGCGTCGCTTCGCGCGGCGCGACGGCGAAGTCCTGCTTGCGCGCGACGTGCTCGACAAGCAGCTCATCGACGTTGACGGCAAACGCGTCGTGCGTGTCAACGACGTGCAGCTTATAGGGACGGACGACGAATGGCTCGTCACGGGCGCGGACGTGACGCTCGCGGGGCTCTGGCGCAGGCTGACGCCGCACAACTTCGTCGGCACGAACCGGCCAGTCGAGGTCATCGACTGGGCCGACGTTGGCTACTTGGCGACCGACGCCGCGACCGTGCAGCTCAAGTCATCGCGCGACAAGCTCTCGCGCCTCCACCCCGTCGAGATCGCGCGGCTCGCAGAGGCTCTGTCGCGTCACCACGGCTCGGAGGTCATCGAGGCGCTGGACGACGAGACCGCCGCCGAGACTCTTGAGGAGATGCACGCCGAAGACCAGGCCAGAATCATCGGCGACATGGAGGAGGAGCGCGCCGCAGACATACTCGAACACATGTCGCCCGACGAGGCCGCGGACGTTCTGGGCGACCTGCCCGAGCACATCGCCGAAGACCTGCTCGAACGCATGGAGCACGAAGAGAAGGCCGACGTGCAGGAGCTTCTTCCCTATGAGGACGACGAGGCCGGGGGACTCATGACCACGGAGTTCGTCGCGCTTCCGCGCCACCTGACGGCGGGCGAAGCGCTGGCGCGTCTGCGCGAGATGGCCGAGACGCCGAACATGATCTACTACCTCTACGTTGTCGAGGAGGAAGGCTCCTGGAAGCTCTGCGGCGTCATCGCGCTCCGCAACCTGATCCTCGCCGACATGGATGCGCCGCTCTCCGAGGTCATGCGCGACGAGTTCCAGTTCGCGCACCCGAAAGACTCCGCACGCGAAGTCGCCGAGACCATCGCCGAGTACAACCTTCTGGCGCTGCCCGTCGTCGATGACGCCGGAGACATTGCAGGCATCGTCACCGTCGATGACGCGATGGAGATTTTGCTTCCGAAGGACTGGCGGCAACGCCTCCCGCGCGTCTTCGCATGATTCAGTCAGTCGAAGCTTTCATTCTTCGTTGATTTGAAGGATGATTGCTCCAAACGAACAAGGCTGATGGCTGAAAGCTGACCGCCGAAAGTTTTTATGAAAGACGGAGAACCTCCAAGTGGCTTTGACGCGCGCCGAAGAGACTGTGCGGGACGCGGGTCGCCGTTTGTGGCGGCGCGGCGGGCGGCGTGTGAAGCGCGCGGTCACGAGCCGAAGGGGACTTCTGGCCTACCTCGCCGTCATCGGCCCCGGCATGATCGCCGCCAACGCGGGTAACGACGCGGGCGGCATCGCAACCTACGCGTCGGCTGGGGCCGACTACGGCTACAATCTTCTCTGGACTCTCATCCCTTTAGTGCTCGCGCTCGGCATCGTGCAGGAGACCTGCGCGCGGATGGGCGCGGTGACGGGCAAGGGGCTTTCCGATTTAATCCGCGAGCAGTTCGGCGTGCGCTGGACGGTCGTGGTGATGTTGGCGCTTTTGGTCGCCAACGGCGGCGTGACCGTCTCGGAGTTCGTCGGCATCGCCGCCGCGACCGAGATGTTCGGCGTGCCGCGTTTCGTCTCGGTTCCGCTCGCGGCCTTTGCCGTCTGGTGGCTTGTGGTCAAAGGCTCGTACCGAAGGGTCGAGCGTGTCTTCCTCTTGATGTCGCTCGTCTTTCTCGGCTACATCATCTCGGCCTTCATGGCGAGGCCGGAGTGGGGAGAGGTGGCGCGCGGCTTCGCACATCCACGGATCGAGTTCAACGCCGGGTACATCTTCACCGTCGTCGCGCTCATCGGCACTACCATCTCGCCGTACATGCAGGTCTTCGTCCAGTCGTCCGTGGTCGAGAAGGGCGTGACCGAAGAGGACTACGCTTTGACGCGCGCGGACGTGTGGGTGGGGACGGTCTTCGCCATCGCCATCGCCTTCTTCATCACGGTCGCGACCGCCGCGAAGCTCCACGGCACGGGCGTCCGTATCGAGTCGGCGGAGCAGGCCGCACGCGCGCTCGAACCCCTCGCCGGGCCTTACGCCAAGACGCTCTTCGGCGTCGGACTCTTCGGCGCGTCGATGCTGGCGGCAGCCGTTCTGCCGCTCTCGACGGCCTACTCCATCAGCGAAGCGCTCGGCTTCGAGAAGGGCGTCTCGCGTAGTTTCCGCGAAGCACCGATCTTTATCGGCATCTTCACCTTCCTCGTCGTCGTTGGCGGCGTCGTGGCGATGATCCCGCGCCTCCCGCTCTTCGACGTGCTGCTCTTCACGCAGGTCATCAACGGGTTGCTGTTGCCCGTGCTGCTCATCTCGATCCTGCGGCTCGCGAACAAGCGCGAATTGATGGGTGCACACGTGAACGGACGCGTCTATAATGCGGCCTCGTGGCTGACGGTCGCGGTCGTCTCCATTCTGTCGCTTCTCTTTATCGCGACAAAGCTCTTCAACTTTTGAGTAGACAGTATTCAGTAGACAGTAGACAGTAGGCTCCGCTCTGCCGACGCTGATACTGACATTCGGGCGATTCGATATGAAGAACGCTTTTCTACTGACTACTGTCTACTGTCTACTGAATACTGTCTTCCGATGAATCGTCCTCCGCTCAAGAAACAGATCGCGCTGCCGCTGCTCTTCGCCGTCGCCTTCGGGCTGGCGTTCTACGTGCTCTACGGACTGAGGCCGGAGTCGCCGCCGAACCCGACCGAGCAGCAGAAGATGACGCTGGCGGCGCACGAACTGGCGCGCACGCTCTTGAGCATCGCCTTCTGGATGAGCCTCGCGCTGTTGGCGGTGCGCGCGCTCAACGAGTTTGCGTTCTTCGTCTTCCGCAAGCGCAAAGGCTATGAAGCGCCGAGCCTGATGCGCGACCTCTTCTCGCTCGTCTGCTACGTCACGGCGCTCGCGTTCATCCTCCGCTATCACTTCGACCTTTCGTTCACGGCGTTGCTGCCCGGCTCCGCGCTCCTCGGCGTCATCCTCGGCCTTGCGCTTCAGGACACGCTCGGCAATCTCTTCTCCGGCATCTCACTCCACGCCGACAAGCCCTTTCAGGTCGGCGACGTAATCTCGGTCGGCAAGTACGTGGGCGTCGTGATGACCATCACGTGGCGGGCGGTCAAGATCAAGACCTTCTCGAACCACATCGTGCTGGTGAGCAACAGCAGCATCGCCAAGGAGTCAATCGAGGTCTGCCCGCGCGACGGCCAGAACGCGCGCATCGTCCCCTTCGCCGCGCTCTACACGGACTCGCCCGTCCGGGTCATCCACGTCGTGCGCGAGGCCGTGCGCGAGTGCGACAACGTCCTACGCTACATGACGCCCGTCGTGCGTATACGCAACCTCGGCGACAGTTCGGTCGAGTACGAGGTCAAATACTGGCTCTCGGACTACGCGCGCCACAACGACACCGACGCGCTCATACGCCAGCGCATCTGGTACGCCTTCCGCCGCAACGGCCTCACCTTCGCCTTCCCCACGCGTACCCTCTACATGCAGCAGGCCGAGCTACACGCCGACGGCGCTCGCAACACAGAGGCGCTCGCGGAGTTGCTCTCAGCCGTAGACATCTTCTCGCCGCTCTCAGCCGACGAGCTGAACGCGCTGGCCGTGGGCGCTTCGGGACGTGTCTTCGCCCCCGGCGAGACGATCATCCGCGCGGGCGACAGCGGAGCCTCGATGTTCGTCGTCCACCGCGGCAGCGTGGACGTGCGCGTTGACTCGAACGGGACACCGCGCACCATCAAACGCTTAGGCGAGGGCGACTTCTTCGGCGAGATGGCGCTCTTTACCGGCGAGCCGCGCACGGCCAACGTCATCTCCGCCGAAGAGACCGAAGTCTTAGAGATCGGCCACGACACGATGAAGAGCCTCTTTCAAACCAACCCAGACCTCGTCGAAGCGCTCAGCCATACCATCAACGAGCGCCGCGCCGGGCTTGCCGCCAACGCCGCCAACGCCTTCAGTGAAGAGGACACGCCCGACAGTCTTCTCTCCAAGATCAAGCGCTTCTTCCGCCTCGACTGAATAAGACAGAAGCAAACTTGACTGAATAAGGCAGAAGCAAAAAAGCGGAAGGTAAAAGAAGGAAGATGAAAGACAGCGTGCCTCTCATCATCGATGATGAGAGGCACGCTGTCTTTACTTTCGCTGGATGGATCGAGGCCGCAAGCCCGACCGTGAGGAAGGGCGTAAGGAAGTATGAGCGATGAAGTAAGAGTAGTCGTTCAGCTCATCGTTCAGCGTTCCTACTTTAGCGTTTCACATACGCCCTCCCTCACGGTCGGGCTTCCGCCCCACGCACATGCCCCTGCCCCGCATCCTGCCTCGACGCTCTCCTCGCCTGTTGCAGACGCGCGAGGAGTTGTATCAAGTCTTTCGGCGAAGTCTTCACCAGCGCCACGCCGAACAATATGACGAGCGCCGCGCCGCACTCGCGCCAGCCCAGACGCTCTGAGAGGACGAGCCAGCCAAGCACCAGCGCCACCAGTGGGTTGAAGTAAGAGTAGGTCGAGACTAGCGACAGAGGCAGCTTCTGTATCGCGTACATATACGCGCTGTAAGCCACAATCGAGCCGAACACGACCAGATAAACAAGCGCGCCCGCGCTCCTCGCGCTGAAGCGCATCCCGCTCCACTCGCCTGCGAGCGTTCCAATGAGCGTGAGGATTAAGCCCGCCCACAACATCTGTACGGCTGAAGCCATCATCGGCGAGACGCCCGTCGGACGCCGCTTCGCGTAGACCGAGCCTGCCTGCCAGAAGAAGCAGCCCACCTGAATTACTATCACACCCAGAAGATACTTGCCGTTCAGATCGGCCCCGAACAGTTGGGGCCCCACCAATAGCGCCAGCCCTCCGAAACCCACCGCCATCCCGAGCAGGCCGCGTACACCTACGCGCTCGCCGTCCTTTTGCAGACGCTCAAGCGCGGCGGCCCAGAACGGCGAGGTTGCCACCAGCAGCGCCGCCATTCCGCTCGGAACCCACTGCTCGGCCCATACCACCGCCCCGTTGCCCACCCCGAGCAGCATCAGCCCCGTCACACTGAGGTCGAACCACTCGCGCCCCATAGGCAGACGCGCGTTGCGCTGCCGGCTCATCACGAAAAAGAGCAGACCGCCCGCGATTAAAAACCGCAGCCCCGCAAAGAGCATCGGCTGGAAACTCTCAAGCCCGACGCGTATCGCCAGATACGTCGTCCCCCAGAAGAAACAGACCGCCGCCCAGGCGACGTATGCTCCCAGCCTCTCCCTGCTCGTCATCACTCACCCGCCCTTTCTTTGCTCACAGGCAGACCTGTTGTCTCCTTCACGGTCTTCAGAACGATTGTCGTGCGCGTTCCCTTAATCGCCTTGAACCGACCGAACTCATCACGCAGAATCCTGTACAGGTCATCCGTATCCCGCGCTCTGACCTTCACCAGAAAACAGTCCTCGCCCGCCAGATGGTGCAGCTCTAAAACCGAAGGCAGCTCAGACAAAGCCTCCGCCGTACCTTCCGCACGCCCGATCAGGTCTTCCGGGTCGTCCACACGAAGGAAGATGAATGCCACAAGCCCCAGCCCCAGCGCCTTAGGGTTCAGAAGCGCCGTATAGCCCTTAATCAAGCCGCGCTCTTCAAGCTTCCGCACGCGCTCTACAGTCGCCGACGGGGTCAGCTCGACCGCCCGCGCCAACTCCACATTCGTCGCCCGACCGTCCTTCTGAAGCATCTCCAGAATCCGTGCATCTTTCTCATCAAGCATTTGGTCACACCTCTCCCGCCACTATCCCGAAACTCCGAGCCGCCGTCGTATTCATGAATTCAGTAGAATTATCTAAGTGCCGAGTATTGTACGGCAGAGAAGCCTATCTGTCAACAGATTGTTACCCCATTTGCCACATCTGGCGAAGAAAAAACGGTGGCGGCTCAACGGAATTTAGGATGCCTGCGAAAGATTTCCCGTTCACCCATAGACTTGACAATAAGAGACTCAACCTTTATTATCCTCTCGTGCTCACGCATTGAGGATGCACCCCGCGACGTTCATAAATAGAGGCGCGGCGTAACTAAATTCTCTTTGGAGGTAAAAATCATGAGCATCACACGTTATGACCCGTTCCGCGACCTGAAAACTTTGCAGGACGAGGTAAACCGCCTGTTCTCGACTAACTTCTCGCGCTCCTACGGCGAAGAGGGTTTCGCACGCGGCGCTTGGACGCCGAACGTAGACATCTTCGAGAACAAGGACGAGATCGTGCTCGAAGCCGAACTGCCCGGCATGAATCGCGAGGACTTCGAGCTGACCATCGAGAATAATGTCCTGACGCTACGTGGCGAGCGCCGCTTTGAGAAGAAGGACGAGGCGGACAACTACCATCGCGTCGAGCGCGCCTACGGAGCCTTCTCGCGCTCCTTCACGCTGCCGCAGACTGTCTCGCCGGAGAATGCGAACGCCGAGTACAAGAACGGCGTGCTGCGCGTCGCGCTCCACAAACGTGAAGAGGTGAAGGCCCGCCGCATCGAGATCAAGGGCGAGTCCGCCGAAGGGCACGGGCCCAAGACCATCGAGGCGAAGGCTGAGCAGTCGCCCGCTGCGAAGGGCGAGGCGAAGGCGGCCAATCGTTAAGAGGGCGGCCAATCGTTAATTCGGACTTTTCGCCTTCGCGCGACTTTTTGCATTCGCCCGACTTTCGCCTTTAGCGGCCAGCCCGCCTGTCAGGAGAGCCTTTCAAGAGTCGCGGCTTGGAGGGCTTGCCCGGACGGGGCTGGCCGCTACGGTTTTGTACCGGGCAGCAATCAAGCAAGAAGCATCAATCAAGTAAGAGAAGGTTTACAAAGCGATCATGCGTTTAGAACGTTTCACACTGCGCGGCCAGGAGGCTATCCAGTCGGCCATCGAAGCCGCGGAGCGCAACCAGCACCAGCAGGTCGAGCCTGAGCACCTTCTGCTCTCGATGCTCGAACAGCCCGAAGGCGTCGTCCGCCCCGTGCTCGGCAAAATCGGCGCGAACGTGCAGGTCGTCTTAAACGACTTGCAGGCGGCAATCGCGCGACTCCCGAAGGTGCAGGGCGGGCAGCAGTATTTCAGTCCGCGCACCACGCAGGTCTTTCAGGCCGCGCAGAAAGAGGCCGAGCAGATGCAGGACGAGTACGTCTCGACCGAGCATCTGCTCCTCGGCGTCGCGGCTGAGAAGGACGGCGCGGCTGGCCGAATCTTGCGCCAGCACGGCGTCAACCGCGACGACCTCTTCAAAGTCATCGAGCAGATGCGCGGCGGCGCGCGCGTTACAGACCAGAACGCAGAGGCCAACTATCAGGCGCTCTCGAAGTACGCCAAAGACCTCACGGAGCTTGCACGCCAGGGCAAGCTCGACCCGGTCATTGGCCGCGACGACGAGATACGCCGCACGGTTCAAGTCCTCTCGCGCCGCACGAAGAACAACCCGGTGCTCATCGGCGAGCCTGGCGTCGGCAAGACCGCGATTGTCGAAGGACTCGCACAGCGCATCATCTCGGGCGACGTGCCGGAGACGCTTCGCAACAAGCGCCTGGTCTCTCTAGACCTCGGCTCGATGCTCGCGGGCGCGAAGTATCGCGGCGAGTTTGAAGACCGCCTGAAAGCAGTCCTCAAAGAGATCGAAAGCTCGAAGGGGCAGATGGTGCTCTTCATCGACGAGCTGCACACGCTCGTCGGCGCGGGCGCGGCTGAAGGAGCGATTGACGCGTCGAACATGTTGAAGCCCGCGCTCGCACGCGGCGAACTGCGCTGCGTCGGCGCGACGACGCTTAACGAATACAAGAAGCACATCGAGAAGGACGCCGCGCTTGAGCGACGCTTCCAGCCGGTCTTCGTCGGCGAGCCTTCGGTCGAGGACACCATTGCCATCCTGCGCGGACTCAAAGAGCGTTACGAGGTGCATCACGGCGTACGCATCAAGGATTCGGCCATCGTCGCCGCCGCCACGCTCTCGAACCGCTACATCACAGACCGCTTCCTGCCCGACAAGGCTATCGACCTCATTGACGAGGCCGCCTCGCGCCTCCGCATCGAGATCGATAGCTTGCCGCAGGAGATCGACATCCTCGAACGCGAAATCCTGCAACTGGAGATCGAGCGACAGGCTTTGCAGCGTGAAGAGGACGAACGCTCGAAGGCACGCTTGAAGGACATCGAGCAGCGCATCGCCGACCTCAAAGAGAACTCTTCGGGGATGAAGGCCAAGTGGCAATCCGAGAAGGAAGAGATCGAGCGGATGCGCGAGACCAAAAACGAGCTTGAGCAGTTGCGCTTACAGTTGGAGCAGGCACGCAACGCGGGCGACCTGACGCGCGCCGCGGAGCTTCAGTACGGAAGGATTCCCGAACACGAACGCACGTTCACCACCGAGCGCGAGAAGCTGGCCGAATTGCAGCGTGATGGCGTGATGCTCAAGGAAGAGGTTGACGAAGAGGATGTGGCGCAGGTCGTCGCGAAGTGGACGGGCGTGCCTGTCTCGAAGATGCTCGAAGGCGAGATGCAGAAGCTCGTCACGATGGAGGAAGGACTCAGCCGCCGCGTCATCGGGCAGGACGAGGCGCTGACCGCGGTCGCCAACGCCGTCCGGCGCGCGCGTGCTGGACTCCAGGACCCGAACCGCCCCGTCGGCTCGTTTATCTTCCTCGGGCCCACAGGCGTGGGCAAGACCGAGACGGCGCGCGCGCTCGCGGAGTTTCTCTTCGATGACGAGCGGGCGATGATTCGGCTCGACATGTCGGAGTACATGGAGAAGCACGCTGTCGCGCGCATGATCGGAGCGCCGCCGGGCTACGTCGGCTATGAAGAAGGCGGGCAGTTGACCGAGGCCGTCAGGCGTCGTCCGTACAGCGTCATCCTCTTCGACGAGATCGAGAAGGCGCATCAGGACGTTTTCAATATCCTGTTGCAGATTCTCGACGACGGGCGGCTGACCGACTCGAAGGGACGCACGGTTGACTTTAAGAACACCGTGCTGATTATGACCTCGAATCTTGGGAGCCGGGAGATTCAGGCCGTGGCCGACGACGAGAAGCAAGTGCGCGAGGCCGTGCTCGAAGTCTTGCGCGAACACTTCAAGCCGGAGTTTTTGAACCGCATTGATGACATCGTCATCTTCCATCAGCTCTCGCGCGAGCAGATCGGCGACATCATCGACATCCAGCTCGAACGACTGCGCAAGATGCTTGCCGAACGCGAGATGCGGCTCATCTTAGACGACTCGGCAAAACAGTTGCTTGCGCGCGAGGGCTATGACCCGCTCTACGGCGCGCGCCCCTTGAAGCGCGCCATCCAGACGCACATCCAGAATCCGCTCGCGTCGAAGCTTCTGCGCGGCGAGATTCTGCCCGGCCAGAACATACGCGTCTCGGCTGAAGGCGATCAGATGCAGTTCGAGATAGACGGAGACGCCGCCGAAGCGGCGAATGTTTAAAACAGACGTTGGATGTCGGATGCTTGATGTTAGTTAAGACGAGATGGCTTTCACTAACATCCAGCATCTAGCATCCAACCTCTTTTCCGGAGGAAAGAATAGTGAGACATCACAGGTTCAACCCGCGCGACCTCTTCACCTTGCAGGATCGTATGAACCGCCTGTTCGAGGATGCAGCCGAGCGGCGCGGAGGCGGCGAAGAAGAGGGCGAGATTGAGCGCGCCGACTGGATTCCGGCGGCGGATGTTTACGAGGATGAGCGCGAGTATCTGCTCGTGCTCGATCTGCCGGGCATCAACCGCGAAGGGCTGGACGTGAGCCTCGACGACGGCAGGCTTGCCATACGCGGCGAGCGCACGGCTGCCGCCGAGGGCCTCCACGCGCGACGCACAGAGCGCCCGCAGGGACGCTTCGTGCGTACCTTCAGCCTGCCCGATGCCGTTGACCGAGGCGCGATCACGGCTGACTACAAAGACGGCGTGCTCCTGCTCCACCTGCCCAAGCGCAACGAGCAGCAGGGACGCCGACTCAGGATAGATATTAAGTGACTCGGTGACGAGTGACAGGTGACAAGTAAACCTTCTGCCTTTATCCTGTCAGATGTCACCGTTCACCAAATCACCATCATGAGATTTTTCCGCAAAGGGAGTAAGAGGCGAAGTATGGAAGAGAAGGAGTCGGCTGATAAGGATTGGCCGGAAGAGTTGGAGTCTGCGGAGCCTGAGGAGCCTGCGCAGCGGATTCGAGTCAACGACCGCAGGCGCATCAACCTCACGAGCGACGCCGAATCCGCCGAGGAGGCGGGCGCGAATGAGACGCCGAGCCTGAAGCCTTCCTACGTCGAAGAGCTTGAGGCGCGCACGCGCGCGGCGGAGCAGAAGGCCGCGGACGTGCAGGCGCGCTTCGAGCAGGTGCGCTTGGAACTCAAGCGCGAGACGGACGAGGTGCGACAGCGTCTCGCGCGCAACGGTGACGAACGCATCGCGCGCGAGAAGGCGAACTTCATCGCGGGACTCCTCCCCGTAGTAGACAACTTGCAACGCGCCATCGAGGCCGCCGTCGGCGGAGGCTCGAAGGAGGCTCTGCTCGACGGCCTGCGCGGCACCATCAGCGGCTTCGAGAGCGCGCTCGCACAGGCCGGAGCCGAAGCAATCGAAGCCGCGGGCGAACTCTTCGACCCGGAACTGCACGAGGCCGTCGATACCACGGAAGTCGAGCCTGAGCGCGACGGCACAGTCACCGCGCAGTACAGTCGCGGCTATCGCATCGGCAACCAGCTTCTACGCCCTGCTCGCGTGCAGGTCGGTCGCGCGCGAGGCGCGGCGCAGGGAGCGGGCGAATAGCAATTATTTTTGTTTTTGATTTGCGACTTTTGACTTAACGGCAGCACAGTCAGACAGGCATTTCAAATCGCAAATCGAAAACCGCAAATCAAAAATTTCATTGAGGAGATAAAAAGTGGCGAAGGATTTGAAGTTCAGGGAAGAGGCGCGGAGCGCGATGCTCAAGGGCGTGAATGTTCTGGCGAATGCCGTGCGCGTGACGCTGGGGCCCAAAGGTCGAAACGTCGTGCTCGGGAAAAAGTACGGCTCGCCCGTCATCACCAAAGACGGCGTGACGGTGGCGAAGGAGATCGAGCTTAAAGACAAGTACGAGAACATGGGCGCGCAGATGGTCAAGGAGGTCGCCACCAAGACCAACGACATCGCGGGCGACGGCACGACGACCGCCACCGTGCTCGCGCAGGCCATCTTTCGCGATGGCGTCAAGAACGTCGCGGCGGGCGCGAACCCCATGCAGCTTCAGCGCGGCTTGCAGCTTGCCGTCGAGGCCGCGGTCGCCGAGCTTGAAAAGATGTCGAAGAAGATTAAGAGCAAGGAGGAACTTGCCAACGTCGCCGCCGTCTCGGCCAACAACGACCGCGAAATCGGCGAGCTGATTTCGGAGGCGATGGACAAGGTCGGCAGCGATGGCGTCGTCACGGTCGAAGAGTCTAAGTCGATGGAGACCGAACTCGACTTAGTCGAGGGCATGCAGTTCGACCGCGGCTATCTTTCGCCCTACTTCGTCACCAACCCAGACCGCATGGAGGCCGTCCTCGAAGAGCCGCTCATACTTCTCCACGAGAAGAAGATTTCCGCGATGCGCGACCTGCTGCCCCTGCTCGAACAGGTCGCCAATCAGGGCCGCCAGCTTCTC
The DNA here is from genome assembly GCA_032162705.1 of Acidobacteriota bacterium. Taxonomy (GTDB): domain Bacteria; phylum Acidobacteriota; class Blastocatellia; order Pyrinomonadales; family Pyrinomonadaceae; genus QHXN01. Next base: position 19,674 of record JAVRON010000064.1, read on the forward strand.
ATCATCGCCGAGGACGTGGAAGGCGACGCGCTCGCCACGCTCGTCGTCAATCGCCTGCGCGGCACGATCAAGGTCTGCGCCGTGAAAGCTCCGGCCTTCGGCGACCGGCGCAAGGCCATCCTCGAAGACATCGCGACGCTCACGGGCGGCAGACTCATCACGGAAGACCTCGGCATCAAGCTTGAGAGCGTCACCGTCGAAGACCTGGGGCGTGCCAAGCGCATCATCGTCGATAAAGAGAACACCACGGTCGTCGAAGGCGCGGGCGACCATAAAGCCATCCAGGGACGCGTCGCGACCATACGCCACCAGATCGAAGAGACGACCTCTGACTACGACCGAGAGAAGTTGCAGGAGCGTCTGGCGAAACTCGCGGGCGGCGTCGCCGTCATCCGCGTCGGCGCGGCCACCGAGACCGAGATGAAAGAGAAGAAGATGCGCGTCGAGGACGCCGTCAACGCGACGCGCGCCGCCGCGCAGGAAGGCATCGTGCCGGGCGGCGGAGTCGCGCTCGTACGCGCGGCGAAGGCGCTCGACAAGTTGAAAGAGGAAGGCGACGTGCGTACCGGCATACGTCTGCTCCAACGCGCGATGGAGGAGCCGCTCAGGCGCATCGCGGAGAACGCCGGACTCGACGGTGCCATCGCCATCGACAAGGTCGTGGAGACGAAGGGCGCGGTCGGTTATAACGCCGCGACCCGCAAGTTTGAAGACCTCGTCAAGGCGGGAATCATCGACCCGACGAAGGTCGTACGCACGGCATTGCAGAACGCCGCGTCAATCGCGGGACTGCTGCTCACGACCGATGCGGCCATCACCGACGCGCCCGAACCGAAGCGAGCCGCAGGGCCGCCCATGCAGGGCGGAGGTGAAGACTACGACTTCTAATAGAGTGTGGAGTCTGCAGTCCGGAGTCTGAAGTCAAGCGAGTCAGGGTTTAAAAGTCTCAGTCGCCGCACGGTCACCGAAGCTTTGGACTCCAGACTCCGGACTTCAGACTTTAGACTTTTAATGGCAGGACAATTGCAACGCGGCGTTGTGTTATAGTTCGCGTGTCCTGAACTATGACAAGCGCGAACGCGGCACTCGCACACGGCATCTAAACAGCGGCCAAGCGCCGGGAGTTTTTGGCGAAACTGTTTCGGCTTCAAAGGAACACGCGGCAGACAAATTCGCTCCCCGTCACTCGGAAATTTTTTGGCTGATGTTGTCGAGCCCCTGTGGCTGTCAAGGTTTGACTCCCCCCGCGGCTCTCTCAGAAGGAACAAGCAATGATTGATCTTGGAACTTACAAAGACCGTTTTGCGGAGAGCGGGCAGCGTGTTCTGGAACATGCCGTGCAGGAGTCGCGTCGGCGTGACCAAAACTACATCGCAGTGGAACACATTCTCAACGGCCTCGCGGCTGAAGAGGCCGAGCTGTTCAACTCGACGATACGCGACCTCTCGCTCGATCCGCGCTCAGTGAAGGTGCTGATTGAAAAGCGCCTTGAGAATGCACGCTATCAGAACGTCAATAAAGGAATCCGCATCGCGCCCGAGACCATCGAGCTATTCAAGCGCGCAATGGAACGCGCACGCGCGCAGGGGCGCAAGACCATCGAAGCCACAGACCTCTTCATGGCCTTCTCGCAGGACGAGAACAGCGCGCTGATGGGCGTGCTCCGTAACCTCGGCGCAAATCCCGAGACGGTCGTCGAGCAGGTACGCGTACGCGTCCGCACGCGTGAACAGCAGGAGGAGGAGTACAAGAAGAAGTTCGAGCTGCCTCCGTACCTGAAGCACTTCGGCGTCTCTCTGAACCGGCTGGCACGCGCGGACAAGCTGCCGCCGACCATCGGCCGCGAACGCGAAATCCAACAGATGATCGAAATCCTCTGCCACCGCGAGCGTGCCAACTCGCCGATGCTCGTCGGCGAGCCGGGCGTGGGCAAGACGGCCGTGGTCGAAGGTCTCGCGCGACTGATTGAGCTTGAGCCGGAGAAGGTTCCACAGCGTCTGCGCGGCACGCACGTCGTGCAGTTGCAGATGGGCGGACTCGTCGCGGGCACGATGCTGCGCGGCATGTTCGAGGAGCGCATTAAGGGCATTATCGACGAGGTGAAAGAACGCGACAACCTGATCCTCTTCATCGACGAGGCACACACCATCATCGGCGCGGGCGCGGCGCTCGGTACATCCAGTGATGCCGCCAACATGTTCAAGACCGCGCTCGCACGCGGTGAGATGCGCATCGTCGGCGCGACGACCAGCACCGAATACAAGGAGTACATCGGCGAGGACGAGGCGCTCGCGCGCCGCTTCCGTCTCGTCAAAGTCGATGAGCCTTCGATTGCGGAGACGCGCGAAATCCTCTTCGGCCTCCGCCCGAGGTTAGAGCGCAACTACTCCGTTACCATCTCCGACGACGCCATCAACACGGCGCTGGAGATGGCCCCGAAGTACATACGTAACCTCCACCTGCCGGACAAAGCCATCGGGTGGCTCGACACCGCCGCCGTCAAGGTCGAGATCAACGAGCCGGACACGATGGTTGTGCGCCCCGAGCACATCATTGAAGTCATCTCGCAGGAGTCGCGCATCCCGCGTGACATGATCTACCGCGACACGAACGACCGCTTCATCACGATGGATGAAGAGTTGAGCCATCGCGTCATCGGGCAGAAGGACGCCATCAAGGCGGTCGCGCAGCGCCTGCGTCTGAACAAGGGGCCCTTGAAGGAGAACCACTACAAGTCCGACGGCGTGCTCCTCTTCCTCGGGCCCACGGGCGTCGGCAAGACAGAGCTGGCGAAGGCCGTCGCCGAGTTTATGTTCGGCGACGAAGAGAAGATGGTTCGCATCGACATGTCGGAGTATCAGGAGGGCACCATCGGCATCGAGAAGCTGATCGGCATGCCACGCGGCATCGTCGGGAGCGAGCGCGGCGGCGTCCTGACCGAACAGCTTCGCGAGAACCCTTATACGGTGTTGCTGCTTGACGAGGTCGAGAAGGCTTCGCCCACTTTGATGAATCTGTTCCTGCAAGCCTTCGACGAGGGCTGGCTGACGGACGGGCGCGGCAAGAAGGTCTATCTGTCGGACGCCATCGTGATTATGACCTCGAATCTCGGCTCGGAGAACTTCAAGAAGTACGAGAAGCCTTTCGGGTTCGGCATGAAGACTCTGGGCGACGTGAAGGCGATTAAGGGCGACGTGATGAAGGCCGCCGAGACGCGCTTCTCGGCGGAGTTCCGCAATCGCATCGACGAGATCGTCGTCTTCTCGCCCTTGACGATGGACGAGGTGCGCGAGATCGCCAAGCTCTACACCGGCAAGCTCTGCCGACAGATGGAGCAGCAGGGTAAGGTCTGCCGCGTCACCGAGGCGGCGCTCGACCTGCTCACGGAGAAGGGCTTCAGCCCGACCTACGGCGCGCGCTTCCTCAAGCGCCACATCGACGAGAAGGTCAAGCTGCCGATCACGGCGATGTGGAAAGAGGCAAACAGCTTCGTCGCCGACGCCGAAGGGGGCGAGGTCGTCGTCAAGGCCGAGCCTACCTTTATGAAGGAGTTGGAAGTAGTTTAAGTCCACGCGGCTGACCCGAGCGGACTTCTAAACGACGATTCTCACTCACCTGCGAGCGGAAGGGCTTCGACGAATTTCGTCGAAGCCCTTTCCTTTCAGTATGACCCGGCGCGGCGGCGTTTGCCTTCCACGCCCCCGAGCATTTATAAATTCCGCCATGAGAAAGATGCTTTTCCTCGGTCTCGCGCACGCGTGCTTCGCGGCGCTCATCCTCTTTGCCGCGCCCGCCTCGCTCGCGCAGGACACTGTTAAGCCGAAGTCGAACGAACAGACGACAGCCGGACAGAAGGCCGCGCCGGCGAAGGTGGACGAGAAGGCCCTGGCCGTTATCAATCATGCCGTCGAGGTGATGGGCGGACGCGCTTATCTCGACGTGCGCTCGGTCGCCTCGCACGGCAACTTCACGCCGTTCCGCGAGGGGGCGCAGACGATTCCGATCTCCTTCCGCGACTACACGGTCTTCCCCGACCGCGAGCGCACGGAGTTCAAGGGGCAGAACGTCCGCACCATCCAGGTGAACACGGGCGAGCAGGGCTGGCTCTTCGAGGGCAAGGCGAAGAAGCTCACGGACGTGACCCCCGAGCAGGTAGCGGACTTCCGAACGGCGATGCGAACGAGCATCGACAACATCCTGCGCGGCTGGTGGCGGACAGAAGGCGCTGGCTTAGCTTACGTCGGGCGCAGAGAGGCGGGACTCGCGCGGCGCAATGAGGTCGTGCGGCTCTCCTACCCGGACGGCTTCGAGGCCGAGTTCGAGTTCGACATCAGAGAGGGCTTGCCCGCGAAGGTTCTCTACAAGAGGCAGAACGCAGAGGGCGAGCAGGTCGAAGAGGAAGACCGCTACGCGCAGTTCCAGACCATCGGTCAGGTGCAGACGCCCTTCATCATCGACCACTACCGCGCGGGCGTGCAGTCGAGCCGCGTCAACTACGACGAGGTCGAGTTCAACCACAGCGTCCCCGACTCGCTCTTCGCCAAGCCGACAGACGTGAAGGCGATCAAGTTTTAGCGACCGCCTCGCACAATTCTAAGAACCGAAGCAGAAAGAGGACGAAAGTCTCTACGAGGCTCTCATCCTCTTTCTGCTATTTATCACAATTCTCAGTTGAGTGTGGAGTGAGATACATTCACCGCAGAGGCGCTGAGTTCGCAGAGGAGGCGCAGAGATACTTCAACTCTCTGCGAGTCTCTGCGCTCTCAGCGCCTCTGCGGTGAATCACACCCCACATTACATTCGACTGTGAAATGATATAGGGCCACGAACGACTCAACTCTTCCTAGCCATCGACTCGTCACGCGTCGCCTCCGTCGTGCGCGCGGCTTCGGGGTCGGCGGGCGTCAAGGCGGGCGCGGGCGGACGCGACATCCCCGCCATCCGCGCGAAGAGTCTCTCATATTCGTTGACGACGTGCTCCCAATCGTAACGCTCGCGCACACGCGCCTGTGCGCGCTGCCGGTACTGGTTGACCGACGCGCCGCCGCGAAGCACACGCTGCAACTGCGCCGTCAGGTCTTGCGTGTCGCGGTAGTGAAGCCCTGCCTCGCCTACGACCTCGACGTTCTCGGGCGTGGCGAGCGTCAAGACGCAGTTGCCGTAGCCCATCGCTTCCAGAAGCGCCGGATGCGTGCCGCCGACTTCCGTGGCGTGGACATAGCAGTATGCGTTCTGTTGGAGGGCGCGGTAGGCGTCGCCGAAGACGAAGCCTGTGAAGATTATGCGCCGGTCGCGTCGTGCGAGCGCGCGCAGCTTTGCGATGTACTCGTGCGCGTAAGGGGCGTCGCCGACGACCAAGAGCTTGTGCGGCGTACGTACGCGCCGGAACGCCTCGATGACCATCTCGGCGTTGTTCTCCGGCTCAAGGCGCGAGACGTAGAGCACGTAGCGGTTCGGCTCTACACCCCAACGGCTGACCGCCGTGCGGTCAATACGACGCTCGACCTCCGCGCCGTAGGCGATCATCGTCGAGCGCGCGCCGTAGGTCGCAAGATAGTATTCCTGTATGACGCGCGCGTCCGTCACCGTCTCGTTCGGCAGCCACACCGACAGGCGCTCGGCCACGCGGTAATAGTTCTTCCCCAACCAGTTCCACTTCCGACGTTTGTGCTCAAGGCCGTCCACGTTGATGGCGACGGGCACGCCCACCGCGCGCAGGATGGGCGCGAACGGCGCGTTGGCGGCGTTGCAGATGAGCACGGCGTCGAAGCGACTGAGCGCCGCGGCGTGGAAGGCGGAAAGGCCCGCGTGGACGACCGTGTCGAAATACTTGTGGCGGATGGTGGGCAACACCTTGAGGCGCACGCCTTTGTACTCGATCTGTCGAGGGCTGACGTAGTGTGCGCGGCAGTAGACGGTCACGTCATGCCCGCGCGCCACCAGCCGCGTCGAGAGCTGCTCGGCGAAAGTCTCGAACCCACCGTAGCTGGCCGGAATCCCCCTCGTCCCCAGAATGCCGATTCTCATTAAGTGATAAGTGGTAAGTGATAAGTGATAAGTGATAGGACGAAACCCGCTGCTTCGTCTTATCACTTATCACTTATCACTCATCACCCTCCTGTAGACCTGCAAGGTCATACGGGCCGTCGCCCGCCAGTCGAAGGCGCGTGCCCTTTGGAGGCCGCGCTCTCGCAAGTCGGCACGCAGCGCTGCGTCTCCGACGAGCCGAGCGAGGGCACGCGAGAGCGCCCCCGTGTCGAAAGGATCGACGGTGAGTCCGGCGTCGCCGACCACTTCGGGCAGGCTCGTCAGATTTCCCGTCAGGACGGGAGTGCCGCAGCTCATCGCTTCGAGCGGGGGAAGCCCGAAGCCCTCGAAGTACGAGGGGTAGACGAAGCAGAGCGCCCCTGTATACAGTGCGGGCAAGTCGCCTTCAGATACGTATCCGGTCAGCAGGACGGACTCGCCAACGCCCTCTTCTTCAATCGCTTTCAAAGTGTCGCCGTAGAGCCATGCGCGTTTGCCGACCAGTACCAGTTGCGGCAGATTACTCCTCCCGCGCTCGCCGCGCAAGGCCGCATAGGCGCGGACGAGACGCGGCAGATTCTTCCGCGGCTGAATCGACCCGACGGCCAGCACGTACTCTCGCTCGATGCCGTAGAGCCGCCGCACACGCTCTATCTTATGCGCGTCCTCGACGGGCCGGAAGTGCGGAGAGGCGGCCAGCCGTGTCGTCGTCACACGCGCGGGGTCAAGACCGTAAGTCTCAATCAGATCACGCCGCGTGAACTCCGACGGCGCGATGACGTGCGCCGCACTACGCACGGTACGCCGCACTGTGAGTCGCAACTGCATCCGGCTCCGACGCTTGAAGGTCTCGGGCAGGTGCTCGAACGAGAGATCGTGAACGGTGGCGACGACGGGGCAGGGCGCAAGCGGCGGCGCGGTGTACTGCACGTGCAGCACATCTACGGGTCGCCTTCGCAACTCCGCCGAAAGCGTCAGCGGTATTCGCACCAAAGGCGTATGTGGCAGCGTCCGCTGCACACGCACATGCGGCCAACGCCCGTCGAAGCGCTCGAAGCCTTCGTCCCTCGTCACGTAGACCGTATAGCGGTTCTCGCCGTCAATCTCGGCGAGCGCCTCCACGAGGTTCGCCGCGTAAGTCTCGTTCCCCGCGAGTCCCGTCCCGACCGAGTGCGCGTCAATCGCGATGTGCATGGATGAATGCCCGTTCCTCTAACAGTCAGAGGTCGGTGAATAGAAGGCCGTCAACCAACTCTCCTGAGACAGACCAAGTGGGATTATACTACCAGCGTCCGTCTTAGACGTGCCCGGACTGCTTTCTGCCGTTCCGGGATGTATAAGGGGCCGAAGGATTCGGCTTTGCCGTTCTACTGCGTAGTTATGCCGTTACGTTTGGCAAAATAGCAGTTATGCGTCTTCCATGAATGAAACAACTCGGGTCAAACTATTCTCGGAGGCACAGTGACGGATCAAATTAACGTGGGGCTGATCGGATACGGCTCGGCGGCTCAGGTCTTCCACGCGCCGGTCATTCAGTCGGTTCCTGACTTTCGACTGAAGAAAGTCGTCGGGCGGCGCGGTGATGAATGCCGCCAGCGTTATCCTTCGGTCGAGGTCGTGCGCGACGTAGCTTCACTCCTGCAAGACGAAGGGGTATCACTGGTCGTCATCGCAACGCCGAACAATTCGCACTTCGACCTGGCCCGACAGTCACTACTCGCAGGTAAACACGTGGTGGTCGAAAAACCCTTCACCACTACTTCAGAGCAGGCGCAGCAGCTAATAGACCTGGCACACAGGCAGAACAGGCTCGTTAGTGTCCACCAGAATCGCAGGTGGGACGGTGATTTCCAGACGGTCAAGCGCCTGCTGGATGGCAACCTTCTGGGACGCCTCGTTGAATACGAGTCCCATTATGACCGTTTCAGGAATTACCGACGAAAGGGGGCCTGGCGAGAGGCGGAGGGAGCAGGAAGCGGGATTCTCTTTGACCTCGGCTCACACTTGATAGATCAGGCGCAGGTCTTGTTCAGCCTGCCGCGCATGATTACAGCGGACATCCGAGTCCAGAGGGATGGGGGCCAAGTGGACGATAATTTTGAGTTGATCTTACATTATGACGAATTGAAAGTGACTCTGAAGGCAGGGATGTTGGTGCGGGAGCCAGGCCCGCGATTCATTCTGCACGGGACTGAAGGCTCCTTCGTCAAGTACGGGATGGACGTGCAGGAGGAGGCGCTGAAGCGAGGCGGCACGCCTTTGGAGCCGAACTGGGGGGAAGAGCCTAGAGGATTCTGGGGCAGGCTCAACACACAGGTCGGCGGGTTACATTTAGAGGGGCAGGTGGAAACGATTGCGGGTTGTTATCAGGCTTTCTACCAGAACATAGTTGACGTGCTCGGTGGTCGTGCGGAGCTTGCTGTTAAACCTGAGGAGGCGAGGAATACCACACGCATTATCGAACTGGCGCTTCAAAGCCACGAAGAAAAGCGCACGGTTCTCTTCTCTCTGTGAGTTGAATCCGGCTCGCCCGGGCCGGACTTAATCTCCTCTTAGACCGTGTAGCGATTCTCGCCGTCAATCTCGGCCAGCGCCTCGACGAGGTTCGCCGCATAGGTCTCGTTACCCGCGAGTCCCGTCCCGACCGAGTGCGCGTCAATCGCGATGTGCACGGTTGAAGGATGATGCCCCGAACATGCGGGGAATCAGGCGGGTGAACTCACAAGTTCGGCTAAATCTTCAAAGTAACGCCGGTGGGTGCCCCGCAAAGCCTCTTCGGTGGTGGCTTCAAGCAAAACCACTTCACGCTCAGTTCCACGTCGGTTGAGTTCAAGCTCTAATTGAAGGCGCGAATCTTCAGCTTCCTGGCGTTCTGAATCGTCAAAGGCTCTAAAGGTGACTATCTTGCCCTGACTGCGGTCATATTCAATCAGAAATATCATTACCTTCTCCTTTAAGCTTTATTGTAGTCTCAATGATATCATGAAGGTTCTCTAGTAAAGCTTGCCTAATAGAAGACAGTTTCTCACGAAAATCTGCTGGCCTATTTGCCATTTCTCCCTCAAGAGATTCTATACGAGCAACTATGGTAGATAGTCCTGTAAGCTCCTCTTGAAGGTCTATATCTCCTCCTCCATATTTTATAGCTGGATCAATAACGTCAGAGATTTTCTCGGAAAGTTCGGCCCAGAGATGTTGCAGCGCAGTACGAATCTGTATCTCGATTAATTTGTCGCGGAAGTTGACGATGACGTGGACAGCGCGGTAGCCGTGGCTGGGTTTCTCGCGGCGGTCGCTGACGGTGGTGTGCTCAAAGAGGCTTGTGAGAGATTTGACGACTGACTCTTGGTTGGCGCTGTCCGCTACAGTCACCCGACAGCCAGCGATGTCTTGAACTTGGCTCAGGCGGATACTCTCCCGGCGCAGCTTGTCGGATATTGATGTGGTTGATTTAGCGGGCCTGCCTGTGGGTTCAAGCGCCAAGTCTTTCCGAATGGTTACGACAACAACTTCATACCCTCGGAAAATGAACGGCGGTATTGGTCGAGGAGTCGCAAGTCGGCCTCGGTGATGTTGCCTTTCCGCAGGCGGTCGCCGAACCGGTCAACTTGAGTCTTAGTCAGTTCTGTTACCATAAGCCGCCGTCTTAAATATGTTAGCACCTCGCGTTGCATCCCAGGTAGAACGGTGTGATGGCCTGACAGTCATTACAGAACTGAGCAATCTTCGCAACTGTAAGTGAATCAATAGGCCAGCCGACGCAGGAGGTAATTGAGGACACGCGGCCGGTCAGTCCTAAGTTTCAACTTCCGAAGGTTCTTCCTGAAGGACGCCGCGAAAGGTGCGTCGGTGGATGGCGCAGCAGCCGTGCGCCTTGAGCGCAGACAAGTGTTGGCGCGTGCCGTAGCCGACGTGGCGCGCGAAGCCGTAGAGGGGAAACTGTGTGTCGTAGTCGCGCATGAGCGCGTCGCGGAAGGTCTTGGCGAGGACGGAAGCGGCGGCGATTGAGGCCGAGGCCGAGTCGCCACGGATGATGGCCTTCTGCGGCAGGGGCGACTCGCGCAATTGCAGCGCGTCGATCAAAAGAAAATCGGCGCGTGGTCGCAGACTTTCAAGAGCCTGCAACATCGCGCGCCGCGTGGCGATGAGGATGTTCGTTCGGTCTATCTCTTCCGGACTGATGAGTCCGTAGGCGTAAGCAGTGGCTGTCTGCCGCAACTCTTCCGCGATGCGCTCGCGCTGCAAAGCGGTCAGCTTCTTCGAGTCGTCAAGCCCAACGGGAATCGTTGCCGACGGGTCGAGTATCACAGCCGCCGCAACCACAGGCCCTGCGAGCGCCCCGCGCCCCACCTCGTCAAGCCCCGCGATGCGGCCGAACCCTTCGGCGCGCGCCTCCTCCTCGAAAAGCGTGTGGATGCCTGACTCGCGCCTCTTCATACTTCGGGGAGTGACAAGTGATGAGTGATAAGTGATAAGAAAGGTCGCCGCTTTCTCTTTCTTATCACTTATCACTCATCACTT
>JAVRON010000065.1:0-29855 GCA_032162705.1 Acidobacteriota bacterium
CTTGAAGCTCAAGACCGGCGTGGGTCACTTCACCATCAAGTCAAAGATCTATTTGTCTGCGCTCAAGGCAGCTTATGCTGAAGTTGTCAAACTTAATCCGCAGCCTCTCGCTGCGTAACATCAGTTACTAAATCACAAAGGTCTGCCGAAGACCTTAAGAGGCTATTGGATGCTCTCAGAAGGGCGCAAGCTAGTGATGCAACCGCAGACGAAGTAAAGGGTGCTATTAACGAGATAGCGCCAGAATTAAACTCCGTTGCCGACTTGCTACCTCAAAACAGGGGTGAGCTTTTCGGGGCGATACAAGCTATCTGTGGCATTCTTGGCGTCCTCATGGCGTCTTACGCTATTTACTTTTCGCCTCAACAGGGAATAACCAAAGAGCAAATGCAAGAGGTTATGGAAAAGGCTATAACAATTAAAGCACCCGCTCAAGGTGAGTCCAGCGAAAGGGCAAAACGAAAGCGCAACCTCAAGCGCCAGTCTCGCCGACGCGGAAGGCGCTAAAAAGAGCCATGATAAAGGCTACCGCCGCAAGCTTGTTGCCAACTGCTATCGCACCCACCAGCCCCGCTATCGCAAGAGCAACACCCGTGTACGGGTGATATATCAACCTTCTCATTTAGCAAGCCTTTCTGGCCTGCCTCAAAACCTCCCCGTCCTGCCTCATAACTGCTTAAGGATGAGAGGGTATTGAGGCAAAGCCCACCGAACTCCGTTCTCGCCTTCCCCCACTTCGCATCACTCCAACGTTGAAAGACGCCAGTCGAGAGTCCCGACGAATCAACAGCGAAGTCCTCTTCAATCGAAGCGAGGGGCAAGCTGCTTTCTTCGATGAGCATTTGCAGATAAGGCGTCGAGACTTCCGACTCGAAATAGTTGATGATGGAGTTATAGCAAGGCAGAGACGAGACATAACCTCTGGCGTGAGCATCGCGGAAGTCAGTCATAAAGCGGCGGGTTGAGATCGTCGAATAGACCTTGTAGCACATGGCGAAAAGCATATCTTCCATAGGAAAGCGGCGCTGGCCTCGCCCGTACTGTGCAGGACTTCCAACACCCTGACAGAGTTCATGCAGGAGATAAAGAAAGATAGCCTTTTCTTTCGTCTGCGCCATGTTGTAGGCAGGCCACTCTTGCTTGTAAGTCTTGCGAGTAACCTTAACGGTTTCCGTGACCGTGGTCTTAGTTGTGCCGTTCGGCTTCGTTTCCGTGACGGTCTTGCGCTCGCGCTCGACAGTGAAGGCAACCGCGAACAGGTGCTTGCACTTGGCTTGCGTAAATTCAAAGTCAGGGCATGAGCAAGAGCCGTTGGCCGGGTCAACTTTGTATTTGCCTTTACCCGACTGTGAAGGAACAAGGTAGAGTTCGCCACTCTTAACGATTCTGGCCTTGTCCGCTATCTCTCGCCCTTTTGCTTCTCTGATACTCATGCTTTTGTACCTCGGATGTTTGTTCCGCTTACGCATAGTATATTACCCGAGGTACATAGCTACGTCAAGGAAAAAGATGCTTGACGGTATATTATTTTAGGTATAGAGTTGGAGGTATGGCGAAGAAGAAGATAACCGTCTACCAGTACCAGTGCGAGCGGTGCGAACACGAATGGATTCCGCGCGATATAGAGAACGAGCCGCGCGTCTGTCCTAAGTGCAAAAGCCCCTACTGGAACAAGCCCCGGAAGACTCAGAAGATCGCAAGCAGTTCGTGACACGGCCTTATAATCGTGCTATAAACGCACGTAGAGCGTGACGCCAAAGGCGTCGGTTAAATGGGTTGAGGCGACGGCGGGACTTGAACCCGCATCCCGTGGCAGGGTTTACCGTTTACGAAACGGTTGCTTTATCCATTAAGCTACGCCGCCATATGTGTTCGCTCTAAGGTAGGGTCTGGTAGCCGCCAGACCCTTTTCTTTTCCCTCCCAAAACCAAAAAGCTTGGACAAGAATCCCCGCACACAGACGAGCGGAGGGGACGCTTCGTACCAAGCGACCTCAATCTAGCACAGGTTTATTTTTCAACGCAACATAATTCTGAAATAAGCTTGGAATGAGCCGCGAATGAAACGGCATCGTATTGCCGTAATATGATTAAAAATAACAACTTAGCTGCAAATGAATTATGATTGACGATGTGTACTGAGATATGATACAAGCTATAGCATGATTAAATATGAGCTACCGCAAGGCTGGATTCGTTATGACGTTACATCCTTGATTAAGGAATTAACGGACGCTAAAGCAGCGGTTTTATCCCTCAAAAGCATTCCATATCAGCGAAGTTGGGCAGAGAAATTACAGTACATTCAACTCAAGCGCGAGATAGAGGGCACTTCTCGCATAGAAGGCGCAGACTTTACAAAAGGCGAGTTGGAAGATGCATTAAAGGAAACGCCCGAAGAGTTGTATACACGTTCACAGCGGCAAGCACGTGCCGCTCTACGCACCTATAAATGGATTTCCAACTTGCCGGATGAGTTTCCGGTAAATGCTGAAATGATTTTGGCCGTTCATCGGCAGATAGTTACCGGGGCGGACGACGACCATTGCCCTCCCGGAAAACTTCGCACGCTTGACCAAAATGTGATTTTCGGAGCACCAAAACACCGTGGCGCGGAAGGAGGGGGAATGTGTGAGCAAGCGTTTGGAAGATTAACTCAGGCGGTAATGCGAGAGTTTACCGGCCACGACCCTCTAATTCAAGCCTTAGCCTTGCATTATCATTTGGCCTCCGTCCACCCTTTCCTCGATGGCAACGGGCGCACCGCCCGCGCACTAGAAGCCCTCATGCTTCAAAGGGCAGGACTGAAGGGTGAACTCTTCATAGCGATGTCAAATTATTATTACGATCAGAAAGCAGATTACCTTGCGGCGCTAAGTCAAGCTAGGGCGGGCGACCACGATCTAACAGAGTTCTTGCGCTTTGGCCTGCGCGGAATTGAGTCTCAATGTCTGCGTCTGTTCAAAGAAATAAAGAAGCGAGTCCAGAAGGCGCTATTCCATAACCGTATGCGCGAACTGTTCGACAGACTGGAAACCAAGAGAAGGCGCGTCATTGCTCATCGTCAAATGGAAATTCTAAAACTCTTGTTAGATGCGGATGAGATGGAGTGGCGCGATATCATGAAGCGAACGACACACCTTTACGAAAAACTCAGTAACCCAACTACTGCCCTATTCCGAGATATCAATCACCTGTTGGAACTCGGCACGATAAATTATCGCTATGAAAACAACAACACCCGCCTCATCTTTGTACTTAGGCTTGAATGGCCTACGGAGATTACTGAGACTGACTTCTTCGCTAAGATAAAACAACTTCCAAAAGCCAAAACTCATAACCCCTTCCAATGGGACATTCGTTAAGTCCTGCCCAACAGAACAATATCCTGCCCAACAGAACGTGCGTTAGATCGTTCCGTTAGGCAAAGCCAGCGGTAGAGGCTTTGCCTAAAAATTGAATTATTGGGCAGAATTATTGGGCAGGATGGGGAATCTTTGGGCAGGCTAACTTTGCTGTGTGATTAGGGGAATGTAACCGCTCTTAGCTCGTCCGCATGTTCCTTTAATTCATGCTTTACGAGTCTATGCCCATAGTAACAAGAACGACTTGGACGCCTTCTCTCCTGGCAAACTTCATCGCCGGAATAAGGTCACTATCGGCCATAACAAGGATAATCTTTTCTACAATGCTTTTACTCGCAAGCCATGCGACATCAAGTCCGATCTTCATATCTACCCCTTTCTGTTTTAGATCAGGGGCAAAGTCCCCAGCCGCTAAAGGTCGGCCTGTTCTAGGTTGTGTTGACGCAGCGCAGTTAAACTGTGCTACGTGATGACAGTTAAGCTAACCGATCAACAGTGGCAGAAGATTCTGCCCGTCCTGAGAACCTTCCCCCAGATCAGGCTCGGAGCCGGACGCTCGGTGCGCCGCTTCCTCGAAGCAGTCCTGTGGGTTACTCGTAGTGGCTCGCAGTGGCGGCTCTTGCCGCGCAGCTACGGCCGCTGGAACTCAGTCTATAAACGCTTCGCCAGATGGAGCGACCTTCAGGTCTTTGAAACGCTGTTCGAGCATTTCTCACAAGACCGCGACCTGGAACATCTGCTGATTGATTCGACCATTGTCCGCGCCCACGCGTGTGCCGCCGGAGCACAAAAAAAGAGGGCGAGCAAAGTTTAGGTCGTAGTCGCGGCGGCTTCTCCACCAAGATTCACTTGGCGACAGACGCTTTAGGCAATGCTTTGCGTTTCATCCTGACGGGCGGCGAACGTCACGACATCACGCAAGCTGAAGCACTCATCAAAGACCTCGCTGCCGAGTATGTGATCGCCGACAAGGGTTATGACTCCGAAGCTTTCGTCCTGCATCTGAAGGGGCAAGACTCCGAAGCGGTCAAGCCTTCGCGCGCCACTAACAAAGTGCAGCGTGAGATTGACACGCATCTCTACAAGGAGCGGCACTTGGTTGAGAATCAGATCGGGAAGTTGAAGCACTTCCGCCGGGTGTTTTCACAGTTCGATAAGTTGGCAAAGAACTACTTGAGTTTTATCTACTTCGCCAGCACTGTCATCTGGCTCAGGTAGTTATGTCAACAGAACCTAGAGACTTTTGCACCAACTCACTTACTTTTGCATCAGAATTGACTTTTGAATCAAAGCCGCTCAACCTACATTATCTCATCCGCCCGCGAGATGTGACCCGGATTTTTGTCCCACCAGCGCCTCGTCAACAACCAGAGCAGGCCGGGGAAGATGAAGAGGATGCCGATGGCGACGGTGACTGTGCGCGGCGAGATTTGAAAGCGGTCGAGCGCTTCGCCCGTGGCGTAGTTCGAGGCGGCCATCGCGAGCGTCAAAAGCATCAGCTCGGCTGCGAAGACACGACCCCGGAACTCGTCCTCCACGGTCGATTGCAGCAGCACGGTCGAGAAGACCCACAGGACGCTTCCGCCCATGTGCGCGACGGCCAGCCAAAGAAGCGCGAGCGCAAAGCTTTGGGAGCTTCCGAAAGATACGTAGAACATTCCTGCCAGGATGAATGAGAGGCCGATGGCGCGCTGCATCTGCTCACGCGTCTCGCTGTAGAAGCGCCGCGTGAGCATTGGGCCGAGCGCGGTTCCGACGCCGCGCGCTACGTAGAGCACGCTCATCCCCGCGGCGGCTGTTGCTACGCCCGCGTGAAAACTGAACTTGAAAACTTTTTCGCCGAAGACGGGGAGCAGCGTCAGGATGCCCCCACCCAATCCCCACGCGGGTTTGACCAAGAGCACCGCGAGCACGCGCGGCCTCGTCCAGACGTAGCGCAGCCCTTCGAGCGTGTCCGTGACGCCGAGCGCTTTCGCAAGCGTGAGACTCGTCTTCGGGCGCGGAGGGCGGCGCGGCAGACGCACGCTCCAGATGAGTAGAGCCGAGACGAGGTATGTGAGCGAGTCGATGATGAAGGCCGCGTCGGTTCCGAACCAGTCGGTGACGGGGCCGCCGATGGCCGCGCCGAGCGTGAGCATCGCAGACCACGTGACCGAAGAGAGAGCGTTGGCTGTGACCAGCTCGCGTCGGCTGACGATTGAAGGGAGTGCTGCCGAGCGCGCAGGCTCGAAGAAGGCTGAGAAGGCGAGCTGCAAGATCGTCAGGAGATAGAGGAGCCAGACCTGTTCTGGACGGCGCACAAAGAGAAAGCCGAGGACGACGAAGGCGCGCGCCACGTCGCTCGCAATCATGATGTGGCGTCGGTTAAAGCGGTCGGCGAGGACTCCCGAGAGCGGCCCCAAGACGACGCTCGGCAGAAAGCGTGCGACGAGTATCAGCCCGACCGCGCGCCCCGAGCCTGTCAGGCGCAGGACAAGCGTGAAGAGCGCGATGGTGTCGAACCAGTCGCCGAGCTGGCTGACGACCTGTCCGAGCCAGAGCTGCCGGAAGTCCTGATTGCCGCGCAGCAGCCCCAGATAGCTCACCGCAGGCGCGGCCGTCTCCCGTTCGGTCTGCTCGCTCGCCGTCTCGTCCAAAAGTTTACCGCCATGCCATCAGGGAATGTCGGCGTCGAGAGTGCCCGCGCGCCACTTGTCTTGTCAAGACAGTAGACAGTAGGCTTCGCAAGACCAGCGTTGACGCCTGTGCGCTGACTCTATGTCAGAGAAAATATTTCTACAGACTACTGTCTACTTCCCCTTTCATTCTGCCTTCCACGCTTCAACCTGACCTGTCACGTTGACCGCCGCCGCGCAGGGCGTGTGGGCAGGGAAGGCGAATACTCCGTTTTTCAGGCCGAAACGGAAGATGCGCGCGCGTCGGTTGAGCGGCACGCGGGTTGTTAAAGAGAGTGTGCGGCTTGCAGGAGCGCGGCACGCGTGCTCCGCGGACTCTCCGCACGGAGTCCGTAAAGCCGCAGAATTTTGAGACGTGAAGGAGCGTTAGAGTTTGAAAGAGGAGGCGCGCCGGAGGAGTCGAAGGTTGCCGCCTCCTCAGACATTTCTCACCCAGCTCGGCGGGCGAGTGCCAAAGCCCGCCGTTTGCCCCCAAGTCCGTCGCCGGAGGCGAGTGCCGGTTTGCTCCCGACATTCGCTTCCGGCGACGGAGGCTTTTTAAGAGTGATAAGTGATGAGTGATGAGTGATAAGTGATGAGTGAGAAGAGAAGACAACAGCTGTTTCTTATCAGTCATCACTCATCGCTTATCACCTTCGGGAGGCGCGAGTGATTCGCATCGACATGTCTGATTTCAACCGCGGGGCGAGGGCCTATTGGGGCCTCGTCGTGACGGCGGGCGGGCTTGTCCTGGGTTGGGGCGCGTACGGGTGTCTCTCCTTCGGCGCGGTGCAGTGGGCGCAGCTTCTCGTCCTCGCGAGTCTCGTCGTCATCTCCGGCATGCTCCCCGTTCGCATCCCCGGCACGAAGGCGAGCGTGACGGCGGGCGACTGTTTTATCTTCCTCGGCGCAATCTTCATCGGCGTGCCCGCTGCCGTCGTCCTCGGCGCGATAGACCTTTTCACCAGCTCGCTACGGACTTCGAGTCGTGCGTCGAGCTGGATCGCCGCGCCCGCGTGTATGGCCGTCACGGCCTACGTTGCAGGCCAGACCTTCTACGCGGCGCTTGCCGCGCACTCGGGCGTCACGCGTCGCCCCGTCGGCACCGCCATGCCGCTCACGCTCGAACAGCTTATCCTGCCGCTCATCCTGATGGCGCTCGTCCAGTACGTTTTGAACGGCGCGCTGGTCGCGACGCTCCTCGCCTTGAAGAGCCGACGCCCCATCTGGCGCGTCTGGCGCGATGGATACCTCTGGACTTCCTGGACGTTCTTCGCGGGCGCGCTCGCGGCGGGCTTGGTCTACGCGGCGATCATGAGCGTCGGGCTGCTCTACGTTCTTCTGAGCGTGCCGGTCATCGCGGCGACGTTTGCCACCTATCGCACATACTTCGAGCGCGTCGCCGAGAAGACGCGCGAGGCGGCGGAAGTCTCTCGCCTACACCTCGCCACGGTCGAGGCGCTCGCCACGGCCATCGACGCCAAAGACCAGACGACGCACTTCCACGTCCGGCGCGTGCAGGTCTATTGCGGGCGGATGGGCGAGCTGATGGGACTCGCGCCGGGCGAGATCAAGGCGCTGAAGGCGGGCGCGCTCCTGCACGACGTAGGCAAGCTCGCCGTGCCCGACCACATCCTGAACAAGCCTGGGAAGCTCACAGCCGCCGAGTTCGAGCGGATGAAGGTTCATACGACCGTGGGGGCGCAGATTCTCGAACGCGTCGGCTTCCCATATCCGGTCGTGCCCATCGTTCTCTACCATCACGAGCAATGGGACGGGCGCGGCTACCCGGAAGGATTAAGCGGCGAGAAGATTCCGCTGACGGCTCGCATACTCTCGGTCGTTGACTGCTTCGACTCGGCGCGAGAGGAGCGACCGTACCGGCGCGGCATGACGAGCGACGAGGCTTGCTCGATGCTCAGGCGCGGCGCGGGCGGCCACTTCGACCCGCGCGTCGTCGAGGTTTTCCTCAGACACCTGCCACGCTTCGAGGAGGAGATCAATGCAGGAGGATTGGATAACCGGGGCTTGACGAATGAGGAATGGGAGCACCGCGACCTGCTCGGCGAAGAGGCCGAGCCGGGCAAAGAGTTTGAGCCAGCCCGACGCGACGAAGACGCACAGCATACGCCTCTACCGGCGCACCGCTCCGACGCCCCGCACTACCTCAACCAGATTACGAACGCACACCGAGAGGTCTACGCGCTCTACGAGATCGCACGCACCTTCGGCTCGTCTTTAGACATCGAAGATACTGTCTCGGTTCTCGTCAACAAGGTCGGCCACGTCGTCCCGTTCGATCTGTGCGCCGTCTACCTCTACGACGACGATAAGGGCTACGCCACGGCCGCGCACGTTGCGGGCCGCCACGCCGAACACTTGCGCGGGCGGGCCGTCGCGCCGGGCGAAGGCGTCGTCGGCTTCGTGCTCGCCAATCGCCGCTCCTCGTACCTGCTCGACCCGATGCTCGACTTCACGAGCGCGGCGCTGCCCGAAGGTTATCAGTTCCGCTCGATGGTTGCGCTGCCGCTCATGAAGGACGAGCGCATACTCGGCGCTCTGGCCGTCTATTCGACCGAAGCCCAACGCTACACGGACGACCACCTGCGACTGCTCGAAACTGTCGCGCGCCTCGCCTCTGACGCGCTCTCGAACGCGATGAGCCATGCCGAGGCCGAGTCGAACGCGCTCACGGATACCTTGACGGGCTTGCCGAACTCGCGCGCCATGTACGTGCGCTTCGAGCAGGAGGCCGCGCGTGCGCGACGCTCGGGCCGCCCCTTCCAGGTCATCATGCTCGACCTCGATGAGTTCAAGGCGGTCAACGACAGCTTCGGCCACAAGACCGGCGACCGGATGCTGCGCGAAGTGGGCCGCATCATCGGGGCGCAGCTCAGAGAGTACGACTTCCTCGCGCGCTACGCGGGTGACGAATTCGTCGCCATCGTGCAAGACCTCTCGACCGACCAGACGAACGAGCTGCGCGAGCGTATCGAGCGTGCCGTCTCGAAGTTCTCGCTCCATGTACGCGGCGACAAGCATGCGCGCGTCGGCATCTCGGTCGGCTCGGCCTCCTACGGCGTCCACGGCGAGACGCTCGACCATCTCCTCATCGCCGCCGACGAAGCCATGTACTCCGTCAAATCCTTCCACCGGCAGCGCACCACCGACGTAAAATCCGGCAACTCCCCCGAACTCACGACCGGCGACCTCGCCTCGACAGCGATAAACTAAAGGCGAAGGGCGAAGGGCGAAAGTGTGGACACGCCTGCGGCGTGATCCAGAATTTAAAAGTTCAGAGCGAAGCTCTATCCACTCGCCCTACTTTCGCCTTTCGCCCTTTGCCCTTCGCCTTTGTCTTGACTTTCCCCCGCCCCGTCGTTTTCAATCGAGACAGGCACGAACGAAGTTGCCCCGACGTGTCCGGGCAGAGTCGTTGCTCGCCCTGCGCTAAAAGTCTCAGCTTCTCGTCGCCGGTAGGAAGCCCCACGCACCGATGCCGGCGTGCATCTAATCGAGATCATGACAGTCTCTTCCCAGGTTTCAGATAAGGCCGCGACGATCCTCGTGGTCGAGGACGACGAGCACGTGCGCGGGGGATTCCAGCGCGCGTTCGAGTCGGACGGGCATCGTGTGCTCGCGTGCGGCGACGCGGCGGAGGCTCTGCGCGAGCTGCATCGAGAGGAGTGCGACCTCATCGTCCTCGACATCGAGTTGCCGGGCGTCAGCGGGCTTGCGCTCTGCCGTCTGCTGCGCGCGCAGGCCGCGACGCGCCGTCTCCCCGTCATCATCGTCTCGTCGCACGACCGGGAGGAATACAAGGTCGAAGCGTTCGCTGCCGGTGCAGACGACTTCGTCGTCAAGGGTGCGACCACGCGCGAGCTTTTGACACGCGTCGGCGCGCACTTGCAGGTTGCCGCGCGCGAGCGCCTTCTGCGCGGGAGCAATCGCGAGCTTGCCTTTATCGCAGACCTCGGGCGCGGGCTGCTTCACGCTTTAAGCCCGGCTGAAGTCGTCCGCCGAGTGGCGGGCGCGACCTTCGAGGGCGCGGACACTTCGCTCTCGGCTGCGGTGCTCGTCCGCGACAGCAATGCTACGTCTCGTGCGGGCGAGGCGAAGGACGACGGGCTGACGGTCTGCGTCTTCGACCGCGAGGGAAGCGCCGAAGAGGATGCCGCATTGGTCGAAGTCGAACGCCTGAGAGCGTGGCTCGCCACATCACCTTCGATGTCGAAGCGCGTTGAAGCGCGCGAGGGATTCTTTCTGAAAGACGAGACGCACGCGGTCGAGTTCGCCGCCCCTCTTCGCTTCGAGGGTCGCGCTCTGGGCGCGCTCGTCGTCGCATACGACCGCCGCAATGCCTGCGGCCAGACCGAGGAGCGACTCGTCGAGGCCGCCGCGCAGCAGGCCGCGCTCGCCGCGCGCATCTCTACTTTGTACGAGTCCGCGCGCTCGGCCTCAGTCCATCTCGCGCGCGAAGTCGAGCGGCGCACAGCCGAGGCCGAATCGCAGCGCCGTTTCACCGAGGCGATCATCGACAGCCTGCCCGTCTCGCTCTACGCCGTTGACCGCAACCATCGCATCGTCGCATGGAACCGCAACCGCGAGCTGGGCGGGCAGGGCATTCCGCGCCGCGACGTTTTGGGACGCAATATCTTCGAGGTCTTGAAGCGGCAGCCGCGCGACGCGATGGAGCGCGAGTTCGACCGCGCCTTCGAGACCGGAGAGATCGAGCACATCGAACAGGAGTCGCGCGCACGCGACGGCTCGACGCGCCACTGGCTCGTCAGCAAAGTGCCGATGAAGATCGACGGCACGGAGGTCTCGCACGTCATCACGGTCGGCGAAGACATCACGGCGCGCGTCGAAGCGAACCGTGCCGTCGCTCGCACCGAACGGCTCGCGGCGGTCGGTCGGCTCGCGGCGGGCGTCGTCCACGAAATCAACAATCCGCTCGCGACCATCTCCGCGTGCGCCGAGGCTCTGGAGTCGCGTGTGGACGAGGGCGTCTACGGCTCTGGGCCCGACTTGAATGACCTGCGCGAATATCTACAGCTTATCCGTGAAGAGGCTTTCCGCTGCAAGCAGATCACAAATGGCCTTCTGGACTTCAGCCGCGCGCGCGCCGTCGAGCCAGCACCCGTCAACTTATCGGAAGTCGTCGAGTCGGCGGCACGCCTGCTCGCGCACCAGAAGCGCGGCGCAAGCATACGCATCGACGTTGAGTTGTCCGACACACTGCCGCTCGTCTCCGGCGACATGGGGCAGCTTCAGCAGGCCGTTATCATCCTCGCCGAGAATGCCATCGACGCGATGCCGGAGGGCGGCACTCTCTCCATGCGCACGCGCCGCGAAGAGTCGGAGGAGGGCGACTATGTACTCATCGAGGTGAGCGACACGGGGCAGGGCATTCCCATCGAGATTCGCGAGAGGATTTTCGATCCGTTCTTTACCACCAAAGAGGTCGGGCGCGGAACAGGTCTCGGACTCGCGGTCTGTTATGGTATTGTTACGGAGCACGGCGGTCGCATCGGCGTGGAATCAGCCGTGGGGCGCGGCAGCACGTTTCGCATTTCATTGCCCGCGCCAAAAACACTGACGGAGACCTACCCTGTTGAGTGAAAACCCACAGTCCGCGAGAATCCTGGTCGCCGAAGACGAAGCCAACCTCCGGCTCGTCCTCCAGAAAGAGCTTCAACGCATGGGCCACGACGTACGGGTCGTGCCCGATGGCGAGGCCGCTCTGAAGCTTCTGGAAGAGAGCAACGTCGATGTGCTGCTCTCCGACATCTCGATGCCGAACATGGACGGCATGGAGCTTCTGCGCCGCGTCCACCAGCGGCCCAACCCGCCCGAGGTCATCATGCTCACGGGGCACGCCACCGTCGAGTCGGCCATCGAAGCGATGAAGCTCGGCGCATACGACTATCTCTCGAAACCATACCGCATCGCGGAACTCGACGTGCTCGTCAAGCAGGCCGCAGAGAAGCGTCGCCTGAGAGTTGATAACGCGCGCCTGCGCACGCTCGTCGAGCGGCGCACGGCGATGCCCGAGATCGTCTCGGTCTCCGAGTCGATGGGCGAGGTGATGCGGCTCGTTGGCCGTGTCGCGCCGTCGGACGCTTCCGTCCTTATCACGGGCGAGTCGGGCACGGGCAAGGAGCTTGTGGCGAACGCCATCCACCGCTTGAGCCTTCGCAGCGAAGGGTCGTTTATTGATTTGAACTGCGCGGCCTTTCAGGAGTCTCTGTTGGAGTCGGAGTTGTTTGGCTACGAGGCGGGCGCGTTCTCGGGCGCGAAGGGGCGCAAGCTGGGACTTTGGGAGCTGGCCGACAACGGCACGATCTTTCTAGACGAGGTGACGGAGCTTCCGCCGCAGTTGCAGTCGAAACTCCTGCGTGCGATTGAGACCAACTCGTTCTATCGCGTCGGCGCGGTGCGCAAAGTGCAGGTCAACGTCCGCGTCGTCGCGGCGACAAACCGGGACATCGCCGAGGTCACGGGCGATGGCCGCTTCCGCGCAGACCTCCTCTATCGCATCAACAGCTTCCAGATCAACCTGCCGCCCCTGCGCGAGCGCCCCGAAGATGTCGAGCCGTTAGCGCAACACCTACTCAAGCAGCTTGCAGGCACGAACCCGCCTGAGATGTCGCCCGAGACGCTGGCCGCGCTCAAGTCCTACGCGTGGCCGGGCAACGTCCGCCAGTTGCGAAACACACTTGAGCGCGCCGTCCTGCTCGCCAACGACCACCGCATCACGACCGCAGAGCTTCCGCCCGAGATCGTCAGCCCCGCCGCCGTCTTCCGCTCCGCCTCTACGTCCGCGGGCCACGATGCTGCGGGCGCGCTGGGGTCAGCGCAGACGCCGGGCGTGACACCGCCCCTGCGCGAGATGGAGCGCCAGCAGATTCTCGCCGCGCTCGAAGAGACGGGCTGGCACCGCGGCAAGACCGCCGAAATCCTTGGCATCTCGCCCTCGACCCTCTACCGTCGGCTTCGCGACTACAACCTGATGAAGAGGCAGTGAGCAGTAAGCAGCTTGCAGTGAAGGCAGTCAGCTCTTTTCAGAGTTGACTGCCTTCTTTGTTTCTCTCACTGGTGAGCGAGACGTTTCTAACTGCTCACCTCTTCTTCTTTTACTGCTCACCGCTTACTGCTTACTGCTCACTGCTTACTGCCCACTCTTTAGCCTCCGCCGCCGGTCGTGGTCTTCTGCGGGTTGCGTGGCTTGCCGAGGGTGCGGCGTGCTGTGTCGGCCTTATCTCTTTCGCCCATACGCTCGTAGAGAGCGACGAGTCGTTCGAGGACGGCGCTCGTGCCGGGCTGTATGCGCAGCGCCAGCTCGTAGTGCTTGACTGCTTCGCGGTCGCGCTTCTGGTCTTCGAGTATGCCTGCGAGCTTTAGGTGAGCCTCGTACTCGTTAGAGGCGCGTGCGAAAAACTTGAAGGCGTCGCCGTAGTGACCCAGCCGCGCATGCACGATGCCGAGGTTGTTGCTGATGACCGGCTCATTTGGCGCGAGGCGGGCCGCCTGTTTGAGTCGCTTGAGCGCGCCCGCGTAGTCGTCCGCGAGATAGAGCGAGTAGCCGAGGTTGGCGAAGACGTTTGCGTCCTTCGGCGTGACCGTGAGCGCTCGTTCATAAGCCTCCGCCGCCTGCTTGTGCCAGCCGAGGCGGTCGTATGCAAGTCCGAGCAGGTTGTTGGCCTCACCCAGTTCGGGCCCGACGGTCGTCGCCGCGACCTGAAGCTCTGCAATCGCCTCCTGTAGATAGCCGTGCTGGAGCAGAGCGCGCCCCTGCGAGACCGGGTCGGAAGGGATACCCGCGATCAGCGGAATCCACATCTTCGGTCGCAACTCTTCGACGACCTCGCCCGCTGCCGGACGGATGATACGCACGCCCTCCGTGGCTTGTACACCGACAGAGACGCCGCGCGCAGGCTCGATGCCCCCACTCACCATCGTTGTGGGAGTCGTTGTCAAAGCCTTCGCAAGTTCGACGTTAGACGGAGCCTTCGCAGGCTCGACGTTCGACGACGCCTGAGTCTGTGCGTCGCCGGGTTTCACCTCTTCAGTCGCCGCATTCACTTCCGGCGCGGCACTCTGAGTCCCTGCGTTCACGTCGGCTTCGACAGCCGGGGTCGGAGTGGACTTCCTCGCCTCTTCGGCGGACTTCGACTTCTTGCCGCCGCCGAACAGCCTCGCCAGCGCGCGGAAAGGGGCGGCCAGCGCCCGCGCAAAGCTGTTACCCGTGTGCTTCGGCGACTGTGCGTTGTCGGCGTCGCCCGCCGTATCAGCGCCGCTATCGTCGGCAGTAACAGACTCGGGCGCAGATGTGTTGGTATTGCTTGCGCCCGTCGTCGTCGCGTAGAGCACGCGGTTGCCGAGCGCTGCCCGCGGCGCAAGGACGGCGAAGGCCAGAGTGAGCGAGAGGATTAGTGAAATCGTTTTGTGCTTCGGCAAGGCAGAACCTCCTGCGACTCCGGGCCGTCTGACAAGACTTTCAACTGAAAGGCTTCAGGCGAGACGCGGAGGGCGCTTCGGATTATAAGCGACGCTTGACCCGATGTAAAAACGCTCGTCGCTACCGGGAGTTGCATTTGTGTCGCCGCAAAAAAAATGAGGCGACAGACGGAAGGAAGTCGTTCCTTCGCCTGTCGCCTCGACCACGGGATTGGAGGAGCCGAAGTTAAGCGGAAGAGAAGTTAAGCGGCGGCGTCGCGGCGTCCTTTCTGTTGACGGCGGCGGCGCGCATAGAGGCCGGCGAGTCCGGTGCTGAGCAGAACCATCGTGGCCGGCTCGGGCACGCTCGCGGGGTTGTTGGTGAATATCTCGAACGTGATGCCGTCGTTGAAGAAGTGGCAGTCGGGGTCAAAGCCGAGCGCAAAGTTGCCGCCGTTCGAGATGTATGTGAACAGCGCCTGCACCTGCGCGGCGGTGAAGTTGTAGACGAAGTTCGTCGGCGTCGTCGTGAAAGATGCCTCGGTCAGATACGTGTCCGCCGTGCCCGCGGCGACCAGCCAGTTGCTCTGGCTGTGATAGCGCGTGTTGGCGAAGTCGTCGATGATAGACACGTTCGTGTTGCCGGAGTTCGGGTCGTCGATGAACGACGAGACGCCCGCGGCCTTGGCGGTGTCGAGCAAGTGCATGAAGAGCTTGTTGGTGTTGTTATCCCAGTTCGCGATGTTCTTAATGGAGATGCGCGCGCCGGTGATCTGCTTTCCGTTCAGGTTCACGTTGTCAACGCGCCAGGTATAGACGCTGTGATGGTCGAGGTCGTTCAGGTCAACCGGGGTCGGCGTGAAAGTCAACGTGTCCGCCTTCGCGGTGGACGATAGGCAGAGAACAAAGAGTACGGCAAAAGAGACGACAAGCTTCTTCACAGACTTTTCCTCCCGGATATTTTTCATGAACGACGACGATTAGTGCGACCGTGGGGCGCGTCTTGCGGCGCATCACCTTCGGGTTGCCTCAAGAGAAAAGGTTGATTGTGGGAGGTTTTCCAGAGATTGGATGTTGCGGCGATAACAATTTTTGCGGGTCGCGCGGGCGGCGGCTGTCGAAGAGAGAGAGTGGCGAGCTTGCTGACCTTGCGACTAGTCGGTGCTCTGCTCGAAGGCGCGTCGCAGAGCGTCGGGGATGGGGACGGCGCGGCGCTCTTCGAGATTCAACGCTACCTGTACGAGCGTCGCACTCGCGCACAGCGCGCCGTCGGAGGCGCGGCGCAAACGGTACTCAAAGTTAACGGACGTGCGCCCGACGCTCGACGCCCAGACATCGACCTCCGCATCGTCGCCGTAGACGAACGGCGCGAAGAACTCCGCACGCACGTTCACCGTCGGGAAGCCGATGCGCTCCTCTGCCACGAGGCGCGCATAGGATGTGCCGCAACGCGCCTCGAAGAACTCCTCCATCGCCGCATGGCAGTAATGAAACAGCACGGGGTAATAGACCAGCCCCGCCGGGTCAACGTCGCCGAAGCGGACTGTGATGCGTGTGGAGAAGGGCATAAGAAGGTGATGAGTGATAAGTGATGAGTGATAAGTGATGAGTGATAAGAAAAGACAAGCGCTCTTCTCTTTCTTATCACTCATCACTTATCACTCATCACTTTTTCTTTCAGTTGCTTCCTGTCTATCTTCCCGCGGTCGTTCTTCGGGAGCGAGGCGACGAACTCGATCCAGCGCGGGTACTTGTAGAGGGCGAGATGCGACTTGACGAAGTCTTTGATCGACCGCGCGAGTTCTTCATCCGCCGTGTAGCCTTCGCGCAGGACGATGAAGGCTTTGGGCTTGACGAGGCCGTCGCCCGCATCGTGGCCGACGACTGCGGCTTCGAGCACCGCTTCATGCTGGAGCAGGCAGTTCTCTATCTCCGCGGGAGCGACGAAGACACCCGAGACCTTCAGCATGTCGTCTGTGCGCCCGTGATACCAGTAATAGCCTTCGGCGTCCGTGTGGAACTGGTCGCCCGTCGTACACCAGTCGCCCGCAAACGTCGCCTTCGACTTCTCATGCGCCTGCCAGTAGCAGAGCGCCGCCGAGTCGCCCTTAACGCGCAGCGTACCCATCTCGCCCACGGGGACAGCACGGCCTGCGGCATCGACGATCTCCGCTTCGTAGCCCTCGACGATGCGACCGAGGCTTCCCGGCTTCACATCGCCCGGCCGGTTCGTGATGTAGATGTGGAACATCTCTGCCGAGCCGATGCCGTCCAGAATCTCGATGCCGAAGGTCTCGACCCAGCGTCGAGACAACTCGGGGGGCAGAGCCTCGCCCGCCGAAAGGCACGCGCGCAAGCTGGACAAATCTTTCTGTGCCGCGCCGGAGACCGAGAGCATGGAGTTAATCATCGTCGGCACGCTCGTCAGGATCGTGGGCTTATAACGCTCAATCACCTCGAACAGCTTTTCCGGCGTCGAGCGTTCCGAGAAGAGAGCGGTTGCCCCGCCCACGGCGAAGGGGAAGAGAAGATTCGTGCCCGTCGCGTAGCCGAAGAAGAGCTTCGGGACGGAGACGGTCAGGTCGTTCTCGTTCATGCCGAGCACGCCCTTCGCGTAGCACTCTGTGTTGTACGGAAGGTCGTGTTGCAGGTGGACTGCGCCCTTCGGATGTCCCGTCGAGCCGGACGTGAAGAGCCAGATGGCGATGTCGTCGCGATGCGTGTCAAACGGTGTCAACTCGTCCGACTGAGCATTCAAGACCTGCTTGAACGAGTGAAACTCCCCTTGACCTTCGCCGACCACCATCACGTTCTTCAAGTGCCGCGCGTCCTTCGCGGCCTGCGCGAAATTCTCAAGCAGAGACTCGTGTATGACGGCGACGCGCGCACGCGTGTATTCGAGGTAGTAGCGATAGTCGTCCGCGGGCAGCAGCGGGTTGACCATCGTGATGACGCCGCCCACACGGTTCGCGCCGAACCAGGTCCAAACAAACTCCGGGCCATCGGGGAGCACGATCAGCACGCGGTCTTCCACACGCACGCCCAACTCGCGCAGAGCATTCCCCGCCCGGTTCGACATTCGCGCCGCGTCCGCGTACGTGTATGCCTCATCGCGGTAGTAGAGACAGGTCTTACCTTCGCGCCCTTCCTCAAGGTTGTGATAGAGGAAGTAGTCGGCCATCTGGAAGCGTTCGGGGAACTCGACGTTCGACATAGATGAGACTGGTAATCGCGTATGTTACTCGCGGGCGGCGAAGGGGCAGCCCCCCGCGCCGTGCGTGCTGTCGAGGTGTGTGCGCGCCTCCCAGAGTTCGGGGAAGAATTTTTTGTCGAGCGTGGTTCGGAGGTAGCCGACGCCTTCGCTGCCGCCCGTGCCGCGCTTTGTGCCGAGCATGCGCTCGACCATCTTGATGTGATGTAGACGCCAGAGCGAGAAGAACTCGTCGTGCGCGATGAGCGATTCGGCGAGCTGGAACTCTTCATAGCGCGACTCGAAGTGCGTGATGACTTCGAGCACGGCGCGCACACGTTGCGTGTAAGCCCCGCGCCGCGCCTCTTCCGCCAGCGCGGCATCGTCTGAAGGGGCTTCGAGGCCGCGGCGCGTGAGCAGCGCGAAGAATTCCTCGCCGAGCGAGGGCGCGTCGTAGCGTGCTTGCATGCGCGCCGAGGCGAACTCGTCGTCGCGGAAGGCGCGCAGCACCGCTTCGTCCTTGAGGCCGGAAGAGAACTCGACCTCGCGGAACTGCATCGACTGGAAGCCGCTCGCGGGGTTCAACTGGTCGCGGAAGCCGAGGAAGCTGATCGGCGTCATCGTTTCAAGGAGGTGTATCTGCGTGACGAGCAGCTTCTCTATCTCGACCACGCGTGTGACTGCGCGCGTCGCCAGAGGCGCACGGTCTTCCCGCATCGCGAGCACGGCGGCGTCGATCTCGTGGAGAATCTGCTTGAACCACAGCTCGTAAGCTTGATGGATGGTGATGAAGAGCAGCTCGTCATGGTGCGCGGGGTCGGACAGGCAATCCTGCAAGCCGATCAGGTCGCGGACGCGCAGGTACTTGTTATAAGAGAGCGGGGCGTTGCCGCCGTATTCGTTTGTCATAGTGATAAGTGATAAGTGATGAGTGATAAGTGAAAGACTGAGTTTTTAACTCATCACTCATCACTCATCACTTATCACTTTAAAAAGCTGCTCCGGCTGCTTCGTGCGCGGCGTAGGCGCGTGTGTCGATGATGCGGCGCATCTCGCCGATGACGTGTTCGAGTTCTTCGTCTTTGGTGTAGAAGTGCGGCGAGATGCGAACGCCCGCGCCGGGGCGATAGTCCACGATCACCTCGCGCCGGATTAGCTCCTGCGTGACGGCGGGCGCGTGCTCGACCGCCACGGTGATAGTGCCGCCGCGCTGCGCGGGGTCGCGCGGGCTTGTCACTTTGAAGCCCTCCGCTTCGGCCAGCTCGATGAGCTTCTGCGTCTGCCGGACGCTCTTCGCGCGTATTTGTTCGACGCCGATCTCGTTGATGATTTGATAGCCCGACTCCGCGGCATAGAGCGCCGGTATGGCGGGCGAGCCGTGGAGGAAGCGTGCCGCGCCTTCAGCGTAATGAATCGGCGCTTCCTCGAAGGAGAAGGGCGCGACGTGCGCCATCCAGCCCGTGACCTTCGGCTCTAAAGTCTGTTGCAGACGCGGCGCGACGTAGAGGTAGCCCGCGCCGGGGCCGCCGCAGAGCCACTTGACCGAGCCGCCCGTCGCAAAGTCCACGTCCAAATCCTTCACGCTCAACGGCACCGTCCCCGCCGATTGGTATGTGTCGAGCACGACGAGCGCGCCAACCTCGTGAGCACGCTCTGTGATGGCGCGTGCGTCCTGTAGAAACCCGCTCTTGAAGAGGACGTGCGAGAGCGGCACGAGCAGAGTCTCTTCGTCGATGGCCGCGAGCATCGCGTCGAGCGGAGCGGTGATGCCGTCAACGGACTTGACCTTCTCGACCCTGAATCTTCGGTCGCGCGCGTGCGCCTCGTAGACGTACATGACGGAGGGGAACTCAAGCTCCGTGTAGACGATCTTGTTGCGGCGCGTCTCGGGAGTGGTATCGAAGCAGGAGAGGATGAGAGACTGGCAGACGGAGACGTTCTGGTGCATGACGACCGTGCCGGGGTCTGCGCCGATGATGCGCGCCACCTCGTCGCCGACCGTGAGCGGCATGTCCCACCAACCTTCGGCCCAAGCGCGCACGCCGCGCGTCGCCCACGTGTCAGCGTAAGCTTGCAGGCGCTCGTGTGTCCGTCGCGGCATCGCCCCGAGGCTGTGCGAGATCAGGTACGCGGTCTTCTCCAGAATCGGAAACTCGCGCCGCCACTCAAGAAGTTCGTCCACCAAAAGCACTCTCCTCCTCCATCAACGGGTGAAGTTCAGTATAGCCGCACTAAAATTGAATGGCTACTTTCGCCGCGCCGGGCGAAGGCGGTGTCATTGGCGGCGGAAAGGGGACGGTCATTCGTCGCGCATGATGCGGCCTATCTCACGGTCAGCATCGACGGGCGACTTGCGGAAGGTGGGGGAGGGGGCTTTGAGGTTGTAGGCGGCGATGCGTCGGTTGAGGTCTGCGATGTGGCGGCGGAAGTCGCCCGTGACGCGATGCCAGTCGGCCTCGGCACGAGCGGCGGCACGCTTTGACTTGAGGCTCTCGCGGTGGGCGTTCCAGGAGCGCAGGAGGTCTGCGCGCGCTCCGTCCAGGGCAGCGCTCAACTGCTCGCCCTCCTTGATCCAGGGGAGCGTGAGCAGGTTGTTCTTAAAGATGCGGAAGGTCGAGCGCGCGACCTGTTCCGCGAGAGAATCCGCTGCGGCGCGCGTCAGTTTCGGAGCCGCGCGCGAAACCCCGAGAGCGCCGCGACGCAAACCACCTCTGAATATCCGCCCGAATATTTCGTCCCACTTCATACTCGAAAATCCTCTACCGGCGACCGCACGCATCCGAAGCAGTCCACACGCGCGTCACTCCTGCCCGACCTTTACGTCGGCGCTGGTCGGAGGGTTTAGTATTTTTGATTTTAGATTTTAGATTTGCGATTTTGTCGCTGACTGAATGCCGCGTGCCGGCAGCGCTTAAATCGCAAATCCAAAATCGCAAATCCAAAATCTGATACACTTGACCGCACGAATTCTCCATGTGGCACCCCGAACCCACCGTCAGACATTCCATACCGGAGGCGCGCTGGCCCACGGTCGAAGAGGCGGAGAGCGCCTTGCTGTTTCAGCCCGTCCGCGTCGGCGCAATTGAATTGGAGAACCGCACGTGGGTTCCGGCGATGGTTCCCTGGCGCGCGACCGGGGACGGATTTGTCACGCGTGAGAATCTGGAGTGGTACGGGCGCTTCGCGGCGGGAAGGCCCGGAGCGATTGTCGTCGAAGCGACGGGCATCCGCGACGTGCCGTCGGGGCCCCTGCTCCGTATCGGACATGACCGTTTCGTGCCCGGACTCAGCGAGCTGGTCGAGCGTGTCCGGCGCGAGAGCGGCGGCCACACACGTCTGTTGATACAGCTCATAGACTTTCTCTCCGTCAGGCGTCGCCCCGAGAAGTCGAAATACTTCGAGCGCTTCCTCGTCGTCAGCGAGCGACACCGGCACGCGCTCTCGGAGCTGAGCGAAGATGAAGGCTGGCTCACGCGCGACGACGGGGACGTGCGTGCCTTTCTGAAGGAGGCGGACGAAGAGACGCTTGAGCGCGTGCTCGACGAGCGCGAACTCGAAGCGCTCCGCTTTGGCTATCGAGAGCGCGTGACCGACATGCACCTGCCGCACGTGCGCGAACTGCCGTTCGTGCTGCCACGTCTCTTCGCGGACGCCGCGCGGCGTGCGCGCGAGTCGGGCTTTGACGGCGTGGAGCTTCACTATGCGCACGCCTACACGATGGCCTCATTCCTGAGTCGCTGCAACGACCGCGCAGACGGCTACGGCGGCTCGCCGGAGCGGCGCGTGCGTCTGCCGCTCGAAGTCTTCAGAGCGGTGCGCGCGGAGGTAGGCCATGATTACACGATTGGCGTGCGCTTCCTCTGCGACGAGGTGATTGAGGGCGGAAGTCGTGTCGAAGACGCGGCCTTCTACGCGGTTGAGTTCGCGCGGGCAGGCTTTGATTTTCTCTCGGTCTCGAAGGGCGGGAAGTTCGAGGACGCGAAGCAGCCAAAGACGGGGCAGGCCGTCTACCCTTACACGGGCCGAAGCGGCTACGAATGCATGCCGACTGTCCTCTCCGATGAGCGTGGCCCCTTTGGTCGCAACGTGCCGCTCTCGCGCGAGATCAAACGCGCGGTCTTGGCTGCGGGCTTTCAGACTCCGGTTGTGGCCGCTGGTGGGGTGGGTACGTTCGAGCTGGCCGAGGAGATTCTCAAGCGCGGCGACGCGGACATCGTCGGCGCAGCGCGCCAGTCGCTTGCAGACCCTGACTGGTTCCTGAAGACTCGTTTGGGGCGGGGCACAGAGGTGCGCCGCTGCACTTTCACAAACTACTGCGAGGCGCTCGACCAGTCGCACAAGCAGGTCACATGCAAGCTCTGGGATCGAGTGAAGCTCGACGAACCGGGCGTCGCAATGAGCACGGACGGCCGCAGACGCTTGCTGCCACCGGCTTGGAACGATGAAGTATGAACGCTGAACGCTGAACTGTTAGACCTGCTGGCTTTTCAGTTCATCGTTTGTACTTCATCGTTCATCGTTCATCGTTCATATCACTTCTCGCCGTGGGCCGTCTTGAGCGCCTTGATAAAATCGCCGATGGCGTCTTCGATGTGCGATTCGTCGCCCTTCGATTCCCAGAGCACGCGCGGGACTCTGCCCTCCCCGACCGCGAGGACATACATCTTGCCCCAGATGAAAGGCTCTCCGGTGATGATCGAAGCCCGCTGTCTCGTCACCTTGAAGACGATGACGAGTTCGGCCTCGTTGAAGCTCCGGGCGGCAGTCGCGCTCCTGTACTTGCGTATGTACTTGTTGAGCTTCTGTGCGATCTGTCGATAGGCGGCGAAGTGCGGGCGCGGCGGCGAGCCTTCCAGAGCCTTCCTGTAATCTTCCAACGCACCGAGCGCGGGGTCGCGCGCATCAACCACCAGAGACTTCGAGACGAGCAGCGCGATCCTGTGACTGCCCTTGACCTCCTCCAGCGAGCCTCTGATGACCGACGAGCCGCCGCCGCTGCGCTCGCCGTCGCCCGCGCGCTGTGTGTCGCCCGCGCGCACAGCCTGCGCGCAGTCACGCCCCGCGCCGCTCGCAAGGAGCGCGAAGATAAGAATTGCGCCGGGGGCTTTGCGAATAGACATCGCCACACACGTTCGTCAGTCGCGCGGCGGCGCGTGCCCAGTGCCAACGACGGGGGCGGACGCCTCCTCAAAGGCTTTGATAAAGGCCGGATCGCGCCGCCTTAGGTTCTCATAATCGACGCGCTTGCTGCGCGTCATCAGGCTAAAGGCGAACGGCAACGCTTCGAGATGCACGTACTCGCGCGCGCGCTCGAACCACACGCGGCTCTCGTCCGCCGCCTGCTGATACTCTTCGATGACGGGCTTGCGCGTGCGCTCGAACTCAACGAGCGCGGCCCCAACGTCCAGCCCCGCGGCGAAGAAACGAAACAGCGCGATTGAATCTTCGATGGCGAGCTTTGTTCCCGAACCGATGGAGAAGTGCGCCGTGTGCAGTGCATCTCCGAGGAGCACGATGTTGCGACGGCTCCAGCGCTCGTTCTTCACTAGAAGGAAGTTTATCCAGCGCGAGTTGTTTGACAGAAGCTCTTCACGTTCGAGGTCGCGCTCGAAGACCCGTTCGAGATAGTCGCGTGTCTCGTCTTCCGACATTCCACGAAATCCCGCGCGCGTCCAAGTCTCTTCGTCGCACTCGACGATGAAAGTGCTCAAGGACGGACTGAACTTGTAGGAGTGCGCGGCGAAGACGCCCGCGTCCGTCTCGCGAAACGTGAGCGTCAGCCCGTGAAAGAGTCTGCGCGTGCCGAACCAGATGTACTTGTTGCGTCCGGCGGAGAGCGTGGGACGAAACTCTCCGGCGTAGCGCTCGCGCACGAGGCTGCCGACGCCGTCCGCGCCGACGAGCATGTCGCACCCTTCGGCGAGCGCATCGAAGTCTTCAACTTCAGTTTGGAAGCGCAAGTCCACGCCGAGATCGGCACAGCGCTCTTGCAGGATGTTGAGCAGCCGTATGCGCGCGACGCCTGAGAAGTGGTTGCCGCGCACCGTTACCTTGCTGTCTCGCAAAAGGATGTCCACGTTGTCCCACGTCTCGAAGCTCTCGGTGATGCGCCGGTGCGACTCCGCGTCCGCCTCGCGCAGATTCGAGAGCGTGCGGCCCGAGAAGACCACGCCCCACCCGAAGGTCGCGTCCGGCGGGTTGCGCTCATAGACCGTGACCTCATGTGAAGGCTCATGCCGCTTCATCAGAAGCGCGAAATAAAGCCCCGCAGGCCCGCCGCCGATGACGTTAATCTTCATAGGGTTTCGGCAAGTCATTGACCGCTCGGACGACGTTTCCGCGTAGTCCGTCTTTTTTGCTTCTGGGTTTCCTCGATGAATTGAACTTCGCTCGCATCGACGGTCGGGCTGGCTGGCGGCAGCATGTTCGGCGGCAGAAGCCATAGCACAATCGTCAGGTCTTCCATGTAACCGCCGTCAATCAAAATGATCCTGTTCGGCTCTAACCCACGGCGGCCAACGAGGTATCGCTTGGCGCGCTCGCAACGCGCCGATGCTTCGCCCCGTCTCGCTTTGCGCCCGCCGTAGCAGACGATGTAACCGTTCATGGCTGGGTCGTTCAACAACTCGATGGCGTAATTATCGAGGCGTGCCTGCTCGTCGGCGAAAGGGATGTTGCCGTATGTGTCGAGCGATTCCGGGTCGAAGGTGCGGAGTACGGAGGTCGTGCAAGAGGCTTCCTTCGAGCAGGAACGGTCGAGGCCGCTGACCTCGATGGTCACCGTGATCGTTGAACTACCCGATACTCCCGTCGTGTCCACGACGATCTCCTTGGTGGACGAGCTTGTGGTAATCACCCCCGACTGTCCGGAAGTTATCTCGCCTGCCGAAGTCGTCCAGTTGAAAGTAAGGGACGGAGGCGTGTCGGCCCCCATAACCTTCGCCGTAAAGGTGACGGGCAGTCCCGGCCTCGACAAGGTGTCCGGACAACTGACGGTGATAGTCGGGCACAGAGTACACACCACTTCCTGTCGAGTCCGCGGCAAGACGCCTTGCGCGCCGAGGCGCACCGGCATGTCTACTCCGGCGAGCATGAGAAAGAGTGTAAATGAGAAGAGCAGCGCAGATTTCATCGCGGTCGTCCCGTTACTCCTTTAACAATTCGCGCGCGATGATGAGCTTCTGAATCTCGCTGGTTCCTTCATAGATGCGGAGCGCACGCACGTCGCGGTAGAGACGCTCGACCGTGTGGCCGCGGACGAGGCCGTAGCCGCCGTGAATCTGGACTGCTTCGTCTACGATGCGTTGGGCGGATTCGGTCGCGTAGAGCTTGGCCTCGCTCGCCGCGCGCGTTAGTTGCGAGCCGGTCGCGCCCGCGTCCTTGAGGTGCGCGGCGTGGTAGACCATCAGGCGCGCGGCGTCCAGCTCCGTCTGCATCACGGCCAGCTTCTCCTGTATCAACTGGTGCATGGCGAGCGTGACCCCAAACTGTCGGCGCGTCTTCGCGTAGCTGACCGCTTCGTCGAGCGCGCGCCGCGCCATACCGCAGGCGGCGGCCCCGACGCTTGAGCGGAACATATCCATCGTCTGCATCGCCAGAGCGAAGCCCTGCCCCTCTGCGCCGACGCGGTCTTCCGCGGGGACGCGCACGCCTTCAAACTCGATCTCGCCGATTGGGTGCGCTGCGACGAGGCGCGTGCGTGCGCGGACGCGAAAGCCCGGCATGCGCGCGCCGACGATGAAGGCGGACAACTCCGCGCGCCCGTCGGCGCGTGTGCCCGTGCGTGCGAAGACCGTGTAGAAGTCGGCGAGTCCCGCGTTCGAGATGAAACACTTGCGCCCGTCGATGCGGTACGAGTCGCCCTCGCGCGTGGCCGTCGTCTGGATGCTCGACACGTCGGAGCCTGCCTCCGGCTCTGTCAGCGCGAAGGCCGCGATTGCTTTACCCACGCGCGCGCGCTCCAGCCAGAAATCGCGCACATGCTCTGTGGCGGCGAGCGAGACGGCGTAGGTTCCAAGTCCCTGCATGACGAAGGCGAGATCGGCGAGCGGCGAGTGGTATGCGAGCGATTCACGCACGACCGAGAGCGAGCGCGAGTCGAGCGGCTCGCCCGTCCCGCGCGCCACCGAGTAGCTCAAGAGGTCTGCCTGCGCGAGCAGCGAGAGGAGCGCGCGGAAGTGTGCGTCCGTATCGCCCTCTTCTTCGTCGCGCGCCCGAGGCTCGATCTCGCTCGCGGCGAAATCGGCCACGCCCGCCGCGAGGCGCGCGTGCGCGTCCGTGAAAAACGGCATTCCCTCGATAAAGCGGTCGCGCTGCATCTTCCTCCCGTGTCTTTACTCGATGCTGATGATCTTGCCGGACTTCTTGTTCACGACGACGGTCTTGCGTGGATTGTAAACCGCCTTATCTTTGAACAGAACCCCGTCTTTGAACAGAACCGTGTCGCCCTTGATTTCCGGCGTGTCGAACGTGGTGAAAGCCTGGCTCGCGCGCTCGCGCGTGTCGTAGAGGCCGTCATGCTTCCATGCGTACTCGCCCGTTTCGAGGTCGAGCTTGCCGACGAAGCCGATGGCCGTCAGGTAAAGGAAGTGGTCTTCGCGCAACGGCTGGCCGACGTTGAAGCTGGGGAGATGCTGCTTCCAGCGGGCGCGCATCGATGGCTGTTCGAGTCGGACGATGAAGCCCGCGCCGTCAACGCCGTTGGTGACGCCGCAGACCAGCAGAAGGTCGCCTGCATGCTCGGAGAAGTAGATGTTTTCAATGTAGTCGCTGCCGTCGAGTTGCAGGTTGAAACGGCGCGTCTTGTCGCCCTTCGTCCTCCGGCCATTGCCGTTCGCTGCGATGTGATAGGAGAAGCCGTTTAGCTCGAACTCGAAGGCTCGTGCTTCGGGCGCGAAGTTGCCGGGGAGAGCCTCGACATTCTGAAAAGTCCCTGAAGACTTGGCCGAAGTCGAGGGCAAGCCGCGCTCGACTTGCGCCGCTGCTTCGGTCGCAAGGCACAGGGCGAGCGCCGACACACATGCGAAGGCGGCGGCGAACTTCATCCGTCTCCTTCTTCGTCGGGCGTCCTGCGGTTAAAAAGCGGCTCGCGTTTCTCGACAAAAGCGCTGTAGCCTTCGGCGTAGTCCGGGTGCTGCATGCAGAGGCTTTGCGCCTGCGCCTCCCATTCGAGCGCCGTGTCGAACGACACATCCATCTCACGGTTCAGCATCTCCTTCGTCAACGCGAGCGCGAAGGCGGGCCCCCGCGCCAGACGCTCGGCGAGCACGCGCGTCTCCGACTCAAGCTCAGGGGAGGGCACGACGCGATTGTAGAGCTTGCAGGACAGCGCCTCCTCGGCTGTGATGAAGTCGCCCGTGTAGAGCAACTCGGTCGCCTTCGCAAGCCCGACGAGCCGCGGCAGAAGATGCGCCGCACCCATGTCCGCGCCGGAGAGTCCCACCTTCACGAAGAGGAACGCGATGCGCGCCTCCGTGGACGCGATTCTCAAGTCGGACGCCAGCGCGATGCACGCGCCTGCGCCTGCGGTCGTGCCGTTGAGAGAGGCGATGACCGGCTTGCGCAAGCGCCGTATGTTGCGCACCAGCTCGCACGTCAGACGCGTGAACTCCAGAAGCCTTTCGGCATCGCGCCCCTGCAACTCGCCGATGATGTCGCGCACATCGCCGCCCGAGCAGAAAGCACGCCCCGCGCCCGTCAAGACGACCACGCGCACGGCATCTTCGCTTTGCAAAGCCGCGAACGCGTCCGTCAACTCGCGATAGACCTCGAACGTCAACGCGTTCAGACGCTCCGGACGATTGAGCGTGACCCACGCCACGCCCTCGCGCACGTCGTAGAGAAATGATTTCGGCTCAAACATATTTACTAAGTGATAAGTCTGGTAAGTGATAAGTGACGAGTGATAAGTGATAAGAAAAAGCCTGCTGTCCTTTCTTATCACTTAACACTCGTCACTTATCACTCAAGAACAGCGATGCCCTCGATCTCGACCTTCGCGCCGTCTTCGAGAAGTCCCTTAACCTCGACAAGCGACATCGCGGGATAGTGACGCCCCATTAATACGCGCCAGCGCTCGCCGATCTCGACGGTGTGCGCGGCGTATTCGCGCTTGTCTGTGACATAGACGACAAGGCGCGCAACGGCCTCGGGCGCACCGCCCGCTTCTCGCACGACTTCAAGGACGTTGCGCAGCGCGCGTTCAAACTGCTCGACGAAGTCTTCGCCGACGAGCCGCTGCTGTTCGTCCCAGCCGATCTGCCCCGCGACGAAGAGCATGCGAGCGCCCGCCGTCGCGAGCATGCCGTTCGAGTAGCCGCGCGGTTTTCCTAATGACTCCGGATTTATGAATTTGAAAGACATA
This sequence comes from Acidobacteriota bacterium, assembly GCA_032162705.1. Lineage (GTDB taxonomy): Bacteria > Acidobacteriota > Blastocatellia > Pyrinomonadales > Pyrinomonadaceae > QHXN01. The sequence continues at coordinate 28,011 of JAVRON010000065.1, forward strand.
GTAGACAGTAGACAGTAGACAGTAGTCAGTAGACAGTAGAAGAACTTTCGCCATCCACTCTTCAAGGTGAAAGCGCAACACTCATCACGCAGAGCGCTACTGTCTACTGCTCACTAAAAAAGAACTGTCCCGCCATCAACGTTGATGGCCTGACCCGTGATGCCGCGCCCGTCTTCAGAGGCGAGGAGGAGGGCGAGGGCGGCGACCTCTTCCGAAGTGACGAGGCGGTTCTGTGGACTCATGCGCTTGATGGCTTCAAGAGACTCTTCGCGCTTGCGTCCCGTCTTCGCCTCGATGTTTTCAAGCGCGCGCGTCGTCATGTCCGTATCGACGTAGCCGGGGCAGACGGCGTTAACGGTCACGCCTTTCTGCGCGACTTCGAGCGCGACCGAGCGCGTGAGTCCCAACACGCCGTGCTTCGAGGCAGAGTAGGCGGCAATGTATGGAGCGCCGGTCTTGCCCGCGATGGAGGCGATGTTGACGATGCGTCCCCACCCACGCGCGACCATCGAGGGCAGAGCCTCCCTCATGCAGTAGAACGTGCCGGAGAGATTGACGGCGAGGTGTCGTTGCCAGAACTCGTCGGTCGTCTCGGCGAACTTCGTGCTCTCGGCAATGCCTGCGTTGTTGACGAGCACGGCAACGTCCCTGCCGAAAAACTCTCTCGCCTGTTGAAACGCGCTCGCGACCGACTGCGCGTCGGCCACATCGCAGACCGCGTGCGCCGCTGCTCGGTCGTCTCCACACACGGCGCGAATCTCTTCGGCCACGCGCTCGACCTCGGCGGCTGTGCGTGCGACGACGAAGACGCACGCGCCCTCGCGCGCAAAGGCGAGTGCGACGGCGCGACCGATGCCGCGCCCGCCGCCCGTGATGAAAGCAGTCCTGCCAGAAAGTTTCATTAAGATAAGTGATGAGTGATAAGTGATAAGTGATGAGTGATGAGAAAGTCCCCCTGACTTCTTCTTATCACTTATCACTTATCACTCATCACTTATCACTCCCCTCAGGCGTTCTTCTCAAGACGCGGCGCGCGGCGTTCGAGAAAGGCACGGACGCGCTCGCGCGCCTCGCGCGATTGGAAGCACTGAAGCTGCGCCTCGGTCTCGTACTGGAGCATGCGTTCGAGATTTTCCTGCTCGCTCATGTAGACGGCGCGCTTGGCCGCTGCGACTGCCGCCTGCGGTGCGTTGCGTAGACGCTCGGCAAGCTTACGCGTCTCCGTGGCGAGCGCGTCGTCGGCGACGACGCGGTTGACGAGGCTGAGTTGGAGCGCGCGCTGGGCGTCAATCGCGTCGCCGAGGAAGAACATCTCGCAGGCGATGTTTGAAGGGACGACGCGCGGCAGGAAGAACGAGCCGCCCCAGTCCGGGTGCAGACCCACCTTGACGAAGGACTGGCTGAAGGTCGCGGACTCGGCTGCGAGGCGCAGGTCGCACGCGAGCGCGAGGTTGAAGCCCGCGCCGTAAGCGGGGCCGTTGACCGCGGCGACCACGGGCTTCAACATCTGCCGGATAGCGGTCAGCACGCGACGGCCCGCGCCGAGCAGACGCTTGAACTCCTCCATGTCGGCTGCCTCCATCAGTTCGCTCATGCGTCGGACATCCGCGCCCGTCGAGAACGCGCGGCCCGCGCCCGTCAAGACGACGACGCGCACTTCCGGGTCGCTGCCCGCGTGCTCCAGAGACTCGGCCAGGTCGCGCCGCATGTGCCCCGCAAACGCGTTCAGCTTCTCGGGACGGTTCAGCGTGATCGTCGCTATCCCGCCATCGAAATCAACCTTGATGTTTTCGTACATATGTAAGTAGTGATAAGTGATGAGTGATAAGTGATAAGAAAAACAAA
>JAVRON010000066.1:0-22115 GCA_032162705.1 Acidobacteriota bacterium
AATACGCGTAGGGCACTGGGGCGTACGCCCGCCCGTGCGGGAGGGCGTCTCAACCCCCACCGGGCACTGTGATGAAAGCTCTACGCCCTCCCTCAGGGTCGGGCTACCGCCTCTTCGGCCCTTCAGCAAATTGAATTACTTTGCCACATCGATGCTTACTTCCCGCGTCGGAACAGAAGCAGGCCGCGTCGTCGCTCGACGCTGCCGCCGCCCGGCAGTTCCGCAACGCGACCCCCGCGCGTACCCTCAAGCAGCTTCTCGACCGAGAGCAAATGCGCGAGTGATAGACGGCGCAATCCGCCGCGTCCACGTGCCAGCCAGAGCCTGAGCGCGCGATGCCTCAATGCGGGCAGTGCCGACGCAAGCACCTCAACACGCAGAGGCCACGTCTTAACACTTTGATCTCCGTCCGTGTGTTGATCTCCGTCCGTGTCCGGCGGGATTGGCGCGCGCGCCTCTTCGAGCAGCACGAAGGCAAGTTGTTCGAGCGCGGCAGAGTCTTCGCGCAGGAGTCCGGCGGCGCGAGAGAGCGCCTCGACCGCGCGCGGGTTGAATGTCTCCAGCAGCGGCAAGAGACGCCGCCGCACACGCACGCGCGCGAAACGCTCGTCCTCGTTCATCGCGTCCGTGCGAAACTCGACGCCGCGCTCGACGCAGTACCCTTCCGTGTCCGCGCGTCGCGCCCACCCGAGCAGGGGCCTTCGCAAAAGTATATCCCCGCCCTCTTCGAGCGAGCGTTCCGCACGCATCCCACCCAAGCCTTCCGCTCCGCTCCCGCGCAGCAGTCGCAACAGGACGGTCTCCGCCTGGTCTTCGAGCGTGTGAGCAGTCAACACCGCCACCGCGCCACACTCACGCGCCGCCCCCGACAGGAACTCATAACGCGCACGCCGCGCCGCCTGTTCGAGATTGTCGCGTGCGGCTTCGGCGCGCACGCCGACCTCCGCGCGTCCCAACACTACCCGAAGTCCGAGCGAGCGCGCCTGCGCCGCGACCCAGCGCGCGTCCTCCAAAGCCTCCGCCCCGCGCAAGCCGTGATCGAGGTGCGCCGCCGTCAATTCGATTTCGAGCAGCCCGGCGCGCAACAACTCTTCGAGCGCGAGCAGCAGCGCCGTCGAGTCTGCGCCGCCCGAGACGGCGACAAGGATACTTTCGCCGCTCAAGGGCCAGCCGCGCCGCCGCCACTCGCCCAACAAGCGACGCGCGAACGGGCTGAGCCTTCTGCCCTCGCCTCTTCCGTATCTTCGTGTCGAACTCATCTCGCCAAACTCATTCGAGCGTTGCCGTCCGCCGGGTCTCCACAGTCCAACACTCTATTTAAAATTTCGGCACCGGCAAAGAAGATTCTCTCCGGTCGCTTGAGAAAATCTGAAACCCATGCGCGATTTTTGCCACAAACAGTAAGGCGGCGGTGTGTAGCTTTCAAACGGCGACAAGGAGTCTATCCGAAGCCCGACCGACCGCCGAACACTATTTCCCACAGGAGAGACAAGATGGAGTGGCAACATAGACGCCCCGCGCAGAAGCCGAACACCGGCCTCTTCAACGTTTCCCGCATGGCCTGCGCGCTCGCCGCGCTTGCCCTGTTTGCGCTTCTCCTCGGCGGCCTCGCGGCCTCGCGCCTGGCGAGCGTTGCGAGCGCGCAGGAGCAGCACTTGGAGGGGCAATGGCTCATCGAGTATAAGACGGATGCGGGAAAGACTGTCCTGACTCTGCGCTACCGCGAAAGCCGACAGGATGCGATGGGTGGCAAGCACGAGGACAGTTGGAATACGTCCCGTTCAATCGAACCGGATAAGCTCTCTGGACTGACGCGCGAGCAGGCGTTCTCGGCGAACGGCACGAACGTTCGCTTCGACGTGCGCCGCGACGCGGGCACGTTCGCCTGCGAGGGCTGGTTCAAACAGGGGAACGGCTCGGGCCATTTCACCTTCATCCCAGACCCCGGCTTCGCCGCCGAACTGGGCCGGCGCGGCATCGGCAGCCCGGACGCACGCCAGCTCTTCTCGCTCGCACGCGCCGACGTTGGACTCGCCCTACTCGACGAGCTTAAGGCCGAAGGCTACGAACGGCCCACGCTCGAACAGCTCATACGCATGGGCGACCACGGCGTCCACCTCGAATACGTTCGGGGCATGAAGGAGATGGGCTACAGCCTCCGCTCGATTGACGCGCTCGTACAGATGCGTGACCACGGCGTCACACCCGAATTCATACGCGAGCTGCGCGACTTCGGCTATCGCAACCTCTCCGCCGAGGAGCTTCTGACGGCGCGCGACCACGGCGTCAGTTCTTCGTTCATACGTGAGTTGCAGAACGCGGGCTATCAGGCCCCGCCCCTCGAAGGGCTTGTCCGCATACGCGACCACGGCGTCAGCCCGAGCTACATCACGGGGCTGCGCGAAGAGGGTTACGGCTCGCTTCAGCTCGAACAACTGGTAAGACTGCGCGACCACGGCGTTACCCTCGACTTCATCAAGGAGTTGAAGGGGCTTGGCTACGCGAATATCTCCATCGAAGACCTCATACGCATGCGCGACCACGGCGTCACGCCCTCCTTCATCCGCCGCGCCAAATCACGCGGCACGAATGCGCCCACCATCGATGAACTGATCGACATGAGAGACAAGGGCAGCTACTAGAGGAAGGCAAAGCGCAAAAGGCGAAATTGAAAGACAAGTAGCGTGGCTCTAGAGCAGCTTTCACTTGAATGTAATGTGAGCGCAGTTCACCGCAGAGGCGCTGAGGACGCAAAGGGGGCGCAGAGAGAATTCCACTCTCTGCGAGTCTCGGCGAACTCCGCGCCTCTGCGGTGAATTGCCCCTGTGCTCTACTCTCAAGACCGGATAGAAACTGATATGGTCTTCCAGTTTACCTTCAGGCGATAATCATCGTGCCCGTCCCTTCGTCGGTGAAGACTTCGGAGAGCAGCGCGTTACGCAGAGAGCCTTTGATGATGTGAGCGCTGCGGACGCCGCGGCGGAGAAGTTCCGTGATGTTCTGGAGTTTCGGAATCATGCCGCCGGTCGCTGTGCCGTCGCTGATGAGCGCCTCGACCTCCGCCGCCGAGAGGCGCGAAATCTTGGTCGCCTGCTCGCCCGGACGCAGGTAGATGCCGTCCACGTCCGAGAGCATGACGAGCTTTTCGGCCTGAAGCCGGACGGCGATTTCGGCGGCGATGGTGTCGGCGTTGATATTGAAGACGCGTCCCTCCGCGTCCGCGCCGAGCGACGAGACGACCGGCATGTAGTCATGATCTAAGAGCACTTGCAGCAGCCGGTCGTCCAACTCCACCACGTCGCCCACGTGGCCGAAATCGACCCACTCGCTCTCGCCCGTCTCCTCATTGACGATGTCTTTGGGCGGGCGACGCTCGGCGACGACGATGTTACCGTCAACGCCCGACAGTCCCACAGCCGCGACCCCGCGCTGCCTTAGCGCGGCGAGGATTTCGATGTTGATCTTCCCGGCGAAGAGCATCTTCGCCATGTCGAGCGTGGCGTCGTTCGTCACACGCCGCCCGTTGATGATCGTCTGCTCGACGCCCATCAGCTCGGCCAGCTCCGTCAACTGCTTCCCGCCCCCGTGTACGACGCACACGCGTATTCCGACCTGATGAATGAGCGCCAGCTCCTCGGCCAGTGACGCGAGGTTCTCGGCCTCTTCCGTCACCTTCCCCGACAGCTTCACCACGAAGGTCTTGCCCTTGAAACGCTGGATGTAAGGCAACGCCTCGCGCAACAGATCGAGTCTTGGCTGGCTCACTTCAAACCTCCGAAAAAATTTAACAGGGATGGACAGGATGGGCAGGATTAGGAATGAAAGATTTCAAATTTGAAATTTCAAATCTGTCTTGCTTTTTATCCTGTCTATCCTGTCCATCCCTGTTAATTATTCCCCCATCATGAGTCTCGTCATGACGGCTTTCTGCACGTGCAGGCGGTTCTCGGCCTCGTCGATGACGACGGAGGCGTGCGAGTCCAGAACGTCGTCGGTGACGATGCAGTTGCGGCGCACGGGCAGGCAGTGCATGAAGACTGCGCTGTCGGTGCGCGCCATCTTCGCGGCGTCCACGATCCAGTCGCGTCGATAGGGCGCACGCTCTTCGATGTCGTCGGCGCTTGAGCCGTAGAACTCCTTGCTCCCCCAACTCTTCGCGTAGACGACCTCCTGCCCGTCGAATGCTTCGTCCACGTCGCGCGTGACGGTGACGGTCGCGCCCGCGTCGAAGGCGCGACTGTTGATCTCACCTATCAACTCTTCGTCCAACTCATAGCCGGGCGGGTGCGCGATGGTCAGGTCATGACCCATCTGCGCGGCGGCGAGCGCGAAGCTGTTCGGCACGGCCATCGGCAGGGGCTTCGGGTGCCAGGCCCACGTCAGCAGCACGCGCTTGCGTCCCGCGCCCAACTTCTCGCGCACCGTCAACATATCGGCCAAAGCCTGACACGGGTGATACATCGCGGATTCGAGGTTGACGACCGGCACGTCCGAATACTTCGCGAAGGCCGCGAGCACGGGGTCGCGCCGCTCCTCCGTCCAGTCTTTCAAAGCCGCAAAGGTTCGCACGCCAATCGCCGACGTGTAGCGTGCCAGCACGCGGACGAACTCCGAGACGTGCTCGGTCTTGTCGCCGTCCATCACGACCGCGTCGCGGTGCTCAAGCGTCCAGCTCGTCCCGCCCGGCTCAAGGATGACGGCGTTGCCGCCAAGCTCGTAGACGCCCACCTGCATCGAGGCGCGCGTCCGCAAACTGGGGTTGAAGAAGACGAGCGCCACCGAACGACCGGCGAGCGGCTTCGACGCATCTTCGCCCCGCTTGAAACGCTCGGCTGCGTCGAGTAAGTCCTCAAGCTCCTCGCGCGTCCAGTCGGCGGTGGTCAGAAAATTTCTCGGCATCGCTTACGCACAGATGTCTTTCAAAGCCTCGACAAAAATCTCCGCCTCTGCCTTGCTCAAGTTCAGGGGCGGCAACAGGCGCAGCACGCGCGGGTCGCTCGACGTGCCCGTGATGATGCGACGTTCGAGCAGAGCCTTCTGCACCTTCGCGGCGATTGGCTCCGCGAACTCGACGCCGAGCAGCAGACCCAGACCGCGCACGCACGCGACACCCGGCACTCCGGCGAGTTGTTCGCGCAGGTAAGCTTCGACCGCGCGCACGTTCCCGAGCATCTCGTCCGCTTCAATCGCTTCGAGCGTCGCCGAGACCGCTGCCATCGCCAGCATCCCTCCGCCGAAGGTCGTGCCGAGGTCGTTCTCTTTGATGGCCCCGGCCACGTCTTCGGTCGTCAGGCATGCGCCCACGGGCACGCCGCTCCCCAGAGCCTTGGCAAGAGTGATTACATCCGGCACGACACGGCCCGCCGCTTCGCTCCCCGCGAAGAACCAGGAACCAGTGCGCCCGACGCCCGTCTGCACCTCGTCGAAGATGAGCATCACTCCGCGCTCGTCGCACAGCCGCCGCAACTCCTTAAAGAACTCCGGCGCACTCGTCCTCACGCCCGCCATCGACTGCACAGGCTCAAGCATCACCGCCGCCATCGTCTCATCCGTGAGCGCGGCGACCGATTCGATTGAGCCGAACTCAGCGCACAGGTGGCCGGGCACGTTCGGCCTTCCAAGTTCGCGATACTTGCCCAGGTAAGTCGCGCTGATGGCATCGGCCGTGCGACCGTGAAAGCTCCCCGTGAAAGTGATGATGCCTCCGCGCCCGGTCTTCATCCGCGCCATACGCATCGCGTTCTCGTTCGCCTCCGTCCCAGAGTTGCAGAAGAACGCCTTCGTAATGCTTTCAGGCGCGCAAGCAACCAGCCTCTCCGCCGCGTGCGCGCGCACGTCCGAATAGACGACGTTCGAGTAGAACAGCAGACGCCCGGCCTGCTCTCGCAGAGCCTTGACCACATGCGGGTGACAATGCCCCGTCGCGCAGACGGCGTGCCCGCCGTACAGATCGAGGAAGCGCTCGCCCTCGCTCGTCTCGACCCACGAGCCTTCACCGCTCACAGGCGCGAACGGAAACTTCTTGTACGTCGCGAGCTGAAACTCCTCCTCGCGCGCCGCAATCTCGTCGAATTTGGTCTTCGTGTTCAGCGCCATCGTCTTTAAATTCCGCCGGTATATTCTGCCCGTGAATTGCAGAAAAGAAATTCACATGGATGGACAGGATGAACAGGATTTTAGATTTGGGATTTTCGATTTGCGGACTTCCGCCAAGCAATCACAAATCAAAAATCTAAAATCTAAAATCTAAAATTCTCTTATCCCGTCCATCCTGTCCATCCCTGTTAATTCTTCCTTCCTTAACTATGGATTTCCGCCCGTCAGCAACAACCCCGCTTTCTCGTCGAGGCCGAACATCAGGTTCATATTCTGCACGGCCTGACCCGCCGCGCCTTTCACCAGGTTATCAATCGCAGAGAAGACTGCGATCTGCCGCCCGCGAACCGCAAAGCCGATGTCGCAGAAGTTCGTCAACTTCACCCAGTTGATATCGGGCGAGCCGGGGACGAGCCGGACGAAGAACGAGTCGCGGTAAAATTCCGTGTAGAGCGCCGCCAACTCTTCGGCGTTCATGCTCTGCCCCTCGCCGACCTCCGCGTAAACGGATGCGAAGATGCCGCGCGAGACGGGAAGCGAATGCGTCATGAACACAAGCTCGTTCGACCAAACGCCCCGCGCGCTCACGTCGCGCAAGGTCTGCTCGATCTCCGGCACGTGCTGGTGCGTGAAAGGCTTGTAGGCGTAGAACGAGTTTGTGCGTTGCGGGTGATGCGTGTTCGCGGCGGGCTTCGCGCCCGAGCCTGAGGAGCCGGTCTTCGCGTCAACGACGACGCGCCCTTCAAGTGCGCCCACTGCGGCGAGCGGCGCAAGCCCCAGAAGCGTCGCCGTCGCAAAGCAGCCCGGATTACTCACGAGCCGCGCGCCCCTGATTGCCTCGCGGTTAAATTCCGTCAGCCCGTAGACGAACTCGCGCTGTAACTCGGTCGCGGTATGTTCGCGCCCGTAAGCCGAGGCGAACTCTCCCGCGTCGCGCAGACGAAAGTCGCCGGAGAGGTCAACGACCTTTACGCCCGTCGGCAGACGCGGCACGATCTCCAAAGCCTGCCCGTGCGGCAGCGCGAGAAAGACGCAGTCGAGTTCCGACAAACTCTCGAAGTCATCCGGCGCAGTGACGAAACGCAGCCCGGTCAGTCCGTACAGATTCCTGTGTACATCACCCACTGCCTTCCCCGCGTGCTCGTTCGCCGTGACGAGCACGACCTCCGCCTGCGGGTGAAAGAGCAGTATGCGCAGAAGCTCCGCCCCGCCATAGCCCGAGCCGCCGAAGATGCCAACTCGCAGTTTTGAGTTTTCAGTTTTCAGTTTCGCGTTTTCGGTTTTTGGTTCTGAGTTCATCCATTATGCCTCCGCCAATGCACTCGCTGGCCGACCATCGCGACTCGAATTCACGGCCTCGCTTAAAACTGAAAACTCAAAACTCAAAACTTTATTCTTTATCAGCTCGAACAGGCGTGCGCCATCGCGTTTGACGTTGCCCGCGGGCACGCCCATCTCGCGCTCGATGTAGTCCTCGCCCATCTGCGAATCCGTCACCGACCCGGCCACGACATCGACGCTGATGCAGCGACGCCGGAACAGCTCGATGCCGCCCCACGCGCCGACGTAGTCCGAAGCGCAGAAGACAAGGGCGGCGGTCGCGGCGCGCAGCTCCGCGTCGTCGAACACAGACTCGACCGAGTAGCCTCCGAGTATGCCGTCGCCCAGCTCGATGACGATGAGGTCGGGCTGAGACTCGTTGAGGTGCGCGATGATTGCCTTCGCCACGGGCGCGAGGTCGCCGACGCCGACGGTCGAGGGCAGCCCGCAATCAAGGAAGCTCGCCGTCGCCACCGCTCCGTGGTCGGCCATGTTGAGCGTGTCGCGCAAGGCCGCCACGCCCGAGAGCTTCGCCGCCGCCACACGCAAGCCCGTGCGCGTCGCCTGTCTCACGATCTCCGTCGCCGCGTAAGTCTTCCCCGAGTTCATGCACGCGCCCGCGACGATGACGAGCGGCGCGCAACCCTCCGGCAAACTCTCACGCAACTCCAACGCCGCGTCGCCGATGTTCCGCACGTTCTGCTCTTCTCCGACGACGAAGCCTAAAACCTCGACCTCGATGGCGTCGCTCAGAGACGAATGATGACCCTTGCAGCACCCAATCACGCCGCCCATGTTCAGCAGATGCAGACGGTCGCCCGCGCCCACCTCTTCCGGCACATCGCCGACGAAACCCTTCAGCGCTCGACGGCTCCCGAGAGCGCCGACCAGCACATCGCCGGGATTGATCTTCGCCAGTCTTCCGGTCGGAAGCTCCAACTGATTGTAGGTCGCGCTGTCCGTCAGCGCGCGCACCACGACCGCGTCGCCCACACGTGCGCGCCTCCGCTCGCCCACCACGGCCAGAGTCCTCCGCAGCTTCAAGCCCGACACGACCGACCCGATCTTGTCGACCTCCACAACCGCCAACTTCAACCCGTTCTCTTCCATCACTGTCGTCCCCCTTTAGAGTGAGCGGTGAGCAGTAAGCAGTTTCAAGAAACCACCGCGCACTCGTTATCACCCAACGCTCGCTTACTTTTTACCGCTCGCTGCTTACCGCTCACTGTTTACCGCTCACTGCTCACTTTCTTCTGCGCACGCGTGCGCAGGCGAAGCGCGTTGAGCTTGATAAACCCTTCTGCGTCGCGCTGGTTGTAGACCGTGTCGGCCTCAAACGTTGCGAGCCTCTCCTGATAGAGCGAGTTGGGAGAGCGGCGACCGGCGATGATGACGTTGCCGCGATACAGCTTCAAGCGCACCTCGCCGGTAACGAACTCCTGCGTCGCGTCGATGGTCTGGCGCATCAACTCGGACTCGGGCGCGAACCAGAAGCCGTAGTAGACGCTCTCCGCGAACTTCAGGCTCAAAGCGTCGCGCATGCGCAGCACCTCGCGGTCGAGCGTGAGAGATTCGAGCGCGCGATGCGCCGCCTGAAGGATGGTCACGCCCGGAGTCTCGTAGACGCCGCGCGACTTCATCCCGACGAAGCGATTCTCGACCAGATCGACGCGCCCGACGCCGTGCTCGCCGCCCAGACGGTTAAGCGCTTCGAGCATCTCGACTGAATTCAAACGCACGCCGTCAACGCTGACCGCCACGCCCTTCTCAAAGCCGACGACAACGTACTCGCCTTCGGCTCGCGCAGACTCAGGCGCGACCGTCATCTGAAAGATGTCCGCGGGCGGCTCGGCCCAAGGGTCTTCGAGGATGCCGCCCTCGTAAGAGACGTGCATCAGGTTGCGGTCGGTCGAGTAGGGCTTCTCCGCGGTCGCCGTGATGGGAATGTCGTGCTCCTTCGCATAAGCGATGAGGTCGCTCCGGCCTTTAAACTCCCACTCGCGCCACGGCGCGACGACACGTATGTCGGGTTCGAGTGCGTAGTAGGTCAGCTCAAAGCGCACCTGATCGTTGCCCTTGCCCGTCGCGCCGTGCGCCACCGCATCCGCGCCCTCGCGCCGCGCAATCTCGATCTGCCGCTTCGCGATGACGGGCCGCGCGAGGCTCGTCCCCAACAGGTACACGCCCTCGTACAACGCGTTCGCCTTCACCGCCGCCCACACGTACCCTTCGACGAACTCCTGCCGCAAGTCCTCAACGTAGAGTTTCGACGCGCCCGACCTCAAAGCCTTTTCTTCAAGCCCCGTCAACTCCTCGCCCTGCCCCACGTCGGCGCAATAGCACACGACCTCGCACCCATACTTCGCACGCAGCCAGTGCAGCATCACCGAAGTGTCAAGCCCACCCGAATACGCCAGAACGATTTTCCTGATCTTATCCGTCACGACTATTCCTCTCAATTAAGTAGACAGTAGTCAGTAGTCAGTAGTCAGTAGTCAGTAGAAAAACCTTCTTCAGCGATTCATCCGGATGTCAACGGCTGCGCCCGTGACGCGGAGCGCTACTGACTACTGTCTACTGTCTACTATCTACTGCTCTTGTCTACTGCTCTCTTCACCCAAACAGCTCCAACACTTTTTTAATCGCGGCGCGTTGCGCCTTACGCTCGGGCACGGCGATGAAGATCGTGTCTTCACCCGCGAGCGTGCCGATGATTTCAGGGATACCTGCGCGATCTATCTCGACCGCGACTGCGGAGGCAAGCCCCGGCTCGCACTTCACGACGACCATGCAATCGCCCGCCGGGTCAAGCCCGAGCAGTCCGCGCGCCGCCGCCCCATCGGGCGCGCGCGGCAGCCGGTAGTGGCCGTTGTGCTTGACGACGCCCAGCTCTTCCAGATCGCGCGAGACGCTCGACTGCGTGGCGACGAATCCGGCGCGTTCAAGCATCGCGATCAGCTCCTGCTGTGTCCCGATGCGCCGCGCGCGGATAAGGCTCATAATCTTCTGCTGGCGCTTGCTCTTGTGCATCTGCTGCTCCATGTGTTATGCAAAGCTGGCGCATAACAAGCGAATAGATGCATAAAATATCAGTAAAGATGCGTCAAAGCAAATCGCCGGGCGGTGTTCGGGCGAGGAAGTTAGATGAAGGACGTGGTGTTGAGACTTCTTGGTTAGCAGTGTCAAGACTTTTTTAGTTGGTGGCAATTCTTTTAGAATGCGTCAGGAGGCTGTGATTGATGAGCGAGTCGAAAACACTGTGGGGCGGGCGCTTTACGGGGCAGATTGATGCGGGCTTCGCGCGTTTCAATCGCTCGTTCGGCTTCGACCGGAGGCTCTTCGAGGCGGACGTGCGCGGCAGTCTCGCGCATTGCGAGGGGCTGCGCGAGGCGGGCGTGCTCGGCGAAGAGGAGGCCGCGGCCATCTCAGGGGGCTTGCGCGAGCTTCTGTCGAGGGCGGCTGAAGGGGGCGAGGAGTTCTTCGCGGACGAGTCGGCGGAGGACGTGCATTCGTTTATCGAGACGCGTTTGATCGTGCTGGTGGGCGACGCGGGCCGCAGGCTCCATACGGGGCGCAGTCGCAACGATCAGGTGGCGACGGCGCTGCGGCTCTGGCTGCGCGAAGAGATCGACCGCATCAGTGAGAGCGTGCGTGCCTTACGGTCGGCGCTCCTTGACCTCGCGGAGTCGCACGCGGACGCGGTGCTTCCCGGCTACACGCATTTGCAGCGCGCGCAGCCAGTCCTCTTCGCACACTGGTGCCTCGCCTATTTCGAGATGTTCGGGCGCGACGGCGAGCGCCTCTTGGAAGTGCGGCGGCGTGTGAACGTTCTGCCGCTCGGGTCGGCGGCTCTGGCGGGGACGAGCTACAGGGTTGACCGCGTGCGTGTCGCGCATGCGCTCGGGTTCGACGGCGTCGCGCGCAACAGCCTCGACGCCGTAAGCGACCGGGACTTCTGCGTCGAGTTCGCGGCGACGGCGAGCCTCGTGATGGCGCATCTCTCAAGGCTCGCCGAAGATTTGATCGTCTACGCGACGACCGAGTTCGGCTTCGTCGAGCTGAGCGATGCAGTGGCGACCGGCTCAAGTCTGATGCCGCAGAAGAAGAACCCGGACGCATTAGAGCTTGTGCGCGGCAAGACGGGCCGCGTCTTCGGACACACTATGGCGCTGCTGACGATCATCAAGGGGCTGCCGCTCACTTATAACAAGGACATGCAGGAGGACAAGGAGGCCGTCTTCGATACGGCGGACACGGTGCGCGAGTCTCTGGAGGTAACGGCGACGGTGCTCCGCAATCTGCGTCTGCGCGAGGCGCGTGCGCGCGATGCGGCGATGGTCGGGTACATGAACGCGACCGAGATGGCCGACTACCTCGTCCGCCGCGGCCTGCCCTTTCGCGAGGCGCACGAGGCGGTCGGGCGCATGGTGCTCTACGGGCTGGGGAAAGGTCTGGAGCTGCACGAACTGGAGATGGAAGAGCTTCAGCAGTTCTCGCCGCTCGTCTCTGACGACGTGTATGAGGCGCTGTCGCTCGAACAAACGCTCGCGACAAAGTCGCAGGCGGGCGGCACTTCACCCGAGCGCGTAAGAGAGGCGCTTAACGCCGCGCGCGCTTCTTTGCAGGAGAGTTGAGTTCACCCACGCCTGCGCCGCTTCTGTGGTGTCGGGCTTGGAGTCTGCGCCGGGGTGATGTCTTCCGGCTTGACGTGTGACTCGACGGACTGACGGCCACCGTCGCCGATGCGGATGACGACGACGGGCTTGATGGCGTTGCGTTCGGCGTTGAAGGTGACGTTGCCGGTGACGCCGGGGAAATCACGCGTGGCGGCGAGCGAGTCGCGTATGGCGGTGCGTTCGAGCGTGGGTGCGCGCGCGATGGCATCGAGCATGATGCGCGCGGCGTCGTAGGACGTGGCGGCGAAAGAGTCCGGCGTCGAGCCGAAGAGGCGTCGAAAGTCCGCGACGAAGCGCTGCACCTGCGGGTCCGGGTCTTCCGCAGAGAAGTGTGTGGAGAAGAAGTCGCCCGCGAGCGCCTGGCCTCCAATCTCGTAGAGCCGCGGCGTGTCCCAGCCATCACCGCCGACGAGCGGCGCTTCGATGCCGATCTGCTTCGCCTGTCGCGCGAGCAATCCCGCTTCGAGATAGTAGCCGGGAATGAAGATCACGTCTGGGTGCGATGCGCCCACCTCTGCGAGTTGTACGGAGAAGTCCGCAGCGCCGTCGCGGTAGTCCTGCTCGACGACGACCTCCCCGCCCTGCCTGACGAAAGCCTCGCGGATGAATCCCGCCAGTTCCACCGAGTAGCGCTGGTCGCTGTCGAGCAGCATGGCTGCGCGGCGTGCGTGCAGCGTTTCGGCGGCGAAGCGCGCGATGGCTGCGCCCTGAAATGTGTCCGTGTAACAACTGCGGAAGACGAAGTCGCCCTGTGCCGTCACCTCGGGGCTGGTGGCCGAGGGAGTGAGCATCGGCACGCGCTCGCTCTGCGCGACACGCGCGGCGGCGAGCGAGCGCGAGCTGACGACTTCGCCGACGAGCGCTTGGACGTGTGCCTCTTCCGCGAGGCGTCGGACGACGACCTCTGTCTCGACCGAGTCGGAGCGCGTGTCCTGCACGATCAGCTCGACGCGATGTCCGCCCGCACCGCCCGCGGCGTTCGCCTCCTCGACGGCCATACGCATGCCGTTCAAGGCCGAGATGCCGTACTGCGCCGTGTCGCCCGTCAGCGACATAAACGCGCCGAGGCGAACCTTCTCCTCCGCGGGCTTGACCAAGGCATCGCCGCGCCCGCGCCCACACTCCGCGCAGACGGCGCACACGAGCAGGAGGGTCGCGAGCAGAAGGATGTGCGGCTGTTTGCGAAGTGTCACTACGGAAAGGAGTCTCACTACAGGGGGCGGGGTTTGAGCTTCGGCGGAGTGCGGGCCGCGACAGCAGCACGCTTGATGCGCTGCTGTCGCGGCCCGTCTTCACAAGGCTCTTACTTCTTAGCGTCCGTATCGACTGGCGCGGCGGGCGAACTCGGTGGCGCATCGGGGTCGCCGACGGCCTGCCCCGCGGGCGAGATGCCGTGCGTGCCCAGTTCGTGCGCGAGGTGGCGCGACATGACGCTATGCTTACGACCGTAGAAGAAGTAGATGAGCAGTCCCACCGCGAGCCAGATGATGAGCCGCCACCAGTTCTCGACAGGGAGCGAGAACATCAGGAGCAGACAGGTCAGAATCCCGAGTATGGGGACAAGCGGCACGAACGGCGCGCGGAACGGGCGGTGCGCGTCCGGGTTCGTCCGACGCATGACCAGCACCGCGCCACAGACGATGACGAAAGCGAAGAGCGTGCCGATGTTCGTCATCTCGGCCAGCAGCGTGAGCGGCAGGAACCCTGCCATCGCCGCCACGAAGATGCCCGTCAGAATCGTTGACTTCCAGGGCGTGCGGAACTTCGGATGGATGTCACCGAAGAAGCCCTTCGGCACAAGGCCGTCGCGCGCAAGCGCGAGCATCACGCGCGGCTGGCTGAGCATCATCACGAGCAGCACCGACGTGATACCCGTCATCGCGCCTGCCGCAACGAGGTACTGCATCCACGTTAGTCCGACGCGCCTGAACGCGTCCACCACTGCCGCGTCCTTGTTAATCTCGGGCGTCGGAACCATCCCCGTCAGCACCGCCGAAACGGCGATGTAGAGCAATGTGCAGACGATGAGCGAGACGATGATGCCGATGGGCACATCGCGCGAAGGGTTCTTCGCCTCTTCCGAGTGGACGGAGACCGAGTCGAATCCGATGTATGCGAAGAAGATGATGGCCGCGCCCGCAAACATGCCGAGCGGTTGCCCGTTCGGCGCGGTCTGACCCGAAAGCGTATAGCCGAAGAAGCTGATGCCGGTGTAGCCGAAAGGCGCGAACGGGTGCCAGTTGGCGGTGTTGATGTAGAAGACGCCGATGCCGATGACCATCAACACGATGACGAGCTTGATGGCGACCATGACCGCGTTGAAGCTCGCGCTCTCCCTGATGCCCTTGACGAGCACGATGGTCAGGATGAACGTGATGAGAATCGCGGGCAGGTCGAAGTACGCGCCCGTCGAGACGAATCCCGGATGCGGGCAGCCCTTGCCTACGTCCACGCAGTAGTCGAACGGCCCTTTCGCAATGGCAGCGGGCAGCTTGGCCGGTATCGCAGCAATCCCCTCATGGAAGATGGGGATGAACTCTTGAAAGTGCGCCGACCAACCGTGCGCGACCGTCGCCGAACCGACCGCGTATTCGAGCACCAAGTCCCAGCCGATGATCCACGCGAACAACTCGCCCAGAGTGGCGTAGGCGTATGTGTAGGCCGAGCCTGCGACCGGAACCATCGAGGCGAACTCCGCGTAGCAGAGCGCGGCGAAGACGCAGGCGAGCCCCGCCATGACGAACGAGAGCATGAGCGCCGGCCCCGTCCGGTCGTGTGCAGCCTCGCCGGTCAAGATGAAGATGCCCGTGCCGATGATCGCGCCCACGCCGAGCGCCGTGAGCTGCGTGGGCCCGAGAACGCGCCTCAAGCGGTTCTCGCCCTCCGCCTCTGCGAGCAGCATCGCGAGCGGCTTGGTTCGGAAAAGGTTACTTGCCATTGTTATCCTCCGCGAGTGATTGGAACAATCTCAAGGGGTTTGATAGCTCTGGTTATGAAGTCCAACGCCGCCCAATTTGTAAACTTGTGCGGCAAAGATTAACACCGAACCGACGCGCGGCGCGAGCGTCATGATTCGCCAAGCGCCGCAAGCGTCAGGAGTCGGTGCGCGCGGCCTCGGCCTCCGGGGCGTCGTCCATCGGCACGCCGACCTTGCGCCAGATAAAGTAGACGGGGACGCCCGTCAGGATGATGATGAGGCCGGGCCACGTCGTCGCCGTCTGATAGACGAAGAGCACGACGAGAATGACCGATGCGCCCGCGATGTAGAGCGCGGGCACGAGCGGATAGCCGAACGCCTTGTATGGCCGCTCGGCCTCGGGTCGCGTCTGCCGCAGGCGGAAGATGCCTGCGATGGTCAGGATGTAGAAGATGAGCGCCGCCGAGATGACGTAGTCGAGCAGGTTGCCGTAGAGATTGCCGTATCCGGTGACGTGCCCGGCGGCATCATGCTTGACGGTGCGCGGCAAGACGAGCAGCGCCGACCAGATGCCTTGAATGATTAAGCCCCAGAGCGGCACGTGCTGATCGTTTAAGCGACCGACTGACTTGAAGAAGAGACCATCGCGCGCCATGGCGTAGTACGCGCGCGCGCCCGCCAGAATCAGACCGTTGTTACACCCGAAGGTCGAGATCATGATTGCCACCGCCATGACCACGGCTCCGCGTCCCGGAAAGATGACGTTGGCGGTATCGGACGCCACGCGGTCTGCGCCCTGAATCTTATCGAAAGGCAGCGTTGCGAGATAAGCGACATTAGCCAGCAGGTACAGGGCGATGACAATGCCCGTGCCGAAAGCCAGTGACAGCGGAATGTTGCGCTTCGGGTTTTTCACTTCCCCGGCTGTGAACGTGATGTTGTTCCAGGCGTCCGCGGAAAAGAGCGAGCCTGTCTGCGCAACACAGATGCCCACGAAGAGTCCGAACGCTGTCGCCGCCGTCAAGCCGCCGCCGAAGTCGTCGAGCGCGCCGCGCACCGACCAGAAGTTGCTGAAGTTCGCTTGCAGCGCGCCGGAGCGTGAGCCGATGAGCAGACCAAGTAAGATGAGCGCGAGCAGCGCGCCGAGTTTCGCCGTCGTGAACGTATTCTGGATCAGCTTGCCCAGCTTCAAGCCGCGCGTGTTCATAAGGGTCAAAAGCACGATCAGCAGGATGCCGACCACCTGCGCGGTCGAGACTGAGATGGCGTAGTTAGTGCTGATCTCGATGGGCGCGATTAAATATTTGGATTCGCCCACGGATGGATACAACACGCCGAGATAACGCGCGAAGCCGACGCTGACCGCAGCGATGGTGCCCGTCTGAATGACGAGAAAGAGCGTCCAGCCGTAGAGAAATCCCCACATCGGCGAGAAGGCTTCGCGCAGGTAAACGTACTGCCCGCCGGCCTTCGGCATCATCGCGGCGAGTTCACCGTAGGAGAGTGCCGCCATGAGCGTCAGGAGTCCGGTGACGATCCAGACGACGAGCAGCCAGCCGGGCGAGCCGACCTGCTTGGAAATGCCGCCGGAGACGATGAAGATACCCGAGCCGATCATCGAGCCTGCCACGATCATCGTCGAGTCCCAGAGACCTAAGCCCCTAATGAACCCCGTCCGCTTGTCTTCCGTCCCCACAGCTTCCGCCATAGTCTCCCTCTCTCTGACCTTGTCAGGTTTTCGACCGGCGTAGAACTCCGGCGCGTGTATGCTTGCGACGGCGCGCGCGTGCCCCAGCGTTTGGCCGCACGCCCCGAACCCTGACTTTTACAGATTTCTGTCCGAAGTACGGCGCGTGGAGATTGCGCCGCCGAAAATCACAGGCCGTTGCCCGACGCCCTTCTAGATGTTGTCTGAGCGTTGGCGCATTATACAGTTTTCAAGTCCGGAGTCTAGTGTAGTTTTCAGCCGCGCAGATGTGTGCGGCCCAGCCGTTCCCGAGGCCGTCGCTCTGTGTCATACTTCGCCAAAAGAACTAACCGGAGGAGAGTCATGGCGAAAAATAACTCGGGCGAGATTCCGCGCCGCAAGCTCGGGCACACGGGCGTCGAGGTCTCTGCGCTCGCACTCGGCGGCTCACACCTCGGCGAGGTGAAGAGCGTGCGTGAAGCCACACGCATCGTACACGAAGCGATAGATGCGGGGCTGACCTTTATGGACAACGCCTGGGAGTACCATGAGGGGCGGAGCGAGGAGTTGATGGGCAAGGCTCTGGAAGGACTCCGCGAGAAAGTGTTTCTGATGACGAAGGTCTGCTCGCATGGCCGCGACAAGAGAACGGCGCTCCGCCAGTTGGAACAGTCGCTCCGCCGCTTAAAGACCGACTACCTCGACCTGTGGCAGATTCACGAAGTCGTCTACGACAACGACCCCGATATGCACTTCGCGGCGGGCGGCGCGGTCGAAGCGCTCGAAGAGGCGAAACGCGACGGCAAGGTGCGCTTCGTCGGCTTCACGGGCCACAAAGACCCTTCGATTCATCTCAAGATGCTCGCGCACGACTTCCCCTTCGACACGTGCCAGATGCCTCTGAACGTCTTCGACGCGAACTTCCGAAGCTTCGAGCAGCGCGTCCTGCCCGAACTCTTAAGACGCCGGATAGCGCCGCTCGGCATGAAGTCGATGTGCGGCGAGGGCACGCCCGTCAAGAAGCGCGTCGTCAAGCCGGAGGAGGCTTTGCGCTACGCGATGAGCCTGCCCGTCGCCGCGACCGTCAGCGGCATCGACTCGCTCAAGATTCTCCGCCAGAACCTTCGCATCGCGCGCGGCTTCGAGCCGTACGGCGAAGAGGAGATGCAGGCGCTCCGCCAGCGTTGCGCCGAAGCGGCAGCCGACGGCCACTTCGAGCTTTACAAAACCTCAAAGCACTTCGACGGCCCGCCCGGACGCAAGCAACACAAGTTCCCCACGCTCGAAGAACTCGCCGCGTGAACGTTCGCGAGGGCAACGACATGAGCCAGACTAAAAATAATTCCTCCGACCCGACGCACGCCCCTCAGGGCTTCGCCGACAAAGCACAAGGTATCTCCGACCAGCCCTCCGACTTTGCGCCGCCGACGGGCGACATGAGCGCCGAGGAGTTTCGACGCCACGGGCACGAGGTCATTGACTGGATAGCCGACTACTTCTCGCACCCGGCAGCATACCCCGTCCTCGCGCAAGTCGAGCCGGGCAAGCTCCGCTCTCAACTCCCCGCATCGCCGCCGAGCAAAGGCGAGCCGATGTCTGAGATTCTCGCGGACGTTGACCGGCTCGTCGTGCCCGCGCTCACGCATTGGAACCATCCCTCGTTCTTTGCATACTTCGCCACGTCGGCCTCCGCGCCCGGCATTCTCGGCGAGTTGCTGACCGCGGCCTTCGACACAAAGGCGATGCTCTGGCGCACTTCGCCCGCCTCGACCGAGTTGGAAGAGGTCGCGCTCGACTGGCTGCGACAGTTGATGGGCTTGCCCTCGGAGTTTGAAGGCATCATCTATGACACCGCCTCGGTCGCGACGATGCACGCCATCGCCGCCGCGCGTGAGGCGCTCGACCTCTCAGTTCGCGAGGAAGGCTTGACGGGTCGGCCTGATTTTCCGCTCCTGCGCCTCTACGCCTCCGAGCAGTCGCACTCTTCGGTCGAGAAGGCGCTCATCGCGCTCGGCCTCGGCCAGCGCTCGCTGCGGAAAATTCCGGTCGATGCAGAGTTCCGCATGGAGGCGGACGCGCTCGCACGCTCAATCGAAGAGGACAGGCGCGCGGGCGTGCTTCCCTTCAGCGTCGTCGCCACCGTCGGCACGACTTCGACGACGAGCATCGATCCGGTTCCCGCCATCGCTGAAATCTGCGAGCGCGAGAAACTCTGGCTCCACGTTGACGCCGCGTACGCAGGCTCTGCCGCAGTCGTCCCGGAGATGCGACACATCCTGCGTGGCTGCGAGCGCGCCGACTCACTCGTCACGAACCCGCACAAGTGGCTCTTTACGCCGTTCGATCTGTCGGCGCTCTACTGCCGCAGGCTCGACGTTCTGCGCCGCGCCTTCACGCTCACGCCCGAATACCTTCGCACGCCCGAACAGGAGGCCGTGCGCAACGGCTCAGACTACGGCGTGCAGCTCGGCCGTCGCTTCCGCGCGCTCAAGCTCTGGATGATCCTCCGCTACTTCGGACACGAGGGCCTCGCCGCGCGTATACGCGAGCACTGCCGTCTCGCGCGACTCTTCGCAAGCTGGATCGAAGACTCGCCCGACTGGGAAGTGCTCGCGCCCGTGCCCTTCAGCGTCGTCTGCTTCCGCGCGCGCCCTCGCGTCGGGGCCAAGACTCACGAGGTCGGGACTGCCGAGGCTGAGACTGTTAAGGTCAAAACTGATGAGGCGGGTGCGGCGCGGCTCGATGCGCTCAACGAGCGTCTGATGAACGCCGTCAACGCGACCGGCGAAGCCTTTCTCTCGCACACGAAGCTCAACGGAGTCTTCACGCTCCGCCTCGCCGTCGGTAACATCCGCACGACCGAGGCGCACGTCCAAAGCGCGTGGCAATTGCTCAACGAAAAGCTCGAAGAGTTTTCGAGTAAAGCTTAAATCACACATTAATCTCAGACCGAGGTTGAAAAGAATGCTGACGCACATCGTCATCTGGAAGTACAAACCCGAAGCGGACGAGGAGCAGCGACGCGAGCACGTCGCGCTTCTCAAACGCCTGCCCGGAATTATCCACGAGATTCAAAGCTTCTCTGTCGGCTTCGACGTGCTCCGACTGCCGCGCTCCTATCATACCGGCCTCGCCGCCGTCTTCCGCGACCGCGCCGGACTCGAAGCCTACACCGTCCACCCCGACCACATCGCCGTCGCCGACTTTGGCCGCGCCATCAGTGAGCACGTCGCCTCCGTGGACTTCGAGGACGAGAGTAACAAGTGATAAGTGATGAGTGATGAGTGATAAGAAAGAGGCGATGTTTTTCTCATCACTCATCCCCTGAGCGAAGCGAATGAAGCGTTGGAAAAAGATTACGCTCGCGTTGTTCGTCGTGCTGCTCCTCTCGCAGACGCCGTTCATCTACAGGCGCTACAGACTCGGGCGTCTGGGCGCTGCGATTGCCGCGCTCAACTCCGAGCACGCAACGGCCATGCAGCCCGACGAGCGGTTCGACGACTACGCCGGAGTCTTCCACGTACATTCCTCGCTCGGCGGCCACAGCACTGGACGCCTCGAAGAGATCGTCCAGGCGGCGAAGGCCGACCGCCTCGCCTTCGTCCTGATGACCGAGCACCCTTCGCCCTTCGTCAACACGGCCGAGGCGACGCTCCGCGGCACGCATGAAGGTGTCCTCTTCGTCGGCGGCAACGAGCTGGCCGCATCCGACAGCGGCGGCAGGCTTTTCGTCCTACCCGGCATTGCTGCCGATGCCTCGAACTCTCCCCTGCAAGACCTCATCACACGCGCGAGAACGGAAGGCCGTCTCGCCGTCGTCGGTTATCCGGAGCAGGTGAGCGACTGGCGTCTGAGCGGCTACGACGGCGTGGAGGTCTACAACCTTTACACAAACTCGAAACGAATCAACTATGCGCTCCTCTTCTTCGACGGCATCTGGTCTTACTGGAGCTACCCAGACCTTCTCTTCGCGAGATTCTACGAACGCCCCGAAGCCAATCTTAAAAAGTGGGACGAGATCAACGCCGCCCGTCAGCAACGCGCATACGCCTTCGCCGGCAACGACGCGCACGCCAATGTCGGACTAGCTTTGCAGGAGCAGACCGGCGAGAAAATCCTCGACATCAAACTCGACCCATACGAGCGCAGCTTCCGCGTCGTACGCAATCACGTCCTGCTTGAGAAAGGCACGCCGCTCGACACGGAGAGTCTGCTCGCGGCGCTGCGCGCGGGGCACAGCTTCATCGCCTTCGACCTGTTCGGCGACGCGAGCGGCTTCCGCTTCAAGGCCGACAACGGCGCGGACAGGCGCATCATGGGCGACGAGATTCAACTCCCCACTGCCGGGACGGTCAGGCTTTCGGCGAGCGCACCCGTGATGTGCCGGATGGTCTTCTTTCGTGATGGTGTGGTCTTGCAGGAAGTGAAGGATTCATCGCGCGCCGAACTGTCCGTAGACCGAAAGGGCGTCTACCGCGTCGAGGTCTATCTGGATCAACTCGGGAGCCTTCTGACGGGTAAGCCCTGGATCATCTCCAATCCGATCTTTGTGCGCTGACTGTCCGCTGACAAGGATTCGCCGACATTGGCGTCCAAAAGAGATTTTAAAGACGTGCCTGACTGAAGAAAGACATGCCTGAGTTAAGAGATTTTGAGGCGAGTTTCTTTGGAGTAGGTACGAAACTTTGGAGTAGATACAGAATCGCCCCGCAGGTCGCTAAAGCTTGTGCGGGGCGCTTCGCTGGGTCGGAAGCCCGTACCCAATTTTTCGGAGAACGATGCGTACGCTACCGTATACTGTAGAGAATCTCGTGTTTGATTCTTCTCACGCTTCCAATCTCAGTGTAGCGAGATTGTGCGTGTACAGCCTCCTGAAACAGTTGTCCAAGTGACCCGGAGTTTATCCCCCGTCGGCTTCAATGTCAAGATTCACTTTGACCGCCCCTGTCAGGTACGAGCTTCCTCATCTTCCCAAAAAAAGCTCACACAAAAGACACATGCAGGAAATACACGCTTTCGGCTGTCAGCAACTTATTTGGTTGACGCGTCGGCTTAAACTTCTTTAGACGCCAAAATTTAGGAACATATTGCCTGCTCCGACGTGGCATCCCGCTTGCTCTTTGTTGTGCGCCCGATTCGGACATGGATGCCGGGACACACCAACGGATTCGGCCAAAGGGACGCGCCAATTGCGGCGCTATTCCCCACCCTGGAGTTACAAATGACAGAAGCAGCATCAATCCCCCTCTGGCAGGTCGGGACATCAAGCGACGCTGCGTTGGCCGCCAAGCCCGCCACGGATTTCGAGTTGACGCGAGCGGCTTCCGAAGGCAACATGACGGCCTTCGAGGAGTTGTACTCGCGCCACTCGCGCCGCGTCTACAGCTTGTGCCTGCGCATGACGGCCAACACCGCCGAG
>JAVRON010000067.1:0-23560 GCA_032162705.1 Acidobacteriota bacterium
CGTCAATGATGACGTAGCTCGTTATAATCAACTCGTCGTTCATGCGTGTCTCCGATTCGAGAGTGCGGTTTGGTCACCATCATTCTCAAATCTGAGCCGCATGAACGGCAACTAGCAATCAAGGTAACGATATGACCCCTGTAATAACGATTGCAGGGGTGTAATGCTAGTTCAAATTAATGAGGATAATCGTCCATCGCTGTGTGGAGAGTTAAATGTGTGGAGAACTGTATGACGGGTTTTGACCTGTAAGGGTGAAATGGTTTGGTCAAACAGCTCGTCAGCATTAGTAGAACATACGGATTTAGTAACACCCCTGCAATAGACATTGCAGGGGTGTTACTCCTGCCCTTTTCCGCCAATGTGGTAGCGGCGCTCAGCCCTGGCGGCTAGCGGACGCGGTTCCATGTAAAGTCTGAAGACCGTGCCCTTTTGCGTAGGGGTATTGAAAATGTCTGGACGCTCAACGAAACCTAGAACCTCCAGTTGGCCGACTACGTTGTAGCACTGACGTTCTTTGATTCCTGCGGCTTCTGCGAGTCTGGGCATTGACGTGAAACACTCTGCTTGACCCATCTCGTAGGTCATCTCGAAGAGGGCGCGGCAAACGCCCATCTGACCGGAACGTAATACCGGAGACCATCGCTTGGAAAATTCCGCAAACGTGTCCACAGAATCTTGATCGAGAGATGCTTCAGTATTGACGGGAACCATCTCTGCACGCGGGATTGCAGGGGTGTCAACTGACTTGCCCGCAGAAGGTCTTTGCACCCCTGCAATCTTCTTTGCAGGGGTATGGGATGACTTTGAGGCTTTAGGCTCCAGCGCTGCCTCTTGCGCCTTGGCCTCCTTGAGGAGTTCCCTGAGTGGATTCTCTTCGACGGGGCGCGGGACACGCTCCGGCAGACGGAACTTGCTCTTACCCGCCTCACGCTTCGCTGGTTTTATTTTCGGCTCTGCCATCAGGCACGCGTCTCCTCGCTGGCGAGTTTAAGCTTCCCTTTTGTCTTCCGTGCACCGAGCCGCTTCAGAATCTCGTCCGTCAATTCCGAGTAGAGCATCGCCCCGCGAGAGTTCGGGGCGTAGAGTTGAACGGGTTGATGGAAAGCGGGCGACTCTTCAAGCTTCACATTTCGATGGATGATTGTTTCAAAGACTCTCGGGCCGTAACGCTCCTTCAAGCTGCGGTAGGATTCGGCCGAGACGGCAGTCCTCGCATCGAACATCGTGCAGACCATGCCGAGCAGTATCAATTCCGGGTTCGTACTCCTGACCTCCTCGAATGTGCTCATCAGATCGTCCAGTCCGTCCTGTGCCAGTGGCGAGGCGGCCACAGGCACGACCATGTGGGTCGATGCGAGCAGCGGGGTGGTCAGAATCTGCCCGAGAGTCGGCGGCGTGTCGATTATCACGAAGTCGTAGGTCGTGGCTAGAGGAGCGAGCTTCGAGCGCAGCCGGTTGATCGCTATCGCAGGTTCTTTCTCGAATCTTGCGAAGCGAAGCTTCGATGGGACGATGTCGAGGTGCTCCATTTCCGTCGTCACGATGGCTGCTTCGAGCGGCAGCTTTTCACGTTGCTCGGATTCGATGAGCACATCGGCAATCGAGGTGCCGATCTGATCCGGCGCGAGGAAATGTGAAGTGACATTGGCCTGTGGGTCGCCATCGACGAGCAGAGTTTCGTAGCCTCGCAAGGCGAACTCCGCGGCCACCGAGGCCGCCGTAGTGCTTTTGCCGACGCCGCCTTTCTGGTTGGCGATGGATATCGTAATCATCGTTATGCGGCCTTCCTCCCACTCATGCCAAGCTCGATGAGCTTTAAAAGCTTCAGCACGGGCGGCGAAGGTTTAAGCTCGTCGCGCTCGTAGCGCGCGATGGTATTAGGCGTGAGGCCCACCTCTTCGGCCAACTTGGCCTGTGTATACCCTAAGCTTTTACGTAGTTCCTTGATTTGTGTCCCGGTCATAACGAATCGTCCTTCCCCTTCAAGGGGAGAATATTACTATACGAGGCGTCTATACGCCACGAATAATCGCCTAAGAGAAGCGGGAAGACAATACCCCTGTAAGAATCATTGCAGGGGTATAAAGACGACACCCCTGTAAGAATCGTTGCAGGGGTATAAAGATGACACCCCTGTAAGAATCGTTGCAGGGGGTGCAATGAACATTGCAGGGGTATTTACAGAACGCTAAAGATGGTGTAGGAATGTGAGCGACATAAAGAAGGGGACGCCTTCTCGGCGTCCCCGGTATTTAACCTGAAGCGCCACTGTTTTTGGCGACGGAAACGCTTCAGGCCATCTGAAACTCGCTTGGCAGCGAGGCGGGAGTTGTACCCCCCACTGAGGCGGGAGTTGTACCCCCCGCTGAGGCGGGAGTTGTACACCCCCGCTTTCGGTTCACAGTTTACACCGTGCCTCGAAACTGTCAAGTATTATACGCGAAAGGAACGTAAGATGTCAGCTCTACAGGCGATTGAGACTGCGAAGTTCATCCGTAAGACGACGCTCCGAGACACGGAGTCCAACACCAACTTCAGGATGCTTGACAACGATATCGGCGAAGCACTCACGTCCGCCGAGGCCGACATGGTCACGCCGCTGATGAGCAAGGTTTACACACGCCTCATGCTGACGCCGTTCGAGATGCGTGAGAGCGAACGTGTACTGCGTTTCGCTGGTCAGGAGAGAGATGGGAAGTGGATGACGGCATGGGAGCAGCTTCGCCGCCACCTAAGGGTTTCAAGCGAGACCGCCAACAAGGCTCTGCGTTGGATGCATCAAAAGGGAATCATCGGTTACTACGCGGGCAAGAACGGGGTCGGCATACGCATCTTTCTTAACCGCGCAGCGAACTCCGTCGCGACGAAAAAGGTACCGAAAACTCAAAAAAATTTGTCATTGATTCCTGCTTCAAACTGCCAGCCTCGTACTTCGCTGAACGAAGCACCCTTTAATGACAGCTTCGCTGTTATAGAAAATCTAGAAACAGATTTAATTCCGCTCGCGCCGGAAGACGGCGCGGACAAAGTGGCTGCGGACAAACAACCCTTCAAACACTCCCCGAGTTCGACTTTGAGTTCTTCATCCGCCCCATGTTTGAACCGAGAACCCCCAGCTCGTACAGCACCCTTTGCCGGAGTTCCGTTCGATGAGATCGTCTCACGGCTGAAGTTTGAGCTGGAGCCCACGTTACAACGCGTGGCCCGACAGGCGGCAGCGAGTGAACACGAACGGACGCGTGAATGGCTTGAGAGCAGGGGACTGCCAAAGGTAGCGCGCGTCGCACAACGCGAGGCTTTTAACGTGCTCCGTAAGCACGGCATCATCAACGAGACGCCACGTGCTTCGCACGCGTTCGTGTGCGGCGGCAGCGAGTCGCCATCCGAGCCGCACACGCTGTCGGGGAACGAGGTTGAGGAGCTTGCAGGGTCATGCGTAGCCATGCAAGAGGTGAAAGGTCAGTCGGTCGAAATCACTCTCGCGGGGATGAGCATCGCGGCAGGGGGTTTTCTGTCGGCGGAAGATGTCATCCGCGTACGAGAGAAAGTCGGAACACTTCTTGGCGATTGCCGCCGCCAGGCACAGACGAGTGAGCCGTTGACATAGAATGCAATCGTGGAAGTGAAATATTAGTCGTGTCCGATAACGTCTTAAAGAAGGAAGGGGCCTACCGCGCCCCTCCTATTTACCCTTTTCTAAATGTGCGGATGAGACTTGCGTTGCTTAGTTTATCGGACTCATGGTCGCCTTTTCTGATTTGAAGCCGGTGTCAGGTTTGGAAATCCAGTATGTTTTTTGATGAGAAAGAAGTGGTAGGGGATGGGGTCGATGTCGTCGGGTGGCGTAGGCGGACAAGGCATAGGTTAAAGTGTATTTCACGGTCGGTCTGGTCGGCCAGATACGAGTTGGCGATACCGTTTGCAGTCCTCTTTGCAGGAGTCTTAATGCAGTGGCTGGCCGCGCTCTTCCCGGAGCTTACAGAGCGTTTGTACGCACGTGCGGTCTATCCTCGCTTGCTCGTGCTGCTCTCCATGCTCAGCCGGCGTTTTAGCTTCTCAATCGGTGAGGTTCTGACCTTTTTTCTGCTGGCGACCGCTTTGGCCTGTGTCTTGAGATTTTGCTTTCTACTTTACTTTCGACCGGAAGAAAGGCCGCGACGGGTCGTCGCCTTCGCGCGCTTCACACTTTGGATCGCGGCAGCTTTCTTGTGGACGTTCCTGCTCTGCTTCGGCTTCAACTATGAGCGTGCGCCTCTCTTCGTTATTCTGGGATATGAGCAGAGGAGTGCCACAACTGTTGAACTTGAGATGATGACCCGAGAAGTTGTTCTCGACTTGAATGAGAGTTATGAGAAGGCACACGCCGTCGGAAGGAATAATCCCGGCAGGGAAGAGATCGTCAACATTTTGGAGGAGTCGTATAACTCCGTGCCTGACCTGCTGGTGCTCCCGCGTGGTGTGTATGCAGCACCAAAGCCTGTCTTATCTTCCGAGGTCATGTCGCGGCTGGGGGTTAGTGGAATCTACTGCCCCTTCACCGGCGAGGCCAACTTCAACGCCGACGTTCCGGACTTCCAACTGCCATTCACAATGGCGCACGAGATGGCACACCAGCGCGGAGTGGCTCGGGAATCCGAGGCCAATTTTGTCGCTTACCTTGTGTGTATAAGCTCCCGCGATCCCTTCGTACGTTACTCGGGCTATCGTAACGGTCTCGGTGTGGCGGGTGAGCTTTACAGACTTGATCCCGAAAAGGGCAGGGAATTAATCAAGCAACTCAGCCCCGGCTTTCGTGAGGACTCGCGGCGCGCGGCGGCGTTCTGGATGAAGGCTTCGGGCGCGGCTGGCGCGCTTGGGCTACGCGTCAACGACCTCTACCTGCGTGCCAACCGCGTCAAATCGGGGGTAGCGGACTACAGAAGCTCGACGGCGCTGATCATAGGCTTCTACCTGCGACAGATGAACCTCGACGGAAGAGACAGGGCCTTTCCACACGCGTCGAGTCCCTCTTCATAAGTGCAGGCAGCAACGCGCTCCATCAACCGATCTTAGAAAGCTGAAGGTCGAGCGTGCAAGTGATAACACCGCGCCAACTACGAACGTAATACCCGAAGCTCTCAAAACTCTTGCGGCTTATTTATTGCATAACTGCCAAGTCGCCTTAGAGAGAGGCATGGAGATTCGCTCAGATGAAATACGGTCTTAATATCCGAGAGGAGGGCGCGCTCGACTTTCTGTCGCTGGGCGCTTTAGTCAACCGCATCGACCCCGGCATCGTGCCCTTTCGCAAGGCGAGCGCGTGTCGCATTCACGTCAGCGGCGGCGAGTTCAACTGCGCCGCCAACCTCTCTGACTGCTTCCGTATGAACACAGGCATCGTCTCCGCGATGGTCAACTATCCTATCGGCGATCTGATTGCCGAGCGCGTGCGTGCGATGGGCGTCAAGCCCTTCTACAAATGGTTCGAGCACGACGGCGTGCGCGGGCCCAACATGGCGACCGTCTATAGTGACCGGGGTTACGGCGTGCGCCCGCCCGTCGTCTTCTATAATCGCTCGGACGAGGCGGCGGCGCGTTTGAAGCCGGGCGACTTCGACTGGGGCGCAATCTTTGCGGGCGGCGTGCGTTGGTTCCATTCGGGCGGCATCTTTGCGGCTCTCTCGGAGACGACCGCCGAGTTGATCGCCGAAGGCATGCGTTCAGCGAAGGCCGCGGGCGCGGTCACTTCTTTCGATTTGAACTTCCGCGAGAAGCTCTGGAAAATTTCGGGCGGTCAGGATCGTGCGGTCGAGACGGTCGCGCGCATCGTCGAGCATGTTGACGTGCTCGTCGGCAACGAAGAGGACTTGCAGAAGGGGCTTGGGATTCCGGGTCAAGACGTGACGGCGAAGTCCAAGCTCGACCCGAGCGCCTTCTTCGGAATGATCGACCGTGTGGTGAAGATGCATTCGCAGGTCAAGATCGTCGCGACGACGCTGCGCGAGGTACACAGTACGAACCGGCACAGTTGGTGTGCGGTGGCATGGATTGACGGTGAGACTTACGTCTCGCCGACCGCCGAGCTGGATGTGCTCGACCGCGTCGGCGGCGGCGACGGCTTCGCTTCCGGTTTCTTCTACGGCTTGTTGACCGGAGAGTCGCCAGAAGAAGCGCTCAAGCTCGGCTGGGCACACGGCGCGCTGCTGACGACCTTCCCCGGCGACACAACGATGGCGACCGTCGAACAGGTGCGTGCCTTCGCCCGTGGCGGCTCCGCGCGTATCCAGCGCTGACTTTTTAAGTCACGATAAGATTGACAAAGAGGCTCGTCGATTTCATAAAGTCTCGTCAGAGGTAATCACACATGAGTAGTAAACCCGCGCCTTCCGTAACGGGGAAGGGAGCGCCGGAGCTTGACCTTTCACCCGGCGAGTTGCGCGCAATCGTCGAGCAGGCGCTCTTGAGCGTCAGTCCCGGCGCGCGTGTCCTCGCCATCATCCCCGACAAGACGCGCGACGATAACACAGACCTCCTCTTTCCCTTCGCCGCCGAAGTTCTGGCCGCACGCGGCGCGGCGCAGTTCGACGCGCTCGTCGCACAGGGCACGCACATGCCGATGACGGAAGAGGAGAAGAGGTCGAAGGTCGGACTCAAAGCGGGCGCGTCGCTGCCTCTGCTCGGCAACATCTACGACCATCGTTGGAACCGCCCCGAAGAGCTGATAGAACTTGGCGAGCTGAGCGCAGCGCGCGTGACCGGGTTGACCGGCGGGCTTATCAACGAAGCGGTCAAGGTAAACCTGAATCGATTGGTCGCGCCCGACCTCTACGACACCATCCTGATCTTCGGCGCGACCGTCCCGCACGAGGTCGCGGGCTTTGCGGGCGGCGCGAAATACTTCTTCCCCGGCGTCGCGGGCCCCGACCTGACTCACGCGACCCACTGGCTCGGCGCGCTCGCTTCAATCGAGCGAGTCATCGGCCGCGTCGAGACGCCCACGCGCCACATGATCGAGGCCGCCGCCGACTTCGTCCCGGCGCGCGTCATCTCTCTCAACTCGGTCGTCACACGCACTGAGGACGAACGTCTACGCACGCACGCGCTCTTCTGCGGCGACTTCCGCGAAGCCTTCCGGAGCGCGGCGGAAGTGAGCCGGCGCGTTCACATCAGGTATACGGGTCGTAAATACAGGATGGTCGTCGCGCTCTTAGACCAGCACTACGACGAGCTTTGGGTCGGCGGCAAGGCGAGCTACAAACTGGGCGGCATCATCGAAGAGGGCGGCGAGCTGATCATCTATGCCCCGCACCTGCACGCCATCTCGGAGACGCACGGACTCTTGATCGAGAAGTACGGCTACGCACCCATCGACCGCGTGCGCGAGTTGGTTGCGCTCTCGACCGAGCTGCGTTCAAATCTTGCCGTCGCCGCGCATCTCGCGCATGTCTCCTATGCGGGCACGCGCGACGAGAGGGGACAGGTCGTCCCGCGCTATCAGATTACTCTGGCGTCGGCGCTTGACGAAGCCACATGCCGCCGCGTCAATCTGGGCTTCATGGATCACAGAGAGTTTCGACGCGAAGACTATGCGTCCGACCCCGGCACACTCGTCGTCGAACGCGCGGGCCGAGACCTTTATCTCGTCGAGCCGCATTCAGACGGCAATTGATGTAGATTTCGTTCACATGAACTTTCTCGGAATCGATGTCGGAACCGGCGGGTCGCGCGCCGTCTTGATCGACGAGCGGGGCCGCGTCCTCGCCTCTTCGACGGTCGAGCACGCGCCCTTCGCTTCGCCTCAGCCGGGTTGGGCCCAGCAGGATGCGCGTGACTGGTGGCGCGCTTCCGCCGCGGCGGTGCTCGCGGTGCTCGCTTCGGACGGCGTGCGCGCGGAAGAGGTCGGCGCGGTCGGCTTGACGGGTCAGATGCACGGCGCGGTGCTTCTGGACGGACGCGACGATGTACTGCGCCCTTCGATTATCTGGTGCGACCAGCGGACGGACGCGCAGTGTCGTGCGTTGACCGAAAAAGTCGGAGCGGCGCGTCTCATCGAGCTGACCTGTAACCCTGCGCTCACAGGCTTCACGCTCCCGAAGCTGCTCTGGGTGCGCGAGCACGAGCCTGAAGTGTGGCGACGTGTCGAGCAGGTTCTGCTGCCGAAAGACTACGTGCGGCTGTGTCTGACCGGTGAGAAGGTGACGGATGTGGCCGACGCTTCGGGGACTCTACTCTTCGACGTGGCGCGCAGGCGTTGGTCTGAAGAGATGCTCGACGCCGCGGAGATTGATGAGAGGATTCTGCCGCGCGTCGCCGAATCGACGGAGGTTGTCGGGCGTGTTTCGGCAGAGGGCGCTGCGGCGACGGGCTTAAGTGAGGGAACTCTTGTCGTCGCGGGAGCGGGCGATCAGGCGGCGGGCGCGGTCGGCAGTGGGATAGTTCGTCCGGGCGTGGTGAGTGCGACCATCGGAACCTCCGGCGTCGTCTTCGCGGCCACCGACAAGCCTTCGCTCGATCCGCGTGGACGAGTGCATACCTTCTGCCACGCCGTCCCTAATCGCTGGCATGTCATGGGCGTCACACAGGGAGCGGGGCTTTCGCTTCGTTGGTTCCGCGACCAGTTCGGAGTGGTAGTTGAAGATGCGCGCGATCCATACGAGAGACTCTGCGAAGAGGCGGCGACTGTGCCCGCAGGTGCGGGAGGACTTCTATGGGCACCGTATCTGATGGGCGAGCGGACACCGCACCTCGACCCGCACGCACGCGCCGCGCTCGTCGGTCTGACGGCGAGCCACACGCGCGCTCATGTCGTCCGTGCCATACTCGAAGGCGTGGCCTTCTCGCTTCGAGACACCTTCGAGATTTTTAAGGAGATGCGAGTTCCCGTCGAAGCCGTCCGACTGGGCGGCGGCGGGGCGCGCTCGCCGTTGTGGCGGCAGATACAAGCGGACGTATACGGGCGCGCGGTTGAGACCGTGTCGGCTGAAGAGGGCGCGGCCTACGGCGCGGCTTTGCTGGCGGGCGTCGGCGGCGGCGCGTGGCCGACGGTTGAAGACGCGTGCGACGAAGTGGTTCAAGTGGAGAATCGTTTCGAGCCGGAGCCGTCTGCCGTTGCAGTGTTGGACAGGCAGTATCAGGCTTTTCGCAGACTGTATCCGGCTCTCCACATGGTCAACGAAGGTTTTGACGAGTTGGAAGAATAATGAATGTGAAAACCGCTCTAAGGGGGCACCGAGCCGATATGAATTCAGGATTCATCGCCGAGCACTTCGCCGCGAACAGGGAAGTCGTCGAGCGGAGCGCGGAACAGTTGCGCGAACGGGCTGAAGAGGTCGCACGCATTCTGGTCGGCGCGTTGAGGGAGGGCCGCAAGGTCTTAGCCTTCGGCAACGGCGGCAGTGCCGCACAGGCGAGCCACCTCGCAGGCGAACTGCTGGGCCGCTTCAAGATGACGCGCCAGCCCTTCCCGGCTATCTCGCTTGCGAGCGACGCCGGGACAGTGACCTGCATCACCAACGACTTCGGCTACGATGAGCTGTTCGCACGACAGGTCGAGGCGCTGGCGCAGGCGGGCGACGTGGCCTTCGGATTCACAACCAGCGGTCACTCCGAGAACGTGAAGCGCGGTCTGGCCGCGGCACGGCGGCGCGGCGCGACGGCTGTGGCCGTGACGGGCGCGGCCGGGCTGGTCGGCGGTGAAGCCGATTACGTCGTGGCCGTGCCGAGCGACGTGACGGCACACGTACAGGAGGTTCACCTGCTGCTGCTGCACGTCTGGTGCATCTACGTCGATGAGAAGCTGGGGCTTGCTCAAGCGTAGCGTTGATTAATGTTCAGTCTTGGTACTTGACCGGCATCGTCCGTGTAATCGGCGAATCTCCGGGCAAGGCTATTTCAAAGGTAACTTCGGCGGGACGGCCTGAGAAGAGCCGCGCCACATTCTTCTTTCCTTGCACGGTGATAACGAGGCTGTCGCCTACCTGCTTCACCTTCACACCCGCGTCATGGATGATCGTCATGTGTCCCGACTGAGCGCGCACGAAGAGGCTCTTCTGCCCGTCTGCGATGAGATAAGAGAAGCCGCCCGAACGGGGTTTCGCGCCCCGAAATTTCCATAGAAAGAAACCGAAGGCGTACTCGTGCCCCTCGTTTGAAACCTTTACATCCAACGCATATTCACGCGCGTTCTCCTTCGTCTCGGGTTGGAGCCACTTCCACTCGCGCCGTGCGGGCACGGGAAGTGTGAACCGCGCCTCGTCGCGTTTGACGATAGCTGTAAACGACTCCTGCGCGTTTGAAGTCTGCGCTTGCATCGCAGTGGTATATGCGGCACGCGCGCATCTCTCTCCCGCGGCGAAGGCGCAGAGCATGACGGTACAAATGATGAGCGTCGCCGGATGTCTAGATAGCATGTGTTCCTCCCTGCCTGTTGTAGTACAGGCCGCGTGGGTTGCCGAGCAGTGATTTCAACGCGGCGCGATCTTGTGCGAAGGGCGACCGACATGTATGTGGGGCCCGGTGGCGGTGCCGGGGATGGCGAAGCGGAAGGCCGTGAAGGGTATGCCGCCCGCGCGCAGGTACTCCATCAGTGCGCGACCCTCCGCGCTGTCGGGACTTAGTCCTACGTCCATCGCGTTGTGATGGTCGTAGCCCCACCGGTCGTGTACGGGCGACTGGCCGAAAGAGCTAACGGGAAGCTGCCGCCCGAACTTCGACGCGAAAAACTGTAAGACCGCGCCCGACTCTGCGAGCGACCACGGGCGCGTGCCGCCGAAACGGATATACGCGGTAGTCTCTATCAATCCGCCCGACGCGCGCGGCGCAGATTTGGCCTTCGCTTGCGCTTTTGCCGCGGCCTCCTCCGTTTCGGCCTCGACTAAAGTTTCCGCCATCTGCACGTCGGCGCTTTTCAACTGACCCTGATAGACGGCCACTCTGGCGCGTGCATCATCCGCCGCTGTCTTCTCTTTCTCAAGGTCGCGCTTCGAGACAAGCCCCGCGTCGTACAATTCCTTCGTCTTGTCAACGCGTTCGTCCGCCCTCTTCACCTCTGCCTGGTAGAGGTCAATCAGTTGCTCCAGGCTCGACTTGTAATCCTTCGTCGCCTGCATCAGACGCGCACGCAGGCGGGCGAGTTCGCTCAACTCTTCGTCCGCGGCCTTCTGCTGTACGGGTGCCGAACTCTTTTTATTCCTCGGAGCGGTGCGCGCCTTCTGCCTTGCGTGCAAAGTCCCGACGCCGGAAGAAAACGCGAGGGCGAGCGTTAAGGCCGCCTTGATTGTTCTGCCTTCTAATCTCATGCCGGGACACACTGCCTCACCTTGACGGACTCGGGTCATTCATCCGCGCCTTCGGTCATTCATCCGGACTATTGAAACGGCCTTTGCCTTCCGGGGCGCGGGCGGGCAGGCGGATTGTGAACGTCGTGCCTTCGCCGAATCTGGATTGAACGTTGACCTCGCCTTCATGCGCGCGTGCCAGATGCTTCACGATGGCGAGGCCAAGCCCCGTCCCGCCCAGCTCGCGTGAGCGCGCTTTGTCCACCCGGTAGAAACGCTCGAACAGACGCTCGATGTGCTCCGAAGGGACTCCCTCGCCCGTGTCTATCACTTGAATCTCGTCGTGAGCCGCCGACGTGTGCCTGACCCAGACCGTGCCACCATCCCGGTTGAACTTGACGGCATTGTCCACGAGATTCGTCAACATCTGTTCGAGTCGCCGGCTGTCGGCGTAGACGTGCGCGCCCTCGCCGACTTCGTTTACAAGCGTGACGCCCCGCGCCTCTGCACGCCGTGCCAGCGAGGCGAAGACTTCGGCGACGAGTGTTCGGAGCTGAACCGTGGACGGCTCGATGGCGACGTTCCCGGCCTCGATAGCACCAAGCTCAAGTATGTCGTCAACCAGACTTTGCATGCGTGTGGCGTTCTTGCCGATGATGTCGACGAAGCGCCGGTTGTTTTCCGGGTCGTCAATCGCTCCGTCTTCGAGCGTCTCGGCAAACGCGCGGATTGATGTCAGAGGCGTGCGCAGCTCGTGCGAGACGTTGGAGAGGAATTCCTGGCGCACGCGTTCGAGCCGTTCGAGGCGTGTAATGTCGAAGAAGACTCCGATAGCGCCCTGCGTCTCGTCGCGCCCACCCAGTTTGAGAGGGGCGGCGCGCAGGTCATAGACGCGTCGCTCCGCGCCGTAGGTCTCGACCTTGATTCCGGAGCGTTCCTTTCCCCGCAGCGCGTCGAGAAACGCGGAGTAGATGGCTTTGTTTTGTGTGACATCATTCAGGAGGCGTGAATCCAGAGGGCCCGTGTGATACGCAAACAGATTGCGCGCGGCGTCGTTCGACACCACGACGCGCATGTCCCGGTCGATGACGAGCACACCCTCGCGCATCCCGCTCAACGTCAGGACGAAGAGACGCTTCAGAGTCGCCGCCGCGCCCGGATCGCCTTCACCGTCGAGACTGCCGAGTCCGACCGCGTCGGAGTCCGAACCACGTGGCTTGAAGAGAAGACGCCCGGCCAGCGCGCCCGTGAGTGCGGCGACGAGGAGGGCGAGGATGGAACGTGTGTTTAGGAGAGGACGCAGAAGCAGAGCCGCGAAGAGTGCGCCGGAGACGAGGAGCGCCGTGCCCGCGAACGCGCCCGCACGTCTATCCTCTGCGCGGAATGAACCCACTACTCTCCGCCGCTCTTTTGACAACCCTGAAAGCGATAACCGACGCCGATGACGGTCTCGATACAGTCACCGCACTGTCCGAGCTTCTCGCGCAAGCGCCGTATGTGAACGTCGAGCGTCCGCGAGTCGCCGAAGTGATTGTGACCCCAGACCGTATCCAGAAGATGCTGGCGCGTCATCAAACGCCCTGCCCCTCTGGCGAGCGCCGAAAGGAGATCGAACTCCTTCTTCGTCAGCTTGAGGCTCACGCCCTGACAATGAACATGCCGCTCCTCGAACTCAACCTTCAGACGCTCGTCCTCGTATGTCCTCTTCGAGTCTTCGTCGGTGCGGCGGAGCACGGCACGCACACGCGCCAGCAGCTCGCGCACGGAGAAGGGCTTCGTGACGTAATCGTCCGCGCCGAGGTCAAGCCCGGCCACACGGTCGGCTTCGCCTGCTTTGGCCGTCAGCATGATGATCGGAGTCCGCCTCGTCGCAGGCTCGCGCCGCAGCCGTCTGCAAAGCTCCGTCCCGCTCATGCCGGGCAGCATCAGGTCGAGTATGACGAGCGCGGGCGGGTTCTGCTCGTTGAGCGCTTCTCTTAAGCCCTGCTCGCCGGTGGTGGCAACACGCGTCTCGATTCCCTCTCGACGAAGGTTATACCGCAGGCTCTCGGCGATGTCCGGGTCATCCTCGACGATTAGCACCGATCTTGTCATAGGCTTGGTCGTTCCCGGCGGAGTAGAAGTCGTGCGACTTGCGCGGAGATGTTACACCAGACTCGCGTCGGAGAGCAGTTTGAAAGTAGCGGGCGAGTCTGAGTGTCTGGATAAGCAGCCCGCCACCAAAGGCGGTACTGACCTGTTCTGACTATGTTGAGGTCTTCAAACGCGCCAGCAGGGGGAAGTGATCCGACGCCTGCCGGGCCGCAACGCTTTGTGCGACCACCTCGCAGCCGTCGAGACGTTCGGCGAAAGGTCGCGGCAGAAAGACGTAATCAAGTCGCACGTGCGCGTCCCAGGTGGGAAAGGTGTAGCCGCTCTCCTCCGGGTGTAGATGCCGAAAGCCGTCAACGTAACCCGCGCCGAGCATGATCTGAATCGTCTCGTAGCGAACTCTTCCGCCGCTCAGCCAGAGTAAAGCGCGCAGGCGCGGCGGCAGACGCCTCGCATCGAGCAGTTCACCGGGCGCAAGCGTGTTGAAGTCTCCGACGCAGACGTGGAAAGCATCTCTGCGCGACTCGATGGCGGCAAGCAGCGCGCGCAGTTCCCTCACGCGCCTTCGCTCCGTCCAGTTCGAGTGAACCGCGCTCAGATGCACACCGTAGACGGTGAACTCCGCGCCCGCCGGCACTATCTCAAGGAAGTGACGTTTGGAGCCGCGAGGTCTGTGCCATTCGTGCCGCGCAATCTCTGTACGACTCAGGTATGCGAGGGAGTATCCGGGTCGTGCCGCCCAGAACTTCATCCCCGTCCCGGCGGCGAGCCGCTCGACCACCTTCGGGCGCGTGGCCTCTTGAAGCAAGACGAGGTCTGGGTCGCGCTCCGAGATGGCCGACGCGAGCTGCGTCTCGTGTCCTTCGCCGCCGAAGTGTATGTTGTAGCTCAGGAGATTGAAGGTCACTACTTCTCGCCGACAGTCCCGATTAAGGTCAGATAGGGTTGGCCCATCCAGTCGCCGCGTAGACGCATGACGATGTCACGCGTGCCCTGAATGTTGACGGGACGCCGCGTCATCGCCATCAGTTTGTCGCGGAGCGGCGTCAGCGTGGGTGCGATGTCCGGGTCTTTGTCGCTCAGAGGCTTGGTGTGGACACCGGGCAGATAGAAGCCGTCGAGGATATAGAGGCCGAGGACTTCCTCGCCGACGAGCGTGAGGTCGAGGTCGCTTGTGCCGGGGCCGTCGGCATCAAACGGCGCGCCGTCTTTCCAGCGCTTGCCCGTAATGGCGCTCCCGCGCAGCACCACGGCAGTGCCAACGGGGATCGCGCCGCGGACGACTTCGCAGAACTCCTCAAACCGCGACGCATCGCCGCCGAACGCGAGTTCGATCACACGCCCGCGCATCTCCTCTTCACTCAATGCCCCTGCTTCCATAGAAACGCGCTTCCCTTCCGATTGCTTCAAAGCTTCCGTGACTTTTAGCAATTTTCGCTTGAGAGTAATGCAACGTCTATTCACCGCAGAGGCGCTGAGTTCGCGGAGACTCGCAGAGGGTTGGATTATCTCTGCGCTTCCTCTGCGAACTCAGCGCCTCTGCGGTGAACTGTTCTCACAGTACATTCAAGTGAAAGGTGCTGTAGTGTCTACATCCACGTGTGGTCTGCTCGAAGTGGGGTGGGTCTACATCGACGGCACGTTTTGACAGAGGCTCGCAGCGCGGCTCGCTTCCAACTCAAGCGGCCGTCTGCTGCTTCTTTAGTCCGAGCGCTTCGGCACAGACGCCGCACAGCCACACCTTCATCAGAGACGCGTCCGACCAGAAGAAAGGCTCGACGTTTCGCGCCGCACTCATCGCCTCCGAACCCTTCAGCCGCTGGAGCGCCGCCACATAGCTCTTGCCGCCGAAGCTTTCGCCCGTCTCACCCTTCAGATGATGTATGCAGTGACGTTCGCGCACGGCCTGCGCCACCGCGTCCGCTTCGTCGCCGCCCGCCCATTTCTCGAAGGTGCTTTTCAGTTCCAAGTCCCCACCGCCCATTGTACGATCTCACTTTCCTCTCTTACCCTACCTCATTGTTATTAACCGCCGAAGCCTTCCCCGTCAAATGGTAGTGAGACCGAACGTTTAAAAAGCCGTCGGCTCAAGTTCAACGAAGCGTTCCGTCGCCCACAAAGAATAAGCTCGACTCTTCAAGATTTAGAGTCGAGCTTCTGCTTATTCTATAAAATGCTGACCGGCGAACGGTGCCGTGCGGGCGCGCATGAGGAGAGCCTTTCCGTCAACCCCGACTTTATTCGGCCCCACGTCTATTCGATGTAGGACTGGGTCAGCTTGCGAAAGTGATAGCCCATCGCGGCCAGCGTGACGGCGTGTGCGAAGTTCGGGCGATGAGAGGTGAGCGTGCGTTTCATGTAGCGCCAGAACTCCATCCGCGCAGGGTCGCGCACGCCGAGCGCAAGCACAAGACGCGTGAAGGCCGCCAGGTCGCTCGTGATGCGCGTGCGGCGCGGCTCGGGCCCTTGGGTCAGATGCGACAGGCAGTCGAGCGCGCGCTTGTAATACTCGGCAGGGCTATAGATGGTTTGCAGAATCCGCTTATAGCCTTCGACCAAACGCGCCTTGTCCATTCGCGGGACGAAGT
The DNA here is from genome assembly GCA_032162705.1 of Acidobacteriota bacterium. Taxonomy (GTDB): domain Bacteria; phylum Acidobacteriota; class Blastocatellia; order Pyrinomonadales; family Pyrinomonadaceae; genus QHXN01. Next base: position 15,938 of record JAVRON010000067.1, read on the forward strand.
TCAGAGACCCTTCCGTGTTGTTGCCCGTGCTCTCCATGAGCAGACGCCCCTCGCGTTTGAGACGCCGCCAGAGCTGTGTGTCGGGCAGCGCCGTCAGCAGTCCGACCATCGCGAGCGGGATGCCGCTCTCGCGTATGAAGTTGATCTGGCGGTCGAAGATGTCTTCCGGGTCGCTGTCGAAGCCGACGATGAAACCGGCCATCACTTCCATGCCGTAAGATTGAATCTTCTTCACGGAATCCAGCAGGTCGCGCCGCGTGTTCTGCCCCTTCTGCGCCTCCTTCAAGCTCTCCTCGACCGGCGTCTCGATGCCGAGGAAGACGCGCCGGAAGTTCGCGCGCCGCATCATCTCCAGTAAGCTGTCGTCTTCGGCAAGGTTGACGCTCGCCTCCGTGATGAATGAGAACGGGCGATTGTGTTTGTCCGACCATTTGATTAGCTCGGGCATCAGGCGCTTGACGTTGCGCTTGTTGCCGATGAAGTTGTCATCGACGATGAAGACCAGCCCGCGCCACCCCGTCGCGCGCAACGCGTCAAGCTCGGCCAGCATCTGCTCGTTCGTCTTGGTGCGCGGGACGCGCCCGTATATCTCGATGATGTCGCAGAACTCACACTGAAACGGACAGCCGCGCGAATACTGCACGGACATCGCGCTGTAGCGTTCCATGTCGGCGAGGTGAAAGTGTGGGATGGGTGTAGCGGTGAGCGCAGGCCGCTCCGGGGCCTGATAGATGCGACGCGGCTCTCCGCCTTCAAGGTCACGCACGAACTCGGGCAGTGTCGCCTCGGCCTCGCCGACGAAGATGTGGTCGGCTTCGGGCAGGTGCTCGGCGCTCGTCGAGACGTATGGGCCGCCGACGACCACACGCTTGCCAAGCGCCTTACATCTCGCGACGACGCCCTCAAGCGATTCCTTCTGCACGATCATCGCGCTGGCGAAGACCATGTCGGCCCACTCGATGTCTTCTTCCCTGAGCCGCCTGACGTTCATGTCAACTACACGCCGCTCCCACGCATCAGGCAGCATCGCCGAGACGGTCAGGAGTCCCAGCGGCGGGAAGGGCGAGCACTTGCCCTCGAACTTCAGCGCGTGACGAAAGCTCCAGTAGGTGTCGGGGAATTCAGGGTAAACGAGTAAGACCTTCATCGTCCGTCCTCCTTGTACTGAAACTCTCAGCCGACGCGCCCGTCTGACGATATGCGCTTTTGTCGTTGAAGCTGGGGAAGCTGAAACCTTCTACTGCGCGTTGACCGCAGCCGAAACGTCCGCCTCGGCCTTCCGCGATGCGCGATACTTCGCCACCCCTTCTTTGACGAGCGAGAAGACAGTCCGCCGGTTATCAAAGACCAGCTTCGCCCACGCGCGTCTGTTCATCTGCGGGAAGTAGATGCCGCGGAAGAAGAGACGCGAGACCAGCATGCTCAAGCGATACTGAAGATCATGGCCGCTGATGGCTTCAACCGCCTCGGCGTTCCGCTCAGGGCTGTAGGACAACTCCCACGCGTGCCGTGTCTCTGCACGCGCCTCCTCAATCGACATCTTCAAGGGCGCGTGCGCCATCACGAAGGGCGCGAAGTCGAGCCAGTGCTTCGGGCGCGCGAGACGACCCGCCTTCTCCAGACGGTCGTAGAGAGGGGTGGCCGGGAACGGCGTGAGTTGTCCGAAGACGGGGAGGCCCGGCGGCCACGTGTGAATCTCTTTGAGCGTGCGGTCGGCTACGCCCAGCGTGTCGTTATCCATGCCGAAGATGAATGAGGTGATGGCGAAGATGTTGCGACGCGCAAGGCGTTCCAAGACCGCGCCGTATTCACCCGGCTTGCTGAAGTTCTTATTCACGTCGGCCATGTTGGCCGGGTCAATCGACTCCATCCCGATAAAGACCCACTTGCCGCCCGAAGCGGCGATGAGGTCTACGAGTTCCTCGTCGCGCAGGAGGTTGGCGCTGATCTGCGCGACCCAGGGCAATTGTGCGTCGGCTTCGATGATGTCTCTGAGGAGCGACTTGGTGCGCTTGATGTTGATGGCGAGATTGTCGTCGATGAAGAAGACGGCAATCTGCCCACGCTCGCGACGTGAGCGTTCTTTGAGTCGAAGCAATTCTTCGATGACGCTCTCGTTGGTGCGGAAGCGAATCGAGTCGCCGAAAAATCCCGTCACGGTGCAGAACTCGCAGCCGTAGGGGCAGCCGCGTCCCGTCTCAAGCGGCACCACATGAAAATTACCCCAGCCGCCGCCCAGACGCTTCAACAGGGGCTGTGCGATCTTCGGCACGAGGTTGAACTGGTCAAGGTCGAGTGATTCCCAGGGGATGTGTGGGTAGGGCTGTAGGCTCGGCTTGCGGTCGTTGCCTTTGGCGTCGCGCTCCGGCTCATAGACCTGTTTGAGACGCCCCTGCGCCGCATCCTCGACGATGAGCGGCCAGGTCTCGTCTGCCTCGCCGAGCGCGACGGCATCGGCGTGTTGCGGCCCGCCGTCGCGGCCCAGCGCCTCGTCCGGACATTCCGTGACGTGGGGCCCGCCCATCACGACAGGGATGCCCGCGGCGCGCAGTGCGTCTGCGACGCGGTACGCCTTCGCGACCATGCGTGTCATCGCACCGATGCCGACCAGCCTGATTCCCTGCTCGCGCACGAACCGCACGATCTCGTCGTCGCCCATCGCGCGCGCGTTGCCATCGACGAGTATGACTTCGTGGCCCGGGGGAGTGATTGACTGGAGGAGAAACATCCAAAGGTGCGGCATGAAGTTACGCGTCACGCCGTTGTCCGGGTTGTAGAGTAGGATTTTCAACTTACTGTCCTTCTGCTTGTATGCAAGTTCTGAAACTGTTTTGACGCCTGGCTTGTTCGTCGGGGGAATAAACAACAGCGACACGGGAAGAGCTTTTGGGTGCTCAGTTCCGATGTCGAAAGGTGAGCTGTTCGGCGGGGAGTATATCAGAATGTGCGTTACCGCGCATAATTGCCGTTGACGGTTATCCGCCTCCCCTTCAGAACTGTTTTGAGGAAATAATTCCCGCTGAAGTCCCCAGAACACCTTCTGTCGGGGTGCCTTTTATCCCATGTGCGTGGAAAGTTCAACCCCTTCGGGCGTGGGCTATGGCAGCCGCACATGGGCGTCTCTTCCCTTCAAGACAAGCTTTTCTTCAAGACGGGCTTTTCTCTCCGTGCTCCTTGGCTTCGGGTGCTCCGGCTTTGGCCGCCGCGTTCTCTATCTCCGAGTTCACTTTTCCGCCGACGAGAATCGCTGCTCCCGTCAGGTAGAACCACAGAAGCAGAATGATTACGGCCCCGAGCGAGCCGTACGTCAGACTGTACCTATCGAAGTAACGCAGGTAGAGACGGAAGCAGAAGGAGACGAGAAGCCACAGCGCGACTCCCGTCACTGAGCCGGGCGTGATCCAGTACCACTTCTGGTGTCGAAGGTCGGGCGCGCAGTAATAGATCAGCGCGAACGCGAACAGCACGAACGCCAAAACTATCGGCCATTGTAGGATGTCCCACGCGGACATGAAGGCACGGCCCAGATCGAAGCGGTTTGCTAAACCCTCGCCGATCTCGCCGCCGTAGAGTACGAGCGCCAACGCCGTGATGATGAGCGCGGCCAGCGCCACGGTGAGCCAGACCGAGAGGAGGCGGACGCGCCACCACGGGCGAGATTCCCTCACCCCGTACGCGGCGTTCAGCGTCTCGCTGATGGCCCCCATGCCGTTTGAGGCGAACCACAGCGCCGCCAGCAACCCGAACGAGAGTTTGCCGCCGTTTGCGCCCTTGGTGATTTCGTCAACGGTCGTGCGGACGAGTGCGGAGGCCGAGCCGGGCGCGACGCTCGCGAGATAGCGGAGCATGTTCTTGCGCAGATTAGTCCCCGCTTCTGCGAAATAGCCGAGCATCGCCGTCATGAAGAGGAGCAGAGGGAACAGCGCGAGCAGGAAGTAGTAAGACAATGCCGCCGCGCGCGTGAAGAGGTCGCTCTGGTAAACCTCCAGCCAGACGCGACCGCCCAGCTTACGCCACGTCAGCCCGCCCAATCTCCAGACGGACGCAATCGCCTTCCGGTCTTCCCCTTCCATCAACGCCGAAACTACCACCACGAGGCAGCCTTCAACAAGACTACGTCTGACCGCAAAGAAGGGGGACGGGGTGCGGCTCCTGCGGGTATTTTGTCAGCAAAACAACCGGATAGGTTGATTGCGTTCGCTTCCATTCGGTCAAGCGTGAGCGAGGATTCGGCTGTTGAATACAGAGGGGCGTAAAAAGCGAACGAGGATGCCAGCCTTGGGGGCGGCATCCTCGCTCTATGTGGCTCACTGTCCTCACCCCAGCAAACCACTGGGCGGAAGGGTTCACCAACCGCCCGGTTGAGTACACAATACACGAATCATCTCCGCTCGTCTAGTGGACTCACATGGGTGGCTAAAATTTCTCGTTCGTAGTATTGTCTGAAGCATCCCACCCCAGCCGCAGGGGCCGGGCGACAAGGCCGCGTCGCCCGTTTCCGCCTCATCAACCCCTTGCACATTTCCCACGGCCCTCCCCCGGCTGACTTACATATTTTCTCACTCACTTTGAACAACATCCGAATCAAGGAACACTGCTCTACCTCTTTGTTGTTATAATGAGCGACAGCCGTTCCGTCTCTTATTAAGATTAAAATGGTTTAGAAAGTGGGGGTAATTGTGTCCGCTCAACTCAAGGTCAGAAAGAGCCGCATCTTCGGGATGGGATGTTTTGCACTCGTCCACTTCCCCGCACGCAAGAAGATCGCTTCTTACCCGGGCGAGCTTATCAGGGGCCGGCGTCGGATCGATGCGCGACTGCGCCGGCAGGAGGCAATCAAGATTATTCGTCTCGACGAAGACACGGCCATCGACGGGGCCGTGGGCGGAGATGCCACGGCTTACATTAACCACTCGTGCGACCCTAACGCCTTCATGCGAATCGTGCCCGGCGAGAAGATAGCCTTCTTCGCACTGCGCGACATCACTCCGGGCGAGGAAGTGACGATGAACTACAGAGACCCGGATCACCCCGAGGTCTGTCAGTGCGGCGCAGACAATTGCAGGTCGAAGCGTCGGCGCACTTGAAATTATTACCGGCACCGTCTAAAAAATTTACCAAACCGGAGTTCCTCGAAGGAGAAGCATTATGCCCGTTCTCGAAGACGAGACACATGATTCGCCCGTTCATCGGATGCGGCATTCGTTCGCGCACGTGATGGCACAGGCCGTTCAGCAACTCTTCCCCGGCACAAAACTCGGCTTCGGCCCTCCGACCGAGGACGGATTCTTCTACGACTTCCTCCTGCCCCGCTCCATCAGCGAGGCGGACTTCCCTGCTATCGAGGAGCGTATGCGTACGATCATCGCCGAGCGGCAGGGCATCACACGCGAAGACTTGCCGCTCACCGAAGCCTTCGGCCGCATAGAGGAGATGGGCGAGCCTTACAAGCTCGAATACGCACGCGAATTGGTCGAGAAGCAGTCCCTCGACAGTCTGAGCTTCTACTCGAACGGTCACTTCACGGACATGTGCGAAGGCCCACACGTCGAGAACACCGCTGAGTTGCCACGCGATGGCTTCAAGCTCCACAGCATCGCAGGAGCGTACTGGCGCGGCGACGAACGGAATCAGATGATGACGCGCATCTACGCCTACGCCTTCCCCACCCGTAAGGAGGTCGCCACGCGCGTCGCCGCCGTCGAGCAGGCGAAGCAGCACGACCACCGGAAGCTCGGCGCGCAACTCGGCATCTTCGTCATTCGCGATGAAGTCGGCAAGGGGCTCCCGCTCTGGCTGCCCAACGGCGCTGTGCTTAGACGCGAGCTTGAGAAGCTGGCCTACGAGATGGAGTTCAAAGAGGGCTATCGCCACGTCGCCACGCCGCACATCGCCAGGCAGTCCCTTTACCAGACCTCGGGCCACCTCGCGCTTTACGGCGACGCCATGTACCCACCGATGAAGGTGCAGGAGGAGGGCGAGGCGGGCGGCGACCTCGAATGGTACTACCTGAGACCGATGAACTGCCCGCACCACCACATGATCTTCGACTCTGAGCAGCACTCCTATCGTGACCTGCCACTCAGGCTCTCCGAGTACGGCTCGGTCTATCGCTTCGAGCGCGCGGGGGCGCTCCAGGGTCTGACCCGCGTGCGTGGGATGACGATGAACGACGCGCACATCTACGTCACGCCCGAGCAGCTCAAGGAAGAGTTCAAGTCGGTCATGCGTCTGCACGCGAAGTATTACGAGATGTTCGGCTTCACGAACTATCACATGCGGCTCAGCCTTTGGGACAAGGATGATCCGAAGCGCCGCTCGAAGTATGTGGATGACCCGGAGGCTTGGGACTACACGGAACGCATCGTGCAGGAAGCCTTGGAGGAGATGGGCTCCTTCTACAAGCTCTCAAGGGGCGAGGCTGCGTTCTACGGGCCAAAGGTGGACTTCCAGTTCAAGACCGTTCTGGGCCGCGAGTTCACGCTCTCGACAAACCAGATCGACTTCGCGGTGCCGGCGCGCTTTAACCTCCACTACACCGACAAGGACGGCACGCAGCAGATGCCCTACGTCATCCATCGCGCTCCGCTCGGCACACACGAGCGCTTCGTCGCCTTCCTCATCGAACACTACGGCGGAGCGTTCCCGACGTGGCTCGCGCCCGTGCAGGCACTGGTGCTCCCCATCAGCGAAAAGTTCAACGACTACGCGCGCAAGGTTGAAGCGACGCTTCGAGAGTTGCTGATTCGCGCCGAGATCGATGACAGCACGAACACGACCGGCAAAAAGATTCGCGAAGCCGTCAGCCGCAAGATACCCATCATTCTCGTCGTCGGAGCCAATGAAGAGACGGAAGGCACTGTCACTGTCCGCCGCTACGGCATACAGGAGCAGCGCGCTATGCCTCTGGACATTTTTGTAAATCAATTGCAGGCCGAAATCCGAGAGCGCAAGCACGTCAAAGAGTGGTAGCGTCGAGACCCCAATGTGCTGGCGGAATCATTGTTGGCTTATGAGTGGAGGCATCGGCCCAGAACTCGATTGCCGAACGCAGTGCGACATTACTATCGAGTCTGGCAAGCGTCTGTGATACTTCTTCCATCAAAAAATCGGATTTTCCTATGATGTATCGGCTTGACGGTGAAGATTCCAGTTATCTCCCCGTAGTGGAAGCCATACTATTTTTCAACCACTAATGACCTCTCCGACTGGTCTTTATCTGTTGCTACCTCGCTCTGTGAAACATCTCTCTGAAGCGGAGCCTGGTTCCAAACGCGCGCCACCCGCCGCAATGCCTGTACCGGCTCCACATTTTCATCGCTGGACGCCGTGCGTTCGGTCTATCATTTAACCGCGCAAGCCGTGGCCCGGCATCATTCCTCACAGGAGAAGCAGTTACTGCTCATGCTCAGAAGCCGTGCAAAAGATCGAGTGCAGACCGGCACTTCCAAAAAAACACCCCTGCAATCGTTATTACAGGGGTATCATATATAACGATACCTAGATTGCTAGTTGATGTTTGAACACGCCAGTGCGAACAACGAAGCATGAACCTTCAGTTCAAAGCCGGCGTTGGTGCGCGCGTGCAACTGTTGGGTGCCCATCTTCTCTAATTGAGAGTTG
>JAVRON010000068.1:0-3448 GCA_032162705.1 Acidobacteriota bacterium
ACATCACCTGCCATCGCCCGGCTCATCAAGAAAAGCGCGGCGGTGAAAAAACAGGTTGCGTAATCAGCCACTGCTACTGACATAATCGCTGTGGCGTTAACTGTCATTCTCGCTGTGGCTCAACACATGATTACCAACGACCCGGGACGTGAAGAAGCCATTGATGTCTCGCTAATGGCCGTCCACGTATGTTAGCGATGTTGCCGTGCTTGTTTTCAAACTGCTGGAGACAATCAGCGGACGGCTCAGTTGCGAGGTGCATGCGGCGCAGGCCGCCTGTCGAAGTGAGATGGAAACGGATATTTCGGAGTCAGCCGGAGATGATGCGGTACTCTTCGAGCAGCAATTGCGGGACGGACTTTTCCTCTGCGTTGTGGCAGGTGATGGGATTGCGAAAGTCCGACATGCGGCGGCTGATGCGTGCCTCGTGGACGCGCCCCGCTGACGCGGTTTCGATAAACCTGATGCGCCACGCCTCTTTGCCCGCAGGCTCCGAAGAGTGGAAGCGCAAAGCCTCGACCCCGGCAAGACCCGACTCTTCGCGCACGAAGAACTCCGCCGCCTGTATGAAGTTTGAATAGCAGGCTCGACCACGGAGCATTTCCAGAGCGACGCGACCCGCGCCGTACTCCTCGACGATGCGGCGGCCCGAGTACGCGTCGGCGTGCGCGTAGAAAAGCCCGTGCGGGAAGCAGACGAGATTACCCGCAAAGCGGTCGCCGCCGACGTGCGAAGATTGCCAGACCGCTTCGCCCGCAAACTCGCGCAGAGCGTTGTAGAGCGGGACGCCGTATCTCGCACAGCACTTGTCTCGACGCCCGTGCGTGCAGACGAGATAGAGCGGCCCACGTTCGACTTCGCCGCCCTGAAGGTCTCGCCCCGAAGCGATAGACGCGAGGTCTAGCTCCCTCACTCGCTCGTAGTTCTCTAAACGCAGACGCACGACGAAGGGCGAGCGCTCGCGGCAGCGCACGACGAAGAAGTTCATCCGCTCCTCGCGGCGAGCGCGGTCGGTCTTGATGAAGAGAAGGCGTGAGTGTCTGATCCGCGCCATCGAATCGGCGAAGAATTTTTTGACCTCCGCCGAGAGGGCGCTCGCTTCAAACGCGCGGCGGCCCCAGCCGTGCGGGTATTCGACGAGCAGCCACACCGCACCCACCGATGCCGTGCCGATGCTCTGCTCGCCAGAGAGGCGCGAGAGTTCCGAGCAGAAGAAACTTGAAGAGTCAGCCAACGTCACCCGACCCCTCGAAGACCGCGACCAGCCCGTGCCGCGCAAGCTCTGCGACGAAGGCGCGCACGGTCTCAGGCTGAAGCCGCCCGCGCGCCGCTTCGCACAACTCCGCGACCGTGCATAAGCGACGCTTAGACAGCGGTCTTAAGACGAGCAGCGCATCTTCGACAAAGCGCCAGCGGCGTCTCATACATTCAAACTCAACCACACCGCCCACAGCCTCAAGCTTGAGCGGGCGCGGCGCGAGCAGTCGGACAAAGGCATCAGGCGCGGGCGGCTCGGCTCCCGGCGTAGCAATCCACGGCAACTCGAAGCGCGTGCGCGACTCGGCCTTCGCGTCTAAGTCTTCATAAAATTTTTCGAGGAGCGAGTCGTCCCAGGCGGCCAGAAACTCTTCGCGCAGACGCGCGACGTGCGCGGCGCGTTCGGCCTGCGAGGCGAATCGCGGAAGGTCTCGGCGCAAAGTCTCGCACGCGCGCACGCGCTCCGTGAGCCAGCGCAGCAGATCGAGTCCCGTCCGGTTATGTACGCCGACCGTCAGATGCAGCGTCGGCTCGGCCAAAGGCTCGGCCACGTGCCACCACCCGCGCGGGATGTAGAGCAGGTCGCCGTCTTCGAGCGTCCCTTCCCACAGGGGCGCGTGCGCTGGCTTCTCCGCCTTCAACACGTCATTGACTAAAGGAAAGGGGCGCGTCTGACCGTAGACGCTCCACTTCTTGCGTCCCGCCACCTGTAGGATAAAAACGTCGTGGTCGTCCCAGTGCAGGTCGAAGCCGCGCGAAGTCTGCCAGCCCGCGTAGAGGTTCACCTGTACGTGCTCGCGGAAGAAGAGTTCGAGATTTCGCGCCAGCTCCTCGACCGGCTCGCACAGCTCATCGACCGCGTCGAGCACGAGGGTCGCTCCCTCACGCAAGTAACGCGTCAACTCGACACTCTTCAATCTCGGGATGGAAATCTTTTGGCGTGCGCCCGTCGTGTGGCGCAGGTAGGAGGCGACGGGCAGAGGCTTTCCGTCGCGCACGAGCCGCAGGCGTGGGAAGTCGAGCCGGTGGCGGCGTAGTATCTTGCTCAGACGCCCCCACGGCATCATGCGCGCAAACCGCCCCGCGCGCCCGCCGACGTGCAAGACGTTAACGCCCCAGAAGGAGTCGAGGAACTCCTCCGGGGCGCAAGGCTCAAGTATCTCGGCAAGGCTTTCGACCCCCGAGCCTTCTAAGCTTCGACCGACCGCGCTCATTACGAGTCCGATTTGTCCGAGTCGGATTTATCCGAGTCGCTGCTGTCGGAGTCCCCTTTGTCCGTCCCGTCGGCATCGGATGTATCCGCGCCTTCAATGGTGACGACCTCGCCGGTGTCGGAATCGTCGCCGCTGTCGGAATCAGAGGCGTCGCTGTCGTCCGTCTTCGAGCCGTCGCCATCGTCCGTGTCAGAGTCGCCCCCGCTCATCTTGTAACCGGGCGTGTCCTCCAAAGGATCGACCCCGAGTATGAGACCCGAAGACGGTTCTCGCTCCTCGCCCGCGTCGGGCTGCACCTGGTCTGCCATTGCCTTATCTCCTCCTGAATTGTGAAATCGCTTTGCGCCCAAGCTTAGTACGTGTGGGCGGAGTGGACAAGTCGCGGCGGCGGAAATCACTGATTGAGTGAAGAGACCGCGGACTTGCGTTGCGAGATTTCGCCGACGAGTCCCGCGATGCGTTCGACTGTGAAGGGCTTCGGGATGACCCAGTCGGCCTGCGCGGCGGACTGCTCCTCGGCAGTAACCGTGTCGCCCCAGCCGGTGATGACCGCCAGCGCGACCTGCTCGTCTCTCTCGCGCACCGCCCGCGCAAGCTCCCAGCCGCTCATGCCCGGTAGGCCGACATCCGTGAAGACTGCATCAAACTCCCGCGGGTCGAAGAGCCGCAGCGCTTCGCGTCCCTCGCCCGCTAGTACGACTTCGCATCCCTCGCGCGTGAGTATGTCGAAGAGAAGCTCGCGGACGTAGTCCTCGTCGTCAACGACCAGAATTCTCAACGCGCCCATACCGCGCGCGGGCAGAAGCGGGCCCGTGTCTGAAGCGCCGCGTGCGTCCGCCTCGCCGACGACGGGGAACTTCATGCGGAAGGTCGTGCCACGTCCGACTTCGGACTCGACCTCGACACCGCCCTCGTGGCGGCGGATGATGCCGTACGAGACCGACAGTCCCAGACCCATGCCCGCCTTCCCCTTCGTC
>JAVRON010000069.1:0-59156 GCA_032162705.1 Acidobacteriota bacterium
GACGCCCGCCGTAGCAGATTAGGTAGCCCTGCGAAGTCGGGTCGTTCTGCAACTCGATGGCGTAGTTATCAAGTCGCGCCTTCTCGTCGTTGAATCGAATGTTCCCGTACTCGTCGATCTTGCGCGGGGAGATTTCATGGATGGCCCCCGTAGTGCAACTCGCAGTGTTCGGGCAGCTACGGTCGTAGCCGCCGACTTCGACGGTCGCCGTGATGCTCTGGCCGCCCGTATTAGTGGAGTCAACGGTAATCGAACTCGTCCCCTGACCGCTCGTGATCGTGCCAGCCGAGACCGTCCAGTTGAACGTCGGCGTCACGTTCGGGTCGCCGCCACTGACGTTCGCCGTGAAGGTCACAGGCGCGCCCGGCTTGACCGTATCCGGGCAACTCACGTTGATGGTCGGGCACTTGGGCGCAGGCGGCGGATTCGGGATGCAGTTGCAACGATCAACCGTCACGGTCGTCGATGTGAACGCGATACAGCCGCAGCCGTCGTCCACCTCGACCGTCACCGTGTAGGTTCCCGGCGCGACTCCCGTCAGATCAAGCTGCGCGTTCGGGCCATCGCCCGAGACTCGCCCGCCCGTCGTCGAGTAGGTGTACAAGAGCGTGTCGCCGTCCGGGTCGGTTGCGTTCGCTGACAGCGCAACGCTCGGGCCCGTCGGCGTGCACGAAGGATCGGCGTGCGTGTCGCCCGTACATTCAGCAGCGAGCACGACCCGGCTCTGCGAGGCGGTCAGCGTCACGGTCGGAGGCTGGTTCGGGAAGATCGTCGGCAAACGCTCGTTGCGGCGGCCTGCGAAGAACTGGAAGCCGAAGCCGTTCGGGTCGTCCGAGAAGCGGAAGCCGAGCGGAAGGCCGTTGGCCGTCGCGGGTCTCGTCGTGCCGGGCACGATGATGATGCCCCTGCCGGGCACGAAGACTCCGCTCAATTGATTAATCTGCACGTTGAAGTCCGTGCCGGGATTGAAGTGCGACTGGCTCTGCTCGTTGAGATTCCGGCGATACCACGCGCCGAAACCGAACCAGCGCTTCGGGTAAATCTTGAAGCCCGCGAGCACGTCCACGGGATTTTGCGGGAAAGCGTTTGGCGTGTGGCTGCCGACGTAATGAACCGACTTCAACTCCGCGATGGGTTGGAAGTGCTTGTTGATAGGAAAGTCGAAGCCGACTCCGGCAAGGAACTCGTTCGGCCTGTCGAGCAGTGTCGCTTTGGTCGCGCCGAAGGCGTCGGACTGCGGGCTGCTGTTCAGGATGTAGCCGCCGTTGGCCGAGACGTTGACGGAGCGACTGAGGCGGCCCGAGACGAAGCCGATCAGGCCGAAGTCGCCGAAGCTTGCGCCGGGCCCCGCGCCGCGCTGCATCTGGTTAAAGCCTTTGAAGTCGTTCGCATTGTCCGGATACCAGCGATAGAACGGGATGATGCCGACGCCGAGCGGATTGTTCGGGCCCGTAAAGCGAATCTTCGCGCCCACCACGAAGTTCGTAAACGACGACTCGCCGTAGAGTCGATTGACGAACGGCGCGTCGGGCAAGTACGAAGGCTCAGTCGTAAAAGATGTCGGCACGACTATCGGGTTCAAGGAGTCGGGCGAGCCCGGCGGGCGGCAGTTCCCCGTGAGCGCCGTGCAGGGCAGCGTCGTCGTCGAGAGCACGACGCCGGGTAGGATACCGCCGATGGGCGAGCCGATGCCGGGGAAGAAACTGACCCCGCTGAACCTGTTGCCGCTCGCGTTCGCGGGCCCGAGTTGTGCGTTGAAGCCGGGGAAGCCGGACAGGCCGCCGCCCGGGCCTTGTCCGAACGTGCCAGCCGAGCCGCCGACGAACGGGTACTGGACGAACGGCTGGTTGAAGGCCGGGCGGAAGACTGACTGCCCGGCGATGTTGCCGACATTGGGGCCCGAGGGCCCCAGGATGATGGCGGCGGGGCTGCCCAGCAGCGACGAACTGAAGAAGAGCTGCGAGTTCGGCAGGTAGAAGCTCGAAAGGTTGGTCGGGTTGTTGACCTTGATGCCACGGTATCCGTTGGTCTTGAAGAACAGCTCGATGTGGTCGTTGATGCCGACGTTGAAGCTGAGCGGGATGTCCGTGATGTCAACGTTGCCGGGGTCGCGGTCGTAGTTGCTGTAGGCGACGCTGAAGGTGAATTCACCTTTGCGCAGCGTATCGCCGTCGTAGATGGTGAAGAGTCCGGTCGGGCCACCTTCGGGGCCACCCGTGCCGACGGATGGGGACTGGTTGCGCGGGTCGTTGCCCGGCCTCAGGGTTTGCGCCGAAACGACCGTTAATAGCGCCAACGTGGCAAGTACAGTCAGGAAAATTTCTCTCACGAGCCTCATTGCATTCCTCCTCAAAGTGGCCGCGAAGCAGATTCAAGCGACACGAAGACTTACCTTTAGGCTATAACAGGAGAATCCCTGTAAAGCCCGAGAACGGCAAAATAAAGGGCAGGGCGATTTGGAAAAGCATGTGAAAAATACCTTTGGTTGGAAGTAATGTCAATGACAATTTGATTTAGTGAATAGAGCTTTGGCAAAAGGCACTTTGCCCGTATCCGAAAGCCGGTTAATTTAGCGCTCCATATGTTCGATGACCCCCGACGTTTGCGAGAGTTCTAACGATGTCAGACGGCGCGCTCGACCGTCAGCCCGACCTCCTGCCCGTAAGACAACTCAAGCGTGTGCCCGTCGGGGTCGCTCAAGAGCGCCCAGTAGCCGACGGGATAACCGGAGTCGGTGGGCCCCATCCTGAGCCTCTTCTCCGCCCGCGCTTCCGTGCAGAGTCGGTCTACCTCTTCACGGCTTTCGCACCCTACGCCCAGATGTGCCCAGGGCAGAAGCGGATGCTCGACGCGCTCGACTGAGATCAGCACGACGACGAAAGGACGTGTACGGTCGCTGACCCATACGACTTCGCCGTCCGACTCAGAGCCTTTGCGGCGATGAACGACCTGCATGCGTGCGTACTTCGAGTAGAAGTCGATGCTCGACTCCAAGTCCGATACCGGAAGGGCAATGTGCGTGAGTCCCAGGTCAGACATAAGCAGCCTCAACAGTCGGAGTTTGTAAGCGGTTCCCGAGTCAGCATTCTAATAACGCAGTTCCTGAGTCAGCATTCTAACCCAGTCGTGCCTCAAGGCTCTCTCTAACCTGAGAGCGAACTGCTCCCTCTTCCTCCCTCTTTCCTCCGAGGCCGAACTCGTTGAAAGCTGGTCGGTATATGCTAGAATGACCCCGTCTCGGAGATGAAAAGACTTTTCCACATGTGCGTTGTCTCGCTGCTCTTGACGGGCGGCTGGGGAGCGTTGACGGCGGCTGCCTTCTGCCCGCGCGCTCAAGGTCACGCATGTTGTCACGCGAAGTCTTCCGCCCGAGAGCACTCGCACGGAGCGGCTTCGGCGCATGACGGAATGTCGATGGCCGATATGGCCGATATGGAAGACGCGTCCGTCGCTTCGGACTTTGTAGGCAACGTGGGCGCGGTCGAGCAGCCACAGGATTCGTGCCCGCACTGCCTGGGACATTCCGGTCTGCCTTTCACGGAGGTCGTCCTAGCCAACGCGCCGGGGCCCTCGGCACGTGACATGAGCGCGGCGATGCCCGAAGCACAGGAGACCTTCGTCCCGCTCGCCTGCTTATTCGCGCCGAGAGTCATCTCCAGACAGCACGCACCACCCGGAGCTTCCGTTCAGCAGCGACACGTCCTCATCAACGTCTTCCTGATTTAACACCCCTCCGGCGTCACAGCCCGTTCGCGGCTCGTGAAAGCCTCCTCGTTCCCTGAACAACTTTTACATAACTCGTCGAGCGGCGCGCAGGTCTGTCCAGATGCGCGGCTCGCCAGACGTATTTTGAGGGGTGAATTCATGAACAGCTTGTACTCGCTTCGGACGAGACTCTGCGCGATTGTCGTCGCGTTGATTTTCGTGACGAACGGGATGATCTCCGCAAGGGCGCAGCAGCAGCAGGGGCACGACATGCGGAACATGCCCGGCATGGATATGTCGAAGCCGAAGGCCAAATCAAAACGAAAAGGCGGCTCGAAGGCGAAATCTACGAACAGGCGTGCGGCGCGTCGGCGGAAAAAGAGCACGCATTCCACACCGAAGAAGCGAGACATGCAGGGCATGAACATGAACGACATGCCGATGCCTTCACATTCAACGATGCAAACGTCTTCTCCGTCTCAGTCTTCTACTCCGCAAGCACCCACGCATCAGATGGAGCACATGCCGGGAATGCAGATGCCCTCGGCCAACAACACGCCCGCCCCTTCAACGTCGCCACATCAGTCGGACATGCAGATGCCGTCGGGCTTGCCTTCAAAGACTCCGCAGTCCTCGCCGACGCCCGAGCAGAAGATGGACATGAGTATGCCCATGAACCATCCAATGCCGCAGGCAGGCGCGTCGCCCGCGGCCAGCCCTGATACTTCGGGCGGCATGGGAGATATGCCCGGCATGACGCACGGCGGCCACGACACGGGCGCGACGCCAAACTCGGGCGGCATGGATATGTCGGGCACAGGCTCGATGAACATGGGCCCCCTGATGGTGATGACGACTCAGGACATGGCCGTCCGCGTCGGCTCAAGCCGGAACAATCTCATGTCGATGGGCGCGATGGGGTCGGGCACATCTTGGCAGCCTTCGTCGGGGCCCATGCACATGTACTACAAGGTCGCGGGCGACTGGGTCGTGATGTTTCACTTCAACCTGACGGCGGGCTTGAACCGACAGGGCGGGCCGCGCGGCACGACGAAGCTCGACTCGCAGAACTGGTTCATGCCGATGGCCTATCACCGCGTAGGGCGCGGCACGCTGCAACTGCGCGGAATGTTCAGCGCCGAGCCGTTCACGTTCCCGCCCGGCGGCTCGCCCCTACTCTTCCAGACCGGCGAGACATACAAGGGGCAGCCGCTGATTGATAAGCAGCACCCGCACGATCTCTTCATGGAGCTGTCGGCACAGTACACGCATCCTCTGGGTGAGCGCGGGACTTGGTTCACATACTTCGGTTATCCGGGCGAGCCTGCGCTGGGCCCCGTCGCCTTCATGCACCGCATGTCTGCGTCGGAGAACCCTTCGGCCACGCTCTCGCATCACCTTGAGGACTCGACGCACATCGCGTTCGGCGTCCTGACGACGGGCTTCACTTACCGCCGGCTCAAACTCGAAGGCTCGGTCTTCAACGGGCGTGAGCCGGACGAGAACCGCTACGACTTCGACTCGCACAAGTGGAACTCGCGCTCCGCACGTCTCTCGTTCATGCCGAATCAGAACTGGGCGATGCAGGTCTCTTACGGTTTCTTGCGCAGCCCCGAGGCGCAGGAGCCGGACACGGACGTGCGGCGCGCGACCGCGTCCGTCCAGTACAACAAGACGTTCGAGCGCGGCAACTGGGCCTCAGCCTTCATCTGGGGGCGCAACCACTTGAGCGCGCCCGGCGAGACGCGCAACTTGAACGGCTACACGTTCGAGTCAACGGTCAACTTTCTCGAACGCAACTACCTCTACACGCGTCTTGAGTTAGTTGATAAGGACGAGCTGTTGACGGCGAGCGACCACGCACGGCTTGGGATCATCGACCAACACCCGTCCTTCCGCATAGGAGCCTACACCTTCGGAGGCGCACGCGATCTATGGACGACGGACAAGATTTCGTTCTCCGTCGGGAGCGACCTGACGTTCTACTCCAAGCCCCGGGCCCTCGATACGATCTACGGCCAGCGCCCCGTCTCCTGGAAACTCTTCTTCCGCATCCGACCGGGCAAGATGGACATGAGCATGGGCCACACACACGGGACACACGACACGAACGGCAGTACACAGACGCCGCCGGGCGAGCAGCCGCGCCCGTAGTCGCCGTCGTCTCGACTACGGACGAGGGGAGGACGTTTTCACTCAACGTTATCGTTGCGTTGAATGAGGCTTGCCATGACGGCTATCAACTCGGCCAGTTCGACCGGCTTAGAGATGTGCATCTGATAGCCTGCCCTCAGCGCTCGCAGACGGTCTTCCGTTCTCGCATATGCCGTCAAGGCGATAGCCGGAATTTTTCCCCCGCGTCCGGCGGGCAGCGCTCTTACTTTCTTGATTAACTCGTAACCGTCCTCGCCCGGCATCCCGATGTCGCTGATTAAGAGATCGGGCCGCTCCCTTTCGATAGCTTCGAGCGCCTCTTGAGCGGAGGCGGCGGTCAAGACTTCCGCACCGCACCGGCTGATACCGACCCTGAATACTTCTCTCGTATCAACCTCATCATCGACCACGAGCACCTTTAGCCCTTCCAATCTTTCGGGGCAGTCGTAGGAAGGGAGCGTATCTCTGGCCGAAGGGTGAACGCGCTCTGCCGGATTATCCTTCTGATGGACCGGCATTATCGGGAGATGCACAACGAAAGTCGCTCCCTGTCCTTCGCCCTCGCTCTCAGCCTCGACCGTGCCGCCGTGTAGCTCTACCAGATGGCGGACGATTGCCAGCCCCAGACCAAGCCCGCCGTGCTGGCGCGTCGTCTTCTGGTCTGCCTGACGGAATCGCTCGAAGACGTGCGGCAGGAAATCCGGTTTGATTCCGGCTCCCGTGTCGCTAATCGCGATCTCGATGTGCGAGTCGATGCGCTCAAGTCTGACTTGCACTCTCCCGCCTTTGCGGTTGAACTTGATGGCGTTCGAGAGCAGGTTCCAGACGACCTGTTGCAGACGCGCCGGGTCGCCCGCGACGGAAACCACGCCCGTGTCCATCACCTTCTGTATCCGCACGTCTTTAGCTTCGGCTGCGGGTCGAAGTGCCTCAATGGCCGCTTCGATGAACGAGCCGGGATCGAGCTGTCTGACATCGAGGCGCA
This sequence comes from Acidobacteriota bacterium, assembly GCA_032162705.1. Classification (GTDB taxonomy): domain Bacteria; phylum Acidobacteriota; class Blastocatellia; order Pyrinomonadales; family Pyrinomonadaceae; genus QHXN01. The sequence continues at coordinate 6,845 of JAVRON010000069.1, forward strand.
GGTTGCCCGTAATGATTCTTGAAACATCGAGCAGGTCGTCGATCAGTTGCCCCTGCGCGCGCGCATTACGTTCGATAGTCTCAAGCGCATTGGTCGCACTTTTTTCATCGTGTTGTCCGATGCGCAGAAGGTGCGCCCAGCCGAGAATGGCCGTGAGCGGCGTTCGCAACTCGTGCGAGACGGTGGCGAGAAACTCGTCCTTCAGGCGGTTGGCTTCGCGCAACTCTTCCGCCGTGCGGCGCTGCTCGTCGATGTCCGTGTTCGTCCCGAACCAGCGCGCGATACGTCCTTGAGAATCGCGCACCGGATTGACGCGCGTCAGGAACCAGCGGAACACGCCGTCCGCACCTTTGAGCGGGAACTCCATCTCAAAAGGCTCGCCGGTCTCGATTGAGGCTTGCCAACGCTCCAACACTTTTGGCAGCACCGCGGGGTCGTGTACGGACTGCCAGCCCCATCCTTCCATCTGCTCAGGGCTAGTGCCCGTGTAGTCGAACCATCTCTGGTTGTACCAGAAGATGTAACCGTCGGCATCGGCCATCCACACCAGTTGCGGCACAGCGTCGGCGAGCGTGCGTAGCTGCCCCTCGCTCTCCCGCAGTGCCTCTTCGGCCAATTTGCGGTCGGTGATGTCGAGCGACAGGTACAGAACTGAGTTGGGCCTGCCGTCTCTGCCCGGCAAAGCCGTCCACGTGACCAGCAGTTGCCGCCGCCCCTTCGGGAGAGCGACATCTATCTCCTGTGTCTCACCGAGGCCCGTCGCGTATACACGATCAAGAATAGGAGCCACTATTTTGTCGGCTTCGGGTACGACTTCAGCGTGCGTGCGGCCTACGAACTGCTCCTCTGAGAGTCCCGTGAGTTCGCACGTCTTCCGATTGATAAATAGAAATCGGTGGTCGGCGCCCTCCATCACGCCGATGGCAATGGGTGCGTCCTCCAGTACGAGACGTGTGAAGTCCCGCTGGCGCTCGGCCTCGGCCCGTGCGGACTGTTCGCGTGAGAGTAGCTCCTCAAGCTGACTTCTAGACTTGAGCAGTTCTTCTTCTGCCCGCTTACGCTCCGTGATGTCACGCGTGAAGCAGCGTGTGTGGACGAACCTGTCCTCCTCCCACATCACGTTCGAGTTAATGAGCACGTACCGGACGGAGCCGTCCTTGCACTTCAGACGCGCCTCGTAGTCGTGAAGCGTCTCTTTGTTCGTTAGCCGGCGCAGGATGTCGTTGATTACGTCCTGGTCGGCGTGAAACTCTGTAATTGCGCGCCCGATATATTCTTCCCGTGTGTAGCCGAGCAAATCCAGCTCGGCCTGATTAGCCCACAGGATCGTTCCGTCGGCCCCCACCCAGTGCAGACCGACCGAAGCATTTTCGATAAAGTCGGCCAGCTCACGCTCGCGTCGGCGCAGCTCTTCGAGAGTATGTGACTCGTCAAGAGAGCGTTCGGGAATTACATCGTCAGTTGCCATCAGGATTATTTGTCCCTTGATTCCAGATAGGCATAGCGGGGCGTTCTTGTGACCAGGCTTCTCTCTAAGCGGGGGGAATTTCATTATACGAAGTAATCTAGGGCTTAAGCAAAAGCAACCTTAGAAGTCGCCGCGCGGGCATACGAAAGCCGGGTCGAGTCATCTTCGCTTAAGCAAAAGCAACGTTAGAAGTCGCCGGTTCATTGAAAGGGCAGTAGAGTCGCGGCCATCAGCGACAAAGTATTCGCCTTGGCCTGTTCGAGTCATTAATATAAATTTTCCATCACCACCTAAATAATATGCAATCAGCAGCATCGAGCTTGACAAGGTTCGGGGCCTAGTGTAGTCTGCGCGTCCATTGGCAGTTGGTTTTGGTTTTTCTCCTTCGGTACTCGCTTACAGACCTTTGCCGCGAAGTTCTTCAACGCTAGCCCTAACGTTGTGTGGCCGGCATACATTCTCGGAAGAAGTAGCCCTGTATTTCCTCCCTTGCTCTGGGGCCAGCTCTAGGCCCAGTTGGCAACCTTGCCTGAAACTTCGCGGCGCTCTCACGGTAATCCGCTTTAAGGGAAGCGAATTCCACCAGTTCACCCAGCAGTCGGGTTGACGCTGTTAACTTTCACATAAGGATCGGGCCGTAAAACGCCTGTACTCCACCCCAGTTTTAAAACTCCTCGTTCATCGTCGGTCTGCAATTAGGCGCACGCGCCGTAAGTTGAGTCGCGCAGCGCACATGTCGGACTTGAGTGGTCGGTGCCGGTCGGGCCTGAAGCATAGCCCCAATTCAGGTCGGTCGTAGATAGCCCGCCGTACCCGCAACTCTTCTTCGGACGAATCAAGTAAGAAAATCGCGGCGGCGAGCCTCAGCTCATCACCTTCGCAACCCGCACGCGGCCTCGAAAGTCACTCTTAACATCGGCGGAATCCACTTTCACTGAAAGTCCGGGAGCTAGCTCACATGGCACTCACGAAGACGGCGACGAGGAGCAGCAGGTCGAATGCGGCGAAGCCGCGGCGTGGCGCGGGCAGGCGGGGCCGGCCCGCGGTCGCGTTGGTCGCGTTGATGTTGTCGGCGCTCGTGGCGGGCGTCGCGCAGCAGTCGTCGAACGTCGGCAACGCGCCCCAGGCGCAGGTCGAGCAGGGAACGCGCGGCGCGGCGGTGAGACCCAAGCGCCAGACCACACGGCAGCAGTCCGAGGCGCAGTCTAAATCCGCGAAGGACGCGGCGAAAGGCGACGCGCACGCGAAGTCGAGCGACCCCGTCGCCGCCGCTGCTTCCGCCGACAACCTCTCACCTATCTTGGCCGCCGCAGATTTCGACCTCGTCGGCTTGGCCGTCACCGCCAGCCCCTCGACGCAGACCGTGCCGAAGAACACTCCGACCGCCGTGCTCGCGACGTTGCAGGTTCCCGAAGGCACAGACCCCGCGCAGATCGTCGCCGGACTCAACCCGAACCTACGCGTGCGCGGCGAGCTGACGGGGCCCTCTCTGGCGAGGCCGTTCACCGTCGAGGCTCCCCTCGGGCAGCCGATTCCGATTCCTCCACTCTCTCAGGCGGGCGACCACGTTCTCCAGAACCTGCGCGTCGTGGACACAGGCGTGGCGGGCGAACCCGTCGTGGCGGCGGTCACGCCTGACTCGTGCGGCATCGTCGTCATCGACCGCATCCTGATCTCCGAGGTTCACGTCAACGAGCTTTCCTACGAGCAGATTCGGCAGGCCGGTATCATACTCAGCGACGACTCCTACCGGGCTTTCAACTTCACGCTCGGACTGGCGACGACCTCGACCGCACAGACCATCTCGATTCCCGTCGCGTTCCCCAACGTCGGCGTAACCGACCCGCGCCCGGTCGTCGGTCAGCCGACGATCAGCGCACCCGGCGTAGACGTGCCGACCGTCCTCCCGGTGATGTTGGAGACCGTGGGCGACGGCGGCGACGGCGGGAGCGACTCCGCGCCGCCGCAGTTCGGTGAAGCGCCCGTGCGTATCCCCGGCGTGATTGTCTTCCCGGGTCGCGTCGGCTTCCTCCACCAGTTCTTCGAGGCCATCGTCATCGTCGCCAACGGCGCACCGAACGGCGCACCGCTCGTGCTCCGCGGCCTTCATGCCAAGGCCAAGCTCCCCGACGCCGGCACGCCCGGCATTGAGTCGGACGACCCACTACGAATCGCCGAGACGCAGACCGGCGGGCGCGTCACCGAGCTAGACCTGCACGGGCTTGGTGAGGATGGTAAATACGGCACGCCGGATGACACTCTGAGTTTCGGCCCGGGCCAGTCCGGTCAGGGCACTTTCCTCCTCGAAGGCTTGAAGGAGGGACTGCACACCGTCAACTTCGATCTCGAAGCGATGCTCGAAGGTCTGCCGTCGGGGCCCGTCAAGGTTAAGGGCGAAGTGCCCGGCGCGGTGCTCGTGCGCGACGCGAGTTTTGCCGTCACCTTTACGCATCCGGCCATCGTGCGCGCGGGTCAGACCTACGACCTCGGCATGACGCTCTTCAACTCCGGCGCGAGCACCATTCGCGGCGCGTTCGCGAAGTTGAGTCCCAACAGCATCAGCGGGGCCGAGCTGCTCGGACAGGACGACGGCAGGCGCGAGTTCGACACGGACATCGCCTCCACAACATCCTCGACCGTCAAGTGGCGTCTGCGCTCGAACACGACCGGCGAGGTGACGGCCACCTACGTCAAGGTCGGCGATGGCGTGAGCGCCGGTCTCACGCTGGTCACGGGCGTCGGAGACCGCAACGTTCCGCTCTCGCCCGAATCACTGATCCTGCCCGACCCTGTGCGCCACCTGCCGCCCGACGTGGTTGAGGCGGGCCGTGCTCTACTCGGTCAGGGCTGGAGCATCGCCAACGCGCCGGGAGGGTCGCTCCCGCACGGCGTCGCGCCCATGACCAAGCAGGGCGTGATTGACCGCGCCGTCGAGTTGGGGCTGGCCGGGATGCGTGTGGACTTCGGCGAGCCTGTCACCGTCTCGCTCGATACGCTTGCGCGCGACTGGCTCGGCGAGTTGAAGTCCGACTCGGGCTTTGCCGACGCGACGCGTAACACGCCCGCGGGTTTCGAGTGGTACGACCGTCTCGGTGCTGAGTTCTACAAGCACCTCGCGTCGGGGCCAAATCAGTTGACGCCGGGCCAACTCCAACAGGAGTTCGCCGACGCCGAGTCGCCGCGCTCGCCCTTCATCTCCGTGCTCGCCACACAGGCCGAGGGCGGGGCCCTCTTCGGCGCGCGGCTCACCAGTCCGGGCAACCAGCATGTCGGCTTCGGCACTTCGCTCGATGACCGCGCGGGCGACTTGCAGGCGGGCGGCTCTCTGCGCCTCGACGCGATTAACCCGCTCAACGGCGAGAGCACCTCGACGCTCGGCCAGATGCTCGTCGTGTCGAACCCCGACCCGAACAACTGGACGCTCGAACTGATGGGCTGGCGCGACGGCGCGGCAGACCTCTCGCTCATCTACCCGGCCACGAGCCGCACCTATCGACAGCTCGCGTGGAGCGGCGCGCAGATCGTGCAGGGCCGAAAGTACCGCGTCGTCTTCAAGCCGCTCAGCACGACGACGACGCCCGCGCTCGAAGAGTTGCGTGACGGTGCGTGGCAGCCGACAGGGCTGACGCCCACAATCGGCACGCTCAGCCAGCCCGCGCCAAAGGTCGTCGGCGTCATACAGGTGACGCCCGACGTGGTGGCGGGTGGCGACAAGTACGGTCGCCTCGTCGGCGTCCTCTTCTCGAAACCGATGTCGCGCACAGAGGCCGAGACCATCGGTCGCTATCGTATCGGCGGCGGCACACTCCACAACTCCAACCCGTCTGAGCAGGTCGGCGGCCCCGTCAAAGTCCTGGGCGCGCACCTCGACTATGGCGACCGCTTCGCCTTCCTCGGACTCGACACGACCATCGGCCCTTACATCGACCGCGACCTGACCGTCTCCGGTCTCGTCGATTCACGGCGCATATCGCTCTCGCCATCGCCGACGACCACGCGCATCGAGCCGCGCGTCTCGCCCGAAGGCCACCCGCCCGGCGCGTACCTGACCGGGCGCGTGCTGAACGCCGACGGCACGCCCGTCCCGAACGCCCCCGTTATCTACTGGGTGCAGGAGTGCGACGACGGCGTCCAGCTCTTCCCGCCGCCGCCCGTGCCCATCGCCTTGCGCTACACCGACGCGCAGGGGCGCTACTCGATTGACTACGTGAGGGACGGCGACTGCGCGCCGCTCTACGTCTCGGTTAACAACCCGACGACGCACTCCGAGAAGCGTCTCTCCTCGCCCGTCGCGTACGACGGGCAGCACATGATCTTCGACATCGTCTTCCTCGCGCGCGGCAACGTTGGAGGCACGGTGACGAGCGGTGGGCGCGGCGTCGCGAAGGTGCAGGTGCGTATCGTCCCCGACCTCGACGCGATTGGCACGAAGGTGGTCGAGACGGACGACACCGGCCACTACCTCGCCAAAGACATTCCCGTCGGCAACCTCTCTGTGACGGCGGTCGGCACGGGCGACTTCCGTACCTCTTCGGGTCTCGCCGCCGGAACCATCACGGGGCCCGGCCTGACCGCCACCGTCAACGTCTCTCTGCAAGACATCTCAGGCGTGGTCGGCGGGCGCGTCATCCATCCCGACGGCACCCCTTCACCCGGGCAATTAATCGTCGCATATGCGCGCATCCCCGGCTTCAGCTCAACGCGCATTGACGGCGCGATAGCCGTCGGCTTCGACTTCGCCGACCGCGAAGGCAACTTCCGCATCGCGAACCTGCCCATCGGGTCGGTCAGCCTCGAAGTGCGCGACTACGTGACGGGCATGTACATCGCACAGGCCGTGCAACTGACGGCCACGCAGCATGAATTGAGCGGTGTGCTCATCACGCTCTCCGGCCTCGGCGGCATCTCCGGCCACGTGACGAACGAAGTCGGCGCACCCGTCGCGGGCGCATTCGTCAACTGCGCGGGCAGCGGCACAAGAGCCGATGCGAACGGCGACTATACGCTTCAGGGCATCCCGGCGGGCAACAACACCGTCATCGCGACCGACGCGACGACCGGCCTCGCTGGCTCTGCGCTGGCCCCCGTGCGCCTCGGCGAGACGACGAACAACATCAACATCACCATCCTCCGTCCGGCCAAGCTTCAGGGACACGTCTACCTGCTCGAAGAAGGCTCGACAACACCGAAGCCCGTGAAGGACGCCTTCGTCACCGCCAACGGTTTCGACGTGACGACGACCGACGCGCAGGGTGCGTACACGCTTAACAATATCGCGCCGAACAGTGAGCTGACGCTCCGCTTCGTCGAGGCGAGCAAGGGACTTGTCGTCAACACGCCCGTTATTCTCCAGTCCGGCGAGACGCTCGTGCGCGACGCCACCTTCCGACCGGGCAGCATTCACGGTCACGTCTACCAGCCCGACGGCGTGACGACGGCGGTCGCGCCCGTCACGGCCTTCGTGCCGCTCCCCATACTCACGCAGGGCGGCGAGTTCGGCATGATCGACACCGAGTCAACACCGCTGTCCGTGCAATCAGGGACGGACGGCCTCTATCAGTTACACGGCATCAACCCCGGACGCTTCCGCGTCTCGACTTCGAGTCCCTTCTTCCCGACGCGCGTGACGGGCGGCGCAGACCTCGCGCCCCACGGCGAAGCGGAAGTAAACCTGACGATGGTCAGCACGCTCGCGGGCAAGATTCAGGGCCGCGTCTTCGAGCCTGACGGCACGACGCCCGTCGCCGCGGGCGTGCGCGTCACACTCGGCGGCGGCGCGCTCGCCGATGCCACCGTGCGCACAGACGAGAACGGCCACTACGAGTTCGGCGAGGTCTTCTCGGCGGGCGGCTACCAGTTGACCGCCAACGATATCCTGACCGGCAACGCCAACCGCATCAACGTCTCGGTCGAGAAGAACAAGGACGGCTTCTTCGACATCCGTCTGCTCGGCAAGGGCGGACTGCGCGTGCGTGTCATTGACGGCGCGGGCAATCCCGCGACCGGCGGGAGCATAACCCTCGACGGCTCGGCCTATCCGAACAACCACCGCTTCGCCCAACTCACGCCCGCCGATGGTGGCGTCGTCGAGTTCGACAACCTGGCCGAAGGCCCGTACGGCATCTCGGCCACACAGCGTGGTCTGGGCGGTCGCGCCTCGGCCAACGTGCCCATCGGCTCGACGGTCGAAGTCACGATTCAGCTACAGGCTTCGGGCACGGTCAAGGGCAAGGTCTTTATGCCGGGCGGCACGACGCCCATCGGCCTCGCCGACGTTGAGCTACATCTCAACGGTCGCTCGGTCGGCTTCAACGTCACGTCCGACACGGACGAGGATCGCGGCTCGTTCATCTTCCTCAACGTCCCCGTCGGCGACTTCACGCTCGACGTGTTTGACAACCGCACGGGGCGCGTGGGTCGCTCGGCGGGCAAGCTCTCGGCGCAGGACGAGACCGCGACGGTCAACGTCGAGTTGTTGCCGGTCGGAACGGTTACGGGCCGGGTGACCGCGAACGGCCAGCCCGTGGATCACGCGCTGGTGCAAATGTCTGCGGACGGCTCCGGTCTGCGCGGCGCTTACGGTCGCGCCACGACCGACCCCGACGGACGCTTCCGCTTCACCGGAATACCCGTAGGCCGCTTCACGGTCAGCGTCTCGGACGCGCCTGGCGGCCAGACCGGCTACACCACCGGGACGGTCATGGGCACGGTCGAGCCGCTCGCGGACACCATCGCCGACGTGGCGCTCGAACCGAGCCAGACCGTGACGGGTACGGTCTACAAGGCGGGCGGCGGCGTAGCTGTGCCCGGCGCGCAGGTCTCGGTCACCGTCGCCGGGCGCAACTTCAACTCGGCGACAAACGAGAGCGGCGTCTATCGCCTCTCGTTCGTCCCGCTGGGAGAGGTGCGCGTGCGCGCCGAAGCGCCGACGGGCTACGACCGCGGCGAATCCGCGCCCGTCACGGGCAATGTCGCCGCCGGTACGGTTACGGCTGACGTGACACTGGCCGGCACGGGCGACGTGCAGGGCACTGCGCTCGACAGCAACGGCTCGCCGCTTCAGAGCGGAACCGTCGCCTACACCAACGATGCGTGGGGCACGCCCGTCCTTATCATCGCCGCCGTGCAGACGGACGGCCACTTCGACTTCAAGGGCGCGCCCGTCGGCCCCTTCTCGCTCAAGCTGACCGTGGCGAACCGCGTCGGTGTCGGCTCGGCGTCGGGCCAAATCAACGCCAACCAGACGACGAACGTTACCATCAAGCTTGAAGACGCGGGGCGCATCATTGGCCGCTTGAAGAGTGAAGACGGCAGCGCGCCGGTCGTCGGCGCTGACGTGATACTCACGCTCTATCGCGCTACTGGCCCCGGCCTGCGCTTCTACGCGCACACCGACTCGCAGGGCGCTTGGGCTTTTGACAACATCCCGCTCGGCGGGGTCATCGTCAACATCAACGACGTGGCGGGCGGGCACGCGCGCGCGCGCGGCGTCGCGCTCACGACCAACGGTCAGGTGCTCGACCTCGGCGAGATGCAGGTTGACTCGACGCCCATCGGCGTCGCCTCGGTCGCGCCCGCCGACGGTGCGACGGGTGTGACCAACTTCTCGCCCGCGCTCAACGTGACCTTCACCGAACCGGCGGAGGCCGACTCGGTCAACTCCGGCACGGTCTATCTCAGTCAGGGCGGTTCGCGCTTCAGCGTCAACATCGCGCTCTCGCCGGACGGGCGCATCGCGACCGTCACGCCCACGGGGCGTTTGACCGACACCTCCGCCTACACGCTTACAGTCAACACGAGCGTCGAAGACCGCGCAGGCAACCGGCTTGCGCGCGACTTCAGCTCGTCCTTCACCACCGCCGATCAGACGCCGCCCTCTGTCGTATCCATCACGCCCGCCGACAGCGTGACGGACGCGCCGGTTGAAACGTTGGCGGTCGTCACCTTCAACGAAGCGCTCGCGCCCGCACAGGACTTGAGAGGCGTGGTGCGCCTGCTCTCCGGCACGCCTTCGTCGCCGGTGGCGGGCACGGTCTCGCTCAACGCGACGGGCAAGGTGGCGACCTTCACGCCGTCACAGCCTCTCGCCGAAAGCACGCGCTACACCGTCAGCGTGACGGGACAGAGCGACGCCGCGGGCAACGCGCAGGCGGCGCTCGTCAATTCCAATTTCAGCAGCTTCAACCCCGCACCGACCGTCTCCGTCACCAGCCCCTCCGAAGGGCAGCAGGTGGCCGAGAACCAGCACATCACGATCACGGCGGACGCCTCCGACAACACGAGCGTCTCCAATGTGAGCTTTACGGCGGGCGGCGTGAACCTCGGCGCGGATACGAACGCGCCTTACTCCGTCTCTTACACCGTGCCCGCGGGCACGACGAGCCTGACCGTCACGGCGACGGCCACTGATGATCTCGGCAAGACTTCGACCGCCACGCGCACCGTCGAGGTCGTGCCAGACCTCGGCGGCACGGTCGCGGGTACGGTCTTCGACCCGGCGAACCATCCCGTCGCACTTGCGAGCGTGACCGTCACGGCTGCGAACGGCGTCTTCACGGCGACGACCGGGGCGGACGGGCGCTACCAGTTCGATCAGGTCGGCATCGGCGGCTTCAACGTCACGGCGACCGACCCGGCGTCCGCCTTCCGCGGGCGCGCTTCGGGCACGATCAACTCGTTCACCGACAACATCGGACTCGACATCCATCTCGCGGCTTCCGGTACGGTGACGGGCACGGTCTTCCACTCCGACACCACGACGCCGTTCACGGGCGCGCAGGTATCCGTCTACACGCAGTCCTTCAGCTCGCTCGTCGGCACGGCGACCGCCGACGCGCAGGGGCGCTACACCGTTGACAACGTGCCGCTCGGCAACTTCATCGTTGACGTGAGCGACGCGGCGACAGGCGACCGCGGTCGCCAGACGAACCAGTTGAATGCCAACGGCGCGACGGCGACCGTCAACGTCGTGATGAACGGCACGGGCCGCGTCGTCGTCACGGTGCGCCGCCTCTCGAACAGCGTGGTCAGCGGCGCGCAGGTCAGCCTGACGGGTCAGACGCAGTTCGGCGGCACGCAGAACCTGACGACGCAAACGGACGGCACCGCCACCTTCGAGCATGTGCTCGCGGGCGGCTTCAGCGTCTCGGCGATTGAGACCACGACGAACCTGCGCGGAAGCGTAGGCGGAAGCGTCTCGTCCGGTGCGACCTCAAACATCACGGTGCAGCTCCAGCCCGCGGGCACCATCACGGGCCACGTCCTCGACGTGGACGGCACGACGCCCCGCAGCGGTCTCACCGTGCGGCTCATCAACAACTACTACTACAGCTACGTCGTGCAGCAGACGACGAGCGGCGCGGACGGCCGCTTCACGTTCGACGCAGTCCCGCTCGACACCTACTACCTCGACGTGCTCGAAACTCAAGACGGCGTCGAGCGCGCACGCGCACGCGTAGGTGGCGTGACACTCTCGACGAACGGCCAGACCCTAACGCGCGACCTGACGCTCATCGGCATCGGCACCGTGACGGGTCACGTGCGCGACGAGTCGGGCACGACCGTCCCGAACGCCGAGATTTCGTTGCGCAGCTCCAACGAAGCGGTCGGCGGCTTCTTCAGCGCGCGGACTGATGCCGAAGGTCTCTACACCATCGCGAACGTGCCCTTAGGCAGGTTCAACGCGACCGCCACCGACGCGTCGCTTCCGCTGCGTGGCGAGGCGAATGGGCAGGTGACGCAGAACGCCCAGACCGTCACCGCCGACATCACCGTCTTCAACAACTCGGTCAACCTCCCGCAGTATTTCTACGACGCGAGCGACTTCTACTACGACCTGCAAGGCGACGGCTCCATCGCGAACGGGTCGAGCGGCGCTTACACAGGCGAGTATTGGACTGGAAACCAGCGCGGCTTCCTGCTCGACATCATCGCGGGCGGATCGGCCAATCGCTTCACCGGCGGCACGCTCGGAACGCGCGAGGGCGACGGGCGCGAGATCGCTTTGCGCCAGAACCTCGCCGGGCTTGACGTGACACGCAAGGTCTACACGCCGCGTGACGGCTACTTCACGCGTTACGTCGAGATGCTCTCGAACCCGACCTCCAACCCCATCACGGTTGACGTGCGTGTGCTGAGCAACATCCGCTACTCCTACTACGGCGGGGCGACAGACCTCGTCGCCACTTCGAGCGGCGACAACACACTGAACGTCGCCGACCAGTCGAACCCGGATCGCTGGGCCGTCGTTGACGACCCGGACGACCACGACCCCTTCCTGTACTACTACTCGCTGCCCGCGCTCGGGTTCGCCTTCGACGGCGCGAATGCAGCGGAGCACGCAGCCCAGGTCGGATTCACCAACCCCTCTGGCGCGCAGCTCTCCTACCAGTGGAGCAACGTCACCGTGCCGCCGGGCGGGACGGTCGCCTATCTCCACTTCGGCGTCCAGCAGACGAGCCGGGCCGGGGCGCGCGCCTCGGTCGAACGCCTCGTTCAACTCCCACCCGAGGCGCTCGCCGGTCTCGACGCGACGGAGCTGAGCGCGGTGCGCAACTTCGCCATCCCGACCGGCGGCGCGAGCGCCGTCGCACCGCTGCCCTCGCTCGGCGGCTCGTTCAGCGGGCGTACACTGGCGGGCGACGGGACGACCGCCGTGCCGTACACATCGGTTGAGTTCAAGAGCAAGAACCCGCTCTTCGGGCGAACGCACTGGGCCTATGCCGACGCAAACGGCGCGTTTGGCCTCGCGGCCAACATCAACGACTACGGCAGCTCGGTCGTCATCCCCGTTGACGACTTCACGCTCGTCGGCCACCACCCCTACACCGGCATCCTGTCGCCAACGGCATCGGGCAGCTTCGCGGCGGGACAGACCGCCGCCACGCAGGACGTTGTCTTCACGGGCACGGGCATCATCAGCGGAGTCGTGCGGCGGCACACGGGGCAGGCCGTCCAATTCGGCGGCTCGATTTACGTCTCGCGTCCCGGCTTCGGCGCGAACTTCGGCGTCAACTCCGACGGCAGCTTCTCGCTGACGGGCCTCGCACCCGCCAACGACTACACGCTGTCCGCCAACATCGGCCACCCACAAGGCTCGAACAACACCGGCACCGCCACGGCTTCCGTCGTCGCGGGACAGGTGACGGCGCAGGACGTGATTCTGAGTCCGACCGGCACGGTCACGGGCAACGTGCGCGACGCCGTGGGCAATCCGGCTGCGAGCGTCTACGTGAGGCTCTACGACCCGAACTGCTACTGGTGCTCCTACCGCCAGACCTACACGGACGGCGCGGGCAACTACACGCTCACGGACGTTCCCACCGGCACGTATCTCATCCAGGCATATGAGCCGTACACGGGCATCCCCGCGTCGGCGAATATGACGCTCGCGCAGGATCAGACGCTCACGCAGAACTTCCAACTGATCGGGCTTGGCACCGTGCAGGCGCAGGTCAACTTCGCCAGCGGCGCTCCGGCGCCCTACACGTACGTCTATATTCAGGAGGAGGCAAGGGGCAGCAGCTTTAACTGGGGCGGCTACACCGATGGCGCGGGGCACGTCACGATCCAGTACGTCCCAGTCGGCAACTTCACCGTCCGCGGCTTCAACCCGTACAACGGCAATCTCTACGCCGACACCGCAGGCCGCATCAACGCGAACGGCGACACGACTTCGGTGACGGTGACGCTGCCCGGCTCGGGCGTCGTCACCGGACGCGTCACCTACGCGGACGGCGCGCCCGTGTCGAGTTCCTTCGTCGAGATCGTCTTCGCCGACAACTCGTACTACAACTACACCTTCACCGACTCGAACGGCTACTACACCTTCAACCAGATAAAGGTAGGCTCGCCGTTCACCGTCCGCGCCTACAACCCGTCGAACGGCAACATCCGCAGGGAGTCGCCCGGCAACGTCATCGCCGCCGACGGCGACACGCTGATGGTCAACCTCGCGATGCCCGGTCAGGCGACCGTGCACGTGGCGGTGCTCAATGCGGACGGCACGCCCTACACCTCGGGCGGGTACGTCTTCATCAGCGACAGTCTCCGCACATACCTGCACTACGCCGGCAACGCCGACTCTGCGGGTACGCTCGACATTCCGAACGTGCCGGAGGGCGACTTCTCGCTGCTGGTGCAGGAGCAGGGCAGCGGACGTTTCCTCGGCTCGGCGAGCGGCACAATCCGCCAAGCCGACAACGGTCACACCGTCAACGCCAACGTCAGCGTGTCGCCCAAGGGCACGATTCGCGGGACGCTCTACGCCGCCGACGGCCAGACCGTCTACAACGCTTCGTATGTCCTGCTCGAAGTCTTCGACAAGGCGTCGGGTAACTACTTCGGCTACACCTACGCCTACAACGGCAACTACGAGTTCACGAACTTACGCGTCGGCACGCAGGGCTTCATCGTGCGCGTCTTCTCGCCACGCGACGGCAGCGTCATCGGCGAGAAGGAAGGCAAGTTCGACACGGACGGCGAGGTACGTACGATTGACTTTACGCTGCCGTTCTCAATCGTCAGGGGCACGGTCACGTTCTTCGACGGCACGCCCGTCCCGTACCCGAACGTCTACATCTTCCAGCAGGACGGCTACCTGCGCACCTACTACCCAATCTCGGTTGACGAGCAGGGTCACTACGCGTTTATCGGCGTGCCCGCCGGGCCCTTCACGCTGACGGCGCAGGACGGCAGTTCGGGTCTGACGGCGCACGTCTCCGGCACGATTGCCGACGCGGCCGTGCCCGTCACGCTCGACGTGAGCCTCCCGGCCACCGGCACGTTCAACGGCACCATCACGAAGAAGGACGCGGGCGGCAACCTCGTGGCCGTTCCGAACGCCAGAGTCAAGCTTGACCTCGAAGGCGAAAACTTCGAGCGCTACACATACGCCGACGACGAAGGGCACTACGCCTTCGACCACGTCGCCGTAGGCTCCTATATCCTGCGGGCGGAAGACGGCAACAACAACGCCGGTCTGTCGGGCATGGCGACGGGGACGCTCGCCAACGGCGGCGACACGACGACCGTCAACATCACTCTGCCCGACTCCGGCACGGTGACGGGCACGGTCTTCCGCGAAGACGGCACGACGCCCGTCGGGTACGCGAGCCTCGTCATCTCGGCCCCCGGCCTCGACTACGAGCGCTACGCCGACGCGGACGCCAACGGCGTCTATAGCTTCAGCGGCATCCCCATCGGCGCGTTCTCGCTACAGGCCGTCGATTACAACGGCAACTTCGCGACCTACGGTGAGGCGAGCGGCTCGCTGGCGGCGGCGGGTGGAACGACGAACGTTAACATCACTCTGCTCAGGACGGCGACCGTCAGCGGCAAGGTCTTCCGTTCAAACGGCAGCCCTGCCTCGAACTATACTCTCCGGCTCGAAGGGTACAGCGGCGCTGGAAACAACGGTAACTTCCGCCAGTACGTCAACACCGACGCCAGCGGCAGCTTCTCGGTCGCGGGCGTGCCCGTCGGGCTTGTCCGTGCCGAGGTGTACTACTACTCGGAAGCGGGCTTCGCGAGCGCGATGCTGACCCCGTCGGGTCTCACCGACTTCAACATCACGCTCGGCGGCGCGGCCTTTGGCGGCCTCGTCAACCTCGACGGCGCGGATGGCTTCCGCTACCAGATTTGGACGGGCGGCGATCTGAACTATGGCGGGCTGACCGATGGCACGGGCCGCGCTTACGATGGGTCGAGCTACCTGTCTTTGAACGGCGACGACTATCCGAATTACCCGCGCGTGGCCGTGCTGTCTCAGGACGGACGCGAGGTGACGAGCGGCCCCGTAGGCATCGACAGTCTCATTTACACACGCAAAATCTTCTCGCCGCTGACGGGCGGATTCGTCCGCTACCTCGAAGTGTTCACGAACCCGACCGCGAGTGACATCACCGTCAGCGCGAAGATCGAGCACTACACATGGGCGCGCAACGACGCGCGCGTCGTCTTCCCGCCCTCGGCCAACGGCAACCACTACGCCGTGTTGGACAGCACTCTGGGTCAGAGTCTCTCGACGGCCTTCGTCATGGGCGGCCCCGGCGCGCGCTCGCCCGTCCGCGTAGCGCGATTCATCAGTGGTAACGATTACCAATACTTCAACTGGCAGATGACCGTACCCGCGGGCCAGACGCGCATCCTGATGCACTACACGCTTGAGCGCGGCGCGACGGACACGGCTGGCGCGCGCACGCAGGCCGAGGCGCTCACGGGCTTAACCGACCCGCACGCGCTCGACCAGATGACCGAGACGGAGAAGTCGCAGGTCTTGACCTTTGAAGTACCGAACACCGCGAGCACGCAGCCCGTCGTCAGCAGGCAGTCGAAGACGCAGGCACAGTCGAAGGCCGTGCCCTCGCCCGTGGGCGCGGCGGCTTCACCCGCGCGGCAGGCTTCGAGCGTGAAGGCCGTGCCGGACACGCCGACGGCGCGGGGCGGGCCCGGGGCCGGAGGCGGGCGGTCGAATGTCTCCGAGATGACGAACGACAAACGCAGAGCGAAGGACGACAAGTCTAGAGCGGCGAGGGCGGCGGATGATAAGTCCAAAGCTGCGGGCGATAAGTCCAGAACGAAGGAAGAAAAATCAAGGCAGACCGCCGCGGGTGCGGGCGGGAGGTGATAAGGATGAAACAGACGCTCAAACTCGCCGGACAACTCCTCCTACTTCTGATGGCCTTCGCTGCCGCACCGCTTGCCGGTCTGGGAGTGGCGAACGCGCCGACCCCGCTCGCCGACTTCGAGTTGAAGGCGCTCGATGGGCACGCTGTCCGGAGTCGTCAACTCTCGACGCGCGACAAGTGGCTGCTCGTCTATGTCGAGCCGGGATGCCGCCCCTGCGAAGAGGTCTTCAAGGTCTTTAACCGCGAGACGCCACACTCCGACCTCAGCGCGAAGGTCGCCATCGTCATCGGCGGCAGGACGCCGGACGAGGCCAAACACATTGCCGAGAAGTATCCGTGGCTTCCGCGCGAGTGCTGGTACGCGGACACACAGCGCCTGGCCCCTGCCGCGCTGAAGCGTCGCGGCGCGCCCGTCGTCTACGGCATCAAGGCAGGCAACGTCGAGTGGAGCGTGGACGGCTCGCTCTCCGACCCCGGCAAGCTCGAATCCGTGCTGCTCACATGGGTTGAAGAGTAGGCGGACGCGGCTGACGAAACTGTTTTCCAGACTAAACCCTGAACGGGCCCCGGTGCCCGATAGACTTCGGATGAACCTCAAGCGATACGAGGGCGACGACATGCTCCAGGCAAAATCCTCCAACCTCTCGAACACCTTCCGGCGGACGGCCCTGTCTGTCCTCGGCGCGGCGCGACTACTCGCAGCCCGCGCGCGTCGCGTCTCTCAACCCGCGCCGACCGTCGAGCCGGACTACGAGTCGCCAATGCGGTCGGACTCCAGGCCGCGCCGCCTCGGCCTGCGCGTTGTCGCCTGTCTGATGGTCTATCTGCTCCTGTTCCAGCCGCCGCTGGCCGCCGCGGCGTCTCTGCCCACGCACGAGCTACAATCTCCCTTCTCGCTCTTCGTCGGCGCATGGCAGACCGCGGGGACGACCACCTCCAGCCTCGCGTCCGGCGCGAAGAGCGCGCTTGATTACGTCGGCTCGTTCTTCGCCTCGACGCCCGCAAACCCTTCGGGCGAGACTTCCGCCGCCGAGCCTTTCGACCCGCTCTTCCAGAGTCAGCCCGCTATCACCGACGCAGCCATCTCGCGCAACAACCCTGCGCTCAACGGCGGGCGCATCGAAGGCACGTTCCGTGTCTTCAGCGGCACCGGCTGGTCAATCAACACCCCGTTCCAACTCACAGGCGACATCTACGCCGTCGGCACTCCCAACATCGTCCTCAACAGCGGCGCGACCTACGGCGGCCTCGTTGACGACGGCGGCACGACCACGCCATCGGGCTACAACATCACCTTCAACAGCAACCTCCATCTGGCGGGGAAGATTCATAAGCGCGCCAACGCGCTCACGCTCCCCACGATGCCAACCGTGCCTGCGTCCGCGGGCACGCGCACCGTCAACATCAACACGGCGGCGGACGTGACGAACATCGGCAACTGGGCCACTGTCAAAGACCTCAACGTCACGCCGGGCGGGCTTATCATCAACGTGCCGCCCGGCAACTACGGGACGTTCAGCGTCAACGGCGCGAGCCGCCTCAACTTCACCACCGGCACGTACAACTTCGCCGGGACGATCAACCTCAACGCAGGTGCTACCGTCCAGACGACGGGCAAGGAAATCATCAACATCGCGCAGACGCTGAACCTCAACGGCGGCTTCGTCTCCGGCACGAACACGCTCCCCGGCGACGTGATTCTCAACGTCATCGGCACGTCCTTGAACCTCAACGGCACGTGTCAGGTGACGGCACTCGTGCGCGCGCCCAACGCCAACGTCAACTTCAACGGCACGAGTCCGACCGTGACGGGGCAGGTCATCGCCGGTTGGCTCAATATGAACGCCGGCAAGATCACCGGCAACGTCTCCGCGACGCCGCCGCCCGACACGACCTTGCCCCTCGTCGCCATCACCTCGCCCGCGAATAACTCGGCGACCACCGCGACCAGCATCACCGTCAGCGGCACGGCCTCCGACCCCGGCTCGCCCGCTTCCGGTATCGCGAGTGTCACGCTCAACAACGTCGCCGCGACTTTCACGCCCGCGACGGGCCAGTGGACTATCTCGAACGTCGCGCTCGCGCTCGGCTCGAACACCATCACGGCGAAGGCCGTTGACGTGGCGGGCAACCAGAGCACGGCCATGATTACCGTCACGCGGCAGACGCCGCCCGACACCACGCCGCCCGCCATCAGCATCACCTCGCCCGCGAACAACTCGACTACAACCGCCACGACGACAACCGTCAGCGGTACAGTCTCCGACCCCGGCACGCCCTCTTCGGGCATCGCGCGCGTCATGGTCAACGGCGCGCAGGCCATCATCACCGGCACCACCTGGACTATCTCAGGCGTTGCGCTCGCGCTCGGCGCAAACACCATCACGGCCACTGCCTTCGACAACGCCAACAATCAGACGCCCGCGAGCATCACGGTTAACCGTCAGCAACCGTCCGACACAACGCTGCCGACAATCACCATCACCTCGCCCGCGAACAATTCCGTCACGACCGAGACGCTTATAGACGTGTCGGGCACGTCCTCTGACCCCGGCACGCCCTCTTCGGGCGTCGCCACGGTGACGGTCAACAACCTCACGGCCACTTACGACTCGACGACCGGGCAGTGGATTGTCCACAACGTCCCGCTCAACATAGGCCCGAACACGATTACGGCGGTCGTCGCCGACGTTGCGGGCAACCACGCGTCAGCCTCCATCAACGTCACGCGGCAACAGCCGCCCGACATGACCGCGCCCACGCTCACCGTCACGACGCCCGCCGACGGCTCTTCGACCACTTCCGACACCGTCACCTTCAGCGGCACGGTCTCCGACACGGGCGCGAACGCTTCGGGCGTCGCGCGGGTCACAGTCAACGGCACACCGGCGACCATCGACGCCAACGGCGCGTGGACGCTCGCGGGCGTCTCGCTCTCGATGGGTCAGAATACATTCAACGTGAGGGCGGACGACAACGCGAACAACCAGACTGTGAAGTCCGTCAGCGTGACGCGGCAGTTGCCGCCCGACACGCAGCCGCCGACAGTCAGCATCAACACGCCCGCCGACGGCTCTTCGACGGAGGCCACAACCATCACGGTCAGCGGAGCGGCCTCCGACTCCGGCACGAACGCCTCCGGCGTCTCGCAGGTCACGGTCAACGGTCAGGCGGCGACCTTCAATTCGCAGACAGGCACTTGGACTATCTCGAACTTCGCGCTCGCGGTCGGGCAGAACACCATCACGGCGGTCGCCACCGACGTAGTGGGCAACCCGTCCACGCCCGCCACGGTTAAGGTCGAGCGCAAGCTCCCCGACACGCAGCCGCCGACGCTCGCCGTCTCTTCGCCCGCGAACAACTCATCGACGACAAGCGACTCAGTCAACTTCTCAGGCACGGCCTCCGACACCGGCGCGAACGCTTCGGGTGTGGCGCACGTCTACGTCGGCGAGAGCGAGGCGCAGTACGACGCGCAGGCCGGCGCATGGTCTGTCGCCGACGTGCAGCTCGTCATCGGTGTCAACCAGATTACGGTGCGCGCCGTAGACCACGCGGGCAACACCGCGACGCAGTCCGTCACGCTCACGCGCCAGCCGCCGCCCGACACGACCGCGCCCAATCTCTTTATCTCTTCGCCCTCCGACGGCACGAGCACGCAGCAAGAGTCTGTGACGGTGAGCGGCACGGCGTCCGACCCCGGCCAGTACGCATCGGGCGTCTCGCAGGTGACGGTCAACGGCCAGGCGGCGAGCTTCGACTCGCAGACCGGCTCGTGGTCGCTCGCGGGCGTGGCTCTGACCGTCGGGCCGAACACGATTAGCGTGCGCGCCGTTGACAACGCGGGCAATGCAACGCCGCAGTCCATCAACGTGACCCGTGTCCCGCCGCCCGACACGCTCGCGCCCACGGTCTCCATCACGTCGCCCACCGAAGGCTTCGTCAGCATGGTCGAGACGATTACCGTCACGGGGACGGCCACCGACAGCGGCCCCTATGCGACCGGCGTGCGTCAAGTCACGGCCAACGGCCAGCCCGCGACCTACGACCCGGCCACACACCAGTGGACTGCACAGAACGTCCCGCTTGAGGAAGGCCAGAACGTCATCCGCGCCATCGCCGAGGACGGCGCGACGACGCCCAATCGCGGCGAGGCGACCACGAGCATCACGCGCCGCACGCCCGACACCAAGGCCCCGACCGTAACCATTACCTCGCCGCTCACGCCCTTCGAGACCTACGACGAGACGATCAACGTCGCGGGCACGGCCATTGACGACGGCCTTAACGCGGCGGGCGTCGCGCGCGTCAGCGTCAACGGGCGCGATGCTTCGTATGACGCCTCGACCAGCCAGTGGTCAATTCAGAACATAGCGCTCGCCTTCGGCGACAACACCATCATCGCCATTGCGACCGATTCAGCGCCGACGGCCAATCAGGGTCGCGCCGAGATTCACGTCACGCGGAAGCAAATCCCGCCGCCCGCGCTCACCATTGCCAACCCGCAGAACGGCGCGGTGCTTGCCGCCACTTCGGTCACGGTCGCGGGCAACGTCTCGTCCATGATGTCTCAGGGCTTGAGCGTCACGGTCAACGGCGAGCCAGCTTCGATCAACGGCGGCCAGTACACGAAGACCGTCCAACTCTCCGAGGGCGCGAACACCATTACCGCCGTCGCCACCGACGGGCGCGGCCAGCAGACACAACTCTCCGCGTCGGTCGTGCGCGACCTGACGCCGCCCGCGGTCTCCTTCGTCTCGCCGCCCGCCTCCGTCCAGCCCGGCGGCTCTTACCGTGTCGCCGTCGATGCGTCGGACAACATCGGCGTCGCCGACGTGGAGTTCAAGGTCAACGGCCAGCACGTCGAGACGCTCCCTGCGTCGCCTTTCGAGTTCACGCTCAACGTGCCTGCGGCGCTCACGGCAGGCAACATCCTCGTGCTCACGGCGGTTGCGCGCGACCTGACGGGCACGGCCTCTGTCGCCACGGCGCAGACGCGTACGACGGGCCCCGGCGCTGTCTCCGGCTACGTCTTCGACGACGCGACCGGCTACGTGCTTCAGGGCGCAGCCGTGTCGCTCAACTCTCAAACGCCGTCCGCGACAGACTCCGACGGCCTCTACAACTTCGTCTCCGCAGCCCCGACGGGCGTGGTGCGTCTCTCGAAGGAGGGCTACACGCCGGTCGAGCGTGTCTTCAGCGTAAATCCGGGTGAGGGAAGCGCGCTCTTCGACGCGCGCCTCACTCCGTTGGACGCGAATGCCAACGCGCTTCAAAGCACCGGCGGCACAGCGACGGGCGACGGCGGTCGCCTGGCAGTCGTCTTCGACCCCGGCGCGCTTGCCGCTGGAACGGACGTGCGCGTCACCTCCGTCTCGCCGCAGGGTCTCGCGAACCTTCTGCCCTACGGCTGGTCGCCCGCGCCCGGCGCGGTCGTGGACGTGCGACCGGCTTCGGCTGGCGGCGCACAACTCGGCGTGCCCGCGCACCTGTCGGTCGCGCAGACGCCGTACCTGAGCGCGGGCACGTCCGTAGTGCTGGCGCGCTACGACGAAACGGAGCACGGCTGGACGGTTGTGGCGGTCGCCGTCGCGGCGGGGCCCAATGGCTCGCTCGCCGCCGACCTGCCCGCCTTCGGGCAATATGCTTTCCTCGTCGCCGACGAAGGCGTGAACGTGCCTCCGCCGCCCGTGGTGGGACGCCCGCTCCCTTCGGCGCGACCCGCCGACACCTCCGCTCTCAACTCGGCGACGGCCACAGCAGTCGCTTCGCCGCGCGCCGCGACCTTCTCGCGCGACGCACACTCGACCATCAACTTCGTCGCCAACGCGCCGACGCAACTGCCTTCGGGCGTCGCCGTCGAGGCCAGCTTTGGCGAGACTTACAGACTGCTCGGCGCGGGCGAGCCTCTGCTTGTTGACCGTCCCGCGCAGGACTTCGTCCTCTACGCTTTCCCGGCGGCGAGCGCACAAGAGCCGAACCGTCTCGGCGCGTTCTTCATCGCCAAGCCGACGCGCACAGAGTTCTCCATCACGGAACTGCTCGGCGCTAACGTCCACGTCGAGATTCGCTCGGGCCGTCAGCCGCGCATCGGCGCGCTCGTCGGCGGCGAGGGCGGGCAGGTGCGCGCCGCGTCGGGCGGTCGGCTGACCATCCCCTCGAACGCGGTCTCGTCGCCGCGCCCCGTCTACTTCAGTGACGTGCAGCCCGATGTGGCGAACGTCCAACTGCCGAGCGGCTTTGAGATCGTGGCCGGGTTTGACGTTGACCTGTCGGGCGGCTCTCTCTCTCGCTCGGCGACCATCTCCGCGCCGTTGGTCGCGGGTGACCTCTCGCACATCGTCGTCGCGCGCGTCGTCACCATCGGCGGGCAGCGCGGGCCCAAGGTCGTCGCGCGAGCCGTCGAGGAGAGCGGCCAACTCGTTTCTTCGACGGGTGCTCCCGCCGTCCCCGCGGGCGTCACGCTCGCGGGCATCACGACCAGCGGACGCTATCTCTTCGTGCGCGTCGCGCAACCCTTCGGCTACGCGAAGGGTACGGCGCGCGACTCGGCGGGCGGCGCGGTTGAGGCCGTCAGGGTTTCGACCGACCAGATGCCGTTCATCGACGTGACCGGTGCGGACGGGGGCTTCGTCGTGCTCGGCTCGGCGGGCGCGGGGTCGGCGGGCGCAAACCAGTTGAGCGCCGCTGCGCTCTCGACCGACGCGACCGGCAAGGCTGCGGCGACGCTCGCCGCGCAGGACAGCGTTGCGTCAGCAGACATCTCTCTGGCGGCGACGCCGCTCGCGGTCGAATCAATCGCGCCCGCGGGCGGCGCGCAGGGCGTGATCGTGACGACACCCGTCACCGTCACCTTCAACAAGCCAGTGGCCGCGCCGAGCATTACGGGTTCGAGCTTTACGCTGACGAACGCCGCGGGCAATCCCGTGCTCGGCACAGTCACGGTGCTCGCGGGCAGCCGCGTCGTCGCCTTCACACCCTCGGCGACTCTGGCAGGCTCGACCGTCTACCGCGTCTCGCTCACGCAGGCCGTGCGCGACATCTACGGCAAGCCGCTCACAAACGCCTTCTCCTCGACGTTCACGACCGCGGGAGTCGTGCGCGTGGACGACCGGCTCAGGCCCGAGAAGATCATCGTCGGCTACCCGGACGCCGAGGGCGTCTCGCGCATACTCATCCCGGCGGGGGCCGTGCCCGAAGGCTCGACCATCGTCGTCATCAACAACAACAGCGGTTCGACGGCCTCGACCGTCGCCGGGACGCAGGGGCTTGAGCTGAGCGTGCAGGCGCGCGTCGGCGACGAGATCATGCTCATCGTGCGACAGCCCGACGGCGTCGAGTATCGCGTCACGCAGGGCGCGTACCGTCGCGACGACGGCGTCACTTCAATCGGTGCGAGCGGCGGCACGATGACGAGCGACGACGGCAAGATCGTCCTTGAAGTCCCGCCCGGAGCCATCACGGGCCAGGCCGATATCCAGATGATCTCGCGGCGAGAGGCGGACATCACCGCCCCGCGCGACCGCGAGATGGTCGCCTCCGAGATGCCCTTCGGCGCGGGCCTCACCTTGCGCGCCTCGGGGAGCTTCAAGCAGGAGAAGGAGCTGCACCTCGAAGTCGCGGTGCCGGCGGGCACCAACGTCACGGAGGATCAGCGCGTCGTCTTCATGCGCCCGCGCCAGATTGATGTCGGCGGCCAGCACGTCAACGTCTGGGAGACGCTGACCTCGGGCAAGGTCGAGGGCGGCAGGTTCAAGTCCATGTCGCCGCCCTTCTTCGGCATCTGGTTCGACCCCGCGTGGTGGGAGATTGAGGTCTTCATCCCGCGCACGTTCCATGCCGTCAACGGACGTGTCTATCAGATCAAGGCGGGGCAGCCCGAAGAGCCGATGGAGGGCGTCGTCTGCACCATCGCCGACACGACGACGACCGGGTATCCGTCCATCATCGCCATCAGCAACAATCTCGGCATCTTCTCGACCATCCAGACCTCCGTCACCTTCGCGCAGCAGGTCAGCGTCCAGGCGACCGACGCGACGGGACGCCAGCAGTACAGCATTGCCAGCCCGCAGATCAACCTTGACCCGTACAAGAACCCGGGCCTCAACGGCATCACCGCGATGTACGCCACCGTCAGATTCCCTGACGACAGCGACGCGCCCGACCGCCGGCCCGCGCAGATACAAATCTACGCCCACCAGCAGAAGATCGTAGACGGCCAGGTCACGAACCTCGTCCCCGGCGACCGCAACACACTCAACGAAATCGGCGTCGTCCCCGTCGGCACGCCCATCGAAATCGTCGTCCAGACAAACCCGAAGATAGACGACCAGAACTTCAAGGGCGAGCTTTACCTCGCCGACAACAAGGTGCAGCAGTCGTTCGTCTGGCGCAGGATCGGGACAGGGGCCGACGGCTCCGAGACGCGCGCCGCTAACTTCTTCGCGACCGGCGAGGGCAACTACAGCGTCCGTATCGAGACGCTGACCAAGACCAACCTGCCGTCGTCGAAGGCGACCGCCGAGTTCAACTTCGTCAGCCTCCACAACCCGAACGACCGCCCGTCCATACCGGGCGCGCCGTCGGTCATCTCCGTCACGCCCGCCGACCACGCGACGCAGGTAGACGCGGGCAGCCGCATCCATCTCGAATTCTCCGAGCCGGTCAAGAACCTCGTCCCCGGTACGACCATCTACGCCACAGACCTCGCCACGGGCGAGCAGCACGGCGGCAAGCTGACCTCGGGCGGCGTTCCCATCGGGGCCAACACCGATAACATCTCGAACATAGACTTCGAGCCTGACCCCTCGCTTGAAGGCGGCAAGCAGTACGAGGTGCACGTCACAAAGGACGTGGTGGACGTGACAGGCATGGCGCTCGCCAGCGCCTTCAGCAGCAGCTTCAAGACCTTCACCGGCGTCGTCCTGACGGACGCGGGCGTGCCCAACTCGGCCTATCGCGTCGCCGCCGCCGGCCAGTGGGCCGTGACGGTTTACAATCAGGGCATCGGCAGTTCGCAGATGACCGTCTACGATATGTCGAACCCGCGGACGCCTAATCCTATCTACGCGGGCTTCGTCCCGCAGCGCGCGCTGGCCGTGGCGATGGACGAGATCGAGGTTCCCGAAACCGCCGACCCGTCGGCTACGCCCGACCCCAACGACCAAAACCTCTATCACATCAGCACGACGGGCGAGAGTATCTCGCGCATCGCCGTCGTAACGACCCACGCGCTGCCCGACATCGAGCGTGCCATGAACCTGTGGGTCTACAGCCTCGAAGAACCGGACAAGCCCAAGATCATCGGCGTCGCCTCGCTGTCGTTCCCGAACCGCATTACGTCCGTGCCGGGGCAGGTCGTCATCCACAATAAACGTGCCTACGTCGGCACGGTCGCGCAGGGCGGACTTCAGGTCGTTGACCTCGAACAGGTGATGAACGACTGGGCAGCGGCCATCCAACGGACAGGCACGACGAACTTCACCCTCCAGCACCCGCAACTCAAGGCCGTCATGCCGAACGTCGGCTTCGACTTCGAGGCCAAGGTGCAGTCCGTCGGTTACGGCGACGCACCGACGGGGAACCCCTCGGCCATCTACGCCGTCTCGGTCATCGACCAGGCCGCGACCATCCTGAACCTCGGCCAGAACAAGCGCATGATGCCGGTCGCCTACGTCGCCTCGACCAAGCCCTGGCTCGTCGCCATGGGACTCGACCCGACCAACGACGGAATCAACGGCTTCTTCGACACTAACAACAACGGCCATGAAGACCGCTTGTTGGCGACCGTGCCGCTCAACCCCACGGGCTACCTGGTGGATGTGCGCGCCGTGAAGGACGTTCAGTACAAGGGGCAGACGCTTGACCTTGCAATCGGGCTTGGCGCTGACAGGCTGTGGATATTCAACGCGACCAATCCGAACGCGCCGGTACAGTATCCTTCGCGCAGCTTCGAGCAGCTCGGCCTCGGCGACGCCGGCAACGCCCGGCGCATGGAGGTCGAAGACCACTTCGCCTACATCATCTTCGCCAGCAAGGTCGCCGTCATAGACTTCTCCAACCCGGAAAATCCCATCCGTGTCTCGACCATCACGAACGTCGGCGATGACCTCCGCTGGATCACCGTTAAGGACGGCTTTGTCTACACGCTCTCGGGCGGCACGGGCCCGCACGCGGGTCTGAACGTCTCTGTCGGTCGCCCCGTCTCGCAGGTCGTCGTTTACGGCGTCAACGTCAGCGATCCCGACCACATCTGCACCAACCCCGTTGTGCTTCAGCGCTCGACGAACAAGATGGCGCAGCCCGCCGGCGTCTTCTTCCAAATCTTCGGCCACCAACTGTCGCAGGCGGCAGAGGTCGTTATCCGCAAGGAGCGCATCGTCGGCGGCTCGCGCACGAGCGAGGTGATCGCCAGCGTTCCGGCCACGCTCACCACCAGCTCCGAGGACGTAATCATCGGCACGGCGCAGTGGAACGACCCGGCGCGGACAATAGAGCGTGACGCGATCTACACCGCCGAGGTCGTGCTCGACAAGAATTCGAAGACCGAGTTCAAAGCGCGGCGCGAGAACGTACCCTTCAGCTATCTCATCAGCGAGTACCAGCAGCACCTCCTCGCGCGCACGGGCCCCGCCGATGCCAAGAAGCCGGGGCAGCCCGACCCGCCCCCGCCGCCCAAACTGGGCCGCTTCAGCTACATCCTCGGCGGTGCGGCTAAGGTGCAGCTCATCGTCAACGGCCAGACCATCTTCGCCAACCCGCAGAAGCCGAAGGAGCCGCAGGAGACCTCCGACCCGCACCTCCGTTCCTATGGCCTCAACCTTGACCCCGTCAGCACCAAGCTCGCCGAAGGGAAGTATGCCTTCACCATGCGGGCGACGCTCGAAGGCAACGAGGCTGTATCTGAGGAGGTCGAGGGCGAGCTTACAATCGCCGACACCACTCCGAGCGTGCGCGCGCCGGGCAGCCTCGTGGTCAACGGTGTCAACATCGCGGACGGCGGTCTCGCCGTCAGCAACACCGACATCGAAATCAAGAATCGCGGCCTGTCGCTCTCCTTCACGCGCTCCTACAACAAGTCCACGTCGAGCACCTTCAACCCGCTCGGCTACGGCTGGACGCACAACTTCCAGGTGCTGCTCCTTGAGTACAAGGACGAGAACGACAAGAAGGTCTGGCAGATGGTAGGCGGCGACGGTGCGGGGCAGACCTTCCCTGAAGCATCGAAGCACGACGGCAAGATCAACGCCGAAGACCCCTATCAAGGCTCACTCGTGCCGAACGCCGACGGCAGCATCGACTACTTCACGAAGTCGCACGTCAAGTACCACTTTGCCGGCGCGCTTCTGGAGGATTCGCCCGGCTTCTACAACTTCTCTTACATGGGCAACCTTCAGTACATGGAGGAGCCGAACGGCAATCGCCTGACGCTCACCTACGACTCGAAGGGGCGCATGACGCGCGTCACCGACTCGTCGAACCGCGCGCTCGACTTCACCTACGCACTGGCCGAGACGCCCTTCGTCGGCGTGATGACGGCCACCTCCGGCAACGACATCTCTTGCACGAACAAGAAGCAGTTCGGTCTCGTTCGCAACCGCTTCGTCCATGCCGAGGTGGGCAAGGCATGGCACATCACGCAGATCAAGGGGCCCGGCGGACTGGAAGTCGATTACACGTACAACGACGTAGACGGCAACCTTGAGACGGTTACGCGCAGCGGCGCGGATACCTTGAGCCTGACGACCGAGGACAGCATATGGGAGTACGGGTACGGCCCGCCGCCGGGGACGACCGCCCCCAACCACGAACACTTCCTGAGAACGATCAAAAGCCCGAACGCGACCGCGCTCGGCGGCCACGTCACGACCTACGGCTACAACTTCCAGAAATTCGGTGATCCCGTCGAGAGCGTCACCATGCCCGAAGGCGTCACCAGCGGCTTCAAGTATACGTTTGACGGGTCGAATCGCGTGACGCAGACCGTCGTCACCGACGCGCGCGGCAACGATACGACTTACGAGCTGGATGAGTCGGGGCGCGTCAAGCAGGCTACGGGCCCGCGCGGCGACATCACCAGGATGACCTGGAACAGCAAGGGCCAGAAGGAAACCGAGGAGGACGCCGAGGGCCGGAAGACCACGATTAACTATCTCTTCAGCAACCCGGCCTCGCTTACCTTCGAGGGCGGCGGCAAGAAAATCCAGAACGACATGATCTGGAACCTGACCTACAGCAAGCTCGAAAGCTATGTGGACGGCAACCGCAACCAGACGACCTACACCATCGACCCGCGCAACGGCAACGTCCTGCTCATGACGTTGCCGACGGGCCGCTCCGTGCAGTACGTCTACAACACGAACGGCGACCTCCAACAGGTGACGGACGAGAGCAACCTCGTCACCACCTACGAGTACGACACCTACGGCAACCCGACCAAGATCGTCAAGGAAACTTCGCCGGGCACGACCGTCACGACGACCAACACCTACGACTCGCGCAGTCGCCTGCGGAGCACCGAGAGCACGCTCGGGCCCACCGTCACCTACAGCTACGACGCGCTCGACCACATCGTCGAAGCTACGACGACCGACCCCGCGGGCTACCGCGCGGAGATGACCGTCACCAACACCTACTACGCCGCGGGCCAGCTCCACACTCAGGTCGAGACCGGCGGCGAACAGCAGATCGTCACCCTCCTCGGCTACGACGGCCTCGACCGGCTGAAGACGCGGAAGGAGACGCTCAACGGCGGCGGCGGCCCCTTCACGCAGTCCTATACCTACGACAAGAACTCCAACCTTGTGACCGAGACCGACCGCCGCGGGATTACGAAGACCCACACCTACGACGCGCTCAACTTCTGGACGAGCACCACCGTCACCGGCCAGTTCGACGGCGACTCGCACGTTATCTCCGACGCGCGCGGCAACGTTGACATGGTCGGCAACCCGCACAGCGTCAAAGACCAGTACGGGCAGATCGTCGGGCTTGACTACGACGGCCTGCACCGGCTCACCGTACGACACCTCCCGAACACCGAGACGGAGGTCTACAGCTACGACAACAACAACAACATCATCTCGGCGCGCGACCGAAAGCAGCGCACCGTTACGACGAAGTACGACCCGCTGAATCGCCCCGAGGAGCGGAAGGACGGGGCCGACCGCGTGAGCACTTGGGTCTACGACGACGAGACGCGCACGGTCAAGGTCGAGCAGTCGCCGCAGGGGCTTGTCCGCTTCACCCAGACCGACAGCCTTGGCCGCCCCCTGCGCGATGAGGTGAAGTTCGACTCCGCCGACTACGTCACCAGCTACACCTACAGCGGGCGCTCCGTTGAGATGAAAGACCCGCTTGGAACCATCACGCACAAGAACCTCTCGGCCTTTGGCGAGGCGGGCGAAGAGTCTGTCTCCGGCACGTCGCCCGCGTGGAGCGTCCAGCGCAGCTTCACCGCCTTCGGCGGCCCGAAGACTTTCCGCGACGCCAACGGGCGGACGACCTCCTACACGGTTGACTCGCTCAACCGCGTCACCGGCGTCAGCTACCCCGGCGGCTTCAGCGAGAGCTTCACCTACGACGGCGGCGGCTACGTCCTGACGCACACCGACCGCCGCGGCACGCTCACCACGATGACCTATGACAACCTGGGCCGCCCGCTCGCGACCCAGGTCAAGGACGGGTCGGAGACGGTCACGGCGGCCAGCTACGCCTATGACGACACGGCGCGCACCGAAACGGTGACGGACGGACGCAACCACTCGACCGTCTACAAGTACGATCCGATCCGGCGGCTGGAGAGCGTGACCGACGCCGCCGGCAACGCCATGACCTACGGCTACGACGACGAGCAGAACGTCGTCGACCAGAGCGACTTCAAGAACCAGCATACGAAGCTCAAGTATGACAAGCTCGACCGCCTCATCGAACAGAAAGACCGCGACGCGAAGGTCACGACCATTGACCTCGTCGAGAACAACGGCCTGACGCGGACAATCACCGACCGCCGCGGCCACAAACGCGTCGAGACATACGACCCGCTCGGACGGCTCAAGAGCGTGACGGCGGGCGACGAGCCGCTCGTCAGCTACGAGTACGACGGCAACAACAATCGCAAGGCGATGATTGACGGGCGCAGCAACCGCGCCGACTACACCTACGACCCGATGGGCCGCGTCAAGGAGATCAACCACTCCTCGGCCAAGAGGGAGACGTTCGGCTACGACGCCGCCGGGAACCTTCTGAGCTACTCGGACGGCGCGAACGGCCCCGTCTCGATGACCTACGACCAGCTCGACCATCTCCAGACACGCACCGACGGCGAGGGCAACACCACACGCTACAAGTTCGACGGCGAAGGGCTTTTGCGGGAGAAGACCGAACCGAATGGCGACGCATATCTGTGCGCCTACGAGTACAACGCCTTCGGCTCGCTCAAGAAAGTAACCGACCCGAAGCGTGGAATGTGGGTGCTCGAATACTTCCCCGACCAGACGCTCAAGACGGTGACGGATGCCCTAGGGCGGCACGTCGATTACGACTACGACTTGCTCAAGCGGATGACGACCGTCACGCAGCACAGCGGCGCGTCCGACCTCGTAACAACCTACGGTTACGACGAGAACGGCAACCGCAAGTCCATCCGCGACCCGAAGGGACAGCAGACCGCCATCACCTTCGACAACCTCGACCGCGCGCGTGTGGCCGAGTACACAGGCGCGACGGGCGCGGGCCCGCGCAGGCACCAGTTCGACTACGACCCCGAGGGCAACCTGACGAGCGTCACCGAGACGGCGTCGGACGCGACGCGCACCTACGCGCGCACCTACGACAACCGCGACCGTCTGAAGACGGCGACCGACCCGTACAGCCATACCGTCGCCTACGACTACGACGACGCCGACAACGTTACCGGCGTCACGGACGCTGCGCAGCGCAAGACCGTCTATCACTACAACAGCCTCAACCAACGCGACCACGCCGATCTGCCCGGCGGCGGGTCGGTCAGCTACACGCTGCGCCCGGACGGGCAGCCGACGAAGGCCAGCTACAGTTCGGGAACCGAGCGCGCCTACAGCTACGACAACGCGGGCCGCATCACCTCCGTTACCAACTCGCTCGGCTCGCAGCAGAGCGAGCAGTACGAGTACGACTACGACGCCGACTCGAACCGCGTCGGCGAGATGCGGAAGTTCGGGGGCGTGGCCTTCCGCTCGGTGGATTATAACTTCGACGAAGACGACCGCCTGACGCGCGCCGCCTACACGGACGAGAGCGTCCACGGCATTCAGGGCGAGTATTTCGACAACGAAGACTTCACCGAGCAGAAGCTCACGCGCCTCGACGCGACCGTGAATTTCAACTGGCCCGAGAACGGCCAGTCGTCGCCCGACCCGCAGATTAACGGCGACACCTTCTCTGTGCGTTGGACGGGGCAGGTCAAGCCGCTCTACTCGGAGAGCTATACCTTCTCGATGGTGTCGGACGAGGGCGTCCGCCTCTGGGTTGACGGCAAGCTGCTCATCGACCACTGGGCGGGCCACATCGCTACCGAGGACAGCGGACAGATTACGCTCAAGGCCGGGAAGAAGTACGACATCAAGATCGAGTTCCACGAGACGACGGGCGACGCCGTCGCCAAGCTCCAGTGGGAGAGCAACCACCAGACCAAGCAGGTCGTCCCGCAGAGCCAGCTCTACCCGCCCGCGAAGGCGCTCAACTACAGCTATGACGCGGTCGGCAACCGCAAGACCGAGAAGGGGCAGGACATTAACGGCCAGCCCGTAGACCACGCTTACGACTACGACGATGTCAACCGGCTCACAACCCTCAAGGGCTACGCGGGCGGCGACATCACCTACGGTTACGACAACAACGGCAACCTCCTCAACTCGACGCAGGGCGGTCATGTCAACTCGCGTTACGAGTACGACGTTCACGACCAGTTGCGCCGCGTCTTGGGCGAGGCGGACGCCGAGGTCGCACGCTACGACTACGACTTCGAGCGGCGGCGGCTCTCAAAGACGCTAGCAGGCGGCACAGCGCAGCGCTACGTCTACGACGGCCATAACCTGCTCGGCGAGTACACCGAGAGCGGCACGCTGACGGGCAGCTACGACTACGGCAAAGACCTCGTCCGGGCCGACCTGCCCGGCGAGGGCGAGCGCTGGTACTTCTCCGACGGGCTTGGCTCGGTGACGGCTCTGTCGGGACGCGTCAATGGTGCGCAGGCCGCGACGGCGCGCTACGAGTACGGCGCGTGGGGCCAGATCATTGGCGGCGGCGGCGGGAGCGTCAACCCGTACCTCTACACGGGTCAACGCCTCGATGCCGAGACGAACCTGATGCCTTTGGGCGCGGGCGAGCGCTACTACGCTTCGAGCTTAGGTCGCTTCATCCAGCAGGACTCCTGGACGGGGATGGCGACGCAGGCGCAGAGCATGAACCGCTACGCCTACAGCAACGGCAACCCCGTGCGCTACACAGACCCGACGGGGCGCGCGCCCGTCCCCGTGCAAGAGCCTGGCGTGGTCGAGCAAACTGTCCGCGGACTTGGCGACGCGGCGTGGAGCATCGGCAACGGCCTGCTGGAACCGTTCCGCTGGGTGGCCGATGTCGTGGTCTGCATTGACGCGAATGTCAATGGCATCGACGCGCAGTACGTACATCTCAGTAGCAGCATGGGCCGCTCGGAGCAGCAGCAGGTGCTGGCGGGCGCTAACCCGAACGATGTGGGGATAAGGGCCGCGGGCAACGTCGTCTACGGCACGGCGACGCTCGGGCTTGGGCCGCTGACCGAGGCCGTCGGGGGCGACATCCTCGCCCTCAACGACGGGAGCATGTCGCTCTCGGACTACAACCGGAGTATGGGCGGCCACCTCGGCGAGGCGCTGTTTATCTACGCGGGGGCCGGGGAACTGAGTGAAGAGATCGGCGGTTTGGAGTCCGGCGTGCTGAGGGAGAGTCCGGGAACGGGCATCGCACGCAACTCGCCCTTGCGCGCGGGTGGGCCCCGTACGGGCGGAGGATTGACGGCCTTCGCGCGCGAGGCGAGCGAAGTCTTTAAGGGGGTCAAGGAGGATTTGCGCGGGGCGTGGGAGAACAGCGCACGCGCCGAAGAGTCGCTCGGGCAGATGGTGACGGCGGACGGGCAGGTTTTGGGCGGCGGCGGGCCGCGTCTGCCCGACATGGGTCGCCCGTTGCGCGCTCTTAGCGACTTCTTCGAGTCGCGCGGACTCAAGAGCATGTCGGGGGCGGCTGAAGAAACCGCTGGAACACTTGAGAGGGGTGACATTAACTCCAACATCGAAGGCGGCGTTCCCGATGGCTATGCCGGTCATCACTTGATTCCGATTTCTTCAGCCAAGAACTTCTCGGTGATGGAGCGCGCGGCGGAATTAGGGTATGACATCAACAGAGGAAGTAACGGGATCGCGCTGCCGCGCTTCCTTGAGTTGGCCGAAGAGTCTGGTCTACCGTTACACAGCGGCAGGCATATCCCGGCGTACTTCAGGTATGTGGAGAATCAGTTGAGTCGTCTGCAAGCTCGTTTCGAGGCCGGGAGCGTAACTGATGCGAACCTCCTCCGCGAGGTCGGCAAGATCGAGAATAAGGTGAGGGCCGACCTTCTTAATCATAGGGTCAAATTGCAATATGGTGATCCTCATTGAAGGAGACGGAACTTAAATTGAAAATCTGGGAGCCTGATTTTACGTCCGAGGAGTCCTATACCAAGGCGCGGTTTCAAGACATAAGTCAGGTCAGGAACGTCAAGCTTACCCTTCCCACGTCTCTGCGCGGGGAGTTCCCGCAGGTGAAGCTCGTCGTCGAGTCGGATCATCCTCCGACGGATTACTTCACCTGCGGGCCGATGCATGTCGTCTCAGCGAGATTGATGGATGCGCTGACTTCGCAGCGCGGGGTACAAGCCGAGTTCTTCCCAATCGAAATCGAGCAGGCGGGGCGCGCCTACACCGCAACGATTTACTATTGCCTGCATGTCCTTGACCGCGCGGACTGTTTTGACTTCGAGCAGTCGAAATATTCGGTTGACGAAGACGGCTCGGTGGATGAGATAGAGAGGTTGGTGCTGGACGAGTCTGAAACTCTCGGACACGAACTGTTCCGCGTCGCGCACATAGACTTCCCGATCCTTTGTGCGTCAGAGCAGTTAGCGCATCGGGTCGCGGTGGATGGCTTCACCGGGATGAGATTTTTCGAGCCGTCCGAGTTGAAGTGGTAAGAATGTAAAGAGGGAAGCGTCCTTTCTTCGGCGGCGGCGGGCCGCGTCTGCCCGATGTGGGTCGTCCGTTGCGCGCGCTCAGCGACTTCTTCGAGTCGCGCGGGAGCGGCGGCGACAGGTAAGAGTTATGGACGAGGTAGGAAGCTTGATTAATCAATTCAGGGAAGAGGGCACGCAGGCGTTGGCTAATCCCGATTCCTCCGTGAAGGATAAGATCATTCGGAGACTTGAAAGCTCGGACGACCCGCGAGTCCTGCCTTTCATGCTCGAAGCCCTCTCCGATGCTTGTGAGTACGACCTGGCACGCATCGAGATACTCAAAGTCCTCGAACTCAGGCGGCGGGGAGACTCCTCCGAGGACGAGTTGATAGGTCAAAGCATTAGACGAATCTTGGCTGACGACCCGGATGATGATGTTCGCACCTACGCGGCGATGGCTGCCTCTAATTACATGGATGTGGAAGGCGTTCTCGACGAAGTGGAACGAACTCTTTTCAATGAAGGTGAGGAAACCAACATCAGGTGGAACGCCTTCACCGCCGTCAAGGAGATGGGGCCAAACAGTCGGAGCATCGAGATTATGTCTAAAGCCGCGCAGGTGGATGAGTTTAAAAACTCGGCGCTGAGAATCTTAAAAGAATGGAAGGCTAGTGTTTAGATCGGCAGCGATCCGAGCACTACTTCCGCCTACAGAATCAGGTGTGAGAATGACGACTGTTTTGTGCTGACCATCAGAGGCATTTTGAGCAATTGGCTGAGCGGGCCGGACGCCGCTACGGGCAGCACAGACCTTCGGGACAGGGGACGGAAGAGGTGGGGTGGTGAACATGTATAGACTATTGATTACGATGGCGGCCTGCGTCTTATTGTCGGCGTCGGTTTACGGCGGCGCACGGGTTGAGGGCGCGGGGCAGGGGCCCGGCGCGGCGGAGTCGCAGTGCAACGCGCCCGAAGAACTCGTCAAGGGCATCTACCAACAACTCCTTGAGCGCGTGCCCGACCCCGACACGGTGCAGACTTTGACGGCGCAGTTGGCTGCCGGGACGAAGAAGGTTCAGGACTTGGTAAGGGACGCCGCGCTCTCCGACGAGTTCAAGGGCAAGTACATGCAGGGGCGCGCGGAGGAGGCGGCAGTGAGGCTCCTCTACCAACGCATCCTCGCGCGCGGCGGCTCGCCGCAAGAGTACCAGCCCTGGGTCGAGGCGGCGAGAGCGCAGGGCCTGGCGCACGTCGTCAACGGGCTGATTGATGGGCCCGAGTATGCGCGAGAGTTCGGCGTCGGCGGCGTGCCGGGACGCCCCGTTGTGTTGCGCGCCTGTCGCTTCCCCGCCACGCTTAATCGCGATGAAGAGGTGGGGCCGGGGCAGAGGATGACGACCACGTTGACGCTCTCCGCTGACGGCCAGATCGCTCTGGTTACAAAGAGCACAAGCCAGAACGCGGGGCCCGGCTTTTGCGGGAGAGTTGCGCTGTGGTTGCTCGACGAGCACGACGGCGTCGTCGGAGTCGTCGGCCCGGCGCGCGGCGAGCGTTGGTGCATCGGGGGCCCCCCTCCGCGCCCCTTGGAGAGGACGGACGAGTGGCGCGGCCAGATTGACCCCGACACTTTGCTGAAAGTCAGCGCCGTCGCCGTGCTCCAAACGTCCGCGGCCAGCGACCCGCTTGATCCCACGAGGGAGAACACGGCGAAGGCCAAACAGTCCAAGCAGGGTCTGCGCTGAAAGGTGAAGGGGTGACGGAGTTGCAAGACGAGCATCGGGCGGCGTCGGAACATCGGCGGAGGGGTCGTGTGCGTGCGGCGCGCGTGGCGTGCCTCGCGCTGTCAATCGTCCTCTTGAGCATCACTTCGTGTGCGCAGACGAAGACAGACGGGAACAAGAAAGCGTCGGCGGCAAGCAACGGCGACGCGCAAGCGAGAGAGGACAACTCGTCCGGTCGTCAACGTCCTCTGCCCGACAGGCAGGCGAACGTGAAAGAGCCTTCGACGGAGGGCGGGAAGCCCACGCCACGCCCTGTCACGCCTCTGGTCGCCGACCCCGACACGCCGAACATCTCCGGGCCCGATCACGCACTCCTGGAGGCAGTCCGCCGCTCGGACTTAAACGCTGTCCAGTCTCTCTTGAAGCTGAAGGGCGTCAATCTTAACGTGAGGCAGAACGGGACGACTCCGCTGCTGTTGGCCGTGAGTGAACAGGAGCCGGGCGCGCGCGGGGCGGAAATTCTGAAGCTGCTGCTGGAGAACGGGGCCGACATCAAGGTCAGGAACAGCCAGAACGAGACTGCGCTTTACCTCGCTGCCGAGCGAGCGCGTCCTGACGAAGTGCGCCTGCTCCTTGAGCACAAGGCCGACCCGAACGCGCCCATCCACGACCCCTCGAAGAAGGAAACGGTGATGAGCCTCGTCAGGGCGAAGCTGCGCGAGCAGCCGAAGGAGGCACGCCTCGTCGAGATTGAGAAACTGCTGGCAACCGCTGCGGGCCGCGTTAAGTAGGACGCCGAGCTTTTGCCCGGCTTATTCCAGGGCAGTGTTCGATGAAAGGGGCT
Source organism: Acidobacteriota bacterium (assembly GCA_032162705.1). Lineage (GTDB taxonomy): Bacteria > Acidobacteriota > Blastocatellia > Pyrinomonadales > Pyrinomonadaceae > QHXN01. The sequence goes on from JAVRON010000069.1 coordinate 43,728, forward strand.
GTCAAGAGAAAATCTCACGCTTGCCGGTCACAACTACCAGGAGCGGCAGCCGCCGCCGAACCTTCAACGGAGATTCCGGATGAACAGAACTCGCATCATTCTTCAGACGATGATTACGCTCGCTTCGGCCTCGCTCGGTCTGGTCGCCGCGCTCGCATGGAACGAGGCCATCAAGGCGGCCATCAAGCACATGCTCGGCGAAGGCGATAGCCTCGCGGCGCTCTTCATCTACGCCATCCTCGCGACGGCGATTGCGATTGTCGTGCTGCTCATCCTCGGTCGCGCCGCGGCGCGCATCGGCGGCGAAGCCGTCATCGCACGCGAGGCCGAAGGATAATCCGGCTACAATCCCGTCATTAAAGTTCGTTTCGGAGAAGGTGCGCGGGGCCCGGTCTCGTCCGCGCTACCGGTGTGAACTATGCTCAAGTGAAAATCGCTGTCAGGGCGCGGGCTGAACTTAAAAACTCACTTCCGCTTTTTCGTCTGACGCGTCTTTGACGGCGCACGCTTTCGCTTCGACTTGCCGTACTGCTTTATCCCTTCCTCGACCAGCTTCAGCGCGCGCGCCGGGCCAAAGCGCCCGAGCGGCTTGAACTCCTTGCCCTTGATCTGATTATACGAGATGAAGAAGTGCTCGATCTCTTCGAGCAGGTCTGGGCCCAAGCTTTTGAGCGTGCGGACGCGTCTGTGCAGGCGCGACTTGGCGGCAACGCCGATGAGCCGATCATTACGCATGGTCTCGCCCTCGCGCTCTACCTGCTCGGCCTCGACGACGCCGACCAGACGGACGCGTACGAGACACCCGGCGAAGGCAGGCTCGTCCATCAACACGAGCACGTCGAGCGGGTCGCCGTCGCCGCCGAGCGTCGAGGGCACGAAGCCGAAGTCGAAGGGGAAGGACGCACCCGACGATAGCACGCCGCCCAGCTTGAAGAGCCGCAGCTCCTCGTCGTAGTTGTACTTGTTACGACTGCCCTTCGGCGTCTCGATGATGACGTTCAGCTCCCCTTCAACGGAAAACGTCTCCAGCTCGAAAAGATTGTCGCTCATTATCTTGAACCCCCTTGAAACTAAATGATGAGTGCGGAATGCAGAGAGATGAAATGAAAGTCATCTTGCCTTTCACTCATCATTCGCGACGGCGTTTTAAACGTCTGCAAGTCCATGTCTGTTGAATAAGAGTTGAGCGAGACTATAGCATTTTTGAGGCGGGCGGGTGGAGTGAGGCATCTCACCGTCGCAATCGCTGAGGACGCCGAAGGGAGCGCAGAGAGTTTGAGATTTGAGATTTGAGATTTGAGATTTGAAATCTGAAATCTCAAATCTGAAATCTCAAATCTGAAATCTCAAATCTGTAATTTGATATTCTCTGTACCCCTCTGCACCCTTTGCGCCTGCGGCGATGAACTACCCGTCCGTTTTATCATTGCACGGTGAGGAAGACGCCGCCGCGGCTTGTGGCACCGCCCGTTGTCGTGACGATGACGGAGGCCGGGCCTGTCAGGCCGTCGGGAATGACGACGTTGATCTGGTCGAGGCCGGGGAAGCCGCCTGACTGTCCCGCGTAAATAACCTTCGCGGCCTTGCCGCCAATCTGCACCGTGACGGGCAGAGAGTTGCGCCAGCCCGTGCCGAAGAGCGCGACCTCCGACGGGCTATTATTAAAGCGTGCGTGAAATGGCTCGGGTGTGTAGAGGCTGCCGGAGACGAGCAGTGCGATGGCCTCGCCCGTCCCCGTCTGGGGGACTGTGAAGATGCCGGGGTTGGCGTTGACGATGCGCGCGTCGTCGGCTGCCGTGACGTTGCCGCTGACACTGACGACCACCGAAGCCAGACCCGTGCCGAGCGACTGCGGGACTTGTATGTGAATCGACGAGTCGTTGAAGGAGAGGACGGGTACGTTCAAGCCCTCGATGGTCACGCGCAAGCCCCGTGCGTTTGCATCCGCCTGCGTCGCGCCGACGAGGGCCCGCGTCAGTCCCGTGCTCTGGATGGTCGCGAGTCCGCCCGAAGCCGCATCGCCCTGTAGGCTCGCGCTGTTCGTCAACGAAAGGCGGGCGACGGGCGGCAGGACGGTTTCGACGCCGAAGGAGAGTCCCGAATATGCTTGCGTGAACTCGTCGTCGGCGAGGACGAAGATCGAGCCGTCGCGCAGCACGCCGTTGAGCGCGGGGTCTGGGAAGGCGACGACCTGCGGGATGCCTCCGTTGCCGCCGTCGGCGGGCTTGTCGCTCTCGCCCGTGGCGTCCTGTATGACGTAGACCGTGCCGTCACGCGCGACCGTCAGTCCGTGCAGTACGAGATTGTTATCAATCGAGAGACCCTCGACGCAAATCTCGTCCGTGTCGGCGAAGCCGTCGCCGTCCGTATCATAGACGGCGAGCATGTTCGCGCTGTTCCCAACGGAGTGCGTGAAGACAACGCCGCGCGAGTTAGAAGCGATGTCGAGCGGCGCATCCACGCCGTTCGCGGAGAAGGGAAAGGTATAGAAAGGCTTCGCGTCGAGTGTGTCGGGCAGGCCGTCGTCGTTCGTGTCGCGTATGACGCGAAGCTCGTTCGACTGGAAGTCTGCGACGACAAGATTGCCGTTAGGGAGCAGCGTCAGTGCGTTGGCGTTGAAGAGTCGATTGTCGCCGACCGAGACGAGCGAGCGCGAGCGTGAAGCATCGAAGCCGCCGGTCAAAGGGTCTCGGACGAGAAGGACGACGCCGGGCGAAGGCTCGTTCGCGGGGTCGTGCGGGTTCTGGCTGTTGAAGTAGCCGCTCGAAGAGACGACGACGAACTCGCGCCCCGCATGCGAAGTGCCGGAGACGACCGAGACTGCGGAAGGGAGTCCGAAGTCGCGTCCGAGATCGAAAGTGGAAGAGGTATCGCGGACATAGTCGCCGTTGGTGTCGAGCGCAAGGACGAGTATGCCGGTCGCAACGTCGTCGCCCGTCGCGTTGGTTCCGCGGTCGTCGATGGCCGTGAAGACTTCGTAGCGCGAGCCTGTGCGCCCGACGGCCACATCGTATGAGCCGCCGCGCGCGTCGAACGTCGTGCGGTCGTCGGCGATGAGGTCTCCGTTGCGATCAACGAACTCTTCGTGTGTGCCGTCGGCGCTGACGAGACTCAACTGCGAGACATGCAGGACACGGCTCAGCGGAGTGCCGGGCGCGACCAAAGCCGCGGGCGGTAACACGCGGGGTCGTGTTGACGTGGGTGCTGTTGAAGACGTGGATGCTGAAGTCTGCGCGCTCGCCGCCTTGTCAACGGCGTGTTGTTGTGGCGCGGGTCGTGCAGGCTTGCGACGTTGAGCGTTCGTGTCACTCACGCGCGGGCGCGAAGGCTGCGTCGCGTCGGTGTGTGCGTCGATGAGCGTGCGTTGCGGGATGTACGCGCCGGGGCGTGTGGGCTTGGCGGAGGCGGACGGGCGCAAGGCGAGAGCGCGTCGGAGGTCGGGCCTGAAGCTCTTCTCGGAGGGAGTCTGCGCCCGGCCTGTATGGAGTAAGGGCTTGAGGTTGATGACGCCCAGCGCGAGCGTCAGTGTCGAGGCGAAGACGAGGAGGCGAAAGCGGGCGCTCATCTCAAATCCTTTCGGCGGTGTGCGGGAAGAGAGCGAGCCTTCCTTCGGCTCATGTCGTTCGCGGGAGAGAATGCGACTTCGACCGCGCGTCTGCGGATTTGGCGGCGGCGGCGAAATGGTGCGCGACAAGTTGCGTCGGTCGTGCGCTCATCATTTCGACGCCGCCAGCGAAGGCGAGAGGCCCCGACTCGCGCCTTCGACACTGCTGCTCCGCTAACGCCGTGGCCGCGGAGGTTTCTCCGTGCGCTCAGTCTGGCGCGGCGACTCCTGGTGCGGCGACTCCTGTCGCGGAGGCTCCTGACGAGGTGCTTCCTGACGAGGAGCCTCTTGTCTTGGCGCTTCTTGTCTTGGCGACTCCTGGCGTGGCTGTTCCTGACGTGGTGCTTCTTGTCTCGGTGCTTCTTGTCTCGGTGACTCCTGACGCGGTTCGCTGCGCGTGGGCCGCGACTCGCGTGGCTCAGCCGGTTCAGGTCTTGACATGGGTGGCTCCTCGCGGCGCGCCGGTGGCATCGACGGGCGTTCGCTGTCGTCGCGCTGACGTACGCGCGGCTCGGAACGATTGACGAGCGGCGGGGTCGGACGCGCTTCACGCGTGCTGCCGTCATCGCCGTTGCGCTCGACGGGCGGGCGTGTGGGTCTGACGCGCGCGGGCGCTTCGCCTACGCCGTTGTCGCCCGAGTTAGAGGTGGGGATGCCCGGAGTGCGCGTGCGCTCGACCGCACCGGTAGAGCCGTTGCCCGCGTCGCGACTCTGCGGGTCGCCGCCCGCCGTCGAAGGCAGCGGCACGCGCGGCTCGCGGTTGTTCAGGATGCGCGAGCGGCGCAGCTCATCGTCGAGCGGGACGCCGGGCGTGCGCGCTGCCGCCCCGGTCGGGCGGTCGGGCACGGCGCGCGGGGGCATGACGGGAGCAGGGCGATTTATCGTCAGCACCTCGCGCCCGTTCGCGCCGGTCGCACGTCCGCCGTCAACGCCCCCACCAACGCGAGGTGCGCGCGTAGAGTCGGAGCGCGTGAACGGCAACTGGCCGCGGACGGGTTCGCTCGCGAGCGCACGTTGTGCGAGGTCGCCCGCCGCGGCCCTTCCGCGCAAAGCCCCACCGCCGAAGTCGCGTGCGGGCACGGAGGTCACGGCACGCAGCAGCGCGGGATTGGCGCGGCGCAGGTTATCGACTTCGCCGCGACGCAGCGGAGTCAGAGGGTCGTAGCGGCGCGACCACAAGCGCCCGCGCGGGTCTCGCTGCCCGTATGTGAGCGGATACCAGCAGACGTGTCGGTCGTTCCCGAAGTCGATGGTGACGAAGGCGACGAGCGCCGGACGCCACCAGGCGCGCCGGTAGCGATAGCCGTAGCCGCGCGGTGCCCAGCACCATTCGTTGTTGACGTAGACCCAACGGCCATAGTGATACGGAGCCCATCCCCAATCCTCGTCCGGTATCCAAGTCCATCCATAGGGCGGGCACCAGGCCCAGTGACCGTAGCGATAGGGAGCCCAGTCATGATAGTTGTTGATGACGGTGACGTGCGGTCGCCAGATGTAGCCGTAGTCGCGCGTGTAGACCCAGTCGCCATAGAGGTCGAGTTCCTCCGCGCCGTAGACATCCGAGTCGTAGTAGCGTTCGCGCCCTTCGTAGCGAAGCCGCTCGGCGAGGTAGTGCTCGCGCTCGTCGTTCCAGTTGTCCCACTCGTCGAAACGTGCGGCGGAGCCGACCTCCCAGTCGCCCTCTTCCGAGCCGTCGAAGGCGAGCCGCGCCGTGCGATTGTTACGCAGGACGAAGCCGGAAGTCTGCGAGTAGATACGCGCGCGTCCGTCTTCGCGGACGGTGACAGAGACGCCGCCGCCGCGATCTACGTCGATACGGTATTGCCCTGTCTTCTCGGCGGCGATGGTCGTCTTCGGCGCATCGACCTCGAAATATTCCTTCTTGTCATCGAAGCGCGAGAGACGGAAGGTGGCCGTGCCTTCGGAGAGACTAAGCGCGATGCCTTCTTCGCGCAGCGTGACGACTTTCAGAACGGAGTCGCCACCGACGCGGACGAAGTTGCGCGCGTCCACCTGTATTTCCAGACGCGAGTCGCGCCCCGTCGCAAGCAGATCGCCCTCGACGAGCGGCGTGTTCAGACGAGCGCTCTCCCACTCGTTCTCACCCGCGCGCTTCAGGCTGACTTCACCTTTGAGCAGGCTGACGCGCAGGACGCGCGCGTGCTCTTCATATTCATCGTCGTATGTGTCGTCGGCGGCGCGGGCCGCGGGCACGATGTAAAGAAAAGCGGAGAGAAGCAAGAGCAGAGCGACGGACATGGGGTGACGAGAACGCATAAAGTTACGCTCCTTCGTTTGCAAGTCGAACGGGCTGCTTTGGGGCAGAGACGTTTGGGTGGACGAAGCCCTGCTTCATGGAAGCGAAAAGCTCAAGCGGGCTTTCGTCCTTTGGCAAACGGGCTGAGCAAAGCATGTGCCCGTGCTTCAGTCTCTACGCCGAAAGGAATGTTGTCCGGCCTTTTTCAGAATAAAAAGTGAGTAGAGTTTGAGCGCTCATGCGAGATGGTGCAGGCCGAGCACTATTTGGTATGAGACGCTCGCGCCGCTTTCGCGCGTGGCCGTCCGATCTCCGAAAAACCGAGATTGAGAATCGGATACTGCCGCCAGTCCTTGTAGTCGTAGTGCCACCACTCCGGCTCGTACACGTTGAAGCCCTCGGCCTCCAACGCGGCGCGGAGCAGGTCGCGCAGGCGGCGTTGCTCCGCAGTGCCGCCCGCGTAAGAGATGTGCGAGCGCTCCGACATCTCGTCGTACTCGCCGGGCATCGAGACCTCACGATTCGTCTTCACATCGTAGAGCGTCAGATCGACGGCGCAACCGCGATTGTGACGCGAGCCTTTCGAGGGGTCTGCGACGAACTGCTTCTTGTCGGCGGGCGTTAAGTCCCAGAAGAGTTTCGTGACCGACCACGGGCGATAGCCGTCGAAGACCGCGAGGCCGTAGCCTTTCTTCCGCAGCGCACGGCTCGCGCGGACGAGCGCCTCAGCCGCTGGTCGCTGGAGGAAGGCGCGTGCCTCCGTGTAGACCGCACGTCCCGTGAAGTTGTTCGCGGTCGCGTAGCGTATGTCGAGCTTGATGGTCGGGTCGAGCTTCTTGAGTTCGACGAGTTCTGGCGCGCGGAACGTGCCGTCCTCTTTCGGCGGCTGCTCCTGCGCGCGTGCGTAGAAGGAGAGCAACGCGAGCGCGCAGACAAATGCCGCGAGCCTTGCACTGCCGCGACCAGGTTTTCTTTCGTCGCGGCGACGGTGTTTTAATCTCACACTCATGCGTTCCTCACTGCGCCTCTTACTGCGACCATGAACTCGGCTTGCGCTCCCAACGATGTGCGCGCAGCTCTTCGAGCAGTGACGGTTCGAGCGGCCCGGCGTCACTGGCCGCGACGTTCGACTCGACGTTTCGTATCTTGCGCATGCCGGGAATGATCGTGCTCACCGCAGGGTTGCTGAGGATGAAGCGCAGAGCCATCTCAGGCATAGACAAGCCCGCGCTCTCGGCCACGGGCTTCAAGGCGTCTGCGCGCTCGACGCTCGGGATCAGGTTCTCGGGTACGAAGTACGTGTTGCGCCAGTCGCCCTCGGGCCAGCGGCTCTCTCGGGTGAGCGTGCCTGTCAGCGTGCCCTCGTCGAACGGGACGCGTGCGATGACCGCCACGTCCATCTCAAGGCACGCGGGGAACAGCTCGTCCTCTGGGTTCTGGTCGAAGATGTTGTAGATGACCTGCACTGCATCGACAAGCCCGCTGCGTACCGCAAGCACACCGTTCCAAGGCTCCCAACGATTGATGCTGATGCCGACGGCGCGGACTAGTCCTTGTGCGCGCAGCTCCTCCATCTTCTTCGCCCAACGCTCGTCCTTGGTCCAGGAGTCCTCCCAGACGTGGAACTGCATGAGGTCGAGACTATCGAGGCCCGAGTTTTTAAGACTGCTGTGAACATACTCTTCGATGTGGTCGGGCGGGAACGCTTCGTCGAGCGTGAACTCGCGGCGGCTCGGCCACTTGCGATTTTTGGGCGGGATTTTCGAGGCCGTGTAGAGTTTTTTGTCCGGGTTCGCGCGGACGAGTTGGCCGAGCAGCCCTTCGCTGTGCCCTTCGCCGTAGGCCCATGCCGTGTCGAAAAAGTTGCAGCCGAGATCGACCGCGCGTTGCAGCGAGCTGAAAGACTCCTCGTCTTCCGAACCACTCCAACCGCCCATGCCCCACATGCCGTAACCTATCTCGCTCGTCTCCCAACCCGTGCGACCGAACCTTCTATACCTCATCGTCCCTCCCCCTCTGTTGTGTCTTGTGATTTCAACCCTCTTACAGTCCCGTTCGTCACGCGTCCGCCGCGACTCATCACCAGCGTCGTCGTTTCGTCACATTTGAATTGAGCCGGTGATACCAACGGACGCATTCTTACGCGTTGATAATATTCGTCACGAGTCCGAAAAAAAAGGAACTGAGCGCGAAGAATTTTTGAAACCAACCAGCGAGCCGCGCCACTAACAGGTTGCGAGACTGAAAGACTGCAAGCGCAGGCGCGAGATTAACACGAGCGCCGGAGCGCTTTGACCAAACCGCCGGAGCACCCGAGCATAAAGTCTGTTAACGACTTCTAACGCCGGGCGTCATTGTAAGCGAAAAAAAAGTTGCCACGAAGTCTCGGCGGGTGGTGTTTAGCGGATAGTAAGAGCCGGATGGAAGATCGAGTAAGCGGCAGGGTGACGGGAGAGCGTGTAAGAGGCAGGGACAGAGGTTCAAGGCCGTTTCCGTAACAGACGGCGGGTGAAGAAATGAAACATAGATCGGTCATCGCATTCATGCTCATCGCCGCGGCGCTCTTCGCGGCTCCGCAAATCTCGCAAGACCTCCGGGCGTTCAAGAGCGCCGTCGGTATGCGTCTGCGTGGAGAGCTTCTGCATGCTTTATTGAGTCTGCCCTCGGACGGCGGCGCGGATACGGCGGCCCCGCGCCGCGCGGACTTACTGCTCGCCGGGTGCGTACGCAGTAAGGTGGACGAGCAGAAGGCAAAGGCGAGCAGGGGCGAGGCGAGCAAGAGCGCCCCGGCGCATGGGGAAGGACGTACGGCGGAGAGCACACACGAGCAGCTAACAGCGGTCGTCAATCCTTCGGCTGCGTCGGAAGCGTGGAGTACGGAACTCTCCCGCGAACGGATGGATAGAGTCATCGGCAAGGCAGACGGGGTGCTGCGCCGGGTTCCGACCGGCGAGGGCGAAGTGTCGATGATTATCCCGCCGGGCACAGGCATCGACCCGCAAGCGTTCGCAGACGCACCCGCGTTCTTAGACACTCGCGCTCTTGAGTCAACGGTGCGCGTCGATGCGCAGAAGAAACGGAAGGCGGCAGAGGAGATGCGTCGTGTGTCTTTCGTCGCCGCGCGGTTCGACGGTAAAAATATCGAGTGGCGGAAGGGCGGCGACGACGCTCTGCGAAGATTGAATGAAGCGTTGCCCGGCGGCTACGAGTTTCGTTTCGACCGCGACGGGTCGAAGGTCAGGATTTTGAAGGTCAGGCGCTTTAGCAATACGAATCGCCCGGCTGCGTCCCGGCGTGCGCCGCTCGCGCCGGGACAGGTCGCAGGACTTGCGCCCGTTCCGACGGTTAATGCTCAGTCGTTGCCCGCCTGTGAGTGAGGCGGTCGGTCTTATAACTTAATCTCATACAGACTCTTTACCGGCGGGGGCGTCCGCGCCGGACAACTTGCGAAGCGACTGAAGAAGCGCTCTCGCACGAACCAAAAGGCCGCGACGAATTCACCCCTCCGAATCGTTCAAGGGCTTAAACCGAAAACGCTTTGTCCACATCCTCCACGCTTCAGGGTGGGGAAGGATAGACCTCTACCCTGTGGGCCGAAGGCTATGTGCCGCCGCCCCGTGTGACTGACCGGATAAAATCGATGAGCATCATCAAAAGAGTTGCGCTGCTTTGTGCGCTCGGACTCGGCTGCATGGCGACGGCGAGTGCACAGCCAGCCTCGGCCACACCGACGCCCGAGCTTGCGAAGGCCGCGTCGCCAACCCCCGCGCCGACGCCGTCCCCGGCCTCCTCTGTGTCTCCGGCTTACTCTCCGTCCAAGTCTTCCACGACCGCCTCGACCCCACCGGCGAAGGCCGCGTTGAAGGCTGCGGCGAAGGGCACGCCTGCGCTCCCGCCGGAGAAGTCGCAGCCGTTGAGCATCCCGCGCTTCGACGCCGCGCCGGTCATCGACGGCAAGCTCGACGACGCAATCTGGAAGAAGGCCGCCGTCCTGAAAGACTTCTACCAGACCAACCCCGGCGACAACATCGCGCCGACCGAGCCGACCGAGGTCTTCGTCGGTTACGACGCAAAGTTTCTCTACCTCGGCTTCCATTGTTACGACGACCCGTCGAAGGTGCGAGCCACGGTCGCCAAACGCGACAACGTCTTTGGCGAGGACAACGTTCGCGTCTATCTCGATACCTTCAACGACCAGCGGCGTGCCTACGTCCTTGGCTGGAATCCGCTCGGCATCCAGCAGGATGGCATCATGACCGAGGCGCAGGGCAGCGACTTCAGCGTTGACATCGTGATGGAGTCGAAGGGCGCGATCACCTCTGACGGCTACGTCGTCGAGGTCGCCATCCCTTTCAAGTCGCTCAGGTACGAGGCGGGCAAGGGCAAGCTCTGGGGTCTGCACGTCTGGCGCAACATCGACCGCAACAACGACGAGATAGATTCATGGATGCCGATGTCGCGCGACGCGTCGGGGACGCTCAATCAGGCGGGGCACATCACGGGTCTCGAAGGTATCTCGACCGAGCGCACCATCGAGCTTATCCCGAGCTTCACCGTCTCCGAGACGGGCAAGCGAGTCCGCGCCTTCGACCAGGCCCGGGCGAGCATCGACCCCGGCCACTTCGTCAACCAGCCTGTAACGATTGACCCCGGTCTGACGGCAAAGTTCGTCATGTCTTCGGCGGCGACCATCGACCTCGCCATCAATCCGGACTTCGCGCAGGTCGAGGCCGACGCCACCGTCAACACGGCCAACCAGCGCTTCCCCATCTTCTTCGACGAGAAGCGCCCCTTCTTCCTCGAAGGCATCGACATCTTTCGCACGCAGATCGCCGCCGTCCACACCCGCACCATCATCGACCCGGACTTCGCCGCCAAGCTCACGGGCAAGCGGGGACGGAACACATACGGCCTGCTCGTCGCCTCTGATAACGCGCCCGGCGATTTCACCTTCGAGCAGCGCTTCGACCCCGAAGAACTGCCCTCGGCGGGCAATCGCATCATCGGCAAGAACGCGACCATCGCCGTGCTGCGCGTTAAGCGCGACATAGGCAAGGAAAACTCCATCGGCTTCCTTGCGACCGCCTACAACTTCGTTAACAAGAGCAACTACCTCGGCGGCTTCGACTCGCGCATACGCTTTGATAAGCAGACGACCCTCGACTTTCAGGTGCTCGGGACGAACGAGCGCCGCTGCTCGCTCGGCGTAACGGACGACGAGGATAGGTGTCGCACGCTGAACGGCTTTGCCTACGCCTACAATCTCTCGCAGAACAAGCGTCACCTCGGTTGGAACGTCAACGGCGTTGGGCGCACCGCGGGCTACCGCGCCGAGGTTGGCTTCACGCGCCGCGTCAACACGAACAGCCAGAACGGCAACATCTGGTACGTCACCGAGCCGAAGCCGAAGAAGAAGATCGTTTCGTGGGAGTTCGACAGCTATCTCGGCGGCAATCACGACTGGCAGGGGCGTATGCAGAACTGGAACTACGAGGGACAAGTGGGCCCGAACCTCCAGCGCCAGAGCTTTGTCCGCGTCGGCTACAACACAGGCTACGAGCGCGACTTCGCCAGCGAGTTCGGTCGGACGTTCTTCGCCGGTGGCCGGAGCGAGCGCTCGAACTACTCCAAGAACGTCTTCGCCTACGCCGGCTCGACCCCGACCAAGAAGTTCAAATTCTTCTACTTCGCCGCCTATCGCTGGGGCGAGGTTGATTACGACTTCGGCGCGGGCCCGAAGTTCCCGCGCGTCAGCCCCTCTGGACTCGCGCAGCAGGCGGCGGAGCTTGCCGGACTCTGCGTGAAGAAGAAGGATGATGATGTACTGCCCGCCGTCTGTCTCGGGCCGCTCGACCCCGGCGCGGGCAACCTCCTCTACACGAACGGCAGCGTCACCTACAAGGCTTCGAGCGACCTGAATCTATCGCTCGACTTCTCGAAGAACCGTCTGGTCAGGAACGACACGGGGCGAGTTGCCTTCGACTCGAACATCGTCAGCCTGAAGACGACCTACCAGTTCACGCGCTTCGCCTTTGCGCGGGCGCGCATCGACTACGACTCGGTCAACGCGAACGTGCGCGGGCAGTTCCTCTACGGCTGGACGCCGAATCCGGGGACGGCCTTCTACGTAGGCTACAACGACGACATGAACCGCAACTTCTTCAACCCCGTCTCCGGCCAGCCCGAGCCGGGCTTCCGTCGTAACGGCAGAACCTTCTTCATCAAAGCCTCCTACCTCTTCCGCCGCAGCTTCTAGAGCAGTGCGGCGCGGACGGTGACACGGGCGACTCGGTCGGAGTATGATTCGTCGCCCGAAGTTTGTGGCGGAGAGAAGTGGCCCCGCCGAAATCGCCACCCTGCTCCGCAACCTTCGCACCGTTTTTTCGTATACATACATCGGACAGCGCCCGCCGCCTGAGCGGCTTTTAAGAGAGACCGGATTTCCCGGTGCCGCCGGGGCGCTCGAAGGCGTTAAAAGTGAGCGCCATTCTCATCATCACAGTCTTCCTGATCTTCGTCGCCTCTTTCGCCATTCTCCGCACGAAACGCACTCCGTCTAAAGAGGACACAGAGCACCTTCCGCCCGGCGTCAGCGCGCGTGGACTCTTCGACGTTGTGACTTCCGGCTCCCTCGTCGAAGGCGACCGGGAAGCCTTTGATGACGGGCAGGAAGCCCCGGAAAAACTTGAAGAGTCGTTGCGTGAGCGTGCCGCCCGTGGCGACCTTGAGGCTTTGAGGGACGCACGCGCGACGGGCGACATGGCGCTCTACCGCTCAGTCCTCGACGGACTGGTCGGACGCTCTGCGGAGAGTCCTGCGGACTTGCACGCGCTCGCCGCCTACATCGCACAAAGCGACGACCTGCGCTCGACGCCCGCCCTCGCCGAGATGCTTCTCGAAGGCTGGAGGCAAAACCCCGAGCGCGCCCCGACCGTGGAACTGCTCCGCGTCTCCGCACTCTCCGACGACGCAGGGACGTTCGGGCGTGCCGTCTCGGAAGTTCTACAAATCTGGGAGGACGGGCGACTCGGCGGTGTGAGCGCCGGGGAGTTGCGCTCGCTCTTCGAGAGTGAATACTGGCTGCTCTCTTCGGAAGCCAAGCGCTCCGGCGAGGGCTTCGTCCTCAAGCAGAAACTCGCGGACGCGCGTCGAAGGCTTGCGGCCAACGACACGTCCGTCGAGAACCCACACACAGACGCGGGCTTCCCACGTGAAGTCCCCGCGGAGAAAGAAAGGCAATGAACGACACACTCTTTCGGTACATGCCTATCCTCGTGATCGGCTTCGTCCTGTTCATCGTGGCGGTCATACTCCTCCGGCGCTGGCTCGTCAACGTCGGCGCGCGCGAGATCGCCATCAAGGAGCGCCGCTACTTCGGCGCGAAGATGCCCCCCGGCAGAGTCGTCGCCACCGAAGGCGAGGTCGGCATTCAGGCCGATGTCTTGAAGCCCGGCCTGCACTTCGTCAAGTGGCCCTTCGAGCGCGTCGTGCATAAAGTTCCGCTCATCGAGATCGGCGCGGACGAACTCGGCATCGTTCAGGCCATCGACGGCGAGCCGATGCCGCCCGGCAGAAACTTCGCGCCCGACCGCGCGCAGAACGCGCACAACAACTTCCAAGACCCTATCGCCTTCATCAAGCGCGGCGGCGTCAAAGGCATCCAGCTCCGCACGCTCCCGCCGGGACTCTGGCCGATTCATCCTTATCTCTTCCGCGTCTCAATCTCGAAGACGACGATGATTCCGCCCGGCAAGGTTGGCGTGGTCACAGCCTCGGACGGCGACCAGCTCGACCCCGGACGCCTCAACGGCAAAGCCATCGACGGTCATCGAAACTTTCAGGATGCCGAGCAGTTCATCGCCAGCGGCGGCCAGAAGGGCCCGCAGGTCGAAACCCTGACGCCCGGCACATACCGCATCCTGACCCAGTCCGTCCCGATCATGGGCGGCGACCCCAAGCCCGGACTCTTCTTCATCCGCCTCTTCGACGCGACGGTGATAAACGAGAATCAGGTCGGACTCGTCGAAGCTCTGGACGGTGCGCCCTTAGACCCACGCGACTACGTCGCCACGCAGGTCGAGGGTCACGACAACTTCTCCGACAGTAACGAGTTTATCCGCCGCGGCGGACAGCGCGGGCCCCAGAAGGACATCCTTCTGCCGGGCACCTACTACATCAACCCGCTTGTCTTCAAGGTCATCAACACGAATGCCGAAGAGGTGAAGCCCGGCGAGGTCGCGGTTATCGTCTCGAACGTCGGCAAAGACCCTTCGGATGAGATTCGCCGGAAGATGGCCGAAAAGGTGCGCGAGCGTGTTGAGCGCGAAGAGAAGGAGCACATCTCGGAGGCCGTCGCGCGTCTCGACAAGTTAGAGGACGAAAACCGCACGAAGGCTGAGATCGAAGAAGAGTTGCGGATGACCGACCCGGCAGACCGCCGCCTCGACGAAGGCGCGCACGAAGCTTACGTCGTCCCCGAAGGCTATCGCGGCATACAGGAGGCGGTCGTGGGCCCTGGTCGCTACTACATCAACACTCTGGCGAAGACGCCGATCATCATCCCGACGACGAACCAGACGGTCGAGTGGACGACCGGCGACACGTCAAACACCTTCGACCCCTTCGAGGTCATCTCCAAAGACGGCTTCACGATGCAGCTCGAAGTCCGCGTCGTCTTCCGCGTCAAGCCCGAGGACGCGCCCTTCATGGTCGCCAAGATCGGCGGCATCGACCGTCTCATCCAGAACGTGATGCACCCGCTGATTGATTCCATCTTCCGCAATCAGGCGTCGGAGTCGTCGGCGATGGCCTATCTCCAAAATCGCCATGAAGAGCAGGAGCGCGCCGAGGCACGCGTCCGCGCGCACCTCCTGAAGTATCACGTGGATGTGGTCAACGTTCTCATCTGTCACATACATCTCCCCGAAGAGTTGATGAAGACACAGACCGAGAAGATTCTCGCAGAGCAGCGCCAGAACATGTTCAACGCGCAGCGCGAGGCCGAGGAGAAGCGCATCCAGTTGGAGAAGACGAAAGCGAACGCCGACAACCAGCGCGACCTGATGGCCGCCACCGTCGGCGTCGAGATTTCGTCGCGGCGCGCCGAGCAGCGCAAGGCCGAAGGCGAGGGCGAGGCCCACTACATTCTCGCGACGGGCAAGGCCGAGGCCGAGAAGGTTCGCCTGATGGGCGAAGCGCAGGGCGTCGCCTACCACGAGCAGGTCAACGCACTCGGGGCGCAGGGCGTCGCACTCGTCGAGACTCTCAAAGTCATCGGCGATAAGAACGTCCGCATCACGCCCGACATCCTCGCCTCCGGCGGCAACGGCAACGGCGACGGCGGCAGCGGCATCGGTACGCTCCTCCTGCTCAGCCTCTTCAAAGACCGCCTCGGGTTTGATTCCGCGCCCAAGGACAACGGCACGAAGGCGGTCAAGTAGTCATAACGTGGCCGCAAGCACGACCGTCAGGGAGGGCGTAAGCGTAACGATGAAGTAGGAACGATGAACGATGAACGATGAACTAGGAGCAGTTCATCGTTCATCGTTCCGAGTTCATCCTTCCATAC